>NZ_JBIALB010000009.1:0-320934 GCF_042872965.1 Micromonospora sp. NPDC005087 | reverse complement strand
CGGCTGGGGTTGATCGACTCGGTATCACCGATATCGGGCCATCCGGCCGCCCGGGACACCGCGACATCCCCGAAATCGCCGACGTCCTCGAAATCCCCGACATCGCCGACATCGCCGACCACCGCGAACGGGGATGAAGCGAACCCGGGGCGAGGTGGTCAACGAGCGATATACCTGTGAGGCATATTTATGCCTCACAGGTATACCGCTCACAACACCGACCGCCGAAGGAGATGGCCGGACCGCGCCCACCGCAGGGACCGAAACGGACCGGCGACCAGCGACCAGCGACTCTCGCGAGCGCAGGATCAAAGCGCTTGGCGCGTCAGGTGCCCAGGTAGCGCAGCACGGCGAGGATCCGGCGGCTGTAGCCGGTGACGTGCGCGAGGTCGAGCTTGTCGAAGATGGCGTTGACGTGCTTCTCCACCGCACTCTGCGACACGTGCAGCCGCTGGGCGATGGCGGCGTTCGTGTGCCCCTGGGAGATCTCGTGCAGCACGTCCCGTTCGCGCGGGGTCAGCCGACCGAACGGGTCCGGCCGGTCGGAGCCGGCGACCACCTGACGGACCACTTCCGGATCGAGCGCGGTGCCGCCGGCGGCCACCCGGTCCAGTGCGTCGAGGAAGTCGTCGACCTGGGCCACCCGGTCCTTGAGTAGGTAGCCGACCCCTTCGGGACGGTCCGCGAGCAGCCGGCCGGCGTACCGTCGCTCCACGTACTGGGAGAGCACCAGGACCCCCGTGGTGGGCCAGCGCCGGCGGATCTCCAGGGCGGCGCGCAGCCCGTCGTCGGTGTGCGTGGGCGGCATCCGGACGTCGGTGACGACCACGTCGGGACGGGAACGCCCGACCGCCTCCACCAGTTCGTCGGCGGTGCCGACCGCCGCGAGCACCTCGTGGTCCTCCTCGGCGAGCAACCGTGCCAGGCCCTCCCGGAGCAGCGTCGAGTCTTCGGCGAGGACTAGCCGCACGGCAGCTCCGCCAACACGGTGGTCGGGCCGCCGGCCGGGCTGGTCACCCGGAGGTGGCCGTCCAGTGCGGCGACCCGTCGGGCCAGCCCCGACAGGCCTCGCCCGGTGGGGTCCGCGCCACCGACGCCGTCGTCGTGCACGCGCATGCGGACCCACCCCTCCCGTACCCCGATTTCTACGGTGAGCAGGGTAGCGGCGGCGTGTTTGGCGGCGTTGGTGAGTGCTTCGCAGGCTACGAAGTACAGCACCGTCTCGATCTGCCGCTCGGGGCGGACCGGCAGCTCGCAGCGGATCCGCACCGGCACCTCGGAGCGGTGGGCGACCATGGCGAGCACCTCACCGAGGTCGCTGCTGTCCAGCGCGGACGGATAGACCCGCCACGCCACCTCGCGCAGCTCCTCCACGGCCCGCTGCACATCCTCGTGTGCCTGGGCGAGCAGGGCGGTTGTGCGGTCGGCGTCACGGGCGCGCCGGGCCCGGCCGAGCAGCATGCCGAGGGCGACCAGCCGCTGCTGGAGGCCGTCGTGCAGGTCGCGTTCGATGCGCTGCCGTTCGGCGTCGACCGCGGCGATGACCCCGGCCCGGCTGGTGGTCAGCTCGCGGACCCGCTCCGTCAGCTCCGCCCGACTCCCCGGGCCGAGCAGCCGCCGGGCCAGCCGGACGTCGAGCGCGGCGACGCTGACGAGGGCCTGGACGTTGAGCAACAGCAGCACCGCCCCGACGGCGACCTGGGCCAGCGCGTCGAGGAGGGTCAGCTCGCCGCGTACCGCCGCGCGCAGCACGATCCCGGCCAGCACCACGCCGACGCCCAGCAGGGCGTACGCCAACAGGCCGAGCGCGCCGGGCAGCAGCCGGGCCGCCAGGTAGCCGACCTGCCGCCGGGTCGACGCGGCGTTCGGCGCGGGCAGCTCAGCCGCGGCGAGCAGCCGGGTCAACCGGCGGCGTTCCACGCGCACGAGCTGTACGGCGTACCGTCTCGTCAGGTCAGCGACCCGCCGGGCGGTCGGCGGCGCGAGCGCGGACCCGGCGAGCGCGACCGCCGCGACGGCCAGGAAGACCAGCTCGACGGCGGCGGTCGCGGTCCCGGCGGCGACGCCGACCGGTAGCCGGAGTCCGTCCCACCGCCGGCCGGTCCGACGCTCCCCCACCACCATCTGACGTCCCTCCGCCCCGAGCCCGCCGGCCTAGCGCTCGTCCGAGGCCCATGAGCCGCCACGGTAGAGGGTGCCGCGACCGGCCGGATCGGGGACGCCGCGCTGGTCGAGGCCATCGACGCCATCGAGGCCGGCCGGCTCGGGGTTGCGCGCGGCGCGGCGGGCCCGCAACACGCGGGACCCGACGAACCAGGCGACGGCCGCCACGCAGGCCACGATCACCACGTTCTGGAGCACCCCGACGTACCCCTCGACGAGGTGCCAGTTGTCGCCGAGCAGGTAACCGGCGAGCACGAACGTGGTGTTCCAGATCAGGCTGCCCAGCGTGGTGTAGAGCAGGAAGGTGCTGACCGGCATCCGCTCCACCCCCGCCGGGATGGAGATCAGGCTTCGGAAGATCGGAATCATCCGGCCGAAGAAGACCGCCTTCACGCCGTGCCGAAGGAACCACGCCTCGGTCCGGTCCACGTCGCTGAGCTTCACCAGCGGCAGCCGGGCCACGATGGCACGCATCCGGTCCCGGCCGAGCGACGCGCCGATCAGGTAGAGCGCCAGCGCGCCCAGCACCGAACCCAGCGTGGTCCAGAAGATCGCACCGATCAGGCTGATCCGGCCCTGCGCGGCGACGAACCCGGCCAGCGGCAGGATCACCTCGCTGGGGATCGGCGGGAACAGGTTCTCCAGTGCCACCGCCAGGCCGGCGCCCGGCCCACCGAGTCGTTCCACCAGGTCACTGACGTAGCCGACCATTCCATCCTGAGGCGGTTCGGCCGCGGCGGTGGGGGTTCCGGTGACGAGCAAGGCGTGGGACGTTCGAATCATGCCCCCACGCTACGAAGTGATCCTGAGAGTCGACCATGAGGTGGACCGCCCGGCCGCGCGGGTCGACCACAGCGGCGAGACCGCGGAAAACCGCACCCCGCTGCGGCTCGCGGTGGCGCAGCCGCCGTGCGTACCCCAGGACGTCGCGGCGAACGCGCGGGCGCACGCCGCCGCGGTCCGCGCGGCGCGCGCCCGGGTCGTGCTCTTTCCGGAGCTGTCGCTAACGGGGTACGAGTTGGACGCCCCGGTCGTGCCGGTCGACGACCCCCGGTTGGGGCCACTGGTCGAGGCGTGCGCCGAGACGGGCGCGGTGGCCCTGGCCGGCGCGCCGGTCGCCGGTGACCACATCGCGATGCTGGCCGTGACCGGCGCCGGCGCGACCGTGGCGTACCGGAAGGTGTGGCTGGGCGACGCGGAGGCCCGCCGGTTCCTGCCGGGCGACGCGCCGGCCGTGCTCGATGTGGACGGGTGGCGGTTGGGCCTGGCGATCTGCAAGGACACCGGCGTCGTCGCGCACGCGGCCCGGACCGCGGCGCTCGGGATCGACGTCTACGCGGCGGCCGTGCTGGAGTCGGCGAGCGACGCCGCCGTGCCCGGCCGGCGTGCCCACCGCATCGCCATCGCGCACCGGGTCTGGGTGGCGGTGGCGAGCTTCGCCGGCTCGACCGGCGGCGGCTACACCGAGGCGGCCGGCGGTTCCGCCGTCTGGACGCCGGAGGGCGAGGTGTACGCCCAGGCGGGTACGGAGCCGGGAGAGCTGGTCTCCACCACCATCGCTACGGCTCGCGCGGTCGGAGACCACGCAGTGCCGTGTCGACCACCTGGTCGGCGTACTCGGGATTCAGCGGACCGGAGCGCTGGAGCCACCGATTGAGGACCGGGCCGAACAGCATGTCAACGGCCACGTCGAGGTCGATGTCCCCGGCCAACTGCCCCGCGCGTTGTGCGGCCCGCAGACGGTCCTTCTTCAGCTCCCGCATCGGCTCGTCCAACCGCTTCGCGTAGTCGGCGGCCAGGGCGGGATCGTGGACGATCTCGGTGTGCAGCGCGCGCATGGGCTGGTCGTAGCGCGGATCATTCAGCTCGACGACGGTGGCCCGCAGGACCAGCTTCAGGTCGGCTGCCAGGTCGCCAGTGTCCGGCAGGGCGCCGGTCTGGCCGTCCTCCCCTTCGGTGGTGAGGGCGAGGAAGGCGTCGAACAGCAGCGCGCCCTTCGATGGCCACCAGCGGTAGATCGTCTGTTTCCCGACGCCGGCGGCGGCGGCGATGCCCTCGATGCTGAGCTTGGCGTATCCCACCTCGCCAACGAGGTCGAAGGCGGCGGCGAGGATGGCTCGCCGCGCGGTCTGGCTGCGGCGGCTCGAGTCGGGGGCAACCTGCTTGGGCACGTGGCCAATCTAGCAAAGAAGAGACGAGACGGTCCGTCTTGACAGGGGGGCCCAAGCAGGTAGGGTCAGGCAGCAACGAGACGGGACGGTTCGTCTCGTATGGCGGAAGGAACCTCATGGAAACCTCAGGCACTGCCGCATCCCGGGTCTGGTTCATCACGGGGGCGAGCCGTGGCCTCGGCCGCGCCTTCACCGCGGCCGCGCTCGCCGCCGGTGACCGGGTTGTCGGCGCCGCCCGCGATGTCTCGCCGCTCGACGACCTCGCCGCCCGCCACCCCGACCGCCTGCTGACGCTTCGTCTGGATGTCACGGACCGCTCGGCGGTCTTCGACGTTGTCGGCCAGGCGGTCCAGCACTTCGGCCGGCTCGACATCGTCGTGAACAACGCCGGGGCGCTCTTCGCCGGCATGGTCGAGGAGTTCACCGAAGCCGAGGCGCGGGCTCAACTGGACCTCAACTTCTTCGGCGCGCTCTGGGTGAGCCAGGCCGCCCTGCGGACGATGGGGGCCCAGGGCCGCGGACACATCGTGCAGATCTCCAGCATCGGTGCGCTCGGCGGTTTCCCCAGTACCGGCCTCTACAGCGCGAGCAAGTTCGCGCTGGAGGGCATGAGCGAGGCCCTCGCCGCCGAGGCCGCCGGGTTCGGCGTCAAGGTCACCATCGTCCAGCCGGGCGGCTACTGGACGGACCTCTACACCAGCAGCACGGCGACCACCCCGAACCCCGCCTACGACTCGCTGCGCGCCGAGCTGGAGAAGCAGTGGGCGGACGGGTCGATCGACAGCGAACCACGGCTGGCCGCCGAGGCGCTGATGACGCTGGTCGCCAGCGACGACCCGCCGCTACGGCTACTGCTGGGCAGCATGGTGTACGACCTCGCCTTCGACATCTCCCAGCGACGCATGGAAACCTGGGCCGCCTGGGAAGAGGTGAGCCGTGGAGCGGAGAAGGCCGTCCCGGCCCCGGGCGCCGAGCTGACCTGACCGCTGCCCGACGAACAGCGGGACGGATCGCTTTGGTCAGGGGCATGTCGTACGGCTCGGGCAGAATCGGCCGCATGGGCCCACTCCCCGCTCGACTGTCCGTCGTGACCCTGGCCGCGCGCGACATCCGCGTGCTGCGCTTGTTCTACCGATCGTTGGGCTGGCCCGAGCTGCCGTCCAGTGACGACAGCTGGTCCGCCTTCCTCCTGGGTGGCGTCCTGTTCGCGCTCTATCCGCTGCCGGACCTGGCGGCCGAGGCGGCGCCCGGCCTGGCCGATCCGGCCGGCGGCTGGTCCGGCGTCACCCTGGCCTGCAACGTCGACAGCCGCGCGGACGTCGACACTGCCTTCGCCGCGGCCGTCGCGGCCGGCGCGACGGTGGTGGCTGCGCCGACCGACCGGTCCTGGGGTGGGCGCTCGGCCTACATCGCCGACCCCGAGGGCAACCGCTGGGAGATCGCCTGGGCGGGCACGGCCCGCTTCGACGAGCGCGGCGCCCTCATCTCCTTCGGCTGAGTCCTGTCCCGACGGTCAGCTGGCGTCCAGCACCTCGCGTAGCCTCGCCGCGAACTCCTCGGGCTTGCCCGCGTAACCGAACTCGCCACCGAGGAAGCCACCGTGGTGGCTCGGGAACACCACGGCCTCCTGGCCGAGCAGGGCCGCGGTGCCCAGGGCCGTACGGGCGGTGTACGTCCCCGCCGACTCCTCACCGACGGCGATCACGATCCGGGTCGGTGCGGCGGTGAGCAGGTCCGCGTCGGGGCGGTAGTCGGTGACCGCCCACGAGTTCTTCGACAGCAGCGGGTCGTCGCGGGTGCCGTCGTCGTCGGTCGACATGCCGAACATCGCCGGGTCAGGGGCGGGCTGGGCGAAGTAGGCGTCCGTGAACTCACCCTGCCAGGACGTCATCGCGATGAACGCGGCCATGCCCGCGCCGGTGCCCTTCGCGTGGTACGCGTCGTAGAAGGCCGCCCGGGCGCGCTCGGCGGCCGTGGCGTCGGGGAGCACCGCGTTGATCGGCGGCTCGTGCGCCACCAGCGTGACGACGTCGCCGGGGTGGGTCGCGACCAGTTCGAGTGCGGTCACCGCACCGCCGCTGCTGGCGAGCACGTCGACCGGGCCGGCGTCGAGCGCATCGATCAGCAGGTGCAGGTCGGCTGCCTGCTGCTGCGGCGTGTGGTCGGACCGGCCGTCCTTGCGGGTGCTGCGGCCCAGGCCGCGCGGGTCGTAGGTGACGACCGTCCGGTCGGTGAAGTGTGCGGCGAGCGCGTTGAAGCCCTCCGCCGTCATCGGCTGGCCGATCATGAGCAGCGCGGGGCGCCCGCCGGACGGGGGTAGCGGGCCGCGGACGTCGTAGACCAGGTCGACGCCGGGTACGGCGAGGGTGTGTGTCTGCGTTGTCATGCCGGTGAGACTACGGCCGCCGGCACCGGATCGGGGCGCTCTGTGTGCGGGTCGCAGCCGGTTCTAAGCCGCCGGCGCGTCAGCCGGTGTCGCCGAAGCGACGGAGCGTCCAGCGGGCCGGCGGCCAGCGGGCGGCGTCGTCCCCGGTGGTCCATTCGGTGATCGAGGCCGGGGCAACGTCCAGGTCGAACGCCCGATGGAGCGGCTGGGCGGCGAGCGCGTGGAACGCGCTTTCGACGGTCTCGGTGTGCCCGACCAGGATCACCGTCGTGCCCCGGTGCCGGTGTGCGATTTCCATGATCGCGCGGCTGACTCGGGCCACCATCTCGGCCCAGCTCTCGTTGCCCGTCTGGAAGGGCCGGAACAGGCCCCCACCCTCCGCCGCGTGGTCGGCGTGGAAGCGGATCGTCGGCATCCCGTCGGCGTACGGCGGCGTGTGCCAGGTGCACAGCCCGCAGTCCGCGGTCGGGCGGACGCCGAACGCGTCGGCGATCGGCTGCGCGGTCTCGACGGCACGGCGCAGCACCGACGAGTACACCGCCGCCGGTCGGTCGGCGGCGCAGTCGCTGGCGAGCCGCCTGGCCAGTGTGCGTGCCTGGTCCCGGCCGAGCTCGGTCAGACCCCGGCAACCGTGCGGGCCGCCCACGATCCCCATGACCTGGTGGACCGACTCGCCATGACGTACGAAGATGAGCCGCGTCCGCATCAGACCATCATGCCAGCGGCGCTGATAGATGCGTCAGTCGTCGGAGCGGCCGGCGGAGAGAACCCAGGCTTGGGTGAGCAGGGCGTCGAGTTGGGCTCCCGTCCGCGCCGGCAGCCGTTCCCGGTCCACCAGCTCGGCGATCCGTTCCCGTAGGTCGGCGACGTGCCTGGCGCGGTCCTTGGACCGCCGGTTCAGGTCGGCCAGGTCGTCGCGCAGGTCCTCGGCGGACTTCCGGTCGATGTCACCACGGGCCTGCGCCTGGGCGAGCACCGCCGCGAACTCGGCGCTGACCTCCCGCATGCTGATCGGCATCTGCTGGCCGACGGTCGAGGGCACCGCGCTGGTGGCGGACGGCGACGGCGAGGACGGTGTCGTCGGCGTCGGCGTCGAGTCGCCGGGTGCGGTCGTCGGTGCGGTGCTCGCCGGTGGGTTGACGCCCTGCGCCGAGCCGGGCGAGTCGGGCGAGCCGAGGCCCTGGGCAAGCAGCGCGCCGACGCCGATCAGCGCGGCGAGGCCAGCCGCGGTCAGCACGGCGAGGGGCCGCCGTGACCCGCGCTGGCGCGGCGCGGCACCGGTCGGCGCGGGTTGGGGGCGGGCCCCCGAGCGATCGATCAGGGTGGGCGGGTGGGCCGAGTGGGCAGCCGGCAGGATGCGCAGCAGCTCGGTGGGCGGCTCGACCGGCTGGCCGGCGCCGAACCGGGTGGCCAGTTGCGCGGCGGTGGGTCGGCGGGCCGGGTCGGCAGCCAGGCAGGCGACGGTCAGCTCGGCGATGTCGGCCGGCAGGCCGGGCACCCGCAACGGCGGCACCGGGGTGCCCCGCCGGTGCACCTCCAGCGCGTCCTCCCAGCTCTGGACGGGCAGCGGCGCCTGACCGGTGAGGGTGCGGTAGAGCAGCGCGCCGAGGGCGTACACGTCGCTGGCCGGGTCGGGTGGGCCGGCGGTCAGCCGCTCCGGGGCGAAGTAGGCCGGTGTGCCCATCAGCGGCTCGCCCGCCTGGCCGCCGAGCGTGTGCTGCGGGCCACCGAGCGCGGCGATGCCGAAGTCGAGCACCTTGGCGCCGGTGTCGGTGAGCATGACGTTGCCCGGCTTGACGTCGCGGTGCACCACGCCGATCCGGTGCGCAGCGGCCAGCGCGGCGGCGATCTGCCCGGCCACCCGCACTGCCTCCGGCCAGGGCAGTGGCCCGGTCCGCAGCCGGTCGGCCAGGTTGTGCCCCTCGACCAGCTCCATCACCAGATACGGCACCACGGCGCCGCCGGCCAGGGTCGCCTCGGCGTAGTCGTACACCTGGGTCACGTGCGGGTGGGTGAGCCGGGCGGCCGCGCGGGCCTCGCGCTGGATGGTGGCCCGCAGTTGCGGGTCGGCTGCGAGCTGCCCGGCGAGCACCTTGACGGCGACCGGCCTGCCGAGGACCTCGTCGTCGGCCCGCCAGACCTCGGACATGCCACCGAGGCCGATCCGCTCGTGCAGTACGTAGCGGTCGTGGAGACGGAGAGTGGGCGTGAACGGCGACATGGCCTCACCAGTCTGCCTGGCCGCGTCCCCCTCGACCACCCGCCGCGCCCGGTACCGGCCCACTCCTCACCTACGTACCGAAATGGGCCGGTGCGCGGGTGACGGCGGACCGGCCCGGGCCGGCGGGTCGGCTAGGAGCAGGGGGTTGCGGTGGGCAGCGGTCGCGGCTGGATCCGGTCGGCGAGCCGGCGCAGGACGACGGCGGTGGCCCGCCGGGACGGCGCGAGCAACGGCGGCCGGACTCGCTCGACCTGGACCGGAGCATCCGGGCGGGCCGAGTTGACGTGTCGGTTCATCGCGTCGAGGGCGGTGATGTAGCCGGTCGAGTGTTCCATGGTCAACTCCTCGGGACAGGTCCGGTTGAGGCCCGGACGACGAGTGCGGTGGGCAGCAGCACGTGGCCGGCCGCGGTGTCCGCGGGCGGGTCGAGCAGTAGTTCGGCGGCGATCCGGCCCTTCTCCTCGGCCGGCTGCCGGACGGTGGTGAGGCCGGCAGCGGCGGCCTCGGGGATGTCATCGAAGCCGGTCACCGACACCGGCGAGCGCTCGCCGGCCGGCCGCTGGGCCAGGGCGTCCAGCACGCCGAGGGCGAGCACGTCGGAGCCGGCCAGCACGGCGGTCGGCGGTGTCGGCCGGTCGAACAGCCCGGCGACGGCCTCGGCCCCGGCCTGGCGGCTGTTGCCCGGGGCGTTGATCAGGATCAGCTCGGCCCAGTCGACGCCGACCTCGGCGAACGCGTCGGCGAACCCGGCGAGCCGACCGCGGGTGGTCGGGTGCGCGACCTCGTTCACCCCGGACAGGGTGAGCGGGCCTGCCGGCGCGTCGGACAGCACGCCGTCGGCGAGCAGGGCCACCCGACGGTGGCCGAGGCCGGCCACGTGCGCGGCAACGCTGCGGGCCGCGGCCCGCTCGTCGATGCCGACGAACCGCTCGTCGGGGCTGGCGTCGTCGCGAGCGGCCGTGCTGACGAACGGCAACCCGCGGGCCCGGATCACATCCAGGGCCCACTCCTCGTCGGCGACGCAGTAGACGCAGAAGCCGTCGACCGCGGCGTTCTCCACCGCGCGACGGGCGTCGAGCTCCGCCCGGGCCAGTGGCACCAGCAGCATGCTGGTGCCGTGTCGCTCGGCGGCCTCGCCCACCCCGGCGAGAAAGCGGACGGCGAACGGGTCGGTGAAGGCGTACGACAGTTGCGAGGTGAACAGCACCCCGATCGAGCCGACGAACCCGCGGCGCAGGGAGCGGGCGGTGGGGTTGGGGCCCGGGTAGCCGAGCTGCCGTGCGGCGTTCAGGATCCGCTCGCGCAGCGCCGCGGAGAGCTGGTCGGGGCGGCTGTAGGCGTTGGACACCGTGCTGCGGGAGACGCCGACGGCGTCCGCCACGGCTTGCAGGGTTGGCTTCACCGGCACCCCTCTGTATCGATCCAGTCTGTATCGATACAGAGACTAGCCGGACGAGTCGGCGGCGGTCAATACCAAGTGTCGGATCGGACCCGTCCGGTGGCGGGGAGGAACCAGAAGAAGCGCACCGACCGGGGCCGGAACGCCCTCAGGCGCTGCCCCGACCGGCGGTCAGGCTGGGTAGAGGTCCTCCAGCAGGCGGCCGAGGATCTCCGGGGTGCGCTCCGGCGGCTCGGCCTCGACGCAGAGCCGCTCCATGGCCACCGCGTAATAATCCAGGTCGTCGCGCTTGTCCAGGTAGATGGCGCTGGTGAGCTGTTCGATGTAGACGATGTCGGGCAGCTCCTGGTCGCCGAAGCGGAGGATGGTGAACGCACCGCCGGCGGCCGCGTGACCACCGGCGGCGAACGGGATGACCTGGAGGCGGACATTCGGCGACTTGGTCGCCTCGATGAGCGCGGTGAGCTGACCGCGCATCACGTCGGCACCGCCGATCGGTCGGCGCAGCGCCGCCTCGTCCACCACCGCCCAGAGCTGCGGCGGGCGCTCCCTGTGGAGCAACTGCTGGCGCTGCATCCGCAGGGCGACCCGCCGGTCCAGCTCGGCCGGACCGGCCGCGCTGTGCCCGAGCAGCACGACGGCTCGGGCGTACTCACGGGTCTGCAGCAGGCCGGGCACGAACTGCACCTCGTAGGTGCGGATCAGCGCCGCCGCCGCCTCCAGGCCCAGGTAGGACTGGAACCAGGTGGGCAGGACGTCGCCGTAGCGGTGCCACCAACCGGGGCTGTTGGCGTCCCGAGCGAGCTTGAGCAGCGCGTCGCGCTCCTGCTCGTCACTGACGCCGTAGAGCGTGAGCAGGTCCGCCACGTCGCGTTCCTTGAAGCCGACCCGGCCCAGCTCCATCCGACTGATCTTGGATTCGGAGGCCCGGATCTCCCAGCCGGCGCCTTCCCGCGTCACGCCGCTGGACTCCCGCAGCCGGCGCAGTTGGGCACCGAGCAGCATGCGCAGCACGGTCGGCCCGGTTGTCGGGCCGCCCTCGGCGGGAACCTTCGTCACGTGCGGACCTCCGGACACCGACCAGCGTGGTCGGGCGCCCCGGCCCGGCCGACGTGTAAGCATGCCATGGACCGACAGTGAGGTGAACTCCTCCGGACCGGTAGATCAGTCCCGTCCCCGGGATTGTCCACCGAGGGTCGCTCAGTTGATCAGATGGTCGAAGTCGCCGTCACGCGCGCCGAGCACGAAGGCGGCGATCTCATCCACCGTGTAGATCAGCGCCGGCCCCTCCGGATGTCGGGAGTTGCGGAGCGCGATGCCGGCTCCGCCGGGCAGCTCAGCGAGCTCCACGCAGTTGCCGCTGGGGTTGCTGCGGCGACTTTTCTTCCAGCTCAGCGGTGGCAACTGATGGATCGGAACGCCGTTCGGTGGCTGCTGCATGAGGGCGTCTTTCTGCTCACGAGCCCGCCGGTGGCCGTGGGAGGAGCGGTGACGGCGAGGGGTGCGGTATCGACATCGGACGGTGCTGCACGTGCATCTGCTATTGCATCTGCACCGGACGGCGAGCATGATAACGCACAAGATCGGTGCGTATTCGCGCACGTTGAGTTATCTGCATGGGCATCGATGAGGGAAAACCGGGCCCGACGCGGCGCGCGTCGTGCCGGCCGACGGCTGGAGGCGATCGCGGCGATGGGAGGGTTCGTGCCGGATCCGATGAGTGTCGCCTCCGGCATCTGCGCTGCTGGCGCACTGCTCTCCTCGTGGCAACTACGGCGGCGGGCGCTGCGCGCCGAGGCCGAGATCGGGCACCTCCAGGCCGAACTCGCCGCCGAGCGGCACGCCGCCAGCCACGACCCGCTCACCGGGCTACCCAACCGGCGTGCCTTCTACCGCCTCGCGGCCGCCCTGCTCACCGACGCGGCCGGGCAGCCGTTGATCGCCATCGTGCTCGACCTGGACGACTTCAAGCAGATCAACGACCGGTACGGGCACGCGGCCGGCGACCAGGTGCTGATCAGCGTGGCCGAGCGGCTGGCCGGTTTCGCCGGGGACAACCTCGTCGCCCGCCTCGGCGGGGACGAGTTCGCCGGGCTGCTGGCCAGCCCGACCATCGACCGGCGCTGGATCGAGCACGCCACCCGGCGGCTCGCCGAGACCGTCGCCGCCCCGATCCGCCTGAGCGGGGTCAGCGTTCAGGTGACCGCCTCCGTCGGGCTCGCCCCGGTGACCGGCCCGGCCCAGCTCACCGACGCGCTCAGCCGCGCCGACGCGGCCATGTACCAGGCGAAGAGCCTGGGCGGCAACCGGTCGCCCCGCCAGCTCGTGGACAGCGTCCGCCTCGCCGAGTGCTGACCGCTCCGGCGTCCGCGGCCACGTCCGTCCGGGCGGGTGCCGCGCTCAACTCGGCCGGCCGAGGTCACGCAGCGCCGCGTCGGCGAGGGTGACCAGACCGACCGGCGACACCAGTCCGCGCACGATCCGGGCCGCCATCGCGCGGTCGGCCGCGTCCGCATCCGGATCCAACGCCTGGCGGGTCCAGTCGGTGAGGTCGTCGAGCGCACGGACCGCGAGGAACCAGGCCAGGCCGACCGGGTCGATGTCACCCCTTCCGTAGCCGGCGAGGACGGCCGCGCGTTGGTCGGCGGTGACCGGCGCGAAGGCGAGCACCCCGTCGGTGACGAACATCAGGTCGCACTCGGGCGGGGCGAGCACCGCGTCGTCCCAGTCGATTAGCCAGACCTGGCCATCCGGCCCGAGCAGCAGGTTGCCGAGGTGCGGGTCGCCGTGGCAGACCACCACCGGCCGGTCGGGCCGGCCGGCGGCGAGGCGCTCGACCACACCGACCAGTCTGGACACCCGGTCGGCCACCGCCGCCCAGACGGCCGCCAACTCAGCGACCGGCGGATCGGCCGGGCAGGCCGGGCCAGGTTCGCGCAACCGCTCGACCGTCGCGCGGGTCGCGGCCACGATCCCCGGGTACGCCGCGCCGCCGGGCGGCAGCAGCCGCATCAGCTCGTCGGTCACCGGCACCGCGTGCACCGCGGCCAGCAGTTCGCCGTACCCGCGCCAGTGCGCGTCGGTCATCGGACCGTCGAGCGCCCGTTGGTCGGAGACCCACGGCACCACCGAGAGGCGGTGGCCGCCGTGGTCGCCGTACAGACGCTCGTCGCGGGTGCGCAGCGGCTCGGGGATGCCCGGCACTTTCTGGCCGGCCAGGTGCGCCGTCACGACCAGGCCGGCCGGAGTGCCGCCGCCGCTCAGCTTGACCGCGTACCGGGTGCCGTCGGCGGCGTGCGCCAGCCACAGCCGGGCGCGCTGGTCGGCGCCGTGGGTCACCTCGTCAATGCGGGTCAGGTCGAGGCCGAAGTCCGTACGGACCCACCGGGCCACCCGCCGCGTCGCGTCCTCGATCACCGGCACACCATGCCACCTGCCGGGCGGCCCGGCCCACCCGAAAACCGGCCCGGGTCAGCGCAGGGTGGCGAGGTACCGGTCCAGTGCGGCGTACGACTCAGCGGCGCCCTGAGCCATGCCGGACTCGGCCATGCCGTCGCGCTGCTCGGTGGTGTCGAACCGGGTGGTGCCGGTGACGGTGGTGCGTCCGTCGGTCTCGGTGAAGACCAGCGTCTCCACCGCCACCTGACCGGGCATGCCCTCGTACTCGAAGGTCTGCACGATCCGTTCCGGCACGACGATCTCCCGGAACTCACCGCGGAAGCCGTAGGCGTTGCCGTCCGTGGCGTGTTCGACGAAGCGGTAGCTGCCGCCCTCCCGGAAGTCGATCTCGACGTCCAGCGGGTTGCCCCGCCCCCACCAGTGCTTCAGGTGCTCGGCCTGGGTGTGCGCGGCGTAGACCAGCTCGCGCGGGGCGTCGAAGGAACGGGTGAGGGTGATCTCCCGGTCGGACGGCATGTCGATGGCGAGGTCACGGGGCTTGGTCACGGCTGGCCTCCTTCAGGTCGCGCAGGTAGTCGTCCAATGTGTCGTAGCGGTCGTCCCAGAGCCGGCGGTACTGCTCGACCCATTCGGCCAGCGTGCGCAGCGGGGCCGGGTCGAGCCGGCAGCGACGCCACTGCGCCTCGCGGGTCCGCACGATCAATCCGGCGCGCTCCAGCACGTTGAGGTGCTTCGAGATCGCCTGAACGCTGATCGGAAACGGCTCGGCCAACTCGTTGACCGTCGCCTCGCCGGTCGCCAGCCGGGCCAGGATGGCCCGACGGGTCGGATCGGCGAGGGCGGCGAACACGGCGCTGGTGGGATCTGTCATCAGGTGTCGCTCTCAACCATTTGGCTTGTAAACCGCTAGGTTGAATATACAGCCCAGCGTAGCTGCGTCAACACCCTTCGACGGAAACTCGCGTGCGGTCAGCGCCAGCCGTAGCCCGCGCGCAGTGCCTGCCCGACCCGGTCGAACCGGGGCCGGTCCAGCACGGCGCCCTCGCGGCGGATGCTGTCCTCGCGCATGGTGAGCACCCGGTCCAACCGGACCCAGCTCGGCCGGTTGTCCCGGTCCCAGTCACCGGGCCCGAGGGCGAACCAGTGCCGCTGGCCGTCCCGCTCGCTCTGGCTGGACAACATCAACCCGAACAGCGTCCGGCTGTGCCGTCCGACGACCAGCACCGGACGGTCCTTGCCCTGGCGGGGGTCGTCCTCGTACGGCACCCACGTCCAGACGATCTCCCCGGGGTCGGCCTGGCCGTCCCGCTCCGGGGCGTAGGTCAGCTCGCGCCGCTGCAACGCGCTCACCTGACGACGGCGAGCCACCTGCGCCGGGGCCGGCCCGGGACGTCGCGGTGAGGGGATCACCGCGCCCACCCGAGAGATGCGCGCCGCCACGTTCCTCAACAGACCAGCCACGGCGGGCAGCCTACCGGTCCCCGCGCCGGCCGCCGGAGCGGGCGGCGCTGCGGCAGACTGGTGCCCGGCAGCGGGACGACGCGGAGGTGTTGCCAGTGACCATTGAGGTGCGTACCAGCACTCTCCCCGGGACCGCGACGGCGCTCGGGTCCGCCGGGGCGTACACCCTGGTGGTGGATCGTCCGGCGGACGCCGGCGGCGGCGGGCTCGGGTTCAACGGGGGTCAACTGCTCTACCTCGCGGTCGCCGGCTGCGTCTCGAACGACCTGTTCCGCGAGGCGCGGGCGGCCGGCCTCGACCTGCACCGGGTCGAGGTGACGGTGCGCGGCGACTTCACCGGCGAGCCGGCGGTGTCCGGCGAGGTCCGGTACGACGTCCGGGTCGAGGGCGACGCCCCGCCGGAGGTGCTCCGCGCTCTGGTTGAGCGGGTGGACGCGATCGCCGAGATCCCCAACTCCCTGCGCGGTGGCACCCCGGTACGCCTGGGTCGCACCGAGGTCGCCGGCGCCGGAGTGCGGGGAACCGGTGATTGAGCTGCCGCGCGACCTGCCGATCCTCGAACGGCGTGCCGTGCGGGTGGTGGTCCTCGACGACACCGACCGGGTGTTGCTGTTCCACACCCGCGACCCGGACCACCCCCGGCTGGGCACCTGGTGGGAGCTGCCCGGCGGCGGCATGGACCCCGGGGAGACGTACCGCGACACAGCGGTGCGGGAGCTGCGCGAGGAGACCGGCATCGCGGTCACCGCCGAGCAGGTGGGCGCGCCCGCCTGGCGTCGGCGGGCGAGCTTCCGGCACCGGCAGTTGCGCCACGTCCAGGACGAGGTGGTCGTCACGGTACGGCTGGATGGCCCGGGTCCGGACGTGGACGAGACAGAGCGCCTCGATTACGAGCTGGAGGACTACTTCGGCTTCCGCTGGTGGCCGCTGCCCGAGGTGGTGGCCAGCTCCGCGCGCTTCTACCCGGGACAGCTCCCCCGCCTGATCACGCCCTTCCTGGCCGGCGAGGAGATCGACGAGCCGTTCGAGCTGTTCTCGTGACCGAGGTGCAGCAGGTGGCCGACTCGGCCCCATGCCCCGGCGCGGCGGTTGGGGCAGAGTGGAGGCATGACGAGCGACCTGCACGGCCCGCTGTCCCGGTACGCCGACAACCTGCACGCGGAGATCGGCACCGAGCACCACGTCGCCTCACCGCTCGGCGCCTGGCTCCTGCTCGCGCTCTGTGCCACGACCACGACCAACCCCGGCCCGGCGAACCGTCCAGCGGCCGACGGGCTGGCGGAAGCCCTGGGCACCGACCTGACCAGCGCGGCCGAGGTCGCCCGCGCGCTGCTGGACGCGCCGCATCCGCTGGTCGCGTCCGCCACCGCGCTCTGGCACCGGCCGGGTCAGGGCGGCGGTGGGTCGGCCGACTGGCGGGCGGCACTGCCCGCGACGACCGAGGTCGGCCCGCTGCCCGACCAGGCCGGGTTGGACGCCTGGGCGCGTGAGCACACCCTCGGCCTGATCGAGAGGTTCCCGCTGCGGGTCGGGCCGGACGTGGTGCTGGCCCTGGCCAGCGCGCTGGCCACCCGGATCTCCTGGGCGGATCCGTTCGAGGTCGCCGACGCCGGCGCGCTCGGCCCGGGCAGTGCCTGGGCGGGCCGGCTGCGCCGGGTGCTGCGCAGCCCGCGCCGCGGTCACCGGGGCGCCATTCTCTCGACCGGGCGGGCCGGTGACGTGATCGTGCACGCCGCGCCCGCTCAGGTGGCCGACGGCGCGGGGCTGGTGGTCCTCTCGGTGGCCGCGGCGCCGCACGTGCCGCCGGCCGATGTGCTGGCCGCCGCGTACCAGCTCAGCGCCGGTGCCGCCGACGGCGCCGAGCCGGCCGGCCGTCGCTCGCTGTTCGAGCTGCCACTCGGCGACGCTCCGCTGTGGACGCTGCGTGAGGAACGGGTACGGACCCGGGCCCGCGACGGCCGCGAGGAGCGGCACCTGGCGGTGCTCCCCTGCTGGTCGGCCCGGAGCGAACACGACCTGAGCGCGCCGGCACTCGGCTTCCCGGCCGCGTCGGCGGCACTGGCGACGGCGCTGGCCCTGCCGGTGCAGGACTTCGAGGCCCGGCAGGCGGCGATGGCCCGGTTCGGCCGGTACGGTTTCGAGGCGGCGGCGGTCACCGGCATGTTCGAGCTGACCAGCATGCCGCCGGAGGGCGTCGCCCGCACTGCCGAGCTGCGGTTCGGCCACCCGTACGCGGTGGTCGCGGTCGCCACCGACAGGCGGGCCGACGGCGCGACAGGGCCGTGGCACGGAGTGCCGGTCTTCTCCGGGTGGGTCGCCGAGCCGGAGGAACTGCCGGAGGCCGATGTCTGAGCCAGGGCGTTCCCTGCGCCCGTAAGGCCGGGCGCTTCCGGGTGCGCCAATAGAGCCGCAGGCCGTACGGGCGATGATCGAGACCCTTGGGCCGCTGGTGGCCCTCGATTTGGTCCGTCCTCGCCGGCACCCTCGACTGGACCTGCCGGGAGGTACTCGCGGCCGTCGAAGCCCGCGGCGGGCCACTCGCCGGGGCACTGCGGGCCACCGGGCCAGACACGCAGGCCTGAGGCGTCATTCTTCGCGACGGCGAGCGAGAAGTCAGGCCTGCCGCCAAACTCGGAACGTCTGTTGAAGCCGCCACGTGCCATCGGGCTGCTGTGCCTCGTTCCGCCAGCGGAACTCGTCGGTTTCGATGTGGGAGAAGGTCCAGCGCAGATCGTCGCCGTCGAGCACGATCTCCTCGCCGATGCGAGATGCCAGGAAGGTGTGTGTCCGACGCCGGCCCGGTCCCACCCACGTCGAGCGCCAGACACCCGCACCGGCTGCTGGATCGGGAAATCGCACGCTGACGCCATGTTCGACGCCGGGCAGGATCCAGACATCGGTGGTTGCCCACCCGCCCAACGCATACCCGAAGTGCCACTCGCCTCGACGATCAGCCCAGGACCCGTCGGGGTTGTACTCGGTACAGTCCAGCGCCCACGATCCGGCGAACTGTCCAAACAGGCTGAGGTCGGCGCCATCTGCAGGCCCGTCCGCGAGGAAGGCCGCAGCGACGGCAACGGATGGTTTGGTCACCATGCCAGAACGATAGTGGTTACGGTGAGTTCGGAGGCTTGGCCTTCTGTGGGTAGATCGTCTCGTGACGGGCCAGCATGGCAACGAAGTCGCCGATCTTTCGCTCGCGGGTCTGCGCCCGTTTGACGGCGTTGAGTCGGTAGATGAGAGCGAACCGGTTGGTTTTGGTGAGTACGTCGAACATGGCGTGGGCGGCGGGGTCGGCGGCGATGGCGGCGAGTAGGTCGGCCGGCACTTCGGCTTCCGACGGTGGGGCGTAGGCGGCCGCCCATCGTCCGTCCGCTTTCGCGGCTTCTATCGCTGCGTGGCCCGGGGGCAGCATTCGTCCCTGCGCTTCCAGCCGGGTCACGTGGGCGACGTTGCGTTGTGACCAGGAGCTGCGGGGCCTGCGAGGGGTGAACCGGATCCAGGAGGTTTCCTGGTCCCGTTTACGGGCCTGCCCGTCGATCCAGCCGAAACACAGGGCCTCGTCGACCGCCTGCTGCCAGGTCAGGGTCGTGACTGTGCCGCCCTTCTTGGTCAGGGCGAGCCAGACGCCGGGCGACGTGGTGTGGTTGGCCGACATCCACACGCGCAGCGCGTCGGCGTCCGCGACGATCAACTCGTCCAGCTCCGCGTTCGCCATGACTGCAGACTAACCCGACTCGTCGGGCTGCCGGCTGGGGCGGATGCGCACGAACGCCGCACGCTTCCGCTACCTTGACGCGCTCAGCAGTCCCCGTGCGGGTTTGTCGATATCTCAGATCGCCGACATGATCGGAGTGGACCGGCCGCGCGCTAGCCGGCTGACAACGGAGCTGCTCGATGAGGGGTACATCCAGCGGGAGTCTGCTCCGGACGACTCGCGGTACGCCCTGATCCGGCTCACCGCCCGAGGCCGGAAGCTTGTCGCCGAAATGAACGAGAGTCGGCGACAAAGCGTCGCCGAGGCGCTCGCCGGCTTCACCGCCGAGGAGTCACACAGCCTCGCTGTTCTCCTGAGGCGATTCGTCGACGCCTGGCCGCGGAATCCGCCGCCCGCATAGTCTGCTGGAATGCCTGCCGAGTCGAGGACGACGGCCAGGGCTCGGCGGCGGCTCGTCCAACGCCCGGCTCTGCGGTGCTCACGTGATTGCGGTCGCTGACAGCGCGAGGCTCGCGTCCTCAGGCGAACTCGCGGGCGGTGGATTCCAGCCTCTCGCGGTAGGCGGCCCACCATGCCTCGTCGCCCTCGACCACGTTGTCGCCGGGCCGCCGCCAGCCGACTTGGCCGTCGACCAGTTCCCGCACGATGTCGGCGTGCCCGGCGTGCCGGTTCAGCTCGGCGAGTACGTGCACGAGGATGAGGTGCAGCGTCACCGGCGTCTGGCCCCACCACCGTACCGAGCCGGGCGCGTCGATCGGGAGCGCCTCGATCGTCGCGTCTGCGTGTGCCCAGACTCGGTGCCACAGGCCGATGACGTCGTCGCGGGACTCGTCGGCTGTGGCCCACATGTCCACGTTCGGCTCGGCGTCCTCGTTCAGACCCGCGACGAGCTCGGGAAAGGGTCGGTCGAACGCCTCGCCGAAATACCCGGCGGTCACCGAGGCCACGTGCTTGACCAGCCCGAGCAGGTTCGTACCGGTCGGCACGAGCGGGCGCCGTACGTCGTACTCCGATAGCCCGTCGAGCTTCCCGAGCAGCGCCTCGCGTGCCTCCCGTAGGTACCGATGGAGATTCGCCTTGGCGTCGAGGTCTGTCATGCCGCCCAGGATCTCACCGCCGGAATGCCCCGTGTGCCCGCCCAGAGCGGCAGATCCGGATGCAGCCGCAGGTCTCTTTCGGACTGGGCGCTGGCATTTGAGTGGGCCATGGTGCACGCCTGCCTGAGCCATTACGACCGAGACCTGCACGGCGACAAGGCGACCTGGTCGTGGCAAGACGCGAACTTCTTGGCGTACGGGCTGGCGCGCACTGGCCGCGACGCCGACGCCGCGCAGGTCTTCGCGTCGATCGGCCGGTACATGACCAGCGTTCCGTGGTCCTGGTGGGGCCGCGTGCGCGATACAGCCTTCATCCGAGCCCGCCGCCGCGCCCGCCACGCTGCCTGACCGCCGGCGACACCGTCCTGGCTACCCTCAATTCACCCCGCTGCTCCGTCAGTCCTATCAGCGGGCAGCACAACGACGACATCCAACAGAGTCGACGGCGTGGCAGCCGCCGGATCGAGCAGCAGCAGGCTCATCGACTACCTGAACGACGAGCGGCCGGCTGACTTATCAGTCTCGCAGGTGCGGCCCCCGACGCCCGCTCAGCGGCTACAAATCAATGCGCTACCAGGACTGTTATGACCGCCGATCAGCCGTTGGGGCGTGACTCGATCGCCTGCAGCGACCACCTGTTGCCGTCAGGATCGTCGAAGTAGACGAAGCTGCCCCATGGCTGCACCTCGACCTCGCTGGCCTCGACGCCGGCGTCTAGCAGTTGCCGACGCGCTGCCTCGGCGTCGGCGACCACAACCTGGATTTCCTGTGTGCCGGGAATCTTGTCGGTGATGCCCTCGCCGATCACGATGGAGCAGGCTGAGCCAGGTGGTGTCAGCTGGACGAACCGCAGGCCCTCGTGCACCCTGTGATCCTGGTCGGCGTTGAAGCCCACCTTCTGGTAGAACGCCTTGGCCCGGTCGACGTCGATCACCGGAACCGGGATGAGTTCAATCTTCCAGTCCATTGGCCCACCGTAGGACGTGGGTACGACCTTCGGACTCACCGCACCATCTGCGGCAGAACGGGATGCCACCAGCGGGTGGCCACCGCACATGCAAGGTGAGTCGTGTCGCATAAGCAATGAGATCGAGCGATCGGTGGGTGACCAAAGTTGCTCCCGTACTTCTCGGACGCCCACCTGGCGGGGAGTCGCGGCGCATGTGGCGCCGGCCGGTGGCGACGTCACGATTCCAGATCTGACCCCTGCCGTCACTGGCAGGCCTTGCCACCATCGGGGCGTCGCAGACGCGGTGGCCACCGTGCTGGCGTGCCTCAAGACCGAAACGCATGTCGTGCTCGTCGGGCACAGCGGCGCCGGCCCGCTACTGCCTCGCATCGCTCGTGCCATCTCTCACCCGGCGTTGGCGCTGATCTACGTGGACTCACTCGCTGCCCTATCCGGGTAGGAGATGGCTTTCGGAGGCCATCCCACCTCCTCCATCCACGTCACCTCATCAGAGTTGCTTGATGCATCACACCCGTTTGATGTAACGTACAGTCGTGACGCTGTCGAGTCAGGGTGCCCCGGCGTTTGTACGCCTGGCCGCCCATCCGCTGCGCTGGCGGCTGCTGACCGAGCTCGCAGCCAGCGATTATCGGGTCCGAGAGTTGGTGACGCTGGTGGGCGAGCCGCAGAACCTGGTCTCGTACCACCTGCGGCTGCTGCGCGACGGCGGGCTGGTCACGGCCGCCCGAAGCAGCTTCGACGGCCGCGACAGCTACTACCACCTGGATCTGGACCGCTGCGCGAACGCACTCGCCGACACCGGGGCGGCCCTGCACCCGGCGCTGACCCGGGAGCACGTCGCGCCAGGTGTGTCCCCAGCTGATCTGAAACGCTCGCCCGGCGTCGGCGTGCTGTTCCTGTGCACGGGCAACAGCGCCCGCTCACCGATCGCCGAGGCCATGCTCCGCCACTCCACTGACGGCCAGGTCGAGCCGATGAGTGCCGGTAGCCGGCCCAAGCCGCACCTGGACGTCAACGCCGTTCGGGTGCTCCGCGAGGAGTTCGACATCGACATCACCGGCCAGAGCCCCCGGCACTGGGACACCCTGTCCGGTCGACGGTTCGACTACGTCATCAGCCTGTGCGACAAAGCCCGTGAGGCGTGCCCCGACTTCCCGGGTCAGCCTCGGCGAATGCACTGGAGCATTCCCGATCCCGCCGCCACCGGCGGCACCGATCGGGCTGGCTACCTCGCCTTCCGGCGCATCGCGGCTGACATCGAGACCCGCGTCAGGCACCTGCTGCCCGTCCTCAGCGCATGCGATCCTGAAGGAGACCAGCTGTGACAGCGTCCGATCAGTACGCCAGCGTCCGCTACATCGTCGACGACGTTCAGGCGGCCGTCGACTTCTACACCACCCATCTCGGCTTTGCCCTGAACACCAGTGCCGGGCCAGCCTTCGCGGACGTGGTACGCGGCCCGCTGCGGCTGCTGGTGTCCGGCCCAGCCAGTTCAGGCGCCCGCGCCACCCCCGACGACGCCACCACCGCCGGACGCAACCGCATCCACCTCACGGTTGACGACCTGGATGCCGAGATCGACCGACTCCGCAGCGCCGGGTTGTCGTTCCGTAGCGACGTCATCGCCGGCCCCGGCGGACGCCAGATCCTGCTCACCGACCCCTCGGGCAATCTCGTCGAACTCTTCCAGCCCGCCCACCGACCAGCCGCCCCCTGACGGGAGCTCACCCACGGGCGCCATCGCCCGGCAGCAGAGACCGTCGGCGATCAGCCAAGGACAAGACATCATCACCGCGGTGAAGCGCTCAATCCTCGAGTAGCAGGACGTGTGCCCACCCGACTGGCTGCCGCCCACGCTATCGGCGGCAGAAGCGTGCACCCGCCCATGAGCGCGGGCCAAAAAACGGTCGAGTGGCGCGACGCGGCGTCGCCAAAGTGGACAGCCAGAGCCGTCACTCATATCCCATGGCCGGGATGACCTCGCCGAGCGCTTCTTGGATGAACTCGCGGGTTTCGTCGTCGAATTGGTCGTTGCGGTTTGTCAGCTTGTGCGACTGAAACGTTGAAGGGGTGGCGAAGTCGTCGACGTCGAGCCGTTCGAACAGGGCGCAGCGCTGCCCGGGCCAGTCGGCTGCGAGATCTTCTGCTTTCACCTCGATGTATCGCCTGCCCGTCAGGTCGACCGTGTTCTTCCAGGTGAGCCATCGGTGGTAGACCGGCTTGAGGTAGGCGAGCGCGCCGTCGACGGTGGGCGGTGCCCATGGCTGGGCCAGGTGGGATGCGAGCACTGAGACCGGGTGACGCTTGATGTGCACGATGGTCGCTTCGGGGACCAGTTCCCAGAGGAACTCCATGCACAGCAGGTTGAACGGTGTCTTCTCGCACCAGGTCGGCTTGCCCGCGTCGGCGGCTGCTCCGCCGAACACGGTGTCGATCAGGCCCCGCAAGATTCCGAGCAGTTCGCCCCGGTCGCTGAAATACCTGGGAAGTACCCGCCGGCGGCTCAGCGGCTCGAACGGCCCGGCAGGCCGGTCAGCGTTCCCGAAGCCTTCCGCGGGCGCAGGTTCGTCGTATGTGTACGCGATCAACTGCGGCCAGAGCTGTTGCACCGCGTCCCGGTAGCGCCGCTCGCCGACCAGTTCGGGAACGGTTTTACCGCGATCGTCGCGCCGGCCGGGCACTCGTACGGTGAGGAAATCGCTCAGCCGGTGCAGGGCGTCTTCACCGACGGTGGGGTCGTATCGATCGGTGAGCGCGTCGGCCAGGTCCCGCAGGCCACCCGGGTCGATGAGGAACCGGGTCTCCATGGGAATCCGATGGATCAGCGGATGTTCGCCGATGATGTCGGCGATCCGTGACGTTCCCGAACGACCCGTACCCCCAACGAGAATCGGTGCGGGGAAAGGCATGGCGAGCAGTCAAACTCTCAGCCCGGCGCCTGCGCAAGCCATATATACCCTTCACACGCTGCTACGGACCGGACCCGCACCCGCCGCGCCGAGTGCGTGCCGGACGGCCGCCTCCAACAAGCGAGCAACGAATTGGCCAAGCTTCCCACCGCGTCACCCTGACCGACAGCGACTTCGGGTACGCCCTGGTGCGGTTACGGCCGCTCGGTGACCTGGCCGACGAACGCCCGCCACGCCGTCGGGCCGAAGACCCGGGTGCCGCCGTCGCGGTTCTTCGTGTGGCGGACCAGGACGACGCCGGGCAGGTTGTCCGCGACCTCCACGCAGTGGAGCAGGCCGAGCCGGGTGGTGTCAGCAGCATGAAGCGCAGGCCCTCGTGCACCGTGTGCTCGTGGTCGGCGTATGCGGACTCGACCGCCAACAACCCCGCTCCTCGAACGCGTTCTCAGACCGCTCGGACTTCGGCGAGCCGCTTGACTGCGTACTCGTCGTCCCAGCAGACCGCGGCCTCCCATGCGGCCGACGCCTGCGCGGCGATGTCGTACGCGCCGTCGTCGAGGCCAGCGGCATTGTCGGGCAGCACGAGGTCGAGGTCGGGGACATCGACGTGCGACTCGTCCCAGTCGATCAGCGCGACCTGATTCTCGGTCATCCGGACGTTGCCAGGGTTGAGGTCGCCGTGGACGACGCATGTCCGACGTCCGATCAGCCGCGCCCACGCTGCCCGGCATCGAGCAACCCCCTCCGGGGGCATCGCGCCGAGGTCGATCTTCGTCCCGGTCTCGGCGTGCAGGAGGTCGGTCGACGATCGCCAGCCTGGGCGCTGCGGCCAGCCCTGCGTCAACCGATGCAGCTCGCGCAGCGTGC
Source organism: Micromonospora sp. NPDC005087 (assembly GCF_042872965.1). Classification (NCBI taxonomy): domain Bacteria; kingdom Bacillati; phylum Actinomycetota; class Actinomycetes; order Micromonosporales; family Micromonosporaceae; genus Micromonospora; species Micromonospora sp. NPDC005087. The sequence goes on along the minus strand of NZ_JBIALB010000009.1, from coordinate 296,173 downwards.
CGGCCACGCGACGCCAGTCGGCCTGCGTCTCGGGCGGTCCGCCATCCAGGTAGGTCATCACCACCAGACCGTCGGCGAACAGCCGGCCGTCCGTAGTCGGGATCGGCACCGGCACGGTCAGACCCGCACGGTCGAGGTGTTGCAGGAGACCGGTCTCCCATGCGAGATCAGCGTCGCTCCTGGTGCCGAGACGACCGACCGCGAGGCGCCCGTTGACGCGCACGCTCCACACGTCGTTGGCTACTCCGCCAGCGAGCGGTTCGATGCGAGCGGCGTCTTCACCCCACTGCCCCAGTGCCTCCCACCCCACTGGCCGCACCTTACGGGGTTCCGAACATCACTCCCCCGGCAGATCCGGATACGCGGCGACTGTCTCGACCCGGGACACAGCGCCATCCCGAGGTCCGTTCAATCGTGGCACACCGGATTGGTGCGTGCGCGTCACCCTGACCGACCGCCGGCTGACCTGGTCGAGCGTTTCACCGGGTGGGCGTCGACCCGGTGACTCATTCCGGCGTACCACCCGCTCGAACGGACTCCTCGCCCCGCTGCACCGCGTCGCGTACCTCCTCATTCGCCGTTGTCGCGTCGCACCCGGTGGCGCGAAGGAGGTCGCTGGCGGCGGTACGCACCTGGGTCACCACCGCGTCGCCGAATTCGTCGACCCTCTGGGCTCGGGCTCGGCCAGCCTGGAAGACGGCGGCGCGTACCGCGTACCGGGTCTTCTCGGTGGGGCGCCCGGCGCGGTGCTCACGGCGCAGCAACTCGACGGCGTCGGCGAGTTGTCCGACACTCGCGGGCAGGTCGGGAGGAACCCGTTCGTTGTACTGCAAGGCCAGCGCTGACCTGCGGGCCACTCCCCGACTGTGCTCGATGACCCGTTCCATCTGCTGGCTCGCACGCGCGAACCGCTCCACATCCTGCCGGCGCAGCCAACGGGCCGGCGCGAGGCTGACGACCTCCTCGGCGCCGCTGAGTGCCTGGTGCATCCGGTCGAGGTCCGGTCCCATGGCGCGTAGGGCGTCCAACGCGCGAACCGCCCGCTGCTGATCGCTCGTCGTCAGCGCTTTGGAGACCTCCCGTAACTGACGGGCGAGGCAGTGGAAGATGGGGGCCGCGTCACGGTCGAGGATCCGCATCGGGTTCAGCGGTATCAGCAAGGCGACCACCACGAGGCCCACCGCTCCGCCGACCATCGCCTCAACGATGCGCGGCCATTCCAGGTCCTTCTGGGCCGGCGCCAGGGTCGCGAGCAGCACCGCCGTGCCGCCGGCCTGGCCGACGGCCGCCCCGCTGCGTCCGAAGAGCACCAGCGTGGCGAGGATGGCGCACCCGACGACGAATCCGGTCTGCCAGAACCCGGTGCCCAGAAAGGACAGCAGGAAGTCGGTGGTGGCGATGCCGAGCCCGACTCCGAGCAGCAGTTCGACCGTGCGGTGGGCGCGCTGCCCGAGTGAGGCGACGATCGTGCCCACCGCAGCGGAGGGGGCGAAGATCGGCGCGGGGTTGCCCAGCAGATCGTGCCCTATCGACCAGGCCAGAGCCGCGGCGAGTCCTGCCTGTACCGAGATGACCAGGGCGACTTCCAGTTGACTGAGCCGCAGTCGTCCCGCCCGGCCACCTCGGCCCCGAACCCGAGCGGCAGTTGCTTTCGCGCGTGCCACCAGCCGGTCGCGCGGTGGCGGGCTGCCCGCAGGCCGGCTGCGGCCATCAGGATTCACCGAGCACTCGTACCACGGCGCAGCTCGGGAGGTCCGGCCAATCCCGAAGATGATCTCGTACGCGGTGGGTGCCACCGCGGTGCCGTGCGGCACGGCGGTGGCACCCGCACCCGTCACACCCCGACCGGCACCCGCTCCTCCTCGCGTTCCGTGGCGCGGGCGGCCAGTCGGCGTTCCCGCTCCTGCGCGCCGATCAGGTCGTCGGGCAGCGAGTCCGGCACCTCCAGGTCGAAACGGCGCAGCAGCCGGATCGCGAAGCCGCCCAGGCTGATCAGGACCAGCGCCGCGCCGAAGCAGACGTACGCGAAGCCGATGCCCCGGCCCGGACCGGTGCCGATCACCGCGCCCACCGACCCGGCGAGCGCCCCGTCCGGGGCGAGCATCGGCTCGAACAGACCGGTGGCGGCCGGGGCGAGCAGCGCGAAGCCGATCGGCAGCGTCGACCAGGTGATGGTCTGGTTGAGGCTGAACACCCGGCCGTGGAAGCGCTGCGGCACCTTGACCTGGACGATGGTGGCGTAGATGGACTGCGCGGTGGTCATCGACATGGCCAGCCAGAAGGCGCCGACGCAGATCATCGCGACGGACGCGTCCAGGCCGACCAGGACGCAGCCGACCGCCGTGCCGATGTTGCCGATCAGCACGCCGATCATGCGTCGGTGTCGGGGCCCGCCCCACAGCGACATGAGTACGCCACCGGCGACCGCGCCGAGGGCCTCGGCTAGAGCCACCTGGGCCACCTGCGTGGCGCTGCCGAAGGAGAGCACCAGCGGTGTGGTGAGCACCAGCGCGGGGGCCAGGAAGATGTTGCCCAGCGCGAAGTAGCCCAGCATCAGGCGGAAGCCGCGGTGGCGCCACGAGTAGCGCAGGCCGTTCGCGATCGCCACCAGCAGCCGCTCCCTGGGCCGCCAGCCGAGCAGGTCGGGGAAGCGGACCACCGACAGGGTCACCACCGCGACCAGGTAGCTGACCACGTCCAGCAGCAGGATGCCCTTGAGGTCGATGGCGGCCAGCAGACCCGCGGCGAAGACCGGCATGAGCAGCATGCCGAAGCCGTTGGAGAGCTGGGTGATGCCCATGGCGTGGCCCAGGTAGCGCTTGGGCACCAGCTGCGGCACGGCCGACTGGAACGCGATCCGCTGGAACGATCCGGCGACCTGACTCAGCGCCACCAGGGCGTAGATGTGCCAGAGCGCCAGGTTGTCGGTCCAGAGCAGCGCGGCGAGGATCAGCTGGATCGAGCCGGCGCTGCAACTGGCGATCATCATGATCTTTCGCCGGCTGACCCGGTCGGTGATCGCGCCCGCGACCGGCAGCATCAGCACGCCGCAGACCAGCGCGAGGGCCCAGAGCAGGCCCAGGTTGGCCACCGAGCCGGTGCGGGTGAACAGCCAGATCGGCAGGGCGAACGCGGTCAGCGCGGAGCCGGTGGTGGAGACCAACTGACCGGCGGTGACCGCCACGAACCGGGCCATGCTCGGCCGGACCACCGGCTGTTCCGGGCCGGTGCGGGCGTCGACGCCCGTGGTGTCGGCCACCGCCCAGCCGGCGTCCTCGCCGCGTGCCTGCGGGGTCAGCGCGGCGACGTCGCCGGCGACGAGCGCCGGGTGCACCCGGGTGACGATCTCGGCCAGCTCCTCGGCCCGGTACTTGAGGAAGAAGTGCCCGGCCTGGTCGAGGACGACCAGCCCCAGCCGGTCGCTGAGGAACTGCCACTCGGCGTACCGCTCGGTGTGGTAGTCGGTGACCGGGTCCTCCGAGCCGACCACCGAGATGATCGGGGCGCGCAGCTTCTCCGCGCGCCGGTCGAGCAGGTCCGTGAAGTACTCCTCCGAGGCCCGGGAGTCGGCGCGCATGTTGCTGATGATCCGGTCGGCCTGCTCCGGGTCCAGCTCGTCGGTGTCCACCCCCATCGACTTGAGCCAGCTCGCGTAGTGCTTGTTGCTGCGCAGCTTCTCCAGCCGGGTGCGGACCGCCGCGAAAAGTCCCTTCGGACGGGCGAACGGGAACATCGCGCCGATGTAGAGGGCGGTCAACTCCCGGCCGGCGGCTTCCACCTTGCGGGCCACCTCGGCGACGATCGCACTGCCGACGCCGCAGTGCCCGTACAGGGCGAGCGGGCCCTCGACGCGCTCCAGGATCTCCTCGGCGACCCGGGAGGTCAGCTCGTCGAAGGGCAGCGCGTCCTCGGTGAGCCCCACGTCGTGACCCGGGATGGCCAGCGACCAGAGCGCGTGCCCGGCCGGCAGCGCGTCCGCGAGGGGCTGGTAGACGATCGCGCTGCCGCCGCCGTACGGCACACAGACGTAGGTGATCACCCGCTGCGCCACCGGGATCGGCTTGGTCAGCTCGTAGAGCAGCCGGCGCGGCCCGTCGCTCTCACCGTCGCCGGACATGAACGTGGCCAGGTCGCGGATGGTCCGCTGCTGGAACAGGTCCATCACGCCGACCGGCCGTCCCCCGTGCTCGGCCTTGCGGATCCGGGCCACCACCTGGGTGGCGAGCATCGAATGCCCACCCAGATCGAAGAAGTCGTCGTCGATGCCGAGGGTCGCCACCCCGAGCACGTCCGACCAGATGCCGGCGAGCAACCGCTCGGTGTCGTCGCGCGGCTCGACCAGCGCCACCGACGCGGCGCGGGTGACCACCGGCGCGGGCAGCGCCCTGCGGTCCAGCTTGCCGTTCGGGCTCAGCGGCAGGGCGTCCAGGGTGACGAACGCGGCGGGCACCATGTACTCGGGCAGGGTCTCCTTCAACGCCGCCTTGACCGCGTCGTGCTCGGCCGCGCCGACCAGGTACCCGGTGAGCCGCTTGTCGCTGGGGGTGTCCTCGCGGACCAGCACCACCGCCTCGGTCACCCCGGGCTGGGCGCGCAGCGCACTCTCGATCTCGCCCAGCTCGATGCGCAGCCCGCGCAGCTTGACCTGGTGGTCGATCCGCCCGAGAAACTCGAGCACCCCGCCGTCCGCCACGCCGGGCGCGACGCGCCAGCGGGCCAGGTCGCCGGTGCGGTAGAGCCGGGCGCCCGGCTCGGCGGCGAACGGGTCCGGCACGAACCGTTCGGCGGTCAGCGCCGGCCGGCGGTGGTAGCCCCGGGCCAGCCCGACGCCGCCGATGTGCAGCTCACCGGCGACGCCGACCGGGCACGGGTTGCCCCGGGCGTCCAGCACGTGCAGCCTCAGGTTGCTGATCGGCGCGCCGATCGGCACGCTGGTCAGCTCCGCCAGCAGCGCCGGGTCGCACGTCCAGGCGCTGACGTCGATCGCCGCCTCGGTGGGGCCGTACAGGTTGTGCAGGCCGCAGCCGGGCAACCCGGCGGTGAAGTCCCGGGCCGCGGCGAGCGGCAGCTCCTCGCCGCTACAGATCACCCGACGCAGCGCGGTGGCCGCCTCGACGCCGTCCTCGGCGAGGAAGACGGTGAGCATGGACGGTACGAAGTGGGCGGTGGTGACCCGCTCGGAGATCAGCAGGTCGCGCAGGTAGCCGGCGTCCTTGTGACCGCCCGGCTCGGCCAGCACCAGTCGGGCGCCCTCGCGCAGGGGCCAGAAGAACTCCCAGACCGAGACGTCGAAGCTGGCCGGGGTCTTCTGCAACACCGCGTCGTCGGCGCCGAGCCGATAGGTGCGCTGCATCCAGTCGAGGCGGTTGACGATGCCCCGGTGGGTGTTCGGCACGCCCTTGGGCCGGCCGGTGGAGCCGGAGGTGTAGATGACGTACGCGAGGTTGGCCGGGTCCGCCGCCGGAGTCGGGTCGGTCACCGGCTGGTCGGCCCAGGTCGACTCGTCGTCCAGGGCGAGCACGCTCGCGTCGGTCGCCGGCAGCACGTCGCGTAGGTGTTCCTGCACCAGCACCACCGGCGCCGCGGCGTCGGTGACCATGAAGGCCAGCCGGTCCGGCGGGTACTCCGGGTCCAGCGGAAGGTAGGCGCCGCCGGCCTTGAGCACGCCGAGCAGGCCGGCGACCAGCTCCACCGAACGTTCCGCGCAGACCCCGACCAGGGTCTCCGGGCCCACCCCGGCGCCGCGCAGGCGGTGCGCCACCCGGTTCGCCGCCGCGTTCAGCTCGGCGTACGTCACCGAGCGGCCGGAGAACCGCAGCGCCACCGCGTCCGGGGTACGGGCGGCCCGCTCCTCGATCGGGGCGTGCAGCGTCTGCTGCCGGGGGAAGTCGCCGGCGGTGTCGTTCCATCCGGTCAACAGCTCCCGCTCGGCCGGGGCGAGCAGGTCCAGCGCGGAGACCGGCAGGTCCGGTGCGGCGACCACGGCGCGCAGCAGGGTGGTCAGCCGGTGCGCCATCCGCTCGACGGTGGCCCGGGTGAACAGGTCGGTGTTGAAGACCAGCTTGCCCCAGAGCCCGTCGCTGGTCTCGACGGCGTGCAGCTCGAAGTCGAAGCGGGTGGCGCGCAGCTCCATCGGATGCCACTCGAAGCCGACCCCGCCGTCGTCGGCGACACCGTCGAACCGGCCCATCTCGTAGTTCTGCAACACGAACATCGCCTGGAACACCGGCGAGCGGCTGACATCGCGTGGCAGGCCCAGCTCGTGCACCACCCGGGCGAACGGCACCTCGGCGTGCTCCAACCCGTCCAGCACCGCGCGGCGGGTCCGCCCCAGCAGCTCGGTGAAGGTCGGGTCGCCGGCCAGCTCGGCGCGCAGCGGCAGCATGTTGACGAACATGCCGACCACGTTCTCCAGCTCCGGCGCGGACCGGCCGGCCACCGAGGCGCCCACCGCGAAGTCGTCTTGGCCGGCGTGCCGGGCCAGGAACACCTGGTACGCAGCGAGCAGGGTCATGAACAGCGTGCCGCCGTAGGAGCGGGTCAGCGCGGCCAGCCCCTCGGTGGCGGCAGCGTCCAGGGTGAACTCGACGAAGTCGCCCCGGTAGGTCTGGGTCGCCGGCCGGGGCAGGTCCAGCGGCAGCTCCAGGGGCGTGATCCCGGCCAGCCGTCCCTTCCACCAGTCCAGGTGCCGGCGGGCACTCGGCCCGGTCAGCTCCCGCGCCTCCCAGACGGCGAAGTCGCCGTACTGCACCGGCAGGGCAAGCAGCTCCCTGTCGCGGTAGCGGGTGATCAGGTCGCGCAACAGCACGTCTACCGACCAGCCGTCGCCGACGATGTGGTGCTGGCCGAGGAAGAACACGTGCTCGGTCGGCGCCAGGCGGATCAGCAGGGCCCGCAGCAGCGGCCCGTTGGCCAGGTCGAACGGCTCGGCCGCCGCCTGGTCGACCAGCGCCCGCGCGGCGGCCTCGTCGGCGGCGTCGACCACGGTCAGCGGCACCTCGACCGCGTCGTCGAGCACCGCGGTGGGCCGCCCGTCGGAGTCGGCCGGGAACCGGGTGCGCAGCGACTCGTGCCGCCGGGTCAGGTCGGCCAGCGCCCGGCGCAGGGCCGCGACGTCGAGCGGGCCACGCACCCGCAGCGGCACCGCGATGTGGTACGCCGCCTCGCCGGGGGCGAGCTGATCCATGAACCAGACCCGCTCCTGGGCGTACGACAGCGGCACCTCGGCGTCCGGCGGGCGGGGGGTGATCCGCGCGGCGGGGGTGCCGCCCGACCGGCGGCGCAGCCGTTGGGTGATCAGCGCCTGTCGGGCGGCGTCGCGGGCCGGGTCCTTCACGTCGGTCATGTCGGGGTGTCCTTCTCCGCCGCGAGCAGCGCGGCGACCTCGGTGTCGGAGAGCTCGTCGAGCTCGGCGGCGATCCGCTGCTCGATCTGGGCGGCCAGGTCGGCGACCACCGGGCTGCTGAACAGCGCCCGCATCGGCAACTCCACGTCCACCTCGGCGCGGATGCGCGCCATCGCCCGCATGCCGCGTAACGAGTTGCCACCCAGGGCGAAGAAGTCGTCGAGCGCACCGACCTTCTCCAACTGGAGGATCTCGGCGTAGATCTCGGCGACCAGGGCCTCGGCGTCGGTGCGCGGGGCGACGAAGCCGCCGGAGGTGGCGGCGGCCGGGGCCGGCAGCGCGGCGGTGTCCAGCTTGCCGTTCGGGGTCAGCGGCAGCGCGTCCAGCCGGACGAGAGCGCTCGGCACCAGGTGCGCGGGCAGCTCAAGGGCCAGGTCGGCGGCGAGCGCCGCCTCGTCGACCCGGCCGACCAGGTAGCCGACCAGCGTCGGCTCGCCGCTGTCGGCGCGGACCACGACCACGGCCTCGTCCACGTCCGGCCGGGCACGCAGCACCGACTCGATCTCGCCCAGCTCGATCCGCATGCCCCGGACCTTGACCTGGTTGTCCCGGCGGCCCACGTACTCCAGCGTCCCGTCGGCCCGCCAGCGGGCCAGGTCACCGGTGCGGTACATCCGCTCCCCCGCCGGCCCGTACGGGCAGGGCAGGAAGCGCTCGGCGGTGAGCGCCGGCCGGCGCAGGTAGCCCCGGGCCAGTTGCGACCCGGCGACGTACAGCTCGCCGACCACGCCCGGCGGTACCGGGGTCAGCGCGGCGTCGAGCAGGTGGACCCGGGTCGTCCAGGTGGGTTGGCCGATCGGCACCGGACCGGCGGGCACCGGCTGCCCGGGGGCGATCCGGGCCGCGACGCAGCCGACGGTCGCCTCGGTGGGGCCGTACTCGTTGATCACGGCCACCTCGGGGTGGGCCCCCCGCCAGCCGGCCAGTTGCTCACCGGCCAGCGCCTCGCCGCCGATCACCAGGTCGGTGGTGGGCGACAGCGCGTCGTCGAGCAGCGGCAGGTGGCTGGGGGTGACCTTGAGGAAGGTGGGCGGGCCACCGGCGCGGGCCGCCGGCGTGTCGATGCCGGCCAACCGGACCGTGCCGCCGGCGGTGAGCGGGCCGAGCAGCCCGGTCACGGTCAGGTCGAACGAGACCGGCGAGTGCAGCAGCGCGGTGCCGGCCAGCCCGGGGTAGGTGTCCTGGGCCCAGGCCAGGTACGCGGTGACCGCGCGGTGCTCGATCAGCACGCCCTTGGGCCGGCCGGTGGAGCCGGAGGTGTAGAGCAGGTACGCGGGGTGCTCCGGGTGCAGCGGCGACCGCCGGTCGTCGTCGGTCAGGTCGGCGCCGTCCAGGTCGGCGGCGGTCGTCGGACCGAGCACCAGCGCGTCGGTCGGGGCCAGCTCGGCCGTCCGCGGGGTGGCCAGCACCAGCGCCGGCTCGGCGTCGGCCAGCAGGTAGCCGATCCGGTTCGCCGGGTAGTCGGTGTCCACCGGCAGGTACGCCGCGCCGGACTTGAGCACCGCGAGGATGGCCACCACCAGCTCCACCGAGCGGGGCAGCAGCAGCGCGACCCTGGTCTCCGGGCCGGCGCCGCGCTCGACCAGGAGCCGGGCCAGCCGGTTGGCCCGGGCGGCCAGCTCGGCGTAGCTCAGGTGCATGCCGTCGCAGACCAGCGCGACCGCGGCCGGGGTGGCGGCGGCCTGCCGCTCGACCTCGGCGACCAGGGTGGCCGGGGCGACCTCACCACCGGTGCCGGTCCAGGTGAGCAGCACGTCGCGTTCGGCGTCGTCGAGCAGGGGCAGCGCGGACAGCCGCGTCGCCGGGTCGGCGACGGCGGCGGCGAGCAGCCGCAGGTAGCGGGCGACGACCGACTCGGCGGTGGCCCGGTCGAACAGGTCGGTGCGGTAGACCAGCCGACTGGTGCCGCCGGTGATGTCGAAGGCCAGGTCGTCCTTGGTGGTGCCCAGCGGCACCGGGTCCAGGCCGGAGTCCGGGATGAAGTTCAGCGCGGTCTGGAACACCGGCTGCACCGACGGGTCACGGTGCGGTGTGACCACCTCGACGATCCGCTGGAACGGCGTCTGCCCGTGCTCCATCGCGTCCACCAGGCCGGCACGGATCCGGCCGAGCAGCTCGGCGACGCTCGGGTCGCCGGCCAGGTCGCACCGCAGCGCGACCGGGTTGACGAACATGCCGATCAGCGGGGTCAGCTCGGCCGTGTCCCGCCCGGCGGTGGAGACCCCGACCACCACCTCGGGATCGCCGGAGATCCGGGACAGCAGCGCCGCGAAGGTGGCCAGCAGCACCATGTACGGGGTGGCCGAGGCGTCGGCGGCGAGCTGCCCGACGCGGTCCAGCAGCCCTTCGGGAAGGTCGAAACGCACCTCGTCGCCGGCGAAGCCGAGCTGGGTGGGGCGTGGCCGGTCCAACGGCAGGCCGGTCACCGCCGGCGCGCCGGCCAACTGCTCGCGCCAGAAGGCGAGCTGGCGTGTCAGCTCGTCACCGGAGAGCTGGTCACGCTGCCAGACGGCGAAGTCGGCGTACTGGATGGGCAGCTCGGGCACGTCGGCGGGCGCGCCGGTCAACGCGGCCCGGCTGAACGCGGCCAACTCGGCGTCGAAGAGCACCGCGGAGTGGCTGTCGAAGACCGCGTGGTGCACCACGAACTGCAACCGGAGCCGGTCGTCGAAGCGGGCCAGCCGGGCCCGCCACGGTGGCGGGGCGTCCAACGGGATCGGGGTGCGGGCAAGCTCGGTCATCGTCTCGGCGTACCGGCGCTCCTGCTCGTCGGCGGGCAGGCCGGTCAGGTCCAGCTCGGACAGCTCCAGCGGCTCGGCGGCACGGACCACCTGCACCAGCGCGCCGTCGACCATCCGCAGGTGGGTACGGAGCGACTCGTGCCGGGCGACCACCTGGGCGAGCACCTCGACGGCCTGCGCCGCGGTGACGCCGGCCGGGAACCGCCACGGCGCCGAGACGTTGTAGACCGGCGAACCCGGGTCGAGTTGGTTGGCGGTCCACACCCGCTCCTGGGCGAAGGAGGCCGGGAAGGTCCACTCCCTGGTCATCGGTGCCACCTTCCGTTCGCGACTGCGGGGCTCCGCTTCGCTGCACTCCTCGCGCTCACCGGTGCCGCCTTCCGTTCGCGACTGCGGGGCTCCGCTGCGCTGTGCTCCTCGCGCTCACCGGCTCGCCTCGCGTACCGAGCGGGGGCGCATGTCGGTCCAGACGGTGTCGATGTGCGCCAGGCACTCCTCGCGGGTGCCGGCGAAGCCGGCGTCGTGCCACCCCGCCGGGAGGTCCCGCTCGGCCGACCAGATGGAGTACTGCTCCTCGTCGTTGCGTACGACCAGGAATCGGGTTTCGGCCATCACTGCTCTCCAACGGTGTCGGGGGTGTGCGGTTCGGCCATCGCGACGGCGATCCTCCGGGCGCCGGTGAACGGCTCCCGCCCGTGCGCGGCGGTCATGTTGTCGACCACCAGCACGTCGTCGCGCTGGTAGTCGAATCGGACACTGGCGGCCCGGTACGCGGCGCGCAGGTGGTCCATGACGTCGGCGGGGATCTCACCGCCGTCGCCGTAGTAGGTGTTCGACGGCAACCCGTCGGCGCCGAACATGGCCAGCAGGCCTTCCTGGATGTCCTTGGCCAGGCTGCTCACGTGGAAGAAGGTGGCGTGGTTGAACCAGCGGGGGGTGTCCGAGCCGGGCCGGTGGTGCACGGCGTCGCGGACCGCCCGGGTACGCAGCCCGTCGCGGCCGGTCCACTCCAGACTGATCCGGTTGACGGCCGCGTACGCCTCGACCTCGGCCCGGTCGTCGGTGCCGAACACGTGCTGCCAGCTGGCGCCGAAGTCCTCGTGGAAGTTGCGCATCAGCATCCAGCGGCGGCGGACGAACTCCTCGCGTACCGCGGGGTCGATCTCCCGGTAGACCTGGCGGATGTCGGCCAGGGGTGTGGCGCCCAGCGTCTCCGGCGCGGTGATGCAGTAGAAGAACAGGGTCAACGGCCAGCGCGCCTGGTACGAGTTCTCGTTGTGCAGGAAGATCTCTTCGTCCGGCGGGTAGTCGGTCGAGGTGTACACCTGGCCCTTGATGGCGTGCCGCGGCGAGGACCGCTCGGTGTAGGTCAGCGGCTCACCGGACAGCGCCCGGACCACCTGGTCGAAGCCGTCCACCCCGTCCACGTCGAAGCCGCGGAACAGCAGACCACCCTGCTCGGCGAGGGTGGTCCGCAGCTCGGCGCGGCGCTCGGTAATCAGCTCGGTCAGTGCCCGGCCGTCGGATTCGACGACCACGGGCAGCGTGGCGATCGTGTCGCTCATGGCTCTCCAGTCCTGATTTCTCGTCACGCGCGGGGCAGTCGCGGAATGGCGGGGATCGGTGCCGGGCTGGCCGGCTCGTCGGTGGTCGTGCCGCGCAACTCCTCGATCCGGGCGGCCAGCCCGGCCACGGTGGGGATCTCGAAGAGGCTGCGCATCGGCAGCTTCACCCCGGTCGCCCTGCGCATCGCCGCGATGAGCTGCACCGCGACCAAAGAGTTGCCGCCCAGGGCGAAGAAGTCGTCGTCGAGGCCGACCCGGGTCACCCCGAGCGCGTCCTGCCACACCCGGGCGATGGTGCTCTCCAGCTCGGTGCCCGGTGCGGCGCTGCCGTCCCCGACGCCGGGCTGGACCGGATCGGCGACCACGTCGTCGCCGGTGAGGTTGCCGGTGGTGACCCGCCCGGCTCGACGGCGGATGTCGTCCACCGTCCGGGTGGCGATGACCACCTGGGCGCCGAGGCCGGCGGTGAGGCTGCGACGGAACGCCTCCGCGCCGTCCACCGGCCGGATGTCCTCGGTCGAGGTCGGCGCGGCAGAGCCTCCGTCCGCATCGGACGGTCCGGTCAGGCCGCCGGTGACCGCGCCCTGGTCGACCCGGCGCAGCACGAAGTCGCTGATCGCGACCAACTCCCGGCCGCCCGGGTCGCGCAGCGACAGATCGGCGGCGACGACCTCGTCGGTGTCGCCGGCCCGGTGCCGCAGCTCGCTGGTGAACCGGGCCGGCAGCGGCCCCCGCACCACGATCCGGCCGTACGACATCGGCAGGTACGTGCCGCTGCCCTGACCCCGGCCGAACGCGGTCGCCACGTCCAGCAGCGCGGGGTGCAGGCCCCAGTCGGGCAGGTCGCCGACGGCCGGAGCGGGTGCCTCGACCACCGCCAGTTCGGAGCCGTCGGCCAGGTGATGCTCGCCCAGCGCCGCCCAGCGCGGCCCGAAGGTGAGCATGCTGGTCCTGCCCCGGCCGAAGGAGGCGTCGTCGTCCACCCGACGGCCGGCCGGAACGGCCGGGACAGCCGGTGGGGCCGGCTCGTCGGTCCAGCCGGCCGCGCCCCGCACATGGGTGCGCAGTCGGCCACCGGCCAGGCTCCGGACCGCGAAGTCCGTGCCGCCGTCGTCGGCCCGCGTCAGCTCCACCCGGTACTGGGCGACGGTGCCGTCGGGCACCGCGAACGGCTCCAGGAAGACCACGTCGCGCAGCTCCACGGCCGCTCCCGGGCCGGGGGCGGGCAGCGCGGACGCCACCGCGGCCCGCACCGACTCCAGGTGGGCGGTGCCCGGCACCACCGGAACCCCGCCGATCCGGTGCTCGTCGAGCAGCCAGTGGGTGCTGGCGGAGACCAGACCGTGCAGCACCGTCTCCGCCGGCCCGGTGACCTTCGTGGTGAGCACCGGGTGGTCGACCGGGCTCGTCACCGTGTCGCGGCCGGCCGCCCGGAACCCGGCCGGCGCGGCGGTCTCCACGGCCATGCCCACCTCGGCCCAGCCACCCCAGTTCTGCGACAGCACCGGGGCCCGCCAGCCCGCGCCGGAGCGGGCGTGCGCGTCCAGGAAGGCGTTCGCGGCGCAGTAGTCGACCTGCCCGAAGCCGCCGACCACCGCGGTGATGGACGAGCAGAGCACCACGAAGTCCAGCGGCAGGTCGCCGAAGACCTGGGCGAGGGCGAGGGTGCCGGCGAGCTTCGGGGCGAGCACCCGTTCCGCCTCGGCCCGCTCCTTGACCTCGGCCATCCCACCGCCGGGCAGACCGGCCGCGTGGACGATGCCGTCGACGCCGCCGTACGCGGCCGTCGCGGCGTCGCGGACCCGGCGCAGGTCGGCCGGGTCGGTGACGTCGGCGGCGAGCACGAGCACCTCGGCGCCGGCGGCCTCTATCCGGCGGATCGCCGCGATGGCCCGTCCGGCCCGATCATCGCCGCGCACGGCGAGGTGGTCGTCCCACCGCTCGCGCTCGGGCAGCCCGGAGCGGGCCAGCAGCACCAGCTTCGCGCGCGCCCGGGTGGCGAAGTCCTCGGCCAGGGTGATGCCGATGCCGCCGAGGCCGCCGGTGATCACGTACCGGCCGCCGTCGCGGAGCGCGCCCGGCTCCCCCTCGGCATCGATCGTCACCTGCTCGACGTCGGCCACCCAGCGGCGGCCGCCACGCAGGGCCACCTCGGGCTCCCGGGGACGGCGCAGCTCGGCGACCAGCGGGCCGGCGTCGTCGTCGGTCGGGTCCGCGTCGATGAGCCGGACCGCCAGCCCGGGCAGCTCGGCCGGGAGCACCCGGGCCAACCCGGCGAGGGTGGCGTGCTCCGGGCGGCGCAGGTCGTCGCCGCGCACGTCGCCGATGCCGGCGGTGAGCAGGTCCAGGGCGAGGCCGTGCTCCTCGCCGGTCAGCCCGGCGCCGGCGAGCGCCTGCACCAGGTGCAGGGCGCTGAAGAAGCCCAGGTCCTGGGCGGCCCAGGTGGCCGCGATGTCGGTGCCGGTGGGCGCGGCGTCCAGGGTGAACGCGTGCACCAGCCGGATCGGCGGTGCGGCGTCGGCGGTGAGCGCGGCGACCAACGCGTCGTGGTCGGCGCGTACACCCGGGCGCAGCCGGTAACCACCGTCGGCGGCGGCGAAGGCGTCGCCGGGGCGTACCGGCACCGGGTCGGCACCGGCGGCCCGCAGGCCGGCGACCAGCGCGTCACCGCGCGGACCCGCCGTGAGGACCAGGCAGCGGCCCAACGACCCGGACGGCGGCAGCGGCGCGGCCTGCCGCCAGACCGGCACCGCAAACCACCCGGCCAGCGGTCGCGGCCCGGTCTCCACCGGCGCGGCGGCGACGGGCTGTTCCGGGTCCGGCTCGATCCAGTAGCGGCGGCGCTCGAACGGGTACGTGGGCAGCGGCACCCGGCGGGCCGTCGGGTCGGCGTCGACGCGCACCGGAAGCCCGGCGCACCACAGCGCGCCGGCGGTGGCGAGCAGGGCGGCCAGATCACCGGTGCTCTCCCCGGCGGCGGGCAGGCTGGCCAGCGGGGTGAGCGAGCGCTGCTCCGGCGCGGCCTTCGCGACCTGCATCCGGGCCAGGCTGGCCAACTGACGGCCGGGACCGCACTCGACCAGCTGCCACGTGCCGGCGGCCAGCAGGGTGGCCACGCAGTCGCCGAAGCGGACCGGCTGACGCAGGTGCGTCGCCCAGTACGCCGGGTCGATCGCCTGCTCAGCGGTGATCCAGGTGCCGGTGACGTTGGACAGGAACGGCACCGTCGGCGGGCGCAGCGGGACCGTGCCCATCAGCGCGGTGAACTCGGCGAGAATCGGCTCCACCATCGGCGAGTGGAACGCGTGCGACGTGCGCAACGCCTTCGACTTGCCCTTCAGCGTCGCGGCGAACGCCTCGACGGCGGCGGTCTCGCCGGCCACCACACAGGTGCCCGGGCCGTTGACCGTGGCCACCGAGAGGCCGTCGGGCAGCAGGTCGGCGACGACCGACTCGTCCAGCGCGACGGCGAGCATCGAGCCGGCGGGCAACGACTGCATCAGCCGGCCCCGGGCGGCGACCACCCGCAGCGCGTCCGGCAGGCTCAGCACGCCGGCCACGGTGGCCGCGACGTACTCGCCGATGGAGTGGCCGATCATCGCGGCCGGTCGGACCCCGGCGGCCTGCCAGAGCGCGGCCAGGGCGTACTCGACGGTGAACAGCGCGGGCTGGGTGTAGCGGGTCTGGGTGAGCTTCTCCCCCGCCGCCGGATCCCGGCCGAGGATCAGGTCGCGCAGGTCCAGACCCAGGTCGGGGCGGAGCAGCTCGGCGCACTCGTCGACGACCGCGGCGAAGCGGGGCTGCTCGGCGTAGAGCTGCGCGCCCATCCCCGCGTACTGGGCGCCCTGACCGGAGAACAGGAATGCCACTGTCGGGGCTGGACGGTCGGTCAATGGTTTCGGTCCGCGGAGAGGGGCACGGAGAGCGGCTGCTGCCGTGGGGAGGTCGGTGGCGACGACGGCGCGGCGATGCGGGTGTGCGCGGCGGCCGACGAACAGGGTGTGCGCGACGTCGGCGAGGTACGCGGGCCCGGCGTCGGCGGCGCCGTCCAGGTGCGTGGCGAGGCGTTGCACCGCCCCGTCCAGGGCGCTCGGGGTGGCCGCGCTGACCTGGAGCAGGTACGCCGGGCGCACCCGACGGTCCGTGCGGTACGCCGCCGGCGCCTCCTCCAGCACCACGTGGGCGTTGGTGCCGCCGATGCCGAACGAGCTGACCCCGGCCCGGCGGGGCCCGCCGTCGGTGTCCCACTTGGTGAGGGTGTTCGCCACGTAGAACGGGGTGTCGGCGAACTCGACGGCCGGATTCGGCGTCTCGAAGTTGATCGTCGGCGGGATCAGCCCGTGCTCCATGGCGAGCACCGTCTTGATCACGCTGACGATGCCGGAGGGTTGGCTGAGGTGGCCGATGTTCGACTTCACCGAGCCGATGCCGCACCAGCCCCGCTCGTCGGTGTCCCGGGCGTACACGGCGGACAGCGCCGCCACCTCGATCGGATCACCCATCGCGGTGCCGGTGCCGTGCGCCTCGACGTAGCTGATGGTGCGCGGGTCGACGTCGGCCATCGCCACGGCCTGGGCGATGGCCGCCGCCTGCCCGTCGATGCTGGGCGCGGTGAAGCCGACCTTGGCGGCGCCGTCGTTGTTGATCGCGTTGCCGAGCACGACCGCGCGGATGGCGTCCCCGTCGGCGATCGCGTCGGAGAGCCGCTTGAGCAGGGTCACCCCGGCGCCGCTGCCCCACACCGTGCCGTTGGCGGCGGCGTCGAACGGGCGGCAGCGACCGTCGGGTGAGGTGAAGCCGTCCATGCCGAGGTAGCCGACGTGCGGCAGCTCGATGTTCACACCACCGGCGAGCGCCATGTCGCACTCGCCGTTGCGCAGCGCCTCGCAGGCCAGGTGGAACGCGACCAGCGACGTGGAGCAGGCGGTGTGCACGGTCAGGCTCGGCCCGCGCAGGTCCAGCCGGTACGACACGTTGGTGGCCACATAGTTCGGCGAGTTGCCGGTGGCGATGGAGACCGCGGAGTGCGGGTTGCCGCCGACCCGCCGGTTCCGCAGCACGTGCCGGTTCAGGTAGATGTTGCCGCCGGTGCCGGCGTACACGCCGATCGCGCCGTCGTAGCGGGTCGGGTCGTAGCCGGCGTCCTCCAGCGCCGTGTGGCAGGACTCCAGGAACAGGCGGTGCTGCGGGTCGGTCAGCTCCGCCTCCCGGCCGGTCATCCCGAACAGCGTGGCGTCGAACTCGTCATAGCCGTCGACCAGCGGAGCGCGACTGACCCAGCCCGGGTCGTCGACCTCCTCCACGCTCGCGCCCCGGGCCAGCTGCTCCTCCCGGGTCAGCTCGGTGACCGACTCCACCCCGTCGATGAGGTTGCGCCAGAACTCGCGCACGTCGGCCGCGCCGGGCAGGCGCGCGGCCAGACCGACGATCGCGATCGGTTCGATGCCCTCGTCGGGCAGGTCGGCTGCGGTCGGGTTGCTCATCAGGTCGTCCTTCGTCACGCGGTGCCGCCGGGGCGGCGGGGAGGGATACGGCGGGTACGGCCGCGGCGGGCGGCGGCGCGCAGAGCGGCCCGCGCCAGCTCCGGGCGGTCGGCGGCTCCGTCGAGGCTGGCGGCGAACGCCCGGATGGTGGGGTGGCGGAACAGGTCGAGCATCTTGATGGACCGGCCGGTTGCGGTGGTCAGTCGGGCGTGGACGGCGGCGAGCGCGAGGGAGTGCCCACCGATGTCGAAGAAGTTGTCGGTCACCCCCACCCGATCGCGCTCCAGCACCTCCCGCCAGATCCCCGCGACCAGCTCCTCGGTCTCGGTGAGTCCGTCCGGGCCGGCGGGCACCAGCGCCGGCGGGTCGCCGCCGGCCACCGTCATCGCGCCGAGCTGCGGCACCCGCACGGTCGGCCGGGGCAGCGCGGCGGCCACCTCGCGGGCCGGCGTGTCCGGTGCGCCGGCCAGCGCACCCACCAGTTCGGCCAGGTCGGCGAGCAGGTCGTCGATACGAGTGGCGTCGAACAGGTCCGGGTTGTAGACCACCTCGACGCCGGTGCGGCCGTCGGTCTGCACCACGTAGACGGTGATGTCGAACGGCGAGCCCGGTTTGGGCACCGGCACCGCCTCGGCGGTCAGCCCGGTCAGCGTCAGCCGTGGTGGCGCGAAGTTGAGCACGTTAAACAGCACCTGCACCAGCGGCGCGCGGGCGGTGTCCCGGCCGACGCCGAGCGCCTCGACGATCCGTTCCAGTGGCGCCCCGGGATGCGCGGTGGCCTCATGCAGCTCCCCGGAGCACCGGTCGACCAGCTCGGCGAAACTCGCCCCGCCGGTACGGACCCGCACCGGCACGGTGTCGATGAAGAAGCCGATCACGTCGTCGAAGGCGGCCAGCCGCCGGTCGGCGACGATCGCGCCGAGCACGTGGTCGTCGCCGCCGGTGAGCCGCGCGATCAGCTCACCGAACGCGGCGAGCAGCACCGCCGCCACGGTCGTGCCGCGCCGCTCGGCCAGCTCGCGGACCGCGCGGTCGGTGTCGGCGGGCAGCCGGACGGCCGCCTCCGCACCGGCGTAGGTTTGCACCGCGGGTCGGGGTCGGTCCCGGGGCAGGTCCAGCACCGTAGGGACGCCGTCCAGGTGCGCCGTCCACCAGGCCAGGTCCGCCGCGCCGCGCAGCCGGTCCCGTTCGGCCCGCCAGACCGCGTAGTCGGCGTAGCGGGCGGGCAGCTCCGGCAGCGCCGGCGGTTGGCCGGCCACCGCCTGGGCGTACCCGGCCGCGAGGTCGTCGTAGCAGACCCGTTCGGACCAACCGTCGAAGACGGCGTGGTGCCAGGTGGCGGCCAGCACGTGCTCGGCCGGGCCGAGCCGGTAGACGGTCACCTGCCAGGGCGGCCCGGTGGCCAGGTCGAAGGGGTGCGCGGCGCCGCCCGCGAGCATCCGGGTCAGCTCGGCCTCCGGCTCGGCGCCGCCGGTCAGGTCGACCACGGGCACGGCCACGTCGGTCGGCTCGGCGCAGACGGCGTACGGCACGCCTGCGGTCTGCGGGATCCGCCAGCGCAGCACGTCGTGCCGCTCGGCGACGGCCCGCAGCGCCGCCCCGAGCGCGGCGGTGTCCAGCGGGCCACGCACCCGGTGCGCCACCGCGATGTTGTACGGCGCGCTGGACGGCGCGAGCTGGTCGACGAACCACAGCCGGCGCTGAGGTGGGGAGAGGGTGGGCGGGTTGCCGGTGCGCAGCCCGTCCCCGCCGCTCGGCGCGGCCGCCACCCGCTCGACAAGCCGCCCGAAGGTGCGCTCGGTGAACACCGCACGAGTGTCGAGCTGCCGGCCCAGCTCGGCGCGGAGCGCGGCGACCAGGCGCATCGCCGCGATGGAGTTGCCACCGGCGGCGAGGAAGTCCGTCGCCGGCTTGGGTGCCGCGCCGAGCAACCTGGTCCAGATGCCGGCCACCGCCGCCGCCACGGAACCGTCCGGCGTGGCCGGACCGGTGGCGGTGGTGGCGGTGTCGGCGGGGGCCGAGGGGAGGAGCACGGCGGCGGCCAGCGCGCGCAGCGCCGGCCGGTCCAGCTTTCCGCTGACCGTGCTGATCGGCAGGGCGGCGCGACGCAGCACCCGGGCCGGCAGCATCGCCGCGGTCAGCCGGCTGCCGGCGTACGCCCGCAGCCGGGCGTCGTCGAGCGCGTCCGCAGGGGTGAGGAACGCGACCAGCTCGACGCCGGCGGGGCCGGGCACCGCCTCGACCGCGACGCCGGTCACCCCGGGCAACTCGGCCAGCACCGCCTCCACCTCGCCCAGCTCGATGCGCTGGCCACGGATCTTGACCTGCCGGTCGGCCCGGCCGAGGTAGGCGATCCGCCCGTCCGGGTCGAGCCGGACCAGGTCGCCGGTGCGGTACAACCGCTCGCCGGGCAGCCCGGAGAACGGGTCCGGAACGAAGCGCTCGCCGGTCAACGCGGGCCGGCCCAGATAGCCGTCGGCCAGCCCCGGCCCGCCGATCAGCAGCTCACCGATCTCCCCCGGCGGCACCGGGTCCAGCGCCACGTCCACCACGTACGCCCGGTGGTTGGGCAGTGGCCGGCCGATCGGCACCGGCTCGGTCTCGGTGGCGCTCAACGGGCCGCTGACCGCGAGCACCGTCGTCTCGGTGGGGCCGTAGCCGTTGAAGAATCGACGGCCGGGCGCCCAGCGGGCGGCCAGCGCGACCGGCACGGCCTCGCCGCCGCACAGCACCGTGCGCCAGGCGGGCAGCTCCGCCGGGTCCAGCATGGCCAGCAGGGTGGGCGTGATGAAGCCCCAGTTGACCTCGTGCGCGGCCACGAACCGGGTCAGCCGAACCGGGTCGGCGCGGTCCTCGACGCCGAGCAGTTGCACCGTGCCGCCGAGCAGCAGCGGCACGAACAGGTCCATGGTGGCCGCGTCGAAGCCGAGCGACGCGATGCCGAGGCTACGGACGCCGGCGTCCGCGCCGGTGAGCGCGACCACGCCGGCGACGAACTCGACCACGTTGCGGTGGCTGGTGAGCACGCCCTTGGGTCGACCGGTGGAACCCGACGTGAACAGCACGTACGCCGGATCGCCGGGGCGGGCCAGGCAGGGTGCGAGCGGGGCCGGGCCGGGCAGTGCGAGCGTGTCGACGCCCGGCACGTCGCCGAACTCCGCCTCGGCGGCGTCACCGACCACCAGGGACACGCCCGCGTCGGCGGCGATCCCGCGCAGCCGCCGACGCGGGCCGCCCTGCTCCAGCGGCACGTAGCAACCGCCAGCCAGCAACACCCCCAGAACGGTGGCGACCAGTTCCGGACGGCGGGTGCCGCACACCCCCACCCGGCTCTGCCGGTCGACGCCCCGGACGCGCAGCGCGGCAGCCACCCCGGCAGCCCGGGCCACCAGCTCGGCGTAGGTGAGCCGGCTGTCCCACTGGCGTACCGCCACCGCGTCCGGGGTGCGGGCGGCCTGCGCGATCACCAGCTCGGCGAGCGTCGCGTCCGGCCAGGACAGCGGCTCACCGGCCACGGCGCTGATGGACAGGATGTCGGTCACCCGTTCCCCCCGGGGTAGCTGCTCGGATCGATGACTTGCAGACGCAGCTCGCTGACGGTTCCGCGGCCGTGCACATCGGTCACCCAGCTCTCGTCAGGTGCCGGCAACAGCTCGGTGACGACGACCGCGACGTCCAGCCCGGTGCGGGCGGCGGCGTCGACCATCGCGCACAGCGACTGGGCGTGCAGCGGCCCGGTGAAATCGACGTAGCAGGGCTTGACCTCGGTGCCGACCTTCACGAACACCCGCTCGGGCAGGCCGAGCCGGGCCCGCCACCGGCGCACCGCGAGGAACCGCTCGGCCTCTCCGGTCACCCCGACCAGGCCGCTGTCCGCGACGGTGGTCCGCCAGGTCCGCCGGGCCACGACCAGCCGATCGATGGTGATCCTGGGCGTGTGCGGCGCCGGGTCGAGCAGCTTGAAGGCATCCACCAGCAGCGAGCCGAGCAGGTTGGCGAACACTTCCACCAGCGGCCACCGGCTGCCGTCGGGCAGCACCGCCGTCAGCCGGTCACCGACCGGCACCACCCGCACCTCGGTCGCCGGGACCAGCCGGTCCACCTCACCGCCGCGAGCGGTGTCGATGCCGAGCTGCCGGTCAGCCGGGCCGGTCAGCCCGTACGTGGTGCGGGTGGTGACCCGGGGGAAGCCCTCCGGATAGAGCACCCGCACCCGGGCCGGACCCAGGTCGGCGTCCAGCCCGGCGCGCAGCGCCGCCGCGTCCGGGTGGAACGGCACGAAGACCGCGCTGTCGAAGGTGGCGTTGGCCGGGTGCAGCTCACCGAGCACGAGCAGGAACTCGCCACGGTTCAGCGCGGCCAGGTCGACGGCGCTGATCTGCACGTCCGGGCTGTGGATCCGGGCCGACGGCCAGCCCGGCGCGTCCGCCGGGAACACCCGCCGGGCCCGCTCGGCCAGCTCCGTGCCCCGCAGCCGCAGCTCGGGCTGCCCGGTCGGCAGCGCGGCCAGGTCGAACAGCTCGGCCCAGCGGGCGGTGAAGCCGGCCCCCGCGGCGGCCAGCGGCCCGTCCGGGGCGACCAGCAGCCCCTGGGCCAGTGACCAGATGTCGGCCAGCCGCACCGGCCCGTCGGCGCGCAGCTCCTCGTAGAGCTCGGCGAGGAGCCGCTCGCAGGCGGCGCCGATCTCGGCGGTCAGCCACCGGGCGGCCTGGAGCAGCACGGCCAGCGGCGCGGCGAGGGCGTCGAGCACCGCCGCGCCGACGGTGACCTGGAGGTCGCGGGCGGTCTCCTCGTAGACGACGGTGCGGCCGGCGTACATCTGACCGGCCTGCCGGGTGGCGGGCCGGCCGGTGACCGCGGTGAATTCCTCGTTCAGCGCGGCCAGCGCGGCGCCCAGCCGGTCCGCGTCGCCGGCCGCCGCGGCGACCTCGTCGCGGGCCGCGCAGAGCCGGTCGAAGCCGGCGCTCACCTCGGCGCGCAGCATCCGGTCGCCGATCGCGGCCAGCCGATCGCGTAGCACCTGCTCGGCCCGAGGGCTGATCGGCAGGCCGGCGTCCCAGGTCAGCAGACCACGCTCGACCAGCCGATCGAGCTGCAGGAACGCATCGTCGACAGTGCGCAGGCCGGCATCGCCGTCGGCGTGCACCCGCTCGGCCAGCCGCACCGCCGGGGTGCGCCCGTCGCAGCGGGCCAGCAACCGCGCCTCCAGAACGGACAACTCCACCGGCGGGTGCAGCGGTCGGTGCAGCAGGCGGCCCACCACGCTCAGGTGCGGCGGCAACGCCGGCGCCCACCAGCGGCGCACGGCCGGGTCGTCGGCGAGCCGGTCGGCGTACGCGATGAGCGCCCACGCCTCGAAGTGCACCTCCCGCCTCGACAGTGACGTCGGCCCCGGCCGCAGCCGAGTGGACGGGTCGGTGCCGTCGAAGGTGCCCCAGCACACCGGGCCGAAGAAGCCGATCGTCTCGGCCTTACCGCAGTAGCGCTGCCAGTAGCGCAACAGACTCAGCTCACGCTTGCGCCGCCGGACGTTGCGCACCGTGGGGTCGGTGTGCAGCAGCCCGTCCAGGGCGATCAGCATCTCCGCGTTCTGCCAGGTGACCGCCTCGCGTAGCAGCGGGTCGGCGGCGATCCGGCCGGCGGCGGCCGACCCGTCGGCGAGCGCCTCGGCGAACGCCTTGTCGAACACCTCGGCGGCGACCTCACCGGCCAGCCGCGCGTCGGCGGCGTCGGCGGCGTCCGGGGCGGCGAAGGCGTCCAGCCCGACCGCCGGGAACCCGGCGGTGCGCAGCACCACGTCGCGCGACACCGACCAACCGGTCTCACCTAGCGGCAGCCGGTGGCTCATCGGGCCGGCTCCGGCTCGGCGGCGTCCACGATGTGCAGCCGCAGCTCACTGAAGTAGCGCCGGCCGGCGGCGTCGGGCACCCAGGCGTCCTCGGGGGTGGGCAGCATCTCGCTGACCACCAGGGTGACGTCGTCGCCGCCGTCGCGGCGGGCCGCCCGGACCATCGAGCAGACCAGACTGGCGAACGCGGGGCTGCTCAGGTCGACGAAGCACGGCTTGGTCTCGGTGCCGAGCTTGACGTACACCTGCTCGGGCAGGCCGAGCCCTCGCCGCCAGTCGCGCACCGCCAGGTAGCGGGCCCGGTCGCCGGTCACCGTGGCCAGGCCACTCTCCCCCACGGTGGTACGCCATGTCTGCCGGGCCACCACCAGCCGGTCCAGCGTGATCCGGGGCGTGTACGGCGCGGCCGCGACCAGCTTGAACCCGTCGACGGCGTGGGTGCTGAGCAGTGCCGCGCAGACCTCGGCCAGCGGCCAGCGCTGCCCGTCGGCGGCCGTGACGACCAGTCGGCCGGCCTCGTCGTGCACGGTGAGCGTGACGGTGGGCAGCACCCGGTCCTCCTCGGCGCCGGGCGCCGCCGCGAAGGCCAACTGCCGGTCGGTCGGGCCGGCCAGCGACTCGGCGACCCGGCTGGTGCGCCGCGGCCAGTCGGTCGGGTAGAGCAGTCGTATCCGACGTGGGCCGAGGTCGGCCGCCAGCCCGGCGCGCAGCCGCTCCACGTCGGGGTGCGACGGGGTCACCGCGTAGGTGTCGAACGACGGCCAGGCGGCGTGCAGCTCACCGAGCACCACGGTGTACTCGCCGCGGGCCAGCGCGTCCGCGTCGGCGGCGCAGATCTGCAGGTCGGGGCTGTGCAACCGGGCGTTGGACCAGTGTGCCGCCGGCGTCGGGAACGCCTCGTCGACCCGGGCGGCCAAGTCCGCCACGTCCAGCCGGACCTCGGTGGCGCCCGACGGCTGCTCGGCCAGGCCGAACAGGTCGGCCCAGCGGGCGGCGAACTGCGCGGCGACGGCGTCCACCGGGCGCTCCCCGGTGCCCCAGAACAGGCCCTGCACCAGGAACCACAGGTCGGACAGGGCGACCGGACCGTCGCCCGCCTCGGCGCGCAACTCGTCGTACAGCTCGCGGAAGACCGCGCCGTACGCCTCCTCCAGCGCGCCGGCCAGCCAGCGGGCGGCCCGCAGCAGCACGGCCAGCGGCGCCGCCAACTCGTCCAGCAGCGGCGCGCCGAAGACCACGTCCAGGTCCCGGCTGGTGTCCTCGTAGCAGAGTGTGCGGCCGGCGTACATCTGCCCGGCCCGCCGTCGCGGCGGCTGCCCGGTCAGCTCGGTGAACGTCTCGTCGAGCGCGTCCAGGGCGGCCCGCAGCCGGTCCGGGTCACCGGCCGCTGCGGCGACCGCGTCCCGGGCGGCGCACAGCCGGTCGAGGCCGACCTGGGCGGCGGCCCGGGCCGGGGCGTCGCCGATCGCCGCGATCCGCTGGCGCAGCACCTCCTCGGCGTGCGGGGTCACCGGCAGCGCGGCGTCCCAGGTGACCAGCTCCCGCTGCACCAGTCGGTCCAGCAGCTCGTACCCGTCCTCGGGTCGACGCAGCCCGATGGACGCGTCGGCGATCACGTCGCGGGCCGGGCGGCGGCCGTCGACGGCGGCCAGCAGCGCCGCCTCGACCGGGGACAGCGGCACCGGCGGCCGGGCCGGACGAAGCACCTCGCGGCCGGCGAGGCTCAGGTGCGGGGCGAGCCGGGGTGCCCACCACCGGCGCACCGCCGGGTCCGCGCCGATCCGCTCGGCGTACGAGGCCAGCGCCCACGACTCGAACCACACCCAGCGGCGGCGGGTCAGCGCCGCGCCCGGGCGCACCTCGGCGGCGGCCGGCAGGTCAGGGTCGATGGTGACCCAGCAGCTCGGCCCGAAGAAGCCGATGGTCTCGTTCTTGCCGCAGTATCGCTGCCAGTACTTCAGCAGCGCCCGCTCCCGCTCCCGCCGGCGCACGTTGCGGGTGGCCTCGGCGCCACCGCGGACCAGCCCGTCCAGGGCGGGCAACGCACCCCGGTTCTGCCAGGTGATCGCCTCCCGCAGCAGCGGGTCCGCGGCCAGGTCGGTCAGCCGACCGGCGCTGGCGAGCAGGGCCTCGTCGAATTCCTTGTCGAACTGCTCGACGCCGGCGCCGGTTACCAGCAGCTCGTCGGCGGCCGCGGCGGCCTGCGGTGCGGCCAGCAGAGTCAGCCCGTCGGCCGGGAACCCGGTGCTGCGCAGCAGGGCGTCGCGCCACACCGACCAGCCGGTGTCGCCCAGCGGCACGCGGTGCCCGCCGGCCTCCGGGGCGCTCCCGGCGACGGCCGCGCGCAGGTCGGCGCGGATGGTGGCGGCCAGCGCTGGCAGCGCGTCGTGCAGGAAGAAGTGCCCGGCGTCCAGCTCGTGCAGGGTGAAGCCGGCGGCGGTGTGCTCCCGCCAGGCGGCGCTCTGTTCCCGGGTCACCGCACGGTCGGTGCGGCCGCTGAACGCCACGATCGGCACCGGCAGCGGCGCCTCGGGCCGGTAGCGGTAGCCGTCCACCCGGTCGAAGTCGGCGCGCAGCAGCGGCATCAGCAGCTCGACGAGTTCGGGGTGCTCCAGCAGCCCGGCGGGGAGCCCGCCCCCGGCATCCAGCCGGCGCAGCAGCTCGGCGTCGTCCACCCGGGACAGTCCGTCGAAGGCGCTCGGCTCGCTGACGTGCGGTGCGCGGGCGCCGCCGACGTAGAGGCGCAGTGGCAGCGGCCGGCCGGTGCGGCGCAGCTCGCGGACCACCTCGAAGCCGACCCGGCCGCCCATCGAGTGCCCGTAGATGGCGTACGGCCGGTCGGCCCGCCCGGCGATGGCCCGGGCCACGTCGGCGATCTGGAATCGCGGGTCCTCGCTGATCCGGTTCTCGCGGCCGGGGAGCTGCACGGGCAGCACCTCGACGTCGGGGCCGAGCCGGTCGGGCCAGTGTCGGAACGCGCTGGCGCCGGCACCGGCGTAGGGCAGGCAGAACAACTGCACCGGTGCCGGGTCGCGGCTGCCGGCGGAGATGAACCAGTTCACCGCACGCCTTTCTGAGGGGGGTCGATCCAGTACCGCTGCCGCTGGAAGGGGTAGGTGGGCAGCGAGGTTCGCCGGATGGTGCCGGCGGGATGCAGGGTGGTGAGGTCGACGTCGCGCCCGGCCACCCAGGCGGCGGCCAGCTCGCGTAGCGGCCCGGGTGCGCCGGCCACCCGCGCGTCGGTGGCCAGCAACTCGTCGAGGGCGGCGAGCGCGCCGGCCGGGTCGGTGGCCACCACGGCGGCCCGGTGGCGGAACGCGCGCCGGCCCAGCGCCAGCGTCGCGGCCGCCTCGGCCAGCGCCGGGGTGGTGCCGGCGAGGTGCCGCCGCAGCCGGGTCAACGCCGCCCGCAGCGCCACCGGGGTACGCGCCGACACCGGCAGCAGGTGCGCCCCGGCCGGCGGCGGGTCGACCGGCTCGGCCGGCGGGGCCTGCTCGACCACGACGTGCACGTTGGTGCCGCCCAGCCCGAACGAGCTGACCCCGGCGACCCGGCGCGGCGTGTCCGGCCAGTCGCGCACCTTGGTCGGCACGTAGAACGGGCCGGCGGACAGGTCGATCTCCGGGTGCGGGCGGGTGAAGTGCAGGTTCGGTGGGATGATGCCGTGCTGCACGGCGAGCACCGCCTTGATCAGCCCGGCGATGCCGGCGGCGGCGTCCAGGTGGCCGATGGTGGTCTTCACCGAGCCGAGCGCGCAGGTCTCGGCGGGCGCGGCGCCCTCGTACACCTCGTGCAGCGCGGCCACCTCGATGGCGTCGCCGAGCGGCGTGCCGCTGCCGTGCGCCTCGATGAAGCGGACCTCGCCGGGGGCGACCTCGGCGGCCGCGAGCGCGCCGGCCACCGCGGCGGCCTGGCCGGCGGGCCCGGGAACGGCGTAGCCGGCGCGGTCCCCGCCGTCGTTGGTGACCGCCCAGCCGGGCAGGACCGCGTAGATCCGGTCGCCGTCGGCCTGCGCGTCGGCGAGCCGGCGCAGCGCCACCGCCCCCACACCGGAGCCGAAGCCGGCCCCCTGGGCGGCCTCGTCGAACGCCCGGCAGCGGCCGTCCGGGGAGGCCAGGCCACCGGGGGTGTGCCGGTGCCGCGGCCAGGTGACGCTCACCCCGCCGGCAAGCGCGATGTCGCACTGGTAGTCGGCCAGGCTCTGCGCGGCGAGGCAGACCGCCACCAGTGAGCTGGAGCAGGCACTCTGCACGGCCACCGCCGGCCCGGTCAGCCCCAACCGGTACGCGACCTGGCCGGGCAGGTGGTCGGTGAGCTGCCGACCGACCAGCCGGGCCTCCCAGTCGTCCGGGTCGACGTCGCCGACCACGGCCGGGTTGTCCATGAGGTGGAACAGGAAGTAGCGGTTGACCGAGGTGGCCGAGTAGACCCCGACCAGACCGGGGAACCGGTCCGGGTCGTGACCGGCGTCCTCCAGCGCCTCCCAGGCCGTCTCCAGGAAGAGCCGGTGCTGTGGGTCGGTGCGGGCCGCCTCCCGGTCGCCGAAGGCGAAGAACTCCGCGTCGAAGTCGGCGACCCCGTCGAGCCGGCCGGTGGCCTTGACGTGCCGGGGGTCGGCGCGCAGCCCCGGGCCGACGCCGAGCGCTGCCAGCTCCTCGTCGCTGTGGTCGTGGATGGCGTCCACCCCGGCGCACAGGTTCCACCAGAAGGTGGCCACGTCCGGCGCCTCGGGGAACCGGCCGGCGAGACCGACCACGGCGATCTCGTCGCCGGTGTACTCCCGCGCGCCGACCGGCGCGGCGGGCGGGCCGGCGGCAATCGGCGGCACGGCGGGCAGGGTCGACGCCGTGGCAACCGGCGTCGGCGTCGGCGGCGTGGTCGGTGCCGGCGGGTCGACCAACCGGGCCTGGGCGGCGACGGTCGGGTGGTCGAACAGCCGCAGCAGCGGCACTGCCACACCGAACCGTTCGGCCAGCCGCTGCTGCACCTGGCCGAGCAGCAGGGACTGCCCGCCGACGTCGAAGAAGCTGTCGGTGCGACCGACCATGTCCCGACCGAGCACGGCGCACCAGATGTCGTGCACGACCCGCTCGGTCGGGGTGGCTGGCCGGTCCCCGGGCGGCACCGCCCGGGCCGGGTCCGGTAGCGCCCGCTCGTCGACCTTCCCGCTGGTGGTCAGGGGGAACTCGGCGACCGGTACGACCGCGCGGGGCAACGTGTACTCGGGCAGTTGCCGGGCCAGGGCGGCCCGCAGCGCCGCCGGGTCCACCGGCGGCCCGACCGGCCGGACGTACGCCAGCACCTCGCCGTCGCGGACGATGGCGCGCACCTCGGCGATGCCCGGCTCGGCGGCGAGCACCGACTCGATCTCGGTCAGCTCGATCCGGAACCCGCGCACCTTGACCTGCCGGTCCAGCCGGCCGAGGCAGCGCAGCTCGCCGGTGGGCAGCAGCTCGCCCAGGTCGCCGGTGCGGTACACCGGCACGCCGTCGGGGTCGTGGCCGAACCGGTCGCTGGCCCGGTCGAGGTAGCCGGGGGCGAGGTGCCGGCCGCGCACGACGATCTCGCCGTCCGGCGCCAGCCGCAGCGCGTACCCGGGCAGGGCGGTGCCGATCGGCAGCGGGCCGGTTGCCGCCGGGTCGACGTCGGCCAGCGGCAGCGTGTGCCGGGCGACGAAGGTCATCTCGGTGGCCCCGTAGCCGTTGACCAGGACGCAGCCCGGGGCGAAGCGACCACGGGCGCGGGCCGCGTCGGCGTAGGTGGCCTGCTCGCCGCCGAGCAGCACCACCCGGACCCGGTCCAGCCGCTCGACGCCCGGGGTGTCCAACAGGTGCCGGTAGACGGTCGGGGTGGAGTGGTAGACGGTGACGCCGTGCCGGGCCAGTTGGTCGACGGCGTACGCCAGCCCGTGCCGGCGCAGGTCGACCGGAACGACGGTGGCGCCGGTGAGCAGCGCCGGGTACAGGTCGGGGATTGCCGCGTCGAAGCTAAACGAGGCGAGCAGGCTCAGCCGGTCGTCCGGCCGCACGGCGAGGAGGGCGATCTGGTTGTCCACCACGTGCGTCAGGTTGCGGTGGCTCTGCCCGACCGCCTTGGGCCGCCCGGTGGAGCCGGAGGTGAACAGCACGTACGCGAGCGCGTCCGAGGCCACCGGCACCGGCCGCAGCCGCGCGGGCCGCACGTCCACGGCCGGAACGACCCGCAGGCCGGGCCGGTCGGCGGCGAGCCGACGGGCCAGCTCGGTGTGCTCGCCGCCGCAGAGCAGGACGGTGACGTCGGCGCCGTCGAGCAGGTGGCGCAGCCGCTGCTCCGGGAAGCCGGGGTCGAGCGGCACGTAGGCGGCGCCCGCGGCGAGCGTGCCGAGGATGGCGGCGATGGTGCCGGCGCCGTGCGCGGTCAGCAGGCCGACCCGGTCACCGGGCCGAACGCCGGCCGCGGCCAGCAGGCCGGCGTGCCCCCCGGCCAGGCCGGCGAGGGCGGCGTAGTCGAGCGGGCCGGTGTCGCCGAGTACGGCGGGATGGTCGGGACGAGCGGCAGCGGCATCGCCGAAGCGATGGATCAGCGTCGAGGTTCCCATTTCAGGACGCGTGCACCGGTCCACAACAGACGGGCGCGCGGCAATCAACAGTCTTGATCATGATCCCCCCCAGGACGTCACAATGGAACGAGCATAGGGTTCGATGGCTGCCGGGAAAGATCATCGATTAGAGTCAAGCCAAAGGGTCGACTCGGGCTCGGACGAGGGACGACGAATATCGTCCGATCATCCCCCTGGCGCAACGGTGAATTTTCGCCTAACACGTCTGCCAGCGGCCAATTTTTCGGCACATCGTTTCTTGCGTGGTGGAATTTCCCGCTCAACACAATGGAGTCGTGTGCTCGACGGCCCATTCGTCGGATGATCGACACCGGTTCGCGGGGCTACGAATGTCAGGCATACCGCAATTTCTACGATCTGGAGTGGGTCTCACCGAAAACACACCTGTGCGGCGGGTTAGGCCCCATACGGATCGGGCGGGACCGGCGTGACATCGCCGTCGCCATCGCGCGGCAACCGCGCCACCATCTCCCGGAACTCCCGCACGGTCACCGCCTCCCGCAGGGTCGCGAAGACCGCGCCCGTGCCGGTCCGGGCGGTTGCCGGGTCGACCCCGGCGCGCTGACCCACCCGGCGGAGGAACTCCACCGGCCCGGCGTCCGGCGCCGGCGGGGCCGCAGCCGTGCCGCCGATGTCCAGGCCGGTGTCCAGCCCGGCCACGCCGCTGTCCGGGCCGGCGGTCACGGTCGGCGGGGCCGGGTCGGTCAGGTAGCCGTCGAGGTCGTCCGGGAGGTGCCCGGCGAGGGGGTCGGGCGGCCCACCGCTCACCCGTTCTGCCATCGTCTGGAGCACGGCGCGGGCGATGGCGGCGGCCTGCTCGGCCGGCAGGCCGGACCGCCGGGACACCGCGTCGATGAAGTGTGGGAACTGCCCGCCGCCCGCCCTGTCGGTCACGCCCCGGCGCTTACCCCCGGCCGGTGCCGACAAACTGCGCCGTCAGCGCAGCAGGTCAGCCGCCAGCAGATGATCGAAGATGACCTGGTCGACCGGGGAGGTGCGGTGCCGGTCGGCGTACCCGAGCCAGGCCAGCTCGGCGATCTCGCTGGCCGGCCTCAGCTCGCCGTCGTGTGCGGCGCGGTAGCAGGTCATGCGGACCGTCGTGCCGGCGGCGTGGCCATGCGCCTGGGCGGTGAACGTGCCGACGTGCACGGCGCCGGCGACGTCCACCGCGACGCTCAACTCCTCGGCGACCTCCCGGCGCAGCGTGTCCAGGTCGCTCTCCCCCGGCTCACGCTTGCCGCCCGGCAGGTACCAGACATCCTTGCCCCGGGAGCGTGTGCTCAGCACCCGCCCGTCCTCGATGAGGATCCAGGCCACCTTGTCGATCTCGGGCACCGTGCTCCTTCGCGTCGTCGGACGAGGACACCGTACGCCGACGCACCGACGTGCTCAGTGCGGCGTGGTCCCGGCGTCCTCGGCCAGCAGGTCGAGCAGCAGCGCCGCGGTCCAACTGAACGCCGGCGAGCCCAGCCCGGCGCCGGTGTCCGGATGGAAGTACTCGTGGCAGCCGGCGCCGGCGACCAGCCCGATCATGGACCGGCGCAGCCCGGCCGCCAGCTCCGGGTGCCCGTGCGTGAGCAGCCCGCGCCGCACCAGCCAGCCGACGTTCAGCCAGCTCGGCCCGCGCCAGTAGCGCAACGGTTCGAAGTCCGGAGCGGTCCGGTCGTGGCTGGGCAGCGGCCGGTCCATCTGCCGAGCCACCCCGAAGCGCGCCGACCGGGCCTCCACGATCAGCGCGTCCGCCTGGCGGGTCGGCAGACCGGGCAGGATCAGCGGCGCCAGGCCCAGCACGGTGCGTGCCGGGACCAGCCGGTCGGTGCGCAGGTCGCGGGGGGCGAACGTGCCGGTGGCCGGGTCGTACAGCCGGCGCACCAGGGCCTCGGTGATCCGGGCCGCACGGGCCCGGTGCGGCCCCGGGTCGGCGCCGACCAGCGCGGCGATCTCGGCCAGCGCGTGCTCGGCCGCACCGAACGCCGCGCTGAACAGCGGGCACTCCACCAGGAACGGGTGCTCGTCGGCCAGATGCTGGTCGGAGTAGGCGCGATCCCGGTACGAGGCGACGATCGCCAGGTAGCGCGCGTAGTCCAGGTCCGTGGGGCGGTGCGCGGCGTCGGCGTGCGCGGTGTCATGCCGGCGGTACGCGCGCATCACCGTCGCCTCGGCCGGCACCGCGGCCATCGGCTCGTCCCAGGCCGGGCTGTTGTCCAGGCCGGACTCCCACGGGTGCACGATGCAGGCCAACCCGCCGCCGGTCAGGTCCCGCCGCTCGGCCAGGTAGCGCTGCTGGGCCACCAACGCCGGATAGAGACGGCGCAGTGCGGCCAGGCCGGCCGGGTCGGGCGCCCGCCGGTACGCCAGCCACGCGGCGAGCGCGTGCACCGGCGGCTGGACCAGGCCGGAGGTGTCGACGGCCGGAGCCCCCTCGGCGGTCGCCGAACGCCACAGCTCCGGCCCCGGGAAGTACGCGCCGACCCGCAGCGCCGGGTTGAACACGATGTGCGGAACCCGCCCATCGGCCCACTGCGCCCGGAACAGGCTCGCCAGCTCCCGCCAGGCCCGCTCGGGACGGACCTGGGCCAGCCCGATGGCGATGAACGCGGAGTCCCAGCTCCACTGGTGCGGGTAGAGCGTGCGTGAGGGCACCGTGTGGTCGTGCTCCCAGTTGGCGTCGAGGGTGGCGACCGCGAGTCGGCGCAGCCCGGCGAGGTCGGACGGCGCGCCGGTGCGGGCCAGGGCGTCGGCGGTCATGCCGCAGCCCGCCGGGGCAGCGCGTGCCGCAGCACCGTGGCGGCCTGCTGGAGGGCGCGGACCGGGTCGCCGCGCAGCCGACACTCCAGCGCCAGCCAGCCCCGGTAGTCCAGCTCCAGCAGGGTCCGCACCAGCGCCGGCCAGTTGAGGTGCCCGGCGCCGGGTTGGTACCGGTTGGAGTCGCTGACCTGCACGTGCCCGAGGTACGGCGCGGCGGCACGCAACGCCCGGTGCACGTCGTCCTCCTCGATGTTCATGTGGAAGGTGTCGGCGACCACCCGCACCGACGGCAGGCCGACCGCCGCGCAGAGCGCGACCGCCTCGTCGAGCCGGTTGACCATGTGGTCCTCGTACCCGTTGAGGGGTTCCAGGAAGAGGGTGACCCCCTCGGCCCGGGCGTGCTCGCCCAGCTCGCCGAGGGCGTCCAGGAGCACCTGCCGGTCGCCGGTCGGCGGGCGCGGCGGCTCGAACGGCGGCAGCCGCCGGGAGAACATCCCCCACGACGCCGGCGTCATCGCCCCGACGCCGCCCAACTCGGCGATCACCGAGAGCTGGGAGCACAGGTTGCGCACCGCGTCGGCGGACCGTGCCGGGTCGAAGTCGCCGATGAAGTGGTCCATCTCGACGCAGACAGTGGGCATCACCACCCCGGCGGCGCGGGCCCGGCGCAGCTCGGGCAGCCGGCGGGCGAACGCGAGGTCGCCGCGCCCGCGCAGCTCGATGCCCTGGTAGCCGAGGGCGGTGGCGAGGGCGTACTTCTGGATCAGGTCGGTGCCCGGCAGGAGCTGTTCCTGGCAGGCCAGCGCGATGGTGGTCATCAGAACCTCAGCACCACTTGAAGGACGTCACCGGCGCCGCGGTCGAGCAGCGCGAGGGCGTCGGCGACGGCGCTGGCGTCGACGATGTGACTGACCAGCGCCAACGGATCGACGCTGTGCTCAGCCACCAGCTCCATGAAGGTCTGCGCCACTCGGTCACCGGTCCACCGGCCGGCCATGCTCGGCGCGGGGGTCGGGCCGGAGACCTGGGCGGCCACCAACTGGATGCGGTTGTGGTGGAACTCCTCGCCGAGGCCGAGTCCGTCGGCCTGGCCCTGGTAGAAGCCGGCGGCCACGACCCGGCCGGCGTGCGCGGTGGAGCGGATCGCCTCGTGCAGCGCGGGGTACGCCCCGGACAGCTCCAGGCAGACGTCCGCGCCCCGGCCGTCGGTGGCCTGCCGCAGCACGGCGGCGGCGGACTCCGCGCCGGCTACCACCGTCGACCGGGCGCCGTAGCGGGCGGCGTGCCCCAGCCGGCCGGGCATCCGGTCGACCGCCACCACCCGCGCGCCGGAGAGCACCGCGAGCCGGGTGGCGAGCAACCCGATGACGCCCTGCCCGAAGACACCGACCCAGTCGCCGAGGTGCAGGTCGCCGGCGAGCACGGCGGTCAGCGCGATCGCGCCCGGCCGGGCGAAGACCGCGGCGAGCGGGTCCAGGCCGGCGGGCAACGGGCGGACCGCCCCGGCGGCCAGCACGGCCTCGGCGCGGTGCCCCCAGATGCCCCAGACCAGCTGCCCCGGGTGCCGGTCGGCGACGTCCGGGGCCACCTCGACGACCTCGCCGACCTCCTCGTAGCCGAAGCCGATCAGCGGGTAGGGCACCGGGGTCTGCCGGGGCACGAACATCCGCGCGGCGTCGTCCCAGTCCTTGCTGAGTCGTGGATTGCTGCCCCGGTAGAGAGTGAGCTCGGTGCCGGCCGAGATGCCGGAGTAGCAGGTGCGCACCCGGACCTGGCCGGGGCCGAGCGGATCCGGCGGGCAGGGCTCGAGGCTGATCCGTCGAGGCCCCGCGAGAGAGACAACCCAGTTGACCATGAGTCACATCCCGGTAGCACTGGGCTCCAGGATAGGCAAAAAATCGTTATATGTCTTGTTATTGATCAATTGAAGGCGTTGAATCCTTCATGTACCCTTCGAGAGGAGTGCCACCGATGTCAACACCTCCGAGGCGGATACTCGCCACCACCCTGATCATGGCACTTACCGCATGCACCTTGCTGGCCTGCGGCGACGACGAACCGGACAGCGACAGCAAAAAGATCACCGTGTGGAGCCTGGAGGACGTGGCCGACCGGGTCACCGCCACCAAGGCGATCATCGCCGACTTCACCGCGAAGACCGGGGTCCAGGTTGAACTGGTCACCGTCAACGAGGACCAGTTCCCCTCCCTGATCGCCGCCAACGCGGCCGCCGGCGACCTCCCCGACGTGGTCGGCTCCGTCTCCCTGGCCGGCATCCGTACGCTCGCCGGCAACGAACTGCTGCACGCCTCGGCCAACACCGAGATCGTCGACACGCTCGGCCGGCAGACCTTCTCCCCCCGCGCGCTGGAGCTCACCTCCGACGACGGCAAACAGCTCTCCGTGCCCAGCGACGGCTGGGGGCAACTGCTCGTCTACCGCAAGGACCTCTTCGCCGCCGCCGGCCTGCCCGCCCCCGACACGTACGAGCGGATCACCGCCGCCGCGGCGAGGCTCAACACCGGCGGCGTCGCCGGGATCACCGCGGCGACCGCCCCCAGCGACGTGTTCACCCAGCAGACCTTCGAGCACCTGGCGCTGGCCAACGGCTGCCAGCTCAACGACGACGCCGGCAAGGTCGCCCTGGACTCGCCGCAGTGCGTCGAGGCGTTCCGCTTCTACGGCGACCTGATCCGGACCAGCTCGATCAAGGGCGCGCAGGACGTGGACACCACCCGCGCCACCTACTTCGCCGGGAAGGCGGCCATGGTGGTCTGGTCGCCGTTCATCCTCGACGAGCTGGCCGGGCTGCGCAACGACGCCAAGCCGACCTGCCCGCAGTGCCAGGCCGACCCGTCGTTCCTGGCGAAGAACAGCGGATTCGTCACCGCGATCAAGGGCCCGAACGGCACCGAACCGGCCCAGTACGGCGAAATCAGCTCTTGGGCGGTGCTCGACGGCGCCGCGACCGACTCGGCGAAGTCCTTCGTGGAGTACATGCTCGGCGACGGCTACCCGCGCTGGTTCGGCATGTCGCCCGAAGGCCGCTTCCCGGTGCGCAAGGGCACCCCGGCCGAGCCCGAGGCGTACCTCGCCGCCTGGAACACCAGCCAGGCCGGCGTGGACGCGAAGAAGCCCCTCGCGGACGTATACGGCGACGAGGTGCTGGCCACCCTGCGCCGCAGCCCGGACACCTTCCAACGCTGGGGGCTCGGCCAGGGGCAGGGCAAGCTGGTCGGCGCCATGCTCGGCGAGCTGCCGGTGCCCAAGGCGTTGAACGACGTCATCTCCGGCAAGTCCGACGCGGCGGCCGCCGCAGCGCGAGCCAAGAAGGACGTCGACGCCATCAAGGCGGGCGTCAATTGACCACCACCGCACCCGGCGCCGGTCGCTCGCCCACCCGCGAGCGACCGGCGCCGGCCCGCCGCCGACCGCTGACCCTGCGCCGTCGGGAGTCCCGCGCCGGGCTCGCGCTGGTCGCCCCGACCCTGCTCGTCACCATCACCGTCATCGGCATCCCGATCGTCTGGACCGTGGTGCTCGCCTTCCAGCGGGTCCGGCTCGCCACGCTGCGCAAGACCGGACTGTTCGGCGAGTTCACCATGGACAACGTCGACCGGGTGCTGCACACCCCCGGCTTCGCCAGCACCCTGTGGACCACGCTGGTCTACAGCCTCGGCGGCACCGTCGGGTCGATCCTGCTGGGCCTGGTCGCCGCCCTGGTGGTCCGCCGGCCGTTCCGCGGTCGCACCCTGGTGCGGGCGTCCATGCTGCTGCCGTACGTGGCGCCGGTGGTCGCGGTGACCTTCGTCTGGCAGGTGATGCTCGACCCGCAGCTCGGCATCGTCAACGACTGGGGCCGGCGACTGCTCGGCTGGGACGCCCCGGTGCCGTTCCTGTCCCAGGAGTCGACCGCGCTGGCCACGGTGATCGTGTTCGAGGCGTGGCGGTACTTCCCGTTCGCGTTCCTGTTCCTGCTGGCCCGGCTCCAGGCGGTGCCCGGCGAGCTGGAGGAGGCCGCCCGGGTCGACGGCGCCACCCCCACCCAGCGGTTCCGGTACATCCTGCTGCCGCAGCTGCTGCCGGTGATCGCCCTGCTGGGCGTGCTGCGCTTCATCATGACGTTCAACAAGTTCGACGACGTCTACCTGCTCACCGGCGGGGCGGCCGGCACCGAGGTGGTCAGCGTGCGGGTGTACGAGTTCCTCACCGCGCGCACCGACATCGGCGCCGCCGCCGCGCAGGCGGTCGTACTGGCCGTGGTGCTGATCGTGTTCGTGCTGATCTACCTGCGCTTCTTCGGACGGAGGGTCGGCTGATGGACCGCGATCTCGTCGAGACGGTCAGCCTGCGCTGGCTGCGCCGCCTGGTGATCGCCGCGTTCCTTGTGATCACCGTCTTTCCCTTCTACTACATGCTGATGCTCTCGGTACGCCCCATCGAGCGGCTGCTGCTCGACCCCGGCTCACTGGTGGTCGGCTTCGGTGAGCTGACCGTCGCCACGTACGCCGAGGTGCTCAAGGCCACCGACGACGGCGGCCAGGGATTCCTCACCTTCATCCGCAACAGTGGCCTGGTCGCCGTCGCCGCGACCCTGCTCACGCTGCTGGTGGCGATCCCCGGGGCGTACGCCGTGGCCCGGCTTCGGTTCTTCGGCCGGCGGCAGGTCGACTTCCTGTTCCTGGCGGTCTACCTGTTCCCGTCGATCGTCATCGCGATCCCGCTGTTCGTGGTCTTCACCCGGGCCGGGCTACGCGGCTCACTGTTCGGCCTGGTGCTCGTCTACATCTCGCAGACGCTGCCAGTCTCGGTCTACATGCTGAAGAACTACTTCGAGACCATCCCGGTCAGCCTGGAGGAGTCCGCCGCGATCGACGGCGCCGGCCGGCTCGGCATCATCCGCCGGGTCAGCCTGCCCCTGGCCATGCCGTCGATCATGGCGGTCGCGCTCTACGACTTCATGATCGCCTGGAACGAGTTCCTCTTCGCGCTGCTGTTCCTGGTCGACAAGCCGGACCGGTGGACGGTGTCGCTCGGCCTGTCCCTGCTCGCCGATGGGGTCGAGGTGCCCAAGACGGTGCTGATGGCCGGGTCGGTCGTCCTCACCCTGCCCATCGTGATCCTCTTCTTCTCCAGCGAACGGCTACTCACCGAGGGGCTGACCACCGGCGCGGAGAAGGGCTGAGCAAGCCCGGCGTCATCGGCCGGCGGGAACGCCGGCCGATGACGCGGGTGACCCGGGTCCCGCTCCCCCGGGTCGCCCGTCGCGTCCCCGCCGGCCCGGTTACGGTGGCCACATGGCCAAGCCGACCCGTTGGGCGACCGACACCGGACCCGAGCACTCGCAGTGGTACATCGACCGGTTCCGGAAGCTCGCGTCCGAGGGAGCGGACCTGGCCGGCGAGGCCCGGCTGGTGGACGCCCTGGTCCCGCCGGGCTGCCGGATCCTCGACGCCGGCAGTGGCACCGGCCGGGTGGGCGCGGCGCTGGCTCAGCGGGGGCACACCGTCGTGGGGGTGGACGCCGACCCCGCGCTGGTGGCCGCCGCCCGCACCGACTTCCCGGGCCCGCACTGGCTGGTCGCCGACCTGGCCGAGCTGGACCTGCCCGCGCTCGGTGAGGCCGAGCCGTTCGACGCCGCGGTGCTGGCCGGCAACGTACTCGCCTTCGTCGCCGCTGGCACCGAGCCGGAGGTGCTGCGCCGGCTCGCCGGGCACCTGCGCCCGGACGGCGTGCTGGCGGTGGGCTTCGGCACCGAGCGCGGTTACCCGCTGACCGCGTTCGACGCGGACGCGGTCGCCGCCGGGCTGCGCCTGGAGCACCGCTTCGCCACCTGGGATCTGCGCCCGTGGCGCGACGACGCACCCTTCGCGGTCAGCATCCTGCGCCGCCCGGCGGCCTGACCCGGGACCCACCGGGCAACGTCAGGCGGGGGCGGCGACCGCCTTCGCGGCGGCCGGGTCGAGGGTCGCGCCGGCCGGCACCAGGCTGACCAGACCCGCCGGCAGGCGCAGCGGGCGCACGTCGCGGTAGCCGAGCATCGCGAGCACGTCCCGGTCGGCCAGCACGTACCGCCGGCCCAGGTCAGTGACCACGGAGACCGCGCCGCCGGACGCGCCGAGTGCCGCGGCGGCCTCGACCACCGCGCCGCGCCCCGGCTCCACCACCACGTGGTCGGCCAGCACGGCACTGCCAGTCGGCGCGGTCCGCGGCACGGCGGCGAGGTCCGGCAGCGGTACGCCCCAGCGCACCTCCCCGGTACCGCCGTCGTCGCCGACCCGGGCGCAGAGCGCCCCGTCGTCGCCGGCCGCGAGCCGGGGTGGGGCCGGCGGCGGGGCAGTCGGACCGTTCGGGGCAAGGTCGGGCACCGTGGGCAGCGCGGCGAACCGGCCCAGCGTCATCGGCTCCGGCTCACCCTGCCCGGTGCGGGCCAGCAACAGCCCGGCCTGCAACTCGGTGATCCCGGCCAGCCGGGCGTCGAGTGCCACCGCGTACTGCCGACCGCCGCCGGAGTTGCGCACCAGGTACACCTGACCGATCGTGGCGCCCGGCACCCCGGAGGCGCGTCCGCCCAGATCGGGCAGGGCGAGCGGGGCCAGGTCGACGCCGGCGGGCAGCGAGTTGAGCAGGGCGGGAGCCACCGGGACCGCCCGGGCCCGGGTGGTGGCCAGCGCCGCCAGCACCCGGCTGGGGTCGCGGATCAGGTAGCGCCGCTGGTGCCAGACCAGGTGCAGCCCGCCGTCCGGGTGGCGCAGCAGCAGCGCGTCCTCTCCGAGTGGCCGGCCACCGCCGGGCTCGGTGCCGATCAGCAAAGCGGAGCGGGGCGCCTCGCCGGCCGCGCCGGACAGGATCGTCGAGCAGACCGTCCACGCGGCCGTGGCCAACCGGCCCGGGGCGGGCAGCGAATCCGGCGCGTCGGCGATGCCCAGCGGCAGCCCGCGCGGCACGCCGTCGATGGATCGCCGGGAGACCAGCACGGTCTTGGACCGGTCCGCGCCGACGATCAGCAGCGCCGACGCGTAGTTGAGCACCGGGTGCAGCTTCTGCTCGCGGTAGACGAAGCGGGCGCCGGACTCCTTCTCGACGATCACCGCGCCCGGGTCGCGCCAGCCGCTGCCGCCGCCGGCGAACAGGCCGTAGAGCGCCGAGCCGCCCAGCCCGATCGCCGCGACCAGGACGCTGGCCAGCGCGGCGCCGGCCAGCCGCCTAAACGGCGACTGGGCCGGATCGGTCTCGCGCATCACCAGGGCGGCGACCGCCCGCTGGACGCTGAACTGGTAGGAGTGCAGCTGGTCCTGCCGCGACGGCATGAGATCCCTTCCCGCTGTATCGGCCGGCACAGGATATGCGCTGCGTCGATGTCCCGTGGACCCTGCGTGGCCGGCGCCGGTCGGGCCGGTACCATCCGGGGACGAATCCGGCGGCGAGAGGGCACCCGTGGGCACGCGTTTCGAGGAGCTGGCCTGGCGGGAAACCCCGATCGGCGCGATCAGCCTGCGTCGGCGCCGCGACCCGGCGCTCCAGGTCGAGGTGTACGAGGTCAAGCTCGACGACGAGTACCTGATGTCCAGCCTCTTCCCGGTCGCGGAGATCGAGCTGGCCCGGCTGGGGCTGGCCGAGCTGGCCGGCGACACGCTCGACGTGGTGGTCGGCGGCCTCGGTCTGGGCTACACCGCCCGCGCCGCGCTGGACGACCCGCGGGTGCGGTCGCTGCTGGTGGTGGAGGCGATCGAGGACGTGATCGACTGGCACCGTCGCGGTCTGCTGCCGTTCGCGGCGGGGCTCGCCGAAGACCCGCGGACCCGGTTCGTCCAGGCCGACTTCTTCGCCGCCGTGGCCGGCGACGCCGGGTTCGACGCGGAGGCGCCGGGGCGACGGTTCGATGCCGTACTGCTCGACGTCGACCATTCTCCGCGCAACGTGCTGCACCCCAGCCACGCCGCTTTCTACGCACCGGACGGGCTGCGGCGCCTGGCCGCCCTGCTACGCCCGGACGGGGTCTTCGCGCTCTGGTCGGACGACCCGCCGGACGCCGAGTTCACGGCGGCGCTCACCGAGGTGTTCGCGACCGCGCGGGCGCACGTCGTGCCGTTCGCCAACCCGCTGACCGGCGGCCAGTCCGCCAACACCGTCTACGTCGCGCGCAGCGCGGGCTGAGCTGGCCCAGCCCGCACCGCCGGCTGAGCCGGCGCGGCGCTCCGGCATGATCTCGGCCGGATCGGGAAGGTGACCGGGAGGTCGCCGCCGCGGGCGCGACCGGTTACCGGAGGTGGACATGCGCGCGCTGCTCTGGGTTGTCGGCGTGGTCGCCGGCGTGCTGATCCTGCTCGGGCTGATCCTGGAGGCGGTCCGCTGGCTGATCATCATCGGGTTGATCGCGCTGGTGATCGTGATCATCCTGGGTGTGGTCAAGGGGCGGCAGGCGATGCACCACCAGACCCGCCGACGGTGAGGGCGAGGCCGCTCAGAACCAGTCCGCGGGCATGTCCAGCGTGGTGCGGTCCCGGCTGTCCAGCAGGTCGAACTGTGGACCGGTGCGGGGCAGCTCGACCGTGAAGAAGTACCGCGCGGCCTGCCGCTTGCCGGCGTGGAACGTGTCGCCGGACCCCTCCGGCGGCAGGGCCAGCACCTGCTCCAGCCACATCCACGCGACCACGACGTGCCCGACCGCCTCCAGGTAGACGCTGGCGTTGGCCAGCGCGAGCACCGGGTCACCGTCGGCCCACAGTCGGCGGGTCACCGCGACGACCCGATCCACGGCGTCGGCCAGCCGGTCGGCGAGCTCGGCGGCCTCACCCCCGGCCTGTCCGGCCCCGTCGACGGTCGCGCGGATCGTCGAGATCAGCAGGGTCAGCCCGGCGCCGCCGTGCATCGTCATCTTGCGCCCCAGCAGGTCCAGCGCCTGGATGCCGTGGGTGCCCTCGTGGATCGGGTTGAGCCGGTTGTCCCGGTAGTGCTGCTCCACGTCGTGGTCGCGGGTGTAGCCGGCCCCTCCGAGCACCTGGATCGCCAGGTCGTTCGCGGTCAGACACCACTGTGACGGCCAGCTCTTGGTGATCGGGGTGAGGACGTCCAGCAGCAGGTGCGCCCGCTCGCGGTCGGCCTCGGCCGGGGCGGTCTTCTCCTCGTCGAGCAGCCGCGCGCAGTAGAGGACCAGGGCCAGCGCCCCCTCCACATAGCTCTTCTGAGCCAGCAGCATCCGTCGTACGTCGGGGTGGTCGATGATCGGCACCTGCGGCGTGCCCGGGTCCTTGGCGCCGACCGGCCGGCCCTGCGGCCGTTCGCGGGCGTACGCCAGGCTCTTGAGGTAGCCGGTGTAGCCGAGCGCGGTGGCGCCGGCGCCCACCCCGATGCGCGCCTCGTTCATCATGTGGAACATCTGGGCCAGCCCCTGGTGCGGCGGCCCGACCAGATGACCGACCGCGCCGGGGCGACCGGCGGGGGCGTGGCCGCCGTCACCGAAACTGAGCAGGGTGTTGGTGGTGCCCCGGAAGCCCATCTTGTGGTTGAGCCCGACCAGCGCCACGTCGTTGCGGTCGCCGAGCGAGCCGTCCGGCCCGACCAGCACCTTCGGCACGATGAACAGCGAGATCCCCTTCACCCCGGGCGGGCCGCCGGGAATCCGTGCCAGCACCAGGTGGACGATGTTCTCGGCCAGCTCGTGATCGCCGCCGGAGATCCACATCTTGGTGCCGAAGAGCCGGTACGTGCCGTCCGGCTGCGGCTCGGCGCGGGTGGTGATGTCGGCGAGCGAGCTGCCGGCGTGCGGCTCGGACAGGCACATGGTGCCGAAGAACCGGCCTTCCAGCATGGGTCGTACGTAGGTGTCGACCTGCTCCGCGCTGCCGTGCGCCAGCAGGAGGTTGGCGTTGCCCAGGGTGAGGAACGGGTACGCCGAGGTGGCGACGTTGGCGGCCTGGAACCAGGTGAAGCAGGCCGCCGCGACGGCGTGCGGCAGTTGCAGGCCGCCGACCGAGGCGTCCAGCCCGGCGGTGAGCAGGCCGGTGTCGGCGAAGCTGTCCAGCGCCGCGCGGACCTGCGGGATCAGCCGTACCCGCTGCCCGTCGAAGGTCGGCTCGGCGAGGTCGGCGGCCCGGTTGTGCGGTGCGAACTGCTCGGTCGCGACCCGCTCGGCGAGGTCGAGGGCGTCGTCGAAGGTCTCCCGGGAGTGCTCGGCGTAGCGGGGGCGCTCGACCAGCTCGGACACCCGCAGCCAGTCGTGCAGCAGGAAGTCCAGGTCGCGGCGGGAGAGCAGGGTGGACGGCACGGCACTCCTCAACGGGCACGGCGGTCACTCGGTGCGGGGCGCCAGCCCGGCGACGCCCCGGCCCATCCTGACCGATCGACCGGGCGTACACCACCGGCGGCGGGGTCAACGGCGCCCGGCCAGCTCGGCGAGCTGGCGGTCGGCCAGCTCCTGGATCCGGTCCTTGTCGCTGAGCACGACGGTGCCCGGGTCAGCGTCCGGCAGTTCGTCCTCCAGGCGCCGGATCGGCCGGTACGCCCACCCGACCACGGCCAGCGCGAGCGTGCACAGGCCGGCCGCCACGGCGGTCAGGGCGATGCCCCGACCCGGCCCGTGGCCGATCAGGACACCCAGCACCTGACCGGTGACGCCGTCGGCGGACGCCAGCGGGGTGAACACCCGCT
The DNA here is from genome assembly GCF_042872965.1 of Micromonospora sp. NPDC005087. Taxonomy (NCBI): domain Bacteria; kingdom Bacillati; phylum Actinomycetota; class Actinomycetes; order Micromonosporales; family Micromonosporaceae; genus Micromonospora; species Micromonospora sp. NPDC005087. The sequence continues at coordinate 253,135 of NZ_JBIALB010000009.1, read as the reverse complement.
CGGCCAGCGGGGCGGCGCAGAGGAACCCGGCGGGCACCATCAGCCAGGAGAGCATCAGCGTGGTGGCCAGGACCCGGCCCTGCAACTCCAGCCCCACCTTGGCCTGAACGATCGCCAACCAGTGGCTGTTGACCAGCGCCGAGGTCAACCCCAGACCGAACAGGCCGAGCGCCGGGAAGATCGGTTCCGGCCGCAGGCCGACGGTGACCACGGCGACCGCGAGCAGCAGCACGCTGGACAGGATGCCGGTCATCCGCCGGGTCGTGCCGCCCCAGACGCCCATCGCGATGCTGCCGAGCAGCAGCCCGGCGCCGCCGGAGGCGAGCACCACGCCGAGCACCGAGGGGTCACCGAAGGACAGGGTGAGCGGGGTTGCCAGCACCTCGACCATGGCGAAGAAGAAGTTGAGCGCGGCGGTGAGCATGATCATCGCGAGCAGCCCGTGCCGGCGGGCGATGAACCGCCAGCCGCCCAGCACCTCCTGGCCGAACGACTCCTCGCGCCGCTTGAACAGCCGGTCGGGGAAGCGCACGGCCAGGGTGATGCCGACCGCCACGGCGAAGGTGGCCAGGTCGAGCAGGACGATGCCGCGCAGCCCGATCGCGACCACCAGCGCACCACCGGCGAGCGGGGCGAGCACCGTGCTGGTCGCCGCGCCCAGCGAGATGATGCCGTTGGCCCGGCCGTAGTAGCGCTTGGGCACCAACTGCGTCACGGCGGCCAGGTACGCGGGTTGTTGGAACGCGGTGGCGATCGCGCTGACGGTGAGCGCGGCGAACACGTGCCAGAGCTGCGCCCGGCCGAACCAGAGCAGCACCGCCAGGGTGACCGTGCCGCAGGCCGCGAACGTGTCCGCGGCGATCATGATGAGCCGGCGGTTCCACCGGTCGGCCACCGCGCCGGCGATCGGGGACAGCACCACGGCGGGCAGCAGGGCCAGCACCGACGCCACCGCGAACCAGGAGATGGAGCCGGTGCGCTGGTAGACCCAGAGCGCCAGCGCGAAACCGGTCAGCCCGGTGCCGATCAGCGACACGAGCTGCCCGAACGCGACGGCGAAGAACACCCCGAGCCCGGCGTCGACCCGGCCGGCGAGCCGGGCGCCCGGCTCGGGAACACCCGCCGACACACGCTCGGTCGGCTCAGCGGGTTCAGCGGGCTCGGTCGGCTCAGCGGGCTCGGCCAGGATGATGTCGGCGAGTTCGGGCGCCTGGTGCTTCTGGAAGTAGTGGCCGGCGCCCTCGATCGTGCGCAGGGACACCGTGTCGGCGAAGTACGTCCACTCCAGATAGCGTTCCTCGTACAGCTCGGTGGCCCGGTCCTTGGTGCCGATCACACAGACCAGCGGCGTGGCGAGCCGGCTCTCCGGCCCGGTGGCGTACGCGCCGGTGTAGTACTCCTCCCCCATCCGGCTGTCGGCCAGGAAGACCGTCATCAGGAAGTCCTTCTCCCGCTCGTCGAGCACGTCGGTGAAGAACCCCATGGCGCGCAGGAAGTCCAGCGCGTGCCGCTTCGAGGTCCACCGCTCGAGCGGGAAGATCCGCCGGAACCAACCGGCGAGCCGGCCCGGCAGTCGGGGTGCCGGGAAGTGCCCGCCGATCACCACCCGACGCAGGTCGACGCCGGCCAGTTCCAGCCGTCGGCCCAACTCCACCGCCGTGGCGCCACCCATGCAGTGCCCGTAGATGATCACCGGCCCGCTGACGCCCGCGGTCACCTCCGCCACACACGCGTCGATCAGCTCGTCCATCTCCAGCCCCGGCTCGTCCGGCCGGTTCAGGTCGTGCCCCGGTCGTTGCAGCGCGAGCAGGGCCACCTGGTCCGGCATGGCCGAGGCCAGCGGTTGGAAGATGACCGCGCCGGCGCCGGCGAACGGTACGCAGAGCACGGTCACCGTCGGCGCGGCGTTCCGCGACGGGGTCAGCTCGTGCCACAGCCGCGCCGGCGCGCCGGCGTCCGCGTCGAGGTGCGCGGTGAGTCCTCGGATGGTGGGGTGGCGGAACAGGTCCAGCACGCTGATCGGCGGCTCGCTGCCGGCCAGCGCCCGGATCGCGGTGAACGAGTCCCCACCCAGGTCGAAGAAGTCGTCGTCGATGCCCACCCGGTCGTAGCCGAGCACCTGCGCCCAGCGGTCGGCGAGCGCCGCCTGCACCGGCGTGGCCGGCGCGGCCAACTCGCCCCCGATACGAGCGCCGCCGCGCTCCGGCGCCGGCAGCGCGGCCCGGTCGAGCTTGCCGTTCGCGGTCAGCGGCAGCGCGTCGAGGCGCACGAACACCGCCGGCACCATGTGGTCGGGCAGCCATTCGCGCAGGAACGCCCGCCAGCCGCCGGCGCCCGGGTCGTCCGCGCCGGCGTTCAACGCCAGGTAGCCGACCAGGGCCGGCTCGGAGTCCAGATCGCGGACCACGACGGCGCTCTCCCGCACGGCGGGGTGCCGATGCAGGGCCGCCTCGATCTCACCCAGCTCGATCCGGAAGCCGCGCACCTTGACCTGCGAGTCGTTGCGGCCCAGACACTCCAGCCGGCCGTCCGGGCGGTACCGGGCCAGGTCGCCGGTGCGGTAGAGCCGGGCGCCGGGCCGGGCGTCGAACGGGTCGGGCAGGAACCGGTCCGCGGTCAGCGCCGGCTGGTCGAGGTAGTCCCGCGCCACCCCGGCGCCGCCGAGGTACAGCTCGCCGACCACCCCCACCGGCACCGGCCGAAGGGCCCCGTCGAGGACGTACGCCCGGGTGTTGGCGATGGGACGGCCGATGGTGACGTCGGCGTCGGCGTCGATCCGGGCCACGGTGGACCAAATGGTCGCCTCGGTCGGGCCGTACATGTTCCACAGCTCGCCGACCCGGGGGGCCAGGTCGCGGGCCAGTGGGGCGGGCAGCGCCTCCCCGCCGCAGAGCGCCCGCAGGCCCGGCTCACCGGTCCAGCCGGCGGCCAGCAGCAGCCGCCATGTCGCCGGGGTAGCCTGGAGCACGGTGGCCTCCTCGGCGCGCAGCAGCTCCGCCAGCGCGCCCGCGTCGTAGCCGACGTCCCGACCGGCGACGACCACCCGGGCGCCCACCACCAGCGGCAGGAACAGCTCCAGCACCGAGATGTCGAAGGCGAACGTGGTCAGCGCGACCAGGGTGTCGTCGGCGTTCAGCCCGGGGACGTCCGCCATCGCGGTCAGCAGGTTCACCACCGAGGCGTGACTGACCCGCACCCCCTTCGGACGCCCGGTCGACCCCGAGGTGTAGAGCACGTACGCCAGGTCGTCCGGTGCGGTCACCGGCTCCAGGTCATGGCAGGACTCGACGGCGTCGCCGGGGGCGTCGACCCGCAGCACCGGGCCGGGGAAGTCGGCGAAGGACTCCGCCGGCCCGGCCTCGGTGACCAGCGCGACGGCCTGGCTGTGGGTGAGCACCCAGCGCTGCCGGTCCAGCGGGTACGACGGGTCCAGCGGCACGTACGCGCCGCCGGCCTTGAGCACGGCGAGCAGCGCGACCAGCAGGTCGGCGGAGCGTTCCAGCGACACCGCCACGGTGGTGTCCCGCCCCACCCCGACCCGGCACAGCCGCCGGGCGAGCCGGTTGGCGCGCACGTTGAGCTGGGCGTACGTCAGGGTCGTCGACCCGAAGGTGACTGCCGGCCGCTCCGGGGTGCGGGCCACCTGCTCCTGCACCAGCGCGGTCAGCGTCACCGGTGGCACCGGCCGGTCGGTGTCGTTCCAGGCGACGAGCTGTCGTTCCCGCTCGGCCGGGGTGAGGATCTCCACCTCGGTCAGGGGCCGGTCCGGCTCGGCGACCACCCCGCGCAGCAGCTGCTCGAGATGTGCCAGCATCCGTTGGGCGGTGGCCTCGTCGTAGAGCGCGGTCGTGTACTCCAGGCAGCAGAGCAGCCCCTCCGGCCGGTCGTACGCGTACAGGGTGAGGTCGACCTGGGCGGTGCCGTTCTCCACGCTGAGTGGCTCGGCGCGCAGCCCGCCCATCGTCAACGGCTCGTCCGGCAGGTTGAGCAGGTTCACCATCACCTGGAACAGCGCGTTGCGGCTCAGGTCGCGGGGCACATCGAGGGCGTCCACCACCCGCTCGAAGGGCACCTCCTGATGGTCGTACGCGGCCAGCGCGGTGCGGCGAACGTCCTCGAGCAGCCGGCCGAAGCCCCACCCGTCCTCCAGCGTGGTCCGCAGCACGAGGCTGTTGAGGAAGAAGCCGACCAGCGGCTCCAGCTCGGCGCGGACCCGGCCGGCCACCGGCGAACCGACGCAGACGTCGCGTTGGCCGGTGTAGCGGTACAGCAGCGTCTGCACGGCGGCGAGCACCGTCATGTAGAGCGTGGCGCCGTGCTGCCGCCCCAGCTCCCGGACCTGCTCGATCAGCTCCGCCGGGAGGGTACGTCGGGCCACCGCCCCGTCGAAGGACTGCACCGGCGGTCGGGGCCGGTCGGTGGGCAGCTCCACGGCGGTGGGCGCGCCGGCGAGCTGCCGCGTCCAGTAGGCGAGGCCGTCATCGGCGTCTGCGCGGGTCCGCTGCCAGCGGGCGTAGTCGGCGTAGCTCAGCGGCAGCTCGGGCAGCGGCGATGGCGCGCCGTCCAGGTACGCGTCGTAGAGGGCGCCGAGTTCGGCCCGGATCACCCCGAGCGACCAGCCGTCGGAGACGATGTGGTGCATGCCGAGCGCCAGCACGTGCCGGTCGGGGGCGCTGCGGAACAGCACCGGGCGGAACAGCGGGCCGGTGGCCAGGTCGTACGGCTCGCGGGCCACCGCGACGAGCGCGACGCGTTCCCGCTCGGCGAGGTCGCCGTCCGCCTCGGGCGGGCCGGCGGGCAGCTCCCGCACGGCCAGCGGCAAGGGTTCGGCGGGGCGGACCACCTGCACCGGGTCGCCGCCGTCCGGCCCCGGCTCGAACACCGTCCGCAGCACGTCGTGACGGCGGACCAGTTCGGTGAGCGCTGCGCCCAGCACGTCCACGCGCAGGTCGCCGTGCAGGCGCAGGGCGCTGAACGCCACGTACGCCACCTGGTCGTGGACCTGTTCGAGGAACCAGAGCCGGCGCTGGCCGGAGGAGACCGGCGCGGGGCCGGCCGGGCCACGCGGGATGCGCTCGGACGGCTGGACCCGGGGCTCGACGCCCACGGCAGGGGCTGGCGGGGCCTCGGCGTCGCCCGCCGCCGGCTCGACGGTGGTGGGCAACGCGGCGGCGATGCCGGCGACGGTCGGCGTCGCGAAGACCGTCTCGATCGGCAGCGCCACCCCGAGCCGGGCGTGCACCCGTACGACGAGCTGAGTGGCGAGCAACGAGTGCCCGCCCAACGCGAAGAAGTCGTCGTGCGCACCGACCGGTGCGATGCCCAGCAGCTCCGTCCAGATCGCCGCCACGGCCCGCTCGGCCGGGCCGCGGGGTGCCACGAAGGCGTTCGGCAGGGCCGGCCGGTTGCCGGTCGCCAGGTCCGTCGGCTCCGGCTCGGCCGTGGCGGCGACGCCGCTGGCCAGCTGCGTCCGTGCGCCGCGCTCGATCCAGTGCCGTTGCCGCTCGAACGGGTAGGTCGGCAGCTCCACCCGGCGCCGCGGTCCGCCGTGGAAGGCGGACCAGTCGACTGGCACCCCGGCCAGCCACAGCCGACCCACCGCCGTCAACGCGATCCGTTGGTCGTCGCCGTCGCTGCGGGGGTGGCGCATCACCGGCACCACCCGGTGTGGTGCGACGCCGGCCTGGCCGACCAGCCCGCCGAGGGTGTGCCCCGGGCCGACCTCGGCGACCATCAGTTCGGTTCGGGCCAGCAGCGCGGCGCAGTCGGCGAAGCGAGCCGTGCCGCGCAGGTGCCGCACCCAGTACTCCGGGTCGGTGACCTGCTCGGCGGTGGCCTCCGCTCCGGTCACATTGGACAGGAACGGCAGCCGGGGCGCCCGGTAGGTGACCTGGCGGGCCTCGGCCCGGAACTCGTCGAGCACCGGGTCGAGCAGCGCGGAGTGGACGCCCCGGTCGGCCGGGAGCGGCTGGCACTCGACCTTCTCGGCGCGCAGTCGAGCGGCCAACGCGTCCAGTGCCGCCGGGCGGCCGGACAACACACACAACTCGGGCGCGTTGACCGCCGCGAGTGAGATTTCCGGGCCGAGCAGCGCGGCGACGTCCGCCTCGGGCAGGGCGACGGCGAGCATCGCCCCCGGCTCGGTGGACTGGGACAGTCGGCTGCGGGCGTGGACCAGCCGCAGCGCGTCGGCGAGGTCGAAGACCCCGGCGAGGCAGGCGGCCACGTACTCGCCGAGGCTGTGCCCGACCAGCAGCTCGGGCCGCAGCCCCCGGTCGAGCAGCAGCCGGGCGAGCGCGTACTCGGTGACGAAGAGCGCGGGTTGGATGATCCGGGGTTCGGCCAGCAGTCGCGACGCGACGTCGAGGTCGTCCGAATCCGGGACGAGCACCCGGCGCAGATCCAGCCCGAGCGGCCCGCGCAGCAGGTCCGCGCACTCGTCCACCACGGCCCGGTAGCCGGGCTCGGCCCGGTACAGCCCGGCCCCCATCCCGGGATGCTGCGCGCCGTGGCCCGGGAAGACGAAGGCCAGCCCCGCGTCGGTCCGGTCCGGCGCGGCGCTGAGCAGCCGCTCCGGCGTGGCCAGCGCGTCGACCGCGTCAGCGCGGTCGCCGCAGACCACGGCCCGCCGGTACGCCATCGACTGCCGCCGGCCCAACGCCGCCGCCACCTCCGGCAACCCCAGCCCGGGGTACGCGTCGAGGTGTCGCCGCAGCGCCTCGGTGGCCCGCTCCAACGCGGCGGGTGTCCGCGCGGAGAGCACCAGCAGCTCCGGCCCGACCGGTGTCGGGGTGGGCGGGGTGGCCGGTTCGGGCGCCTCCTCCAGCACGAGGTGCGCGTTGGTGCCGCCCATTCCGAATGAGCTGACGGCTGCCCGGCGGGGCTGACCGTCGGCCCGCCAGGGCCGGGCCTGCGCCGGCAGATCGAAGGGGCTGTCCGCCAGGTTGATCGCCGGGTTGGGCCGCCGGACGTTCACCGCCGGCGGCAGCGTGCGGTGTCGCAACGCCAGCACGGCCTTGATCAGCCCGGCCACCCCGGCGGCGGCGTCGGTGTGCCCGATGCTGGCCTTGACCGAACCGAGCGCGCAGAACTGCCGGTCGGCGGTGCCGCGCCGGAACGCCTCGGTGAGCGCGTTGACCTCGATGGGGTCGCCGAACAGGGTGCCGGTGCCGTGCGCTTCCAGGTAGCCGATGTCGCGCGGGCTCACGCCGGCGGTGGCCAGCGCCCGGCTGACCACCTCGACCTGCCCGGCGACACCGGGGGCGGAGTAGCCGGCCCGCCGGGCGCCGTCGTTGTTCACCGCCGAGCCGCGGATGACGGCGTGGATCAGGTCGCCGTCGGCGATCGCGTCGGTGAGTCGGCGCAGGACGACCAGCCCGATGCCGCTGGCCGCGATGGCGCCCCGGGCATCGGCGTCGAACGGCCGGCAGTGCCCGTCCGGGGAGAACAGGCCGCCATCGTGGTGCAGGTAGCCCCGCCGCTGCGCCGGAACGACGCTCACACCGCCGGCGACCGCCAGGTCGGACTCGCCGGTGAGCAGGCTCTGACGGGCCAGGTGCACGGCGACCAGCGAACTGGAGCAGGCGGTGCTGACGCTGACGCTCGGCCCGGTGAGGTTCAGCTTGTACGACGCCCGGCTGGTCAGGAAGTCCTTGTCGTTGCTCAGCGCGAGCTGGTAGCCGCCCACCGCGTCCACGAGGTCCGGGTCGGTGAGCAGGTGTTCCAGCAGGTAGGTGCTACGCCCGGAGCCGGCGAACAGCCCGACCTGCCCCGGGTACGCCTCCGGGTCGTGCCCGGCGCGTTCCAACGCCTCCCAGGCGCACTCCAGCAGCAACCGGTGCTGCGGGTCGAGCAGTTGCGCCTCCCGGGGCGTGAAACCGAAGAAGGCCGCGTCGAAGCGGTCGATGTCGGCCAGCTCGCTGCCCCGGCGCACGTACGCCGGGTCGTCGACGAGTGCGGGGTCGGCTCCGTCGGCGAGCAGTTCCACGGTGCTGAACTCGCGGACCGTGTCGACGCCGTCGCGGATGATCCGCCAGAACTCCTCGGGCGTCCGGGCCCCGGGGAAGCGGCAGGCCATCCCGACCACGGCGATCGCGTCGGCCGGCGGCGCGGTCCGGGTGGGCGCCGGTACCGGCCGGGGCGCCACCTGGGCACGTTCCGCGGCGGGGTCAGCCAGGACGGTTGACGCGGCGTTGGCCAGCACGTCGGCCAGCGCCTCGACGGTGGTGTGCCGGAACAGGTCGGTGACCGTCACCACCGGGCCGAGCCGGTCGACCAGCAGCCGGTGGACGGCCAGCAGCCGCAGCGAGTGTCCACCGAGGTCGAAGAAGTTGTCCCGCTCGCCGACTCGGGGCACGCCGAGCACCTCGCGCCACACCTCGACCACCAACCTCCGGGCCTCCGCCCGGTCGCCGGCCGACGCCCCCGCGCCCACCGCCGGCCGGCGCGGCTCGTCGTCGGGAGCAGCGACGGTCCCGCCGGCACCGGTCGGGTCACTGGTCGGCGGGCGCCCGCTGTCGGTGCCGTCCGCCGCCGGTGCGGGGAGGGCGGACGCGTCGAGCTTGCCGTTGCCGGTCAGCGGCAGGGCGGGTACGCCCACGAAGGCGGCCGGCACCAGGTGCTCCGGCAGCTCCGCGCGCAGACCGGCGCGCAGCGCGGCCCGATCCGGGTCGCCGGTGAGGTAGGCGACCAGCCGAGGGTCGTCCGGGTCGTCGTGCCGCAGCACGACAGCGACGTCACCAGCGGGGTGCAGCCGGCGCAGCGCCGCCTCCACCTCGCCGGGCTCGATGCGGTGGCCGCGCAGCTTGATCTGTCGGTCGGCGCGGCCCAGGAACTCCAGCGTGCCGTCCGGGCGGTACCGCGCCAGGTCACCGGTGCGGTAGAGCCGCCGCCCGCCGCCCCCGAACGGGTCCGGCACGAACCGGTCGGCGGTCAGGCCGGGCCGGTTGAGGTAGCCGCGGGCCACGCCGGCCCCGCCGACGTACAACTCGCCGGGCAGGCCGGCCGGGACCGGGTCGAGTCGGTCGTCCAGCACGTACAGCTGGGTGTTCGCGATCGGCCGGCCGATCGGCACCGAGCCGTGCTGCGGGGTGTCCCGGCCGACCTCGTACACGGCGCAGCCGACCACCGTCTCGGTCGGGCCGTACTCGTTGATCAGCCGGGTGCCCGGGGCGTGCGCCCGCCAGAGCGCGACCTGGTCGGCGCGCAGTTTCTCCCCGCCGATCACGAACAGCCGGGTCCGGCCGGGCGCCCCGGCCTCGGTGACCTGCCGGTTGACGATCTCCAACTGAGCCGGGGTGAGCTTGACCAGGCCGTACGGGCTGGTCCGGTCGAGCAGCGCCGCGCCGAGGCCGGCCGGGCCCGCGTCGTCGTCGAGCAGGTGCACGGTGCCGCCGGCGGCCAGCGGCACCAGCAGGCTGGTCACCGTGAGGTCGAAGCCGACCGAGGAGTGCACCGGCACCTCGTCGCCCGGCCCGATCCGGTACGCCGCGGCGGCCCAGCGCAGGTAGTTGACCACGCCTTCGTGGGTGACCAGCACGCCCTTGGGGCGCCCGGTGGACCCGGAGGTGTGGATGACGTACGCCAGATCGTCGGGGCCGACCGGCACCGGGGGCACCCTGTCGGGTGGCGTGACCGGCGCGCTCAGGTCCACCTCGACCGGCTCGGCCAGGCCGGCCGGCAGCCGGGAGCGCAGCGCGGCCGAGGTGAGCACCACCCGCGCGGCAGTGTCGTCGAGCACCCAGCGCAGCCGGGCGGGCGGGTGCGCCGGATCCAGCGGCACGTACCCGGCGCCGGCCCTGAGCACCGCGAGGATCGCCACCGGCAGCGCGGCGGTGCGTTCCAGCAGGATGCCCACGAGATCGCCGACACCGACGCCGCGCTCCCGCAGGGTCGCGGCGAGCGCGTCGGCCCGGACGTTCACCTCGCGGTAGGTCAACGTCCGCGCCCCGTCGGTGACCGCCACCGCGTCGGGGTGGCGGCGGGCCTGCCGCTCGATCAGGGCGTGCACCGAGCCGACCTCAGGTGCGTCGGTGGCGGTGTCGTTCCAGGTGCACAGGATCAGCTCGCGGTCGGCGTCGGTGATCAGCCGGGCGGCGCGCACCGGAGCGTCCGGGTCGGCGAGCAGGTCGGCGAGCAGGGTACGGAAGGCCGCGGCGAACCGGTCCACCGTGGCGGCGTCGAACACGTCGGTGCGGTACTCCAGCGCGGCCTCCAGCCCGCCGGGGCCGGGCCGTACCGCCACGGTCAGGTCGAACTTGGCGGTGGCCGTCGGGACCTCGATCGGGCTCACCTCGATGCCGGGCAGCGGCGGCGGCGCGGTGGCGTCCGCGTACAGGAACATCACCTGGAACAGCGGGTCATGCCCGGCGCGGCGGGCCGGGCGGGCGACGGCGACCAGCTCCTCGAACGGCAACTCCTGCCGCTCCTGCGCGGCGAGCACGGCGGCGCGGACCCGGGTGGTCAGCTCCGCGAAGCTGGGGTCGCCGGTCAGGTCGGCGCGGATCACCAGGGTGTTGACGAGCAGGCCGACCAGCGGCTCGGTGTCCGGGTCGCGGCGATTGCCGACCGGGGTGCCGACCGGCACGTCGTCGCTGCCGGTCCAGCGGGCCAACAGCACCTGGAACGCGGCGAACAGCAGCAGGTACGGGGTGACGGTGAGCCGGCGGCAGGCCGCCCGCAGCGTCTCCGTCGGTACGTCCAGCGGCACGACCCGGGTAGCGCCCGCGTTGGTGGGCGCGGTCGACCGGGCGAGGCCGCCGGGCAGCTCGGGCACCGGGGGCGCGCCGGCCAGTCGCTCCCGCCACCAGTCCCGCTGCGCGGCGGCCTGCGGGCCGGCCAACCAGCGCCGCTGGCGCCCGGCCCAGTCCTGGTAGGACATCGGCAGGTCGGGCACCTCGGGTAGCCGTCCGGCCTGGTGCGCGGCGTACCCCTCGGCGAGCTCGGCTGCCGCGATCCGCAGCGACCACTCGTCGACCGCGACGTGGTGGACGGTCAGCGCCAGCACGTGCTCGGTGTCGGTGAGCCGGAACAGGGTGGCCCGCAGCACCGGGCCGTCGGTCAGGTCGAGCGGGGTGGCGGCCTCGGCGGCCAGCCGGGCGTTCAGCTCGGCCTCCCGGGCCGCCCCGGGCAGGCCGGTCAGGTCGGCGAGCCGCAGCAACCCGGTGCCGGGCGGCCGGAGCACCGGCACCAGGTCGCCGTCGTCGAGGCGCAGCGTGGTGCGCACCGGTTCGTGCCGGGCCACCAGGGCGTCCACGGCCGCGGCGAGGGCCGGCACGTTCAGTGGCCCGCGCAGCCGGTACGCCACCGGCGCCAGGTACGCGGGGTCGCCCGGGTTGGCCTGGTCGAGATACCACATCTGCCGCTGACCGGCGGAGACCACCCGGGAACCCGCCGGCCCGTGCCCGGTGCCGTCCGGGGTGGCGGATGCCTCGGTGGTCTCGGCGGCCCGGCGGGCGCGCAGGGCCGCCAGCAGCGCGGCCTTGCGCGGCGAGAGCAGGTCAGTCATCGAGGCGTCCAATCAGCGCCTCGGCGTCCGCGTCCGAGCAGGCGAGCACGCTCAGGTACAGAGCGGCAGCCTCGTCCACCGCCGGTCCGTGCTCGGCGCGCAGCGCCGTGGTGAACCCACCCAGGGTGGGGTGCTCGAAGACCGCGTTGAGGGGCACCCGCACGTCCAGCGCGGTACGCAGCCGCGCGGCCATCCGGGCGGCGGCGAGCGAGTCGCCGCCGCGCTCGAAGAAGTGGTCCTGTCCGGTGAGCCCGTCCACGCCCAACGCCGCTCCCCAGGCGTCCGCGACGACCCGTCCGAGTGCGTCGGCCCGTGCCGGTTGTCCGTTCGTCGTCATGCTGTTCCCCCGTCGTCCGCGCCGGCTCCCACGCCGGCGCCGCTGTGGTCTGGTGCTGTCGTGTGGCCCGTCGCCGGGCGAGAGACCGCGACGGCCGGCCGGTACGCCAGCCGGTCGAGAGCCTGCGCGTCGTCGGCCAGCACGGTGACCGGGCAGGGCACCCGTGCCTCGCCGGCCCGCGCGGCGTCCAGCAGGAACCACAGCCAGGCCAGGTAGCGGCCGGTGATCTCCTGCGCGGCGGTCTCCGCCTCGGCCGGCGGGAAGCCCTGCGCGGCGACGAACGCGCGGGCGTGCCCGCCCAGCTCGGCCCGCCAGCGCGCGACGACCACGTGCGGCTCGGCCGGGACGGGCGGCGGCGCGGCCTCGCCGGTCAGCTTGCGGTGCAGCGTGGCGTACTCCCGCCAGGCGGCCCGCTCGTCGGGCACGGTTGCCGCCACCAGGGCCAGCGCGTCCGGTGGCGACCCGGCCTCGACCAGGGCTCGGGTCAGGTGCCCGGCGAAGACCGCCGCGCTGCAGTAGCCGACCACGGTGAGCGGGCCCGAGCCGGTCGGCCGGCGGCGCAGGAACTCGGCCGAGGCGGCGTTGGCCAGGGTGGCGTGGTCGGGCAGCCCGCCGTCCAGCTCCACACTGGTCACCGGGTCCAGCCGCCACACCTGGTGCCGGTCCGTACCGGCTGGCCGGTGGCCGCGCGAGGCGTCCGTCTCGGCCGTGGCGAGCGCCGCGGCCAGGCCGGCCCCGGTGGAGTCGCCGGGGAACTCAATCGTCAGCAGGCACCCGGCCCGTCCGTCGGCGACCTGCTGCAACGCGATCGTCCGTGCCATCGGGATCTCCTTGTGCGTACGCCTCGAGCTGATCGGTGACGGCGGTGGCGAGCGCCGTGACGGCGGGCCGGTCGAGCAGCCCGCCGTCGGCCTCGACGAGGATCGACAGCGCGCCGGACGCCGCGTGGCGCAGGGTGAGGCAGAGCGGGAAGCGGTTCGCGGCGCGGTGCAGCTCCCGCCGCTGCCAGCGAACCGCGCCGGTGACCAGCTCCGGTTCCTCCACTGAGTCGAGGTAGCACGTCGGGTAGGTCCCCGGCGGCGCTCCGGTGCCGCGCCGTACCTCCCGTGCCACCACCACGAACGGGGCCTGCTCGGCCGCCACCCGGCGCAGGTGCCCGCCGACCCGGTCGGCCAGGTCGGCCCAGTCACCGGCTCGCACGTCGTCGCAGCGCAGCAGGACGGTGTTCACCGCGTACCCGGCGACGTCGAACTCGTCGGCGGCCCGGCGGGTGTCGCTCGCGCAGCCGATCAGCACGGTGTCCCGGTCCAGCAGCCCGCCCAGGGCGCGGGCGTACGCGGCGGCGACCAGCTCGGTGGCGGTGCCGCCGCCGGGACGGGACAACGCGGCGGCCGACGCCCGCACCGGCCGGGTCAGCACGGTCCGCCCGGCGTGGGCGGCGGGCGCCGGCTCCGGCACATCGCGGACCCGGGCCACGGCCGCCGCGACGGCTGCCTGACCCGCTTCGCCCGCCACCCACGCCGACCGGCGCAGCCCCAGGTCGCACACGGTGGTGGCGGACACCGGAGGCGACCAGGCCGGGTCGGCGTGGCAGCGGGTGACGTCGGCCAGGAGCAGCCGCAGCGACCAGGCGTCCACCACCAGGTGGTGCCAGACCAGCAGCAGCTCGGTACGCCGCCCGGTGGTGAGCACCGCGCAGCGCAGCAGCGGTTCGGCGGTGGTGTCGAAGGGCCGCTCGGCGTGGGCCCGCACGGCGGCGTCGAGCTCGGCCGGGTCGGCGAACCGGCGCACCCGCACCTCCGGCTGGTGCCGGTCGAGCACCAGCTCGGGCAGCCCGTCGACGAGCCGCAGTCCGGCGCCGAACGCGGGATGCCCGGCCAGCGCCCGGCGCAACGCGTCGACCAACCGGGGCAGGTCCACCGGCGCGTCGGTGCCGAAGCGGACCGGCTCGCAGTAGAGGGTGCTGCCGGGGTGGAGCTCGTCGTGCAGCCAGACACCGAGCTGCTCGGGGGTCAGTGGCGCCTGCCGCGCCCCGACCGGGCCGCGTCCGCCAGCGGTGACCGGGCCCGCTCCGCCGACGGGGACCGGATCGGGTCCGGCCGGACCGGCGAGCCGTTGGGCGAGCGTGGCGGCGTCGTCGGCCCGCAGCACGTCGCCGGCGCTCACCGGGACACCGGTGCGCTCGCTGAGCCAGGCCGCCGCGCGGGCGGCGGCCAGCGAGGTGCCGCCCAGCGCGACGAAGCTGTCCCCGGCGCGGACGTCGCGCACCGGCAGCAACCGACGCCAGGTGGCCAGCACCAGCTCGAGCGACCCGGACCGCCGCCCGGTGTCGAGCGGGTCGTCCGACAGATTCGCCGGAGCGCCGGGGCCGGGCACGGCAGCGGGCAGTGGCTGGGCGGCGAGCTGGTCGTGGTCGTACTTGCCGTGCGGGGTGAGCGGCAGCCGGGACAGCAGCAGCACCGCGGCCGGCACCGCGTACGCCGGCAGCCGCTCGGCCGCGTACCCGCGCGCGGCGCGCTCGGTGAGCCCGCTGCCCGGCTCCACCGCCAGGTACGCCACCAGCACGTCACCGGCTCCGGAGAGCCGCCGGGCGGCGACCACCACGTCCCGCACCCCGGGCAGGCCGCGCAGCACCGCCTCCACCTCCGCCGGCTCGATCCGGAACCCACGGATCTTGACCTGCCGGTCGGCGCGGCCGAGGAAGAGCAGGTTGCCGTCGGGCAGCGTGCGTACCATGTCGCCGGTGCGGTAGGCGCGACGGTCGAGCTGCGTCGGGTCCGCGATGAACGCGGGGGCTCCGGCCGGCGCACGCAGGTAGCCTCGGGCAACCGCCGCGCCCGCGACGACCAGCTCCCCGGTGCCGGTGCGGTGGTACGACCCGTCGGCGTGGCGCAGCAGCAGCGTGGTGCCCCGGACCGGGGTGCCGATCGGGGTGCGTTCGCCGGGCGTCGCGCCGTGGTGGGGCAGCACGTACAGGGTGCAGCAGATGGTGGTCTCGGCCGGCCCGTACCCGTTGACCACGGTGAGGTTGGGCCGGCTGCGGGCGATCGCCTCCAGTAGGGAGCGGGGAATGGGCTCCACCCCGACCAGCAGCCGGCGCAGGCCGGACAGCGCGCCCGACTCGGCGCGCAGCAGCGCGTGCAGCTCCGGCAGGAACGCCGGCGGCACGTAGGCGCTCTGCGCCCCACACACGTCCAGGAACGCGGCGAGCGCGGCACCGTCGTGGCGGGCCGCGGCCGGGACCACCCGCACGGTCCCGCCGCGGCTCAGCGGCGCGAGGCACTCCCAGACCGCCACGTCGAACGAGGGCCGGGTCCACCAGGTGCCGGTGTGCCCGGCCGGCACCGGGGCCCGCTCGTCCAGGTCGACGAGCAGGTTGGTCAGGTTGGCGTGCTCGACCTGTACCGCCTTCGGGACGCCGGTCGAGCCGGACGTGTGCACGACGTACGCCACGTCGGACGGTGCCCCGATGTCCGCGAGCGGCAAGCCCGGTCGGCCGACGACGGCGGCCGGGCGGAGCACCGGCCGCCCCGGCACGGCGGACTCGGCCACCACCAGCAGGGGGTCGGCCACGTCGACCAGCGTGCCGATCCGGGCCGGCGGCTGGGCCGGGTCCAGCGGCACGTACGCCGCCCGCACCGCGAACGCGCCGACCGCGGCGGCCACCGCGTGGGGCCCCGGTTCGAGCAGCACTCCGACCCGGTGGCCCGGGCCGACGCCGTACGCCCGGTAGCTGGCGGCGTACCGACCGGCCAGGTCGAGCAGCCGTCCCCAGCTGACCCGGCCGTCGTCGGCGTGCACGGCGATCGCCTCGGGGCGCCGCCGGCCGGCGGTGAGCAGGCGGGTGAGCAGGGTGCCGGTCACCGCGTCGCACCGGCCTCGTCCGCGCCCAGCGCCCGTACCGCGGCGAGGTAGTCGGCGTAGCGGCGGTGCTGGTAGAGCAGCGCCGCCCGTACCTCGATCCGCAGCCCCTGCCGGAGCTGGGCGGTGAGCCGCACCGCGAGCAGCGAGTCCCCGCCGGACAGGAAGAAGTCGTCCTCCGGACGTGGGGGCGTGCCGAGGACGGCCCGCCACGCCTCGGCCACCGCGGCCCCGGCCGGATCGGTCACCGTCGTTTCGGCCGAGGGCGGTGTGGCGGCGTCCTCGGCCGACCAGCACCGCTCGGTGTCGGCACGCAACGCGGCCCGGTCCAGCTTGCCGTTCGGGGTCAGCGGCAGAGCGTCCCGGACGTCCACCGTGTGCGGCACCATCGCCGCGGGCAGCCGGTCGCGCAGCCCGGCGCGTACCGCCTCGGGTGTGACCGGACCAGTCACCCAGGCCACCAGCAGCGCCGCCCCGGCGCGGTGCACGGGCTCGGCGGCCGCCTGACCGACCCCGGGCAGCTCCAGCAGGGCGCTCTCCACCTCGCGCAGCTCGATGCGCTGACCACGGATCTTGACCTGGCCGTCGACGCGGCCGACGAAGTGCAGCTCACCGGCGGCGTCCCGGCGGCAGACGTCCCCGGTCCGGTAGTGCCGCGAGACGCCGTCGGGGCCGGTCCCGAACGCCGTGGCGGTTTCGGTGCCCGCCCGGTAACCCTGGGCCAGCACCGGCCCGCCGATCACCAGCTCCCCCTCGACCTCGCCGTCCAGGGTCAGCAGGGCGCCCGCGACCGCTCGGCCGATCGGCGGCGGCCCGCCCCGGTCGGCGTAGCGGCGCAGGTCATCGGTGGCGGTGACCAGGATGGTCGCCTCGGTGGGCCCGTACAGGTTGTGCACCGCCGCGCCGAAGCCGGTGGGTGGCCAGAGCCGCAGCCGGTCGCCTCCGGTGGCCAGGGTGCGCAGCCGGCCGGTGTCCACGTCGGAGCGCAGCAGCTGCTCGGCCAGCGGGGTGCTGAGGAAGCAGTGGTCCACCCCGCGCAGGGCCTCGGCGATCCGCTCCGGGTCCCGCGCCACCTCCTCGTCGGCGAGCACCACCGTCGCGCCACGGATCAGCGGCGCCCAGATGTCCAGCAGGGCGGCGTCGAAGGCCAGGCCGGCGAAGGCCGCGGTGCGCACCCCCGGGCCGAGCCGGAAGAACCGCGCGTACCAGTCCAGCACGGTCCACAAGCTCCGGTGGGCGACCTCGACCTGCTTTGGACGGCCGGTCGACCCCGAGGTGGAGATGAGGTACGCCAGGTCGTCCGGTTCGGGCAGCCGCAGGTGCTCCTCCTGACCGGCCCGGACGACGGTGACCCCGGCGGGCAGCCGCTCGACGAGCTCCTCGGCGGCGACCGCGACCCGGCACCGCGCGTCGGCCAGGATCTGGGCGATCCGGGCCGGCGGCGACGACGGGTCCAGCGGCAGGAAGGCGGCGCCGCAGAACATGGCGGCGAGCGGGCCGACGACCGCGGCGGCGGTGCGTGGTTGCAGCACCGCCACGACCGGGTCCGGGTGTCCGGTCGCCGGCGGGGGCAGCTCGCGGGCGAGAGCCCCGGCCAGGACGGTCGCCTCGGTCACCAGATCGCGGTACCGCAGGGTGCCGTGCCGGTCGACGACCGCGGGTCGTTCGGGGTACGCGGCGGCCCGGCGCAGCACCTCGGCGGGAACACTGGTCGGACGGTCCGGGCCGGCGTTCGGAACGGCGGTCACAGTTGTCCGCTGGGTCGGATCACGACATCGGCTCCCGGTCGACGCGACGACGACGGCGCGTAACGGTGTGGCAGAACTTGTTACCACGAGCAATCCTGGCATCGCTGTAGGTGTCACGGCCATCAGCCGACACCGATGACCCGGGATGCCGATCGCTCTCAATTTCATGCACGTAGGTCTATTGACGTCTGCCCTGCTCACTCGCTAGTCCGTCGACACACGTCCCGTACGCCCGTACCGCCGTGGGAGACGGTGACCTGTCGTATCGCCCGGCTAGGGTCGCGGACCGTGACCGAACCTGGAGACGTCCCACCCGAGGTCCTCGACCGGCTGCGGCCGATCTGCCTCGGGCTGCCGGAGACGTACGAGGAGCCGGCGTGGGTGGGCACCCGCTGGCGGATCCGCAAGCGGACCTTCGCCCACGTGCTCACCGTCGATCCCGACCACCAGGCCGCCCATGCGCGCGCCGCGGACGTGGACCGCCCGACCTGCCTGCTGATCTTCCGCTCACCGCCCGACGAGATCGCCGGGCTGGTGGCCAGCGGGCATCCCTTCTACAAGCCGGAGTGGGGCCCGACCGTGCTCGGCATGGTCGTGGACGACGACACCGGCTGGGACGAGGTCGCCGAGCTGCTGACCGAGAGCTACTGCCTGCTCGCCCCGAAGCGACTCGCGGCCCTGGTGGACCGACCCGCCCCGCCACCCGGCTGAGCGCCCCGCCGGGCGGGTGGCGGTCGGCGGCGACCCACGGGCCGCCGGTTTCGGGCGGCACGACCCGGGGATACCGCGCGCCGGGTGGTCGGCTCCCCCGGCCACCGGTTGGCGCCCACGACGCCGTCGGGCGAGTGAGGAGCGGTCCCGTGTCCACGCTGCCCACCGAGGAGGACCCTCGACTGACGCCGGTGCTCGCCGAGGACCGGGTGTGCACGGGCGTGACGACCCTGCGGGGGCGCATCTTTCTGAGCTACCCGTCGGCGGACGGGCCGGGCGTGCGGGTCGCCGAGGCACTGCCGGACGGCCGGCGCGACCCGTACCCGGATGCCGCGTGGAATCAGGCCGATCAGCCACCGGACACCGCGTTCGTCACCGTCAACGGGCTGCGTGCCGGCCCGGACGGCCGGCTGTGGATCATCGACGCGGGCGCGCCGGGGATCGGCACCCGGCAGGTCCCGGGCGGGGCCCGGCTGATCGTGGTCGACCCGGACAGCGACCGGGTCGACCGGATCTACCACCTGGAGTCGGCGGTGCACCCCACCAGCTACGTCGACGACGTCCGGTTCCACGACGGCGTCGGTTACCTGACCGACGCCGGTTCGCCGGGCCTGATCGTGCTCGACCTCGACTCGGGGCGGGCCAGGCGGGTTCTGGACGGACATCCGAGCACCGTGGGCGGGCGCCTGGTGGCGGACGGCCGTCCGCTGCGCGACCCCGACGGCGGCGAGGTCCACGTGCACGCCGACCAGGTGGAGGTGTCCCCCGACGGCCGGTGGCTGTACTACCAACCGGCCTCCGGCGGGATGTCCCGCATCGGCACCCGGTGGTTGGACGACCCGTCGATGTCCGCGGACGAGCTGGGCCGGCGGGTCGAACGGTGGTTCGACACCCCGAGCACCGGCGGTACGGCGATCGACGCCGCCGGCACCATCTACCTCAGCGATGTGGAACGACGGCGCATACTCGCCCTGGCGCCGGACCGCACCGTGCGCACACTCGTCGCCGACTCCCGGCTCGCCTGGGTGGACGCCATGTGGATCGACGCCGACGCCCGGCTCTGGCTGCCGGCCGCCCAGTTGCACCTGACCGCCGGGCTCAACGGCGGACGCGCCGCCGTCGACTACCCGGTCCGGATCTACCGGATGCCGGTCGACGCCGGCCCGCCCGCACTGGACCACTGCTGAACGAACGACCGCTCGGCGGGTGCGGCGGCGATGTCGGAGGGCCCGGCTAGGGTCCGGTCCATGGCTGAATTCGTACTGGTGGCAGGGGCGTGGTTGGGGTCGTGGGCGTGGGACGAGGTGCTGCCGCCGCTGCGCGCGGCCGGCCACGGCACCCATCCGCTGACCCTCTCCGGCCTCGCCGAGAAGCAGGGTGTGCCGGCCGGGCAGCAGACCCACGTGCAGGACATCGTCGGTGAGATCGAGCGGCGCGACCTGCGCGACGTGGTGCTGGTCGGGCACAGCTACTCGGGCATCCCGGTGGGTCAGGCCGCCGGGCGGATCGGCGACCGGCTGAGCCGGGTGGTCTTCGTCGACTCGGAGGTGCCGGTCGACGGCGGGTCGTTCGCGTCCGGCTGGTGGCAGGGCCCGGCGGCGCTGGAGTCGTTGCTCGCCGACAACGGCGGCTACTGGCCGCCGCTGAGCGCGGCCGAGCTCGACGGCCAGGGGCTCACCGACGAGCAGGTCGCCCGGTTGACCAAGGGCTTCACCCCGCACCCCGCCGCCACGCTGACCGAGCCGGCCGTGCTGACCCGCCCGCTCGGCGAGCTGCCGACCACGTACGTCAAGTGCCTGCTCGACGGGCCCGAGCCCAACGACACCGTGGCCGCCCTGCTGACCAGCGAGCACTGGCGACTGGTCACGATGGCCACCGGCCACTGGCCGATGGTCTCCCAGCCCGCGGAGTTGGCCCGGTTGCTGCTGGCCCCCGCGGACTGAGCTGCCCGGGGCCGCTCAGGCGATGGCGGCCCCTGTGCGTCGGGCGCTCCCCACCGGCGGTGCGGCGCCCGCCGCACGGCCGGTGGTCTGCCGGAGGGGTCAGGTCGCCGTATCGAGGCTGGCGATGTGGCGCACCGGCGACGCGAGCAGCCAGAAAACGGCGAGCGCGCCGCCCAGGCCGGCGACGACGAGCGTCGGCCGCAGCCCGATGGTCGTGCCCAGCGCGCCACCGACCAGCGCGCCGAGCGGCCGGATCCCGTAGTTGACCGCGCCGTACGCGCCGGCCCGGCGGCCCCGTGCGTCGTCGGGCGTGACCGCGGTGATGAGGGCGTTCAGGTTGACGTCCATGAGCATCACCCCGACGCTGGAGACCAGCTCGATGGCCGCCAGCGTGGCCACCTTCGCCCAGGTCGGCCCGGTCACCAGCGCGGTCAGCGCCAGCGGCGCGGGAAAGAGCACCGCGCCGATCATCGCGGTACGGCCCAATCCGATGGCGCGGGAGACCCGGGGCGCCAGTGCCGCGCCCGCGAGCCCGCCGATCGCGCCGGCGCCGAACGCGATGCCGATGGCGCCGGCGGACAGGTCGAGTTCGCGATTCGCGTACAGCACCAGCAACGCGGTGGCGATGAAGGAGAAGAAGTTGACGGTGCTGGTGCAGCCGAGCGCGGCGCGCAGCACCGGGTGGCGCAGCACCAGCACGAGACCTTCGCGGACGAGGCCGAGAGTGGACGACCGCCGTGGCGGCGGAGGCGCCTCGGTCACCGGGATGCGGCCGATCAGCAGCGCGGACCCGAGGAACGACACCGCGTCGACGATGACGGCGACCGGCGCGCTCAGCGCCTGGACCAGTCCACCGCCGACGGCAGGGCCGGCCATGAAGGACACGGCGCGGCTCATGCTCAGTTTGCTGGTCGCGTCGACGTAGGCCGACGGCGGCACCAACGCGACGAAGAACGCCTGGCGCGCCATGGCGAACAGCACCGCCCCGGCGCCGGTCAGCAGCGCCACCAGGTAGAGCTGGGTGAGGGTGACCGCGTCGAAGAGGTAGGCCACCGGCAGGCTGAGCAGCACCGCCGCGCGGACCAGGTCGGCGATGATCAGGAGCCGGCGCTTGCGGGTGCGCTGGTCCACCCACGCGCCCAGGAACAGGCCCAGCAGGTTGGGCAGCCAGATCAGCGCGGTGAGGACACTGACCTGCGCAGGGGTCGCGGCGAGCAGGGAGACGGCGATCAGCGGCAGCGCCAGCTCGCTGATCCGGTCACCGAACTGGGAGATCGTCTCGCCGATCCAGAAGGTGCGGAACCGCCGGTCGCGGTGCAGGGCCGGCGGTGGCGCGGTGTCGACGGTGGTCACGACGTCGCCGGGTCGTCGCCGGGCTCGGGCAGCAGGTAGCGCAGCATCCGGACGACCTGCGCGCCGGCCGGTGACTCCTGCTCGTCCTTGCGCCGTACGTACGGGGCGAGCAGCTGCTCGATCGCGTCCTCCAGCTGCCGCAGCTCGTCGGGGGTTGCCACGAACCGGGTGTCGGCCACCCCGGCCAGCCCGCGCCACTCGGCGTCCAACCGGGGCTCGTCGTGCAGCAGCCACTGCTGCGGCGCGTCGGCTGCCCGGGCGAACATCTCGCCGCGCAGTTGACGGGCGGCGGCCTGCCCCTCGGCGTCGTCGGGCAGCGTGAAGCGGAAGCCCCGGGCGGCCGCCTGCCACCAGCGCTCCCGCTTGCTGGTGGCGCCCTCCCAATCGGTGACCAGGCCGAACGTCGCGAGATGCCGGAGGTGCCAGCTGACCACCGACGGCGTCGCGCCGACGTGCGGCGAGAGCCCGGTGGCGGTCGCGGGGCCGTGCCGCTGGAGGCGGTCGAGGATGGCCAGCCGGACCGGGTGGGCCAGCGCGCGCAGCGCCTGCGGCTCGGTTACCTCGAAATCCCCGAACGGATTCTTGAGAGACATGTTTCGAAAGTAGTCTCTCAGATTGGTCGGGGCAACCCCCGGCCGAGCCGGATCGCCGCGGTCAGCTCACCCCCAGCCGGGCCAGCGGCTCGACCAGCTCGCGCTCCTCGTAGCTGAGGTGGGACAGCAGGGCGTCGGTCAGCAGGTTGACCGCCGCACGCAGCTCGGCCAACCCGTCCGGCGCCCCGACGTACGCGACCAGGGCCCGGTCCACGCCCTCCAGGACGTCGTGGATGACGTGGTGTTCCTGCTCCAGCCGGTCGATGACCGGGCGGAGCCGGGGGTCGGCCTGCCGCAGCCGCGGAAAGAGCGCCTGGTCCTCGATGGTGTGGTGGGTGGTGACGATGCGGCAGTAGGACTCGCAGTAGGCGCCGAGCGTCCACCGGTTCTGTCGCATCGTCATCGTGTTGATGTGCGACCGGGCCATGCCGGCGTCGATCTCACCGGCGGCGACCTGCTCGATCAGATCGTGGATCTGGGCCAGCTCGCCACGCAGGCCGTCGTGCACCTGCACCAGGTGCTGGCCGGTCGCCTGCTCCTGTGCGGTGTAGGTGCGCGTCGGGTCGGGCGCGGGCCCGCTCGGCCGGGCCGACTCGTCCCAGACGCGCTGGTCGCTGAGCCGCCGCCCGTCGTCGGGGGTCGGCACGACGGCGAACGCGCCGCCTGTCACGCGCGGCCGCGCCGGGGGCTCGACGACGGCCGCCGGCTCGGTGACCGGGGAACGCGCCGGCGCGGTGCCACGGTCGCGCTCGGCGGCGACCAGCTCGCGGACGGCGGGCGCCACCTCACCGGCGAACCGGCGCAGGTCGTCGGGGTCGTCGCTGCCGAGGATGAAGGCGCTGATGCCGTCGCTTAGCGCGAGCTCGGCCAGCTCCCGCGCCCACTGCTCGGTGGGCCCGTGCAGCGTGCCGCGCCCGGCGGAGGCGAACTGGCCGGAGATGTTGAGCAACCGGCGGACGTCCCCGGGCGAGCGGCCGGCCTGCCGCGCGGCGTCGTCGATGATCTCGTTGCCCTTGGCCAGATCACCGGGCTGGAGGTAGCCCAGCGACGGCAGCCACCCATCGGCCCGGCGGCCGGTGAGCTCGAGCATGCGCGGCTTGTACGCGCCCAGCCAGATCGGCACCGCGTGCGCGGGGGCCGGGCCCCGCTTGGCGCCGACGACCCGGTGGAACTCGCCGTCGACCCGCACTCCTCCCCGCGCCTCGGCGTCCCAGAGCTGGCGGATGACGTCGATGGCCTCCTCGAGGGCCCGCACTCCCTGCCCGGGGGTCAGCCGTCGGCCGCCCATCGCCTCGATGGCCTCCCAGAACGCGCCCGCGCCGAGGCCGAGCTCGACCCGGCCGCCGCTGAGCAGGTCCAGGCTGGCGACGCTGCGGGCGAGCACGGCCGGCGGGCGTAGCGGCAGGTTGGTGACGTTCGCCGACAGGTGCACCCGACTGGTCCGCGCGGCCACGTAGCTCAGCAGCGTCCAGGTGTCGAGGAACCTCGATTGGTACGGGTGGTCCTGGAAGGTGACCAGGTCCAGCCCGACCTGCTCGGCCAGGACTGCGAGGCCGACGGTGCGGTCCGGATCGTCGCTGCCCGGCGTGGTGAACGATCCGAACACCAGGTCGTGGCCGTAGTCGCCCATCTGCGGAGCCTCCGTTTCGCGCGACGCCTCGGTACGACGCGTCATGACCTCAACCTTATGCCATACAGAACATCTGTTGCCAACAAGGTCTGCGGTGCTGCGCTATTGTCGACGCATGACGGGTGCCAGTGACACGCGGGACCGGCCCGATCCGCTCGACGACGACCTGGGCTGGATGCTCGGGATCGTCTTCCGTGGCTACGTCCGGGCGGCCGAGCACGCGCTCGCCGACTTCCCCGGCGGCCCGCGCGGTTACCAGGTGCTCACCGCCGCGATCAACGGACCGGCCCGGAACCAGGGTGCGATCGCTGAGGAACTCGGCATCGACCGCACCGTGCTCACCTACCTGATCGACGACCTGGAACGCCCCGGGATCGTGGCCCGTCGGGCGGACCCGGCCGACCGGCGCAGCCGGCTGGTGGACGTCACCGCCGCCGGCCGCGCGGCGTGGGAGCAGCGGCGTCGGGCGCTGCGGCAGGTCGAGTCGCACCTTCTGGGGGCGCTCACGCCGGCCGAGTCGGCGACGCTGCGGGCCCTGCTCCAGCGGGTCGCCTGCTCGGCCCAGGCGGTCGACCCGCTGCGCGACCTATGCGAGGTGGTCGCGCAGGTGCGGCCCGACCCGGCCGCCCCTGGCCCGAACCGGTCGGGGGCAGCGCCCGAGCCGGGCAGTCGGGCACCCGCCGCCCGGGCCCGCCGCCGCGGCACCGCCTGACATCCGGGCGAGTCGCCCGCCAGCCGCTGAAAGCGGCGCGGGTCCGCCAGCACCGCCCGACCGTCGTGCGTCGAGCCGTACCGGCGGACCCGCGATCCGCTGTCGCGCTGGTCAGCGCACGTGCACGAACACCGGGTTCGAGTAGAACCACAGGTCGTCCCACGGGCTCTCCAGCCCGTCGGCGAGCGGCTCGGCCTCGTCAGTGCTGGTGCCGCGGACCCGCGCGTAGGTGTCGGTCTCGACGTTGCGCAGGGTGTGCCGGATGACGTAGTCCGCTCCCTGCCGGCGCCAGTCGCGCGGGCCGAAACGGGCCACCACCTTGGTGGTGGGGTTGGTGTCGGCGTCCAGGCTGGCGCTCGGCCCGGTGATCTGGCCGACGATCAGGTCGACCCGGCGGACCTCGGGCCGGTCACCGTTGGCGTTCTCGCCGTTCAGCGGACGGAACTTGATCTCGATGTCGACGTCGGTGCGGTTGCGACGGCTGACCGTGATGGTCTCGCCCACCTCGGCGGTCTTGCCCTGGGACTTGGCGGTGACGTCGAGGCTGCGGATCAGATCGCCGGTGGTGACCCAGATCCGGCCGTTGCGCAGGCCGTCCATGATGTCGCCGTAGTCCTGGCGGGCGTGCACGTAGGTCTTGCTGTACTCGCCCGGCCAGAAGTCCGAGCCGCCGCGCGTCCAGTGCACGTGCGAGTCCGAGGTCGCGGTGATCCACCAGCGTCGGCCCTCACCGAGCAGCGAGTCCCACAGCCCGCCAACCCGCGCGGTCATCTGGTCGAAGCCGCCGTAGGTGGGGTGGTTGCCGTACCCGCCCCGCGCGCCACCGTTGAGCGGACCGGCCTGGTGACCGGGTGCGCCCTCGAAGCCAATGTAGACGTCCGGCGCGGCGTTGTTGCCGTTGCGGAACTCGCGCGGGGTGTCCTGGCCGTAGACGCCGAGACCGGGCGCCGAGCGGGACGCGTGGTGGGCGATCACCAGCGGCTTGTGCGGCATGCCCCGCGCGACCTTGAGGAACTCCACCATCTTGGCCTCGGTGTCCCGGGCCGGGTCGGTGGGGAACGCGTCGTACTTGGCGAACCGGCTCTCCAGCTCGAAGAGCTGCTTCGCCTCGTCGTCGTGGCGCGGGATCATCAGCGTGTGATGGTCCAGCGAGGGCGCGTCGAACTCCATGCCCCAGAACTGGAGCACCTCGGGGACCAGCTTGCGCGAGCGCAGCAGGTCGGGGTACGCCTGTTCGATGTTCACCTTCGAGTGCGTCGGTCCACCGTGATCGGTGCACATCGCCCAGGTCAGACCGAAGTTCTTGGCCATGATGGCGTTGGTGACGATCGGGTAGACCGCGTCCGCGCCCTTGTGGAAGACGATCGGCGACTTCGTGGTGTCGAACTCGCCGCTGTACTCCGAGTGGACGTGGTGGTCACCGGCGCGCCACGCCCGGGCCTTCGAGTCACCCCGGTCGTTCTTGTCGTCGCCGGGCCGCCGCTCCTCGTCGGCCCAGGCCGCACCGCCGCCCACCAACGGGCTGGCCGCGGCCAGCGTCGCGCCGATGCCCGCGTACTTGACCAGCTTGCGCCGTGTCAGCTGCGCGCGCTCGACCTCTTCGGGTTGCTTGTCCCTCACGTGCGAGCCTCTCCTCGATCAAGCGAATGCTCTTTGATCAAGAAGCCTCGGAGAGGGCCGTTAACGGCGGTTGTACGGGATACGGGTCCACGATGAACACCCTGCCCAAACCCACTGAAGGCGCTGCCGTCAGCGGCGCGACGCTGCGGTCGGTCACCCGATGACAGCGTGGGGTGCCGGAAACGGGCCGGCCGGTCAGGGCACCTGCCGGGTGTCCCGCGTGGTCCGGGCCGCCGACGGGTCGGCCGGCGCGGTGACCACCCGTGGCGCGACGTCGACCGTGGGCAACCCGGCCCGACCGGCGAGCGGGAGGATCAGCTCGCTGCGGCCGAGGTCGACCCGGACGGTGGCGTCCCGGTCGTCGGTCTCGGTGAACTCCGGGTCGCTCTGGCCGAGCACCAGCCCGAGCACGTGGCCGGCGGGCAGCACCGCGTCGTACGCGTTCAGCGGCACGGTCAAGGTGTACCAGCGGTCCGGCAGCAGCGGGGTGCGGAACCGCAGTGAACGGTGGTGGGCGGCGTCGAGCCAGCCCCGGGTCAGCACCGCGTGGTCGGAGACCCCGGTGATCTCCTCGGTGTCCGGGTAGCAGGCGTCGTCGGCGGCTGTGGAGGCTCCCCAGCAGGACTCGGTGCTCAGCGTCCGCACGCCCTCCGAGCTGTCGTAACGGATCCGCTCGGCGGTGCCGTAGTCGACCAGCCGGGCGGTCAGCTCGGTGGTCGGCCGGTCCACCCGGATCCGCAGTCGCACCGAGGGGCTGCCGGAGATCCGTACCGGCGCGGCGAGCGCGCCGGAGAGGAAGACCAACCGCCCGGAGGTCGCGGTGTTCGGCTCGGCGACCAGCTCGGCCTCGGTCAGCGACTCGTCGACGTACGCCTGCTCGCGGCCCGGCCGGGCGCCGCGCCCGCCGAGGGTGCCGGTCACGCCGTCCCCGGCGCCGAGGGCGACCCGGACCGACCGGGTGCCGGGCGCTGGCCAGTCCCGCTGCGTCGTCCACGTTCCGGGCGCGGTCTCCAGGTCGACCCGCGGCTCGTCCATGACCCCGTTGTGCAGCCCCTGCAACCAGTAGTCGAACCAGCGGTGCAGGGGGTCGACCCACTCGGCGCGTCGGACGTCGAACGGGTCCTCGTGGCCGGCCTGGTAGAGCCAGAGCTTGCGGGGCACGCCCTGCTCGGCCAACTCCTGCCACCAGCGGGCGAACTGGTTGGTCGTGACGTTCAGGTCGTTGACGCCGTGCGCCACGAACACGCTGGTCCGGACGCGGCCCGCGGCGGGCCGGTAGTCGCGTTGCGCCCAGAAGCGGTTGTGGTCACCGGTCTCCTCGGCGCTGTCGGCGCGCAGCCGGGCCAGCACGTCCGCGCAGACCCCGTCGGTGCGGCCGTTGACGTACGAGTGCAGGTAGCCGGGATAGTCGGCGGACCGCAGCACCCCCTGGTAGCGCATGTAGTCGTACCAGCTGGAGATCGCGGAGATCGGCACGATGGTCGCCAGCCCCGGGATGCGGCGCGTGGATGACATTCCGTCGCATCGATACCGGTCTTGCCTAGGGCGCGTTTCTAATCCGGGCTCGGGGCAGCCAGCCCAGGAAGCGCAGCCGGGCCCCGGGCAACGGCAGCGTGGGCAGGTCCTGCGCGGCGGCGACGAGGCAGGAGCCGAGGTACACGGCGAGGGCGGCGCGCGCCCCACCGAACTCGGCGAGGAGTTGACTCTGCTTGGTGGCACAGGGCCAGTCGCGACCACAACCGGTGCAGGTCCAGGTCGGCGGGCTGGGCAGGTGTTCCGGCAGCTTCGGCCGGTACCGGCCCACGACGTTGTTGTCGGAGCGTACGTCGCGTCGCCCGGGCACCGGGCCGCCGTTGCGGTGCGTGGGCTGCCGGCCGGCGGGCAGGTAGCGCCGGACGGTGCCGAGGAGTGCGCCGACGCGGACCAGCGCGTCCGGCCCCACCTGGTGGGTCAGCAGCGCCGTCAGCAGGTGGTGCCCCAGCAGGTCCATGGAGTCGCGGTTCAGGCGCAGGTCGCGGCACAGGTCGACGAACTGGGGCGTCGTGAGCGGCACCCGGTCGTCGAGCGCCCGGCGCAGCACCTCGCGCAGCGCACTCCCGAGGCTCTGCAACGCGTCCGTCTCGCCCAGTGCCAGACTGTCCTCGCCCGCCACCCGCGCGAGCGTCTCGGCCACGGCGAACCGAACGACCCGGTCAGATTCGGTACTGTCCAATGGTCTCCCCCTATGTGGCCAGTCGCCCGGCATCCCCTACGACCCCCGGGGAATCATGGAAAGAATTCCGCCGGTGCAACCTGCATGGCTAGGCCAGTAGACGCAGGAACCCCGGACGCGGTAGCCGGAAAGCGAAGTCGACTCAACGGATCGGACGAGCGCGAGCGGAACACGGGCGGATTATCGTAGGGATTGAGTTCCCGTCATTGGCTATTCCGATAGCGGGAATCAAAAGATCAGCTCCGATCCACACTGGCTCGACCGACCGCCGCCGTCCCGCTCACAACGCTTCATTCACCCCGAGATCTCCCAACCCGAACACCCCCGCCGCCAGGTCCCGCCACCCGTCCGAACTGGACGGCGCGGGCGGGAACTGGCACCGCAACGGCTCCGCCGGCAGCAGCGTGCCGGGACGCGCCTCCGCGCAGGCACGTCCCGACCTCGCCGCCGGCCCTGGTTCGCCATTCGGCGGCACCATTCCGGACGGAGACAGCGGATGACGTCACCAGTGCAGACCCGAGGGTTCGACAGCCGAGATCCGTCGGCCATCCACCACTTCCTGGCCAGGACGTACAACACGGAACTACGAATGCGCGGCGGGGACGACGGAATCCGGCTCGTCCACAAACGTGTCGACGCCGGGCCGTTCGCCGTCGCGACCACCGGGCAGACGGCGTACCTCGACATCGAGGTGGGTGCCATCGACGGATTGGTGATCTGCCGCGCCCACACCGCCCGGGTCGACCGTACCTGTGATGGCACGGCCCACCGGTTCGCTCCCGGCGACGTCTTTCTCGCCACCCGGCCCGACCTGCCGTACAGCGTGCGTTGGCACCCCGGCGAGGTGGAGATCTGTGTGCTGGACCTCGCGGTGCTCTCGCAGGTCGCCACCGCCGCGCCGGGCCGGCGACCCGGTCAGATCCGGTTCACCGACATCGGCCCGGCCTCGGCGACCCTCGCCCGACAGTGGCGCAACACCACCAGCTACGTCAGCGACGTCGTCCTGAACAACCCGATCGCCAGCGCGCAGCCGCTGGTGATCGGCAACGCCGCGCGAATGCTCGCCGCGTCGGCGCTCACCGTCTTTCCCAACACCGCGGTCACCGATCCGACCGTCCAAGACCGACGCGACGCCAACACCGCAACGTTGCGCCGGGCCATCGCCTTCATGGACGAGCACGCCGACCGGGACATCACGGCGGCCGACATCGCGGACGCCGCGGCGGTCTCCCTCCGGGCGGTGCAACTCGCCTTCCGCCGTCATCTCGACACCACCCCGATGGCGTACCTGCGGCAGGTCCGGCTCGATCGGGCCCACCACGACCTGCTCCTGGCCGACCCTCGCCGGGACACCGTGTCGGCGATCGCGAGCCGGTGGGGGTTCGCAAACCACAGCAGGTTCACCGCCCGGTACCACGCCAGTTACGGAGTACCGCCCCGCGAGACGCTCAACGCCTGACGGCCAGGCGGGCACCGTCACGGACGGCTCACGAGGCGCGTGGCAGCGCGAGCCACTCCTGCCAGGTGATGTCGCGGCCCAGATAGCGGGGCTGACGGAAGGGCCAGTCGGCCGCGATCCACCACGGCACCAGCGCGTCGAGCGCGCGCTCCTCCTCGCCGCCGACAAGGTCGTCCACCACCCACCAGGAGACCTCGCCGTCGGAGCCGGCGCGCTCGGGCGGGTCGATGTAGACGCAGCCCAGGATCGCCGTCTCTTCCTCGTCCAGCAGCGCGTAGTTGAACGACTGGTGCGCGGCTATCTCCTTCTCGTGCCGCAGCAGATCGATGCGGTCCTCTTCATAGGTCATCGTCGCCGGGGGCCAGGCCCAGGCCGGGCCGAAGATCTCCCACAGGCGCTCTTGGGAGCCCATCACGGCGGGGTAGTCGAGCGGGGTGTCCGCCTCGCGGATCGGCCGCAGGTGCAGCGCGGTGCCGGGCACGGGCACGTGGACGGGGTGGACGAACTCGTCAGGCAGCCAGCTCATGAGGGCTGAGGCTACAACCCGGCCGCCGCAGGATGATCAACGCGGCAGGTGTGCCGCGGAAGCGCTAGCCCCGGTCGCGCTCGTGGGCGTCGCGCGCGGTCTGCAGCTCGGGCACCGAGGCCTCCAGCAGGTTGGCGAGGCCGCGAATCTGCTCCGCGACCCGGGCGCCGAGGGGCGTCAGCGAGTATTCGACACGCGGCGGGATCGCCGTGAGGACCTCGCGGGTGAGCATGCCGTCGCGTTCCAGGGTTTGGAGGGTCTGGGAGAGCATCCGCTCGCTGACCCCGTCGATGCGGCGGCGCAGCGCGTTGAACCGGTAGCGACCTTCACCGAGCGCGAGCAGGGCTAGCGACGCCCACTTCGAGGTGACGTCCTCGAAGGCCGCGCGGGAGGTGCAGCCCCGCGCGAAGACATCGCTGACGAGTTCCTGGGTAGGCCCCGCCGGGTCCCGGGCCGGCATGTCGCTCACCTCACCAGCCTACCCCAAAGTTACGACTTAGCATGTGCTGTAGATTCGTAAGTGCTTACAGGTTTACATCACCCTATCGGAGGTTGTCATGCCCACCTATGCCGTCACCGGCGCCACCGGCCGCCTGGGCCGCCTGGTGATCCAGCAGCTGCTCGACACCGGCGTACCCGCCGCCGAGATCGCCGCCATCGTCCGCACCCCGGAGAAGGCCGCTGACCTCGCCGCGCGTGGCGTCGAGATCCGTCGGGCCACCTACGACGACCCGTCGATGCTGCCCGGCGCCGTGGCCGGCGTACGCCGCCTGCTGCTGATCTCCGGTGACACGCCCGGTCAGCGCGTGCGCCAGCACACCGCGGTCATCGACGCGGCCAAGCTCGCCGGTGTCGAGCGCCTGATCTACACGAGCATCCTGCGCGCCGACACCACCACGAACCCGCTGGCGCCGGAGCACAAGGCCACCGAGGAGATCCTCGCCGCCTCAGGCCTCCCCCACACCGTGCTGCGGAACAGCTGGTACACCGAGAACTACACCGACCAGCTGCCGCAGTACCTGCGGACGGGCACGATCCTCGGTGCCACCGGTGGCAGCAAGGTCTCCGCCGCGACCCGGGGCGACTACGCGGCCGCCGCCGCCGCGGCGCTGACCCGCGAGGAGGACGGCAACACCGTCTACGAGCTGGGCGGCACCGCCTTCACCTTCGACGAGCTGGCAGCGGCCGTCACCGAGGTCACCGGCACCACCGTCGTCCACCAGGACCTGTCGGCCGCCGAGCTGGCCTCGGCCCTGGAGAACGTCGGGCTCGACGCCGGCACCGCCGGGTTCGTCGCCGCGCTCGACCACTCGATCGCCATCGGTGAGCTGGTGACCGACAGCGACGATCTCAGCCGGCTGATCGGAAGGCCGAGCACCCCGCTGCACGACGCGATCCGGGCCGCGCAGGCCTGACCGTCGGCCGAGCCGACCGGCAAGCCGGGCGGGCGACGGGTGTCCGCACCCGCCGCCCGCCGGCGCGCTCCGCCCACACCGGACGGCAGGGCGTGGTCGATTACGCGGCGGGCTCGGCGAGGAGCAGACCGGTCAGCAGGCCGCGCAGGGCCCGCTCGAACAGGTCGGTCCGGGGCGCTGGTGGCGAGGGCTGACCGAACGCCGCGACCAGGTGCGGGTACGCCGCGAGGTCGGTGCCGGCGAAGGTGAAGGACCCGGCCGTGGCCTCGCTGCGCGCGAAGAGGCTCACCACGCCGGTCACCATCGCGATCGCCTCGAACTTTGCCGTGACGGCGCAGCGGACGGGTTCCAGGATCCGGAGGCAGGTGTCGAACCAGGCCAGGCTCTCGGGGCCGATGCCAGACGGTCGGTGAATCACGTCGGTCAGCCACGGGTGGCGGCGGTGCAGCGCCAACTGCCGGCGGGCCAGCAACAGCATCCCGTCCAGCCAGTCGCCCTCCGCCCGCGGGTACGGCCGCAACTCCCCCACCACCCGGTCGGTCATCAGGTCCAGCAAGTCGTCCCGGGACGACAGGTACCGGTAGAGCGACCCGGCCCCGGTGCCCAGCGCGGTGGCGACGGCCCGCATCGACACCGCCGCGAGTCCTTCCTTGTCCGCCAATGCGATGGCGGCCGCGACGATGGCGTCGCGACTGTGTGCCGGGGCGGGACCGCGGCTGCCGCGTTCGGGTCTGGCCCAGATCGGCTGCCGGTCGGAACCGCCGTCGCCGGCTCTCGTGGGTGCGTCGCTCACGGATCTACTGTAAACTGCAAACGTCGTTCGCAGTTCAATCACGGGAGGTGGGCTGGCGATGGAGCGGATCACGGCACGGGACGGCGCGAACATCGTGCTGCACTCGACGGGCACTGGGCCTGGGATCATCGTGGTGCACGGCGGCGGGATCACCATCGACATGTACCGACGGCTCGCCACGGCGTTCGCCGACCGGTTCACCGTGCACCTCTACAACCGGCGGGGACGGGCGGACGCCCCGCCCAGGTCGACGCCCTACACCTTCGAGCAGGACATCGACGACCTCGCCGTGGTGCTGGAGCACACCGGGTCCGGCAACGTCATCGGCCACAGCTCCGGCGGCTTCATCGCGCTCCAGGCGGCGCTCCGACTGCCGATCGACCGGCTCGCCGTCTACGACGCCGCGGTCTCCATAGACGGCGGCTTCCCCACCGCGTGGCTCGACCCCGCACAGGAGGCGCTGCGGTCCGGCGACATCGCCCGGAGCCTCGCCATCACGGCCGCCGGCATCAATCCGCAGATGGCGGCGGCGAAACTCCCGTTCGGCGTACGGCTGGCCATCGTCCGCGCGTTCATGCGTACGCCGATCGGGCGGACGATGGCCTACCTGCTGCCGATGACCCTGGACGAGTCAGCCCTGATCCGGGCGCACGACGGCCCGGCCAGCCGATGGGAAGGCGTCACCGCCGAGGTGCTGCTCGCCTGCGGCGCCGACAGCCCGCCCTACTACGTCGACCTCAACGAGGCCCTGGCCAGCGTGTTGCCCCGAGCCCGGACCCTGGTGATTCCCCGCAGCGGCCACGACGCCGTGAACCGGGCCCATCCGAGGTTCGTGGATCCCTTCGCCACGTTCTTCGGAGCCCCGGTCAGTCCGGAACGGACCGGCCACCACTGACGCGCCGCGCGGTCACCCCACCCGTGGCCGAGCGGGAGACCGTCGGTCACGGGTCGGGCGCTTGGTTAGGGTGATGGACATGCCCGCACGCCGCCCGCACCGCCACGACGCCGGCCGGAGGTGGGCCCGACCGGCGGCCTCCGCACGCACCATCGGGCCGGGCGACTGGTGAGTGGCGCACGCGTACCCGTCCCGCGGGGTGAGTCGGCGGCGCCCGCGCCCGGCCGGTCCAGACTGGTCGACGCCTGCGGTCGACTCGCCCGGTCGCGCCCCTTCGAGGTCGGCATCGTCGCCGTCATCCTCGCCAACGGGATCGTCCTCGGCCTGGAGACGTACCGGGGCCTGACCGTGGCGGGCACCGTGCTGCACTGGCTGGAGTTGCTCTTCCGAGCCGTCTTCGTCGTCGAGATCGGCATTCGGCTGGCCGCCTACGGCCGTCGCCCGCAGGACTTCTTCCGGCACGGCTGGAACGTCTTCGACTTCGCCGTGATCGCGGCGATCTTCATTCCGGGCCTGCACGGCGATCCGGCGCTGCTGCGGGTGGTGCGGGTCGCCCGGATGGTCAGGCTGGTGCGTTTCTCCCCGGGCCTTCGTACCATCGTCTCCGCCCTGTGGCGCAGCCTGCCGGGCGTCGGTGGTTTCCTCGCGCTGGCCGTGGTGACGCTCTACGTGTACGGCATGGCCGGTTGGCTGATCTTCGGCAGCAGATTTCCGGACCAGTACGGCGACATCGGCCGGTCCCTGCTGACGTTGTTCGTGCTGCTCTCCCTGGAGACGTTGCCGGACCTCATCCAGCAGGGCATGACGATCTCGCCGTGGACGCTGCTCTACTACGTCAGCTACGTGGTCATCACCGTCAACCTGCTGCTCAACATCCTCATCGCGGTGATCGTCAACTCGATGGAGGAGGCACGCCGGCTGGAGATGACCGAACGCCTGGCCCCGGGGTACGACGAGGACGGCGACGGCGTACCGGACGAGGTGGACCGCATCGCGATCAGCCAACGGCTCGACGATCTGCGCGCGGTGATCGCCGAGTTGGAGCGGGAGCTGCGGATCGACCGGGATGACGGGCACGGCCGGCCGCACCGCGAGGACGCCCGCGCCGGACGGTGAGCGGCCGCCCGACGCCGGTCGTCCTCGCCGACAGGACCACGCGAGCGGTTCGCGCCCATGTCGGCCATCCGACGCTCTCGCCTCGCGATGCTCGACTGGGATAGCCTCGACGGCGGTGCCATCGGTCCGGCCGAAGGGGACATTCCCATGACAGCCAGTGTCGACAATGCCCGCCCCAACATCGACCTTCTGCCGATGCTCGGCACGCTGATCGACGACGTGATCCGCCCTCAGGCCGCGCTCGTCGACCGGGACGGCACCTTCCCTCGGCAGAGCGTGGACGCCCTCGCCGCGGCTGGCCTGCTCGGCCTGGCCTCCTCGACCGAGGTCGGTGGCGGCGGCCAGGGTCTGCGCACCGTCGCGGAGGTCATCGAACGACTGGCCGCCGAGTGCGGCTCCACGGCGATGGTCGTTCTCATGCACTACGCGGCGACCGCCGTCATCGAAGCGCACGGCCCGCGTGACGTCCGTGCGGCAATCGGCGCGGGTCAACACCTGACCTCCCTGGCGTTCTCCGAGTTCGGCTCGCGCAGCCACTTCTGGTCGCCGACCGGCACCGCGACGACGGACGACGGCGCGGTCCGGCTCGACGCCCGCAAGAGCTGGGTCACCTCGGCGGGTGAGGCGGACAGCTACGTCTGGTCGAGCCTCCCGCTCGCTGCGGGAGCGGGTCCGATGACGCTGTGGCTCGTTCCCGCCGGCAGCGCCGGCCTCAGCATCGCCGGCGACTTCGATGGGCTCGGCCTGCGCGGCAACGGATCCCGGCCGATGACCGCCGACGGGGTCCGCGTCCCCGCCAGCGCGATGCTGGCCACCGACGGCGCCGGCCTCGACATCGCGCTCGGCGCGGTCCTCCCCTGGTTCCTGGTGCTGAACGCCGCGTTCTGCCTCGGCCTCGCGGACAGCGCGGTCGCCGAAGCGGGCCGGCATCTCACGGGCACCACCCTCGCGCACACCGGCGCGGCCCTTCGCGACGCACCGGTCACCCGGCGCGGCTACGCCCAGCTGAAGATCCGCACGGACGCCCTGCGCGCCTTCCTCGGCGACACCCTGACCGCGCTGGAGACCGGCCGGGAGGACGCGACGCTGCGGGTGTTGCAGGTCAAGGCGCTCGCCGGCGAGACGGCCGCCGAGGTGACCGACGGCGCGATGCAGCTCTGCGGCGGCAGCGCGTTCCGCAAGGAGTTGGGCCTCGAACGCCGATTCCGCGACTCCCGCGCGGCCCGGGTGATGGCACCCACCACCGACGCCCTGCACGACTTCGTCGGCCGTGTCGCCACCGGGCTGCCGCTGCTCGACGAGGTCAACCGCTGATGGCGGCGCCCACTGTCCTGATGGGCGCGGTCGCGTACGACCCCAAGGTGGTGACCATCTGGGAGGGCTTCCGCGCCTGGCTGCGAGGGCGTGGCCTGGACTTCGACTTCGTCCTCTACTCGCACTACGAGCGGCAGGTCGACGATCTCGTCGCCGGGCGGATCGACGCGGCGTGGAACTCACCGCTCGCCTGGCTGCGGGCCGAACGGTTGGCGGCGGCCAGCGGCGGCACGGTGAGCGCCCTCACCATGCGCGACACCGACCGGGACCTCACCTCGGTCGTGGTGGTGCGCGCCGACTCACCCGTCCGACAGGTCGAGGACCTGTCCGGCTCGCTCGTCGCCGTCGGCGCGGTCGACAGTCCGCAGGCGACGCTGATACCGCTCGGGCACCTCGGGGCCGCCGGGGTCGAGGTCGACGTGCGCCGGTTCGACGTCGGCGTCGGGTTGCACGGCGACCACATCGGCGGTGAGCGCGACGCCGCCCGGGCCCTCGTGGCCAAGGAGGTGGACGCCGCCTGCATGATCGACGCCAATCACCTGGCGTTCGTCCGGGAGGGCACGCTCCCGCTCGATGGCACCCGGATCGTCGCGCAGACCGCACGATACGACCACTGCAACATGACGGTGCGCGATCCGGCGTCCGCCGGGGTCCGGCTCTTCGGCACGCTGCTGCGTGGCATGTCCTACGCCGACCCGGAGGTACGCCCGTTGCTCGACCTCGAAGGGCTGACCGCCTGGGAGGACGGCCGCACCACGGGGTACGACGCCCTCGCCCGGGCGGTCGACGCCAGCGGGTTCTACGCGGCCGACGGGCGGGTGACCGCCGCGGACTACCGGCCGTGAGCGGCGCGCCGGCGGCCGACGCCGAGCTCCACCTCGGGGGTCTGGGCTTCGACCGGGGCGCGCACCTGCTGGTGCAACGCGCACTCGCCTCGCTACCGCCCGGCGGCCGGCTGGCGGTCTCCGGCCTCGACGCCGCCCTGCCGGTGCACCTGCCCGCCTGGTGCCGGAGCCGGGGTCACCGGCTCGAATGGCCGGATCCGGCCGACCGGAGCGAACTGGTCGCGGTGGTCGTCCGCGGCACGGCGGACGACGCCCGCTGGTTCGGCGCTGAGCGGGCCGGGCCCGCCCTGCCCTCGGCGCTCAGCAGGCACCCGCCGCCACGGTGGGGGCTCGGCGCCCGCGGTGCGCTGCTGGAAGCCGGCGGCCCCGAGGCCCGGTTCGACCTGGACGACCGCGATCTGGTGTGGGCCGACGTCGCCCCCAAGCTGTACGCGCAGGCGGCGGCGCGGCAGTGGGACCCGGAGACCGCGGTGCCGTGGGACGACGCGTTCGCGCTGCCGGCCGACGTCGAGGCGGCGGTGGTGCAGGTGATGACCTACCTTGTCGAGAACGAGCAGGCCGCGCTCGTCGTGCCGGCACGGTTCGTCGGGCGGATACACCCGCACTTCCGTGAGGTGATGCAGCTCCTCGCGGTGCAGATGGCCGACGAGGCCCGGCACATGGAGGTGTTCGGCCGGCGAGCGCTGCTCCGGGGCGCCGAGCTGGGCACGTCGTCGGCCGGCGGTCGGCAGTCGCTCTTCACACTCGTCGCCGAGTCCGACTTCGCGTTGGCCTCGTTCCTGCTCTCCGTACTCGGGGAGGGCAGCTTCGTCGACCTGCTCTCGTTCCTGGAGCAGAACGCGCCGGACCCGGTGACCCGTCGCGTCTGCTGGCTGGCGATGCAGGACGAGCGACGGCACGTGGTGTTCGGCATGGCACACCTCGAGCACCAGGCGACCGTGGACCCCCTGCTGCGGGACCGGCTCCGCGCGGCCATCCACCGCCGCCACGACGCGCTCGTCGACACCGCGGGGCTCAACGCGGACGTGTTCGACGCGTTGGTGGTCCTCGCGGCCGGTGGCTGGCACCCCGACGACGTGTCCGCCGGCTTCGAGCGGGTGCAGAAGCTGCAGCACGTGATGGATCAGGGCCGGCAGCGCCGGCTGGTACGGCTGGGTTTCCGGCCCGACGAGGCGGCGGCGCTCTCCGCCCTGCACACCCGCAACTTCATGTAGCGGGACAGCCACCGCCGAGGCGTCCGCCCGGCCGACCTGGGCCACCCGCAGTACGGTTGAGCGGCCATGAACAGGGATTTCAGCTCGATCCGCGCGGAACTGCTCCACCTACGAGACCAGAGCCGGGCCCAGGCCGAAGCGTTGGACAGCGATCTGCGGAGCCTCTTCGAGGCCTCCCGGTCGTCCAACGCCGACGATGAGCACGACCCCGAGGGCAGCACCATCGCGTTCGAACGGGCCCAGCTCACCGCCGTCCTGGACGCGACGCGCCGACGCCTCTCCGAACTCGACGTCGCGCTGCGGCGGGTCGAGGCCGGCACCTACGGCGTGTGTGAACGATGCTCCCGCCCGATTCCCGCCGAACGACTCGCCGCCCGCCCCTCAGCGAGCAGGTGTGTCGGCTGCGCCAGCCGGACCTGACGCACCGCCGGGGGGCGACGACGGCGGAACCGGCCCCCGTCGCCCCCGGCGGTGTTCTAGAAGTCGTCGTCGAACGCGACGGTGCCGCTGACCCCGACCTGGTACGCCGACACCCGCCGCTCGAAGAAGTTGGACAGCTCCTGCACGTCCTGCAGCTCCATGAAGGCGAACGGGTTGGCCGACCCGTAGTGCGGCGCGATCCCGAGCTGGGCCAGACGCCGGTCGGCGACGTGCTGGAGGTACTCCCGCATGTCGGCCAGCGTCAGGCCGGGCACCCCGTGGCCGAGCAGGTCCTCGGCGAACTGGACCTCGCACTCGACGGCCTCGGTGAGCATCTGGCGGACCTGCCCGGCGAGGTCGTCGTCGAACAGGTCGGGTTCCTCGCCGCGCACGGTGTCGACGACGTCGAACGCGAAGGCCATGTGCATGGACTCGTCGCGGAACACCCAGTTGGTGCCGGAGGCGAGACCGTGGAGCAGGCCGCGAGAGCGCAGGAAATAGACGTACGCGAACGCGCCGTAGAAGAACAGTCCTTCGATGCAGGCGGCGAAGCAGATCAGGTTGAGCAGGAACCTCCGCCGGTCCTCGCGCGAGCGCAGCTCGCGGAGTTCGCTCAGCGAGTCGATCCAGCGGAAGCAGAAGTCGGCCTTACGGCGGATCGAGGGGATGTTCTCGATGGCGGCGAAGGCGGCGAACCGCTCGCTCTCGTCGGGCACGTACGTGTCGAGCAGGTTCAGATAGAACTGGACGTGCACCGCCTCCTCGAACAGCTGCCGGGACAGGTAGAGGCGACCCTCCGGGCTGTTGACATGCTGGTAGAGGTTGAGCACGAGGTTGTTGGCGACGATGGTGTCGCCGGTGGCGAAAAACGCGACCAGCCGGCTGACCAGGTGCCGCTCCGCGGGGGAGAGCTTGTCGAGGTCGGCGAGGTCGGCGTGCAGGTCGACCTCCTCGACCGTCCAGGTGTTGCGGATGGCGTCGCGGAACCGGTCGAAGAAGTGCGGGTAGCGCATCGGGCGGAGGGTGAGGTCCATCCCGGGGTCGAGCAGCATGTGCGTGGTCCTCGTGTCGGTGGCGGTGGTGTCGGCGGCGGTCACTGGCAGGCCTCGCACGACTCAGGGTTCTCCAGGGAGCAGGCCAGCGCCTCCGGGTCGGTCGCCACGGGTGCGCCGAGGGCGACGGTGGCGGGTGCGACGGTGGCCTGCTGGATCCGGGTGGCCGGGCGGGACCGCAGGTAGTAGGTCGTCTTCAACCCGGCCTTCCAGGCGTACAGGTACATCGAGGAGAGCTTGCCGATGGTCGGCGAGGCCAGGAACAGGTTCAGCGACTGCGACTGGTCGATGAACGGCGCGCGAGCGGCGGCCAGGTCAATCAGCGCCCGCTGCGGCAGCTCCCACGCGGTGCGGAACAACTCCCGCACGGCGGCGGGTAGCTCCGCGATGTCCTGCACCGACCCCTCGGCGCGCTTGATCGCCGACCGGACCGGCTCGGTCCACAGGCCACGGGCCTTCAGCTCGCGTACCAGAGCGGTGTTGACCTGAAGGAACTCCCCCGACAGGGTTTCGCGCTTGAACAGGTTGGACACCTGCGGCTCGACGCACTCGTAACAACCGGCGATCGAGGCGATGGTCGCGGTCGGGGCGACCGCCACCAGCAGCGAGTTGCGCAGCCCGTACGCCTCGACCCGCTCCCGCAGCGCGGCCCAGCGCGCGGTCTGCGTCCCCTGAACGCCCCACAGGTCGGGCTGCAACTGCCCCCGCGCTGCCCGCGTCTGCCCGTACGCCGGGTGCGCGCCGAAGCGCCGCGCCAGATCGGCGGAGGTCTCCAGGGCGGTCAGGTACAACTCCTCGCTGACCCGGGTGGACAACTCCCGCGCGGCTGGCGAGTCGAACGGCAACCGCAGCGCGAAGAACACGTCCTGCAGGCCCATCAGCCCGAGCCCGACCGGCCGCCAGCGGGGGTTGCTCGCCGCCGCCTGCGCGGTCGGGTAGTAGTTGATGTCGATGACCCGGTCGAGGAACGTGACCGCGGTCCGGACCGTGGCGCGCAGCCGCTGCCAGTCGATGACGCCATCGGTGACGTGAGCGGCCAGGTTCACCGAGCCGAGGTTGCACACCGCGGTCTCGGCGTCGCTGGACACCTCGACGATCTCGGTGCAGAGGTTGGACAGGTGCACCACGTTGCCCGGTTCGGCGGTCTGGTTGCACAGCCGGTTGGCGGCGTCCTTGAAGGTCATCCACCCGTTGCCGGTCTGCGCCAGGGTGCGCATCATCTTCCTGTATAGCTCTCGCGCCGGGACCTGCCGCACGTAGCGGCCCTGCGCCTCGGCCTCCCGGTACGCGACGTCGAACCGCTCACCCCACAGGTCGGGCAGTTCCGGCACCTCGTTCGGGTCGAACAGCGACCACACCTCGTCGGCCTCGACCCGGCGCATGAACTCGTCCGGGATCCAGTTGGCCAGGTTGAGGTTGTGGGTGCGCCGGGCGTCCTCGCCGGTGTTGTCCCGCAGTTGCAGGAACTCCTCGATGTCCGGGTGCCACGGCTCCAGGTAGACACACGCGGCGCCCTTGCGCCGCCCGCCCTGGTTGACCGCGGCGACGCTCGCGTCCAGCGTGCGCAGCCACGGCACGATCCCGTTGGACTGCCCGTTCGTGCCGCGGATCAGCGCGCCCCGGGACCGGACCCGGGAGTACGCGATGCCGATGCCGCCGGCGAACTTGGACAGGTTGGCGACCTGCGCGTACCGCTGATAGATCGAGTCCAAATCGTCGCGCGGGGAGTCGACCAGGTAGCAGGAGGACATCTGGGTGTGCCGGGTGCCGGAGTTGAACAGCGTCGGCGAACTGGGCAGGTAGGCGAGGCTGGACATCAGCCGGTAGAAGTCGACCGCCTCGTCCGGCGTACGGGACAGCCCGCAGGCCACCCGCAGCAGCCAGTACTGCGGCGTCTCCAGCACCAGCCGGCTGGTCGGGTGGCGAAGCAGGTACCGGTCGTACACCGTGCGCAGGCCGAAGTACTCGAACCGCAGGTCGCCGTCCGGGTCGACGGCGTCGTCGAGCGTCCGGCCGTGCGCGGCGACG
Organism: Micromonospora sp. NPDC005087; assembly: GCF_042872965.1. Lineage (NCBI taxonomy): Bacteria > Bacillati > Actinomycetota > Actinomycetes > Micromonosporales > Micromonosporaceae > Micromonospora > Micromonospora sp. NPDC005087. The sequence goes on along the minus strand of NZ_JBIALB010000009.1, from coordinate 211,832 downwards.
AAGGCGGCGGTCTCGTCTCCGATCAGTCCCTCGGCATGGCCCATCCGGATCGCCGTGCTGAACGAGGTGACGCCCTGCCGGCGCACCTCCTTGTCGACGTAGCCGGCCAGCAGCCGGGCAGCCAGCCGCGAGTACTGCGGCTCCTCGCCGATCATCTCGGCCGCGGTCTGGATGGACAGCCGGTCCAGCTCCGCGGTCGTCGCGCCGTCGTAGAGGCCGCTGATCGTCCGGGTCGCCACCCGCAGCGGGTCGACGTCGGTCAGGTCGTCGGTCCACCGCTCGACCGCGCGGACGATCTTGTTGACGTCCACCGGTTCGCTGGCGCCGTCGCGCTTGCGGACGTGCATCTGCGTCCGCCGCCGGCCCGGCAGGTCGGTGTCGCCGCCGGTCGGGACCACCTGGGTGACTGTCACCACTCACTCCTCGCGAGTTCGAGACCTGATGGCCCTCGGACGCGAGGAGACAGACACCGGCGGACGCCACGCCGGGCGTGGGTCAGGGGGCGTCGGCCGTCCCACGCGGCGTCGGGCCGCCGCCCACCCGGGTGCGGGTGCACGGCGCGCTGGCAGGTCTTCGGACTCGTGGGCACGACCGGGCTCGCCGGTCTCCTACTGGCCGTCGCTTCCCAGGCCGCTTGGCGGCCCAGTGCTGATGACGGCGGTCGTTCCCACTCACCGCTGCGGGGCAGTCCCGGAATTCCACCGGGTTCCCTCTTGCCTCGACCACTGCAGACGAGCGGCCGAACCAGCTGCGTCGACACCATATATAGGGACGACGCCGTTGTCACACCCCACATCTCGGGTATGGGCGTGTCGGCGGTCGAGTCAGTGACGACGGTCACCGGCCCGGACGCCCCCGCCGGGCGGGGTCATGGTCGACGCTAGCTGCGCGCGGGGCGGGCCGTGATCCGGCCCGCCCCGCGCGTTACCGCTACCGCCGACTCAGTTCGTGACGGTGAAGGGCAGCGCGACCCGCGTCACCGACTCGGCCCCCGCCAGCGTGATCACGGTCGAGCCGGCCTTCGCCGCCCCGGGGACGCTGACCGTCGCACCGGCGATGACACCGTCACCATTCGCGCGCACGGTGCTGACCGCGAGGCCGTCACCGAAGCTGACCGTGACCGCCTCGTTCGGAGCGAACCCGGCGCCGTCGACCGTGATCGACGTACCGTGCGGTCCCGCGGTGGTCGTCAGCGCCGCCTGCGGATCGTAGGTCGGCTTCTCCTGCTGACCGGTCACCTGGACGGTGGCCGTCGCCGGCGTCCGGGAGGACGCGCCGGTGGCGGTGACGGAGTACCGGCCGGGCTCGGCGTCACCGGACGTCGCGACGGAGGCGCGTACCGCTCCCGCCGCGGACGCCGCGACCTTGACGGTCCGCGCCGGACTGGTGCCGAGAGTCACGGTCACCTGCTCACCGGCCGCGAACCCGCTGCCGTCGACGGTGACCGCGTCACCGGTGGTCACGGTGGCCGACGCCGACACCGCGATCGCCGGCTGGAGTCCGCCCCGCGCCACGGTCACCGTGAAGGTCGCGGTGCTGCTCGACGACGTGTCCCATGCGGTGACGTGCACCGTGTAGGGGCCCTCCTGCGCATAGGTGTGCCGTCCGCTCAACGCGCCGTCCGGGCCGACCGTGACGTCGTCCGGAACCGTGCCGTCGCCCCACTGCACCCGGGCGTGGAAGCCCGTCGTGCCGGGAACGCCGCCGCTCACCGAGCCGAGCGTGGCCGCGAGGACCTGCCCGGCGTTGGCCGTCTGGTCGCTCGGGGCGGTGGTCACCAGCGCGGCGGCCGGAGTGCCGTCGTTCGCGATGGCGAACACGTGGATCCGGCCCGCCGAGCCGGGGTCGCCGGTCTGCGTCGGCAGGGTCACCGAGACGAGCGTCTTGCCCGCCGGGATCTGGTACGGCGCGGTGGCGAACAGGAACGGCTGCGCGCCGTCCCGGCTCGTGCCGCTCAACCGGTACGCGGCCTTGGCGACGACGATGTTGCCGTACGACGGAGTGCCGTTGGCGTTGCCGCCCAGCGTCCAGTCACTCATCTGGATCGGGATGCTGGCCGTGCTGCCGTCGCTGAACGTCGCCGTGCCGGTGCTGTTCTGGTTGCCCTGCGTGCCGGCGCCGATGAACGAGATGCTCCGGGCGTCGGTCGGCAGGTCGAGAACGACCGTCCTGCCGTTGCCGGTGGTGTTGTCCGGCTGCCCCGCCGGGACCGCCGGCAAGGTGAACTGCAGGTCCGTTCCGGGCACCTGGTGCCGCTGGCCCTGGGTCACGCCGGCCGCAGTCAGGGCGGCCCGCGAGTACGCCCACGACTTGGCGTCGCAGTTCGCCGCGAGGGCGCCCTCGTCACCGATGCAGACGGTGTCGAACGCCGCGGTGAGGCCGGAGCTCGGCGCGTAGGCCACGTCGACGCCGACCGTGACCGAGCCCTGGCCGGTGCCGTCGGTCACCGTGACGCTCGCCTGGTGGTGACCCGGCGTGGCGTACGTGTGCGAGCCGCTGACGCTGTAGACGGCCCGCGAGCTCAACGTCAGGGTGCCCTCGGTGGTCGGTGAGCCGTCACCCCAGTCGATCGTGGCCCGGTAGCCGCTGGCGGTACCCCCGGTGACGGAGGCCAGTGGCACCGAGACGGGTGCGCCGGACGTCGCGTGCACGCTGCCCGCGGCGGTCACCGTGATGTCGCCGCCACCAATCTCGAGGTCGCCTCCGGCGAGCAACTCGATCTCGGCGAGGTTGGCCTGCGCGGCGCCGGCGGTCCTGGTGACGACGAGACGGAACTGGGCGTACCGTCCCGGCCTGTCGATGGTGAACGGACGGGTCTGGTTGCGCCACCGGAACGCCTCGCCCTTGCGGGAGTCGACGGTGCTCCAGGTGATGCCGTCATTGGAGCCCTGCAACCGCCAGTCCGCCGGATCGCCCGCACTGGCACCGGAGGTGAGGGTGTAGTGGCTCGGCTTCTGCCTGGCGCCACGGGAGGCCCAGCTGACCTGCGGCGTCGCGGTGGTGAACGTCAGCTGCGTGGTCGACGAGTCGTCGAACAGCTTCGACGCGTCCTGGCCGTCCGTCGCGGTGGCGGTGCCGAGACCGGGGCCGGTGACGTCCTGCAGCGGCTTGGGCGCCTTGTCGCCCCTGGTCAGCGAGGGCGGCGCGTCGTTCTTGCCGCTGCCCCAGGACGACGGCTTGGGGCCCATCTCGAAGTCGATCGTGCCGCCCTTGGCGAACGCGCTCACGTCGACGGACAGCTCGCGCTGCTTCTTTCCGTTGACCTTGACGCCCTGCACGTAGACGTTCTTGGTGCTGTTGTCCGGCGCGTTGACGACGATGTCGCCGCTCGTGCGGTGGACGGTCATCTTCGTGAACTGCGGCGAGCCGATGGCCCAGTGGGACGATCCGGCCTGCAGCGGGTAGATGCCCAGCGAGCTGAGGATGTACCAGGACGACATCTCGCCGTTGTCCTCGTCGCCCAGGTAGCCCTGGCCGATCTCGCTGCCGACGTAGAGGCGCTGCAGGATCTCCCGTACCGCCGCCTGCGTCTTCGCCGGCGCGCCGGCGAAGTTGTACATGTACGGGATGTGGTGCGACGGCTGGTTGCTCATGCCGAGCTGTCCCATCCGCACCGCGCGCGCCTCGAGCATCTCGTGGATCGTGCCGCCGTACCCGCCGGGTCGGTCGGCGTTCTCCGGGGTGGCGAAGAACTGGTCGAGCTTGTCGCGCAGCGCCTTCTGCCCGCCGTGCAGGTTGGCCAGTCCCTGGCCGTCCTGCTGGGCGGTGAACGCGAAGTTCCACCCGTTGGTCTCGGTGTAGACGCCGCCCCAGTCCAGCGGGTCACCGGCGAGGAAGTTGCCGGACGCGTCCCGGCCCTGGAAGAGCTTCGTCTTCGGGTCGAAGAGGTGGACGTAGTTGCGGGCGCGCTCCAGGAAGTACCGTGACTCGTCCTTGAGCCGCTGGCGCTCCGACTTCGGCGTGGCCGGGTCCTTGGCCAGGGCCGCGCCCATGTTGCCGATGCCGTAGTCGTTGATGAAGCCTTCCAGCGCCCACGACACCGACTCTCCGGTGGACGTCGGCGTGTAGCCGAGGAACAGCGAGGTCTCGATGCCCTTGCGGCCCACCGCGCTGCGCCCGGAGGCGACGGTCGCGTCCTTGACCGCCGCGTCGTACGCCGCGAGCGGGTCGGGCAGCTTTACGCCGGTGAGGTACGCCTGGGCCAGTGCCACGTTCGCGCTGGTGCCGGTCATCAGGTCGGCGTAACCCGGAGACGACCAGCGGGCGATCCAGCCGCCGTCGCGGTAGTGCTGGACGAACCCGTCCGAGATCCGGGCCGCGACGTCCGGGTACAGCAGCGCGTAGGCGGGCCACACGGTGCGGTAGGTGTCCCAGAAGCCGTTGTTGACGTAGATCTGGCCGTCCACGATCTTCGCGCCGGTGAGGGTGGCGGACGACGTGCCGGTCGGCGCCGACACCGGGCTCGCGTACTGCCAGCGCGGCGCGGCGGCGGTGCCGGTGTTCTCCGACTGCGAGTTCGGGTACAGGTTCAGCCGGTACAGGTTCGAGTACATCGTCACCAGCTGCGTCTCGGTCGCTCCCCGCACCTCGACCCGGCCGAGCCGGTCCTTCCACGCGGCGGTGGCGGCCGCGCGGACCTGGTCGAAGCTCTTCCCGGTGACCTCCAGGTCGAGGTTCCGGTGCGCCTGGTCGACCGAGAGGAACGAGGTCGCGATGCGCATCGTCACCTGGCGGTTCGCGGAGATGTCGAAGGTGGCGGCCGTCGCGGAGGACGCCGTGGGCGCCCGGTCGAACGTGCCGGACACGAACATCCGGCTACGACCGGCCGACAGGCCACTTCCGTTGTCGACCCAGCCGGTGAACGTGCCGTCGGCGCCGATGGTGAACGTGCCGTTGTAGAAGACCAGGCTTCCGGTCGCCGGCCCGGACGGGAAGGTGAACCGCATGATCCCGGCATGGTCGGTGGGCGACATCTCGGCGGTGAGGCCGTTCTGCAGCGCGACCCGGTAGAGGTCCGGCTGGGCCGTCTCGTCGTCGTGGTTGAAGGCGAGCGCCCGGCTGCTGGGCGGCCCGGTGAGGGGGCCGTCGCCCGCCACCGGCATGACCGACATCTGGTTGCGGTCACCCATCCACGGGCTCGGCTCGTGTGAGATCGCGAGGCCCTGCAGGGTGGGCAGGTTGGCGGCGTTGTTGACCCGGTGGTACTGGTACTCCCACGAGTCGGACGTCGCGTCGGTCACCGGGGTGAAGAAGTTGAAGCCGTTCGGCACCGAGGTGATCGGCAGGTTGTTGCCGCGCGAGAACCCACCGGTCGAGTTGGTCCCGCGCCGGGTGTCGACGTAGTTGGTGAGCCGCGAACCGTCGATGGACGCCGGCGAGGCGGTCACCGCGACGTCGTCGAGCCAGCCCTGGAACCGGGTGTCCGCCGTCGCCTGCGGGTTGTCGTAGGCGAGCAGGATGCGGTCGATCGTCCTGCCGCGTGCGATCGCGCCGATGTCGGCCTGCACCGCGTTCCACTGGTCGGCGTAGAGCACCTTCGACGCACCCTGCCCGGCCGGGGTGAGCGCGTAGCCGTGCTGGTCGACGGGCGAGAGGCCGCTCAGGTAGCTGCCGTCGGTGAAGTGCAGGTCGACGGCCGCGAAGGTGGACGGGTACTGCGGGTCCTCGCCGGTGTACTCCGGGAAGATCTTGTAGGAGAGCCGGGTCTTCGGCCCGACCGGGATGTTGACGTCGAACAGCCGGTTGGTCGCGTACGAACGGCCATCGTCCTCGGCGCCGCCCGCGTACCGGAGCGAACCCAGTCCGGTGAAGCCGGCCCCCGGCTTCGTGGTGTAGCCGCCGGACGGACCGGTGCCGACGACGCTGACCATGGGGGCGGCCGGCGGTCGGACGTTGGAGCCGTCGCTGATGTCCCAGCCGGCGAGCTGCACGAGGGGGTCACCGGAGTTCGCGGTGATGTTCAGCCGGTAGTAGCCGTAGGCGGTCGTGTTGGTGAGGCTGTAGGTCTTCGTGGCGAACCGCCGAGGGAAGCTCTGCTCGGTCTGCCTGTTCAGGTCGACCCAGGTGCTGCCGTCGGTGGACCCCTGCACGGTGAAGTCCCTGGGGTCACGGGTCGGAGCGTCGTCCCCGGAGGTCAGCGCGTACCGCACCACGGCCGTCGGCTTGGTCAGCTGGTAGGTCACCCAGCCGGTCCGGTTGCGCGCCAGCCATTTGGTCGACGGATCGCCGTCGGTGAGCTTCGCGGCGGTCTCGTTCGGCGGGTTCTCGGCGCTCGCGGTCACCGCCTGGACCTGACCGAGCAGGCTGCCGGGCAGTACCCTGCGGCTCGATCCGCTCAGGTTCGCCTGGACCGGTTTTCCACTCCGGTCGACCTCGACGGTGCTCGCGGAGGGTTGCGGGTCGGCCGACTCGAACGAGGAGCTGAAGGTGCCGGGCGGCGCGGTGGTCGGTGCGGCGCTGGCCAGGGGCGCGCCGACGAGCAGGCCCACCGGCAGCAGGACCGCGGTTGTCGCGGCGATCAGTCGGGGGGACAGGAGGCGCGCGATGGGGGGTTGCGACATAGGGGCAGGGCCTTTCGCCTCGAACCGGGTCGAGTACGTCGAACGTCTGGGCAGAGTGGACCGTGGCTGCGGTCCATCGTGGTGGATTCCTCGGAGCCGCCTGACATCGTTGTCATGAGAACTCACGACGACGACGCAGGAGCAGTGGACTGTCGCTGATGGTTCCGGGTGGATCACGGCCGTGTCAATGGGTTCACCAGAGCGAAACAACCTGTGGTCGCATCCGCTCCGAAAACCGTTTCGGCTCGTCGTCGCGGGCGTGACGATCTACCGCCCTCGACAGCTTCGCTACCTTCCCCGGAGCCAGCGTGCGCACTACGCTTGCGGGGAGCACGGGCAGCAGGCACCCGCCATTCACCCCTGAAATGTTTGCGAAAGGCTTTCGGTGGGCCGACGACGATCCCAGTCAGTGACGTTGAGCGACGTGGCGAACCGCGCCGGCACCTCCGTGGCCACCGCGTCCAAGGCACTCAACAGCCGCGCCGAGGTCGCGCCGGAAACCCGGGAACGGGTCCTGCGGGCCGCCGCCGAGCTGTCGTTCCAGCCGAACGTGCTGGCCCGCGGTCTGATCTCCGGGCGCACCCGCACCGTCGGGCTGCTCACCGACGAACTCGGTGGCCGGTTCGCCATACCCATCCTGCTCGGCGCCGAGAACGCCCTCGGCAACGGACAGATGTCCGTGCTGCTCTGCGACGCCCGTGGCGACGCGATCCGCCGGCAGCACTACATCCGCACCCTGCTCGCCCGCCAGGTCGACGGGTTCATCGTGGTCGGCGACAGCAACGACCTGCGCTCGTCGTTGACACAGGACATCCCGGTCCCGGTGGTCTACGCCTACGCCGAGTCGACCGATCCGAACGACCTGTCGATCGTCGCCGACGACGAGGGTGGCGCCCGGCTCGCCGCCGAACACCTGGTGTCGCACGGCCGCCGCAGGATCGGGCACATCACCGGGCCGGACACCTACCGAGCGGCCCGTGATCGCGCCACCGGACTACGAACGGTGCTCGCCGAGGCCGGGCTCACCCCGGCCGGCGACCCGCTCTACGGCGAGTGGTCGCAACGATGGGGCCGGCACGCCGCCCGGCTGCTGCTGGCCGCCCGGCCGGACGTGGACGCGATCTTCTGCGGCAACGACCAGGTCGCCGCCGGTGCCGCCGACACGCTGCGCGATCTAGGTCGGCGGATCCCCGACGACGTGGCGATCGTCGGATACGACAACTGGGAGTTCTTCGCGGCCGACTGCCGACCACCCCTGACCACCGTGGACCTCAACCTCGAACAGCTCGGGGCCGCCGCGGTCAACCATCTCTTCGCCGCGATGGACGGCAACCCCGGCTCCGGGGTCATCCGGCAGCCCGGCCGCCTCGTGGTCCGCGAGTCGACCGGCCCGGTGCTGCACCACTGAAACCCACGGCCGCGCGGGCGTGCAGCACGGCCGCCGGACTCAGCCGACGGGCAGGGTCGACTCGCGCATCACCACGCGGCCGGGGAACTCCTCCGAACTGGACGCGGCACCGTCGATCGCCGCGAAGAGCCGCTGGCCGGCCACCTCGCCGAGGTGCTTCAGGTTCATGTCGATGCTGGTCAGCCGCGGACGGGAGTCGGCGGCGACAGCCTCCCAGTTGTCGAACCCGATGACCGAGATGCTGCGCGGCACGTCACGTCCGAAGTCACGCAGCGTCTCCAGGACACCACGTGCGATCTGGTCGCTGCCGCAGAAGATCGCGTCGACCTCGGGGTGTTGCTCGACGACCATGTGTGCGGCGGCTCTGCCCCAGGACTCGTCCCACGACCCGAAGTAGGGCCGGTCGCCGACCATTCCCAGGCCGGCGTCGGCGAGGGCGGCGGCCGCGCCCTCGGCACGGTCCCTCGCCGCCTGGAACCCGGCCTCCCCGGTGATGTGGGCGATGGAGCGCCGGCCGCACGCCAGCAGATGCTCGATGGCGAGCCGCCCACCCCCCACGTTGTCGACCGTGATCGAGATGTCCGCCGGATCGGCGGAGGGTGCGTAGACGTAGACGACCGGCACGGGGATGGTGCCGGCCAGCGGCGGGCGGGGGTCGGTGCGGGAGCCCACGACGATCAGGCCGTCCACCCGCCGGGACAGCAGCGCCTGCACGTGATGCTTCTCCCGGATCGCGTCGCCGCGCGCGTCGCACAGGAAGACCGAGACCTGGCCGGCCCCCGACGCGTCCTCGGCGCCCATCAGGATGGGGATCGAGAAGCGCCCCTCGAGGTCGCTCGTCAGCAGGCCGACGGTGCCGGTCCGGCCACTGAGCAACCCGCGGGCCAGGGCGTTCGGCGCGAAGGACAGCAGCTCCGCCGCCTCGAGCACCCGGACTCTCGTGGACGACCGCACCTCGCCGCGACCGTTGATGGCCTTGGACGCGGTGGCGACCGACACCCCGGCGAGCTTGGCCACATCGGTGAGCGTGGGCGGGCGGTAGGCGGGGATCTCGGGCTCGGTGGTCATGCGATGCTCCCTCTCAGCGACCGACACAGGTGCGCTGCGCGTCGGTGAGGCCGTCGCCGGGTGTCTTGTCGATCAGCCAGCGGAAGCACATCCTAAAACCTTTTCGGAGATGTTGCGGCGCGGGTGCGGCCCCCGCAGCACGCGCGGAACCCCTACCTGGGCGGAACACTACACGGGGAGCTCGCCGCCCTGTCACAGGCAGGGACACCCGTCCCGAAAACCTCTCGAAACCTCGACCGAATGCCCTCGCTCGGCGGCGGCAGCGAAGGCCACCGAACGGCCGTGGCCCGGTCGACTCGACCGGGCCACGGCCGTCCAGCACGCGGGAGGACGGCAGCAGGCGACGCCTACGGAGCGAGCTCCTTGTTCGATCGGGCGGCGGTCGTCACGACGGTCGACCTCTCCTCCTGGCTGAGCAGTCCCGCCTCGACGAACGCCTGCGCGACGTGGTTGACGGTCGACACGAACTGGCCGTGGTTCTTGAAGGGCGCCTGATCCCAGACCAGGTCGAGGAAGGTCGGGCCGTCACTGCCGGGCGACGGAACGCCCGCCACGGGTACGTCGTAGTTCGGCAGCCCGTCGTTCCGCTTTCGGTTGGGCACCCCGGTGTCGACCGAGCCGAACACGATCGTCGGCTCGATCCGTCGGAAGTACGTCGAGGCGGCCTGCGCGTCGCCGATGTGGTACGGCCGCAGGTTGAAGCCGTGCGTGGTGAAGAGCGCGTCACCCGCCTGCGTGGTGCCCGTGGGGGTGATCGCCGCGCGGGCGTAGTCGCCGTCCCGCTTCAGGTGGCGGTACAGGGACAGTTCCCGGTAGTTGCCGACACCCGGGTTCCCGAGGATCTGCATGAGGAGGGGCCCCCAGAAGATCGACTGCGTGTCGGGACGGTCGATCGCCCGTTCGATCCGGATGCTGAACGGCATCCGGATCTCGATGGTGTCGCCCGGCGCCCAGGTACGGCTCAACGTCAGGTAGCTTGCGGGTTTCGCGTCGACGTCCTGGCTGACGCCGTTGATGGTGACGTGGAAGCCCTTCTGCACCCAGCCAGGCACCCGCAGCTTGATGTCGAGCGGCCCGCTGCCGTTGACGGTCAGCCTGGTGTGGTCCTCGCGCGGGTAGCTCGTCTCCTGAGTGACGGCGAAGCCCTTCTCGGCCCAGGTCAGGGTCGACGGTACGTACAGGTTGACCCACAGCGTCGTGCCGTCGGCGGACTTGAAGTAGACCGTTTCCTGGTACTTGGTGTGGTTCTCCAGGCCCGTCCCGCCGCAGCAGGTCCCGGTGTTGCCGTAGCTGCGGGTGATGCCCGGGGTCAACGGCTGGAAGTAGGTGACCTGTGGGTTGCTGACGCTCGTCGTGTCGGCCCGCGAGCCCGCGATCTGGTTGAACAGCCCCCGCTCGTAGTGGTCCATGTACGCCGGGTCGTGCTCGTGCAGGAACAGATTGCGGGCCAGCTTGAGCAGGTTGTACGCGCTGCAGGTTTCCGCACCGCCCTGGGCGATCGAGTTCGCGATGTTGTCCCGGTTCTGGAACAACTCGGTGTTGTTGTTGGAGCCGGGGTAGTTGCCGCCCAAACCACCGTGTGCGTACCTGCGGTGCGGCACGAGCATGCCGAAGAAGTTCTTGGCGGCCTGGAAGTACTCGGGGTCCCCGCTGTGCTCGTAGACACGCATGTAGCCGACGAACTGCGGCATGTGCATGTTGACGTGCAGCCGATCCGGGCGGCGCCGACCGGGCCTGGTGTCCGGCGTCGTGACCAGGATGTCGCGGTTCTCAACGCAGGCGTCGAAGAGCGACTCCCGGTTGTCGAAACGCTTGGCGGTGTCCAGGTGCTTCACGTCGCCGGTGAGCGCGTAGATCTCGGGGAACACCTCGTTCGCGCCGCCGGACTCGCCGGCGATGTAGAGGTCCCACATGTAGTTCAGGTTGTCCCGGGTGATCGGGCCCGCGTACGCGGGGTGGTTCTTATCCCCGATGGTCAACGCGAGGTGCGCCCAGTTGGCCATCTTGACCACGACGTCGAGGGCCTTGGGGTTGTCGGTGTGGTAATACGCGTCGAGCAGACCACGCATGATCTTGTGCTGCGTGTACCACGGCGCCCACGTGTTGGTGGCCGCGTTGCCGCCGTAGACGGCCCACCGCGGCGGACCGAGCCGCAGCACCGTGTCCTCCGGGAGCGCGCCCAGATAGCCGGGGTGGGTCGGCACCCAGTCGGCGGCCCCGCTGCTCTGGGCCGCGACGATGCCGCCGTCCCGGCCGTTGGGCGAGGCATCCTTGATCGCGGTACCGCCCTCCTCCTCGAACCGGTACCAGGCGATCGACCCGCCGGCGGTGCTCCCGGTCGGCGAGTCCAGCATCGACTGGACCTCCGCCTGGCTCAGGGCCCGGTCGAAGATGTGGAACTCGTCGATGCTCGCGTCCAGGAACGGATCGCCGTACTGCGACCGCCCGATCCACCGGTTTCCGGGGTTCCCGAGGTTGGCCGGGCTCAGCGTCATGGCCGTGTTCTGGCCGGCCTGCTGACCGTTCACGTACAGCGTGCCGGTGTTCTGGGTGAGGGTGACGGCCAGGTGCACCCACTGGTTGGTCGGCAACGCCGCGTTGCCGTCGATCCGTTGCTCGCCGCCGCTACCGCTGACCGTGATCGCGAACCGCGGCACGTTTCCGGTGACACCGGCACGCGGGGTCAGGAACATGTTGACCGTGGTGTTCTGACCGAAGTCGAACAGCCGGCTCCAGTTCTGGGTGGCCGCGAGGTTCACCCAGGTGGCGATCGTGAAGTCGGCGAGCTGGCTGATCGCCTCCTGCGGAAGGGTCACGTGCTGCGCCCGGCTGGGGCCATTCAGGCGGAGCGCGCTGCCGAAGCGGCCCGGCACCCGGCCGATCTGCGGCTCCTGCGGCTCCTCACCGCCCGGGCCGCCATCGCCCATCCGCGCGGTGATCGCGGCCTGGCACGCCGCGAGTTCGCCGACCATCCAGTCGAGCTTGGTCTTGAAGATCGGCTCGCCAAGGTCGGCGTAGCCCTGCGCCAGGGCCGTCATGAAGTGGCCGGCCCAGTGGCCGCTGAGCAGACCGCCGTCCTCCCACCCGCCAGGGACGGAGACGCCCGCCGGGTTCGGCCGACCAGCCTGGTTGTTGAACAGCACGAGGAACCGGCGCTCGTCGAACTGCCGGAGCCAGGCCTTCATGCGGTCGCGCTTCTCCTGGAGCAGTCCGTTGCCCAGCTTCACGTCACGCAGCTGGAACGGCCTGACCGGGGCGGTACCGCCGGGACCGGGATCGGCCGGGGTCGCGCCCAGGGCGGTCGCGCCGGTCGTCGTCGCCGTGGCTGTCGCAGCCTCGGCGGCGGTCGCCGGGAGCGCGCCCGCGGTGGCCACGGCGGCGGCGCCAATGGCCGATGCCTGAAGTACCTGACGTCGGCTGACGGGCATCTTGTCGGATTCCACCATTGCGGATCGTCCTTTCGGGCAGGGGGTTTTACGGGGCCTTCGGCGCGTTGCCAGCCAGTGCCGAGGTCCGGGCTTCCGCCCGGCCCTCGTTCCGGGCGTCGGCGAGCAACTGCACGAGTCGCCGCCGGCGTCGGCGGACGGTGCTCCGGAGGGCAAACGCGAGGGCTGCGAGGGCTGCGGCCAGGGCCAGTTGCGGCCACGGCAGCGCCCAGATGGTGACGGTGGCGGTGGCGGGCCTGATCTCGGCGCCGGCGGGGCCACCACCGAGGACGGCCGGGGTGAGGTCGACGCGGGTCTGGAGCCGTCCCACCGCCCACACCCCGTCGAGGCGGGCCTCGACCTCCCGGGTGCCTCCGGGAAGCGTCTCCTCGACGTTCGTCGCGATTCGCCGTGTGGCCAGGTCGAACGGACCGGTGGCCGCCGTCCGGCCGGTGCCGGTCACCGCGACGTTGCCGTCGTTCGTCGTGGTGTACCTGAGACGGACGGTGCCGGCCGAGAAGGGATTCCACGAGCGCTCGTACCTGGCGGTGAGGCCGCTCACCGCCAGAGACGCGGTGACCGTGCCGCTGGCCCGCAGCATGACCCGGAACCCGACCCGACTCTCGACGGCGACCGTGCCTCCCGTGCTCGTGACCGCCGCCGCGATGCCGGCCGGGTGGTCCCCCGGCGTGGCGTCGCGGGGCACGGCGATGGTGAACGGCACCACCTTCGTCTGCCTCGGCCCGACGCTGACCGTCTCCTGCACCCTGATCCAGGTGCCACCGTCCACCGACTTCCGGTTGGACGGGAGCATGTTGAAGCGCCCCTTGTCGGTGAGGTAGCCGTCGGCCGCCTTCAGCGCGAAGACCACCGTGCCGTCGCTGAGGTTCCGCACGGCCAGGTGCTCGGTCACCACCTGGCCCGGGTCGAGCGTGCGCTCGACCCACCGGCGGCCGTCCGGGCCCTGCTGACTGGCCGGCTGGACCGCCCAGGTCAGCGTCGGGCTGGTGGGTTCCGCCACCGCGGTGGCGGGTGCGATCGGCACGGCGACGAACACGGCGGCCAGCACGGCGAGCAGTCGCAGCGGCGTCCGCGGCAAGGTCCGGATCATCGGGGTCCTTCGACGGAGGGATGTGATGGTGGGGGCCACGGCGACGCGGCCCCCACCCGTGCGTCACTCGAACAGCGAGAGGGTCAACGTCGAGGTGTACGAGCCGGCGGCGACATCCGCCGGGGTCCGCAGGTACAGGTCGGCGTCCACCGAGTACGCGTCGCCGGTGACCGCCTCGGAGTCGAACGTCGACACCAGCAGCTCCTGGTCGACGAGGCCCACGTTGTTGCCGGGCTGGGTCGGCTCGTCCAGGACGGTCACCACCTCCTCGCCTTCGGTGACCAGGCCGCTGTCGCCCCCGTCGAGAAGGCGCGGCTTCCAGCCGAGATGGCCGGCGCTGATCGGCGCCTGGCCGGCGCCGCCGACGAAGTCGGTGGCGCTACCCAGCACGGCCCAGGCCGCGTTGTCGGGCACCTCCTCGGCCGTACGGGTGTCGGTGACCGTCACCGTCGGCAAGCTGCCGACGAACTGACGGACCAGCAGGGTCGAGCCGTCCTCGGACAGCGCGACGGAGTTGCCGGCGATCGACATGGCGAGCACGCCGGGTTCGGCGATCTCCTCGATGTCGACCGTCACCCGCACGTCGGCGCTGTCGCCGGGCTCGGCCTGGACCGGCGCCTGCAACGCCACCGTCCCGACCAGCACCGCACCCGCGGCACCGGCCGCGAGCAACCGCCTACGGTTTCCTGTGTTCATCTGCTACTCCATCGTCGCTAGTGGTTACGGGGCCTGACGGGGATCGCCGGCACAATCGGCGCCGGCGTGGTCTGCGGTGCGGACGGTCGTCACGTTCACACCGTTGATGGGCCCGGTGGCGCGGACGGTCGCCGAGCCGGCCGGCACCGAGGGCGTCCGGGTGGCGAACGACTGGTAGGCGTTCGCACCGGGTGCCACGTCGGCGACGGAACGCTGGCCGTAGGCCGTCTCCAGGACGATGTCCACGGGCGCGTCGTGCTCGTTGCGCGCCTGCACGGCGACGTACGCCCTACCGCCGACGCACCGCGCCTGGACGCTGACCGTGACGGGCAACGCGGGTTGGACACCCGGGTCGTCGGCGACGACCCGCCACTCCGTGATCGCGACCGCGGAGTAGGTGGTGCCGTTCCCGTCGGCCCGGATCGTCGCCCGCACCCGAGGTGTGGTGACTGGATCGAAGGTGACGGTGTTGAACGCGGTGGTGCTCGTGCCGTAGGCGGACGCGCCGGTCACGTCACGCCAGGCCGTGGTCCCCTCGTCCCAGTACTGCAGCACCCACCCGTCGGGTTCGGCGACGCCGTCGCCGGTGCCGCGGTTGGAGTCCCGCCAGAACTTCAGCTCCGTCCCGGTGACGCGCACCGGTCGGGCCCAGTCGTACTGGACCCACTGGGTCGCCGGGCGGGTCCCGGACCAGGTGCCCCAGAGCTGCGCCTGGCTCGGGTTCGCCGGGTCGGCGCCGTCGTTGAGGGCGGTGAGGCTGTTCCAGCCCGCCGTGTAGGACGCCGTCGGGGTCGCGATGGGCCCGATGTTGCCGGTCAGCGGCCCGGACAGGTCCGCCGGGATGGTGACCGTCTTCGCGGTCTCCTGGTTCCCGGCCGTGTCGAGCGCGCGGAACGACACGGTGTGCCGGCTCGAGTCGGGCGCCGCGATGGCGCCGCTGTAGGCCGTCCACGGGCCGGCGTCGATGGCGTACTCGACACGGGCGAGACCGGAGGTCGCGTCGCTCGCGGTCACCGTGACCGCCCGGGTCGTGCTGTCCACGGTGGCCGTGCTGACCGGTGCCGTCGCGTCGATGCGTACGGCCAGGCTCGCGGGCTCCGAGGTGTTGCCCGCGCGGTCGGTCGCGGTCGCCCGGAGCGTGTGCTGGCCGTCTCCGGAGACGGTCACGTCGACGGACCGCACGGCGCTCGCGACGACCGGCTCGCCGTCGTCCACCCGCGACTCGATGGTCAGCCGACCGCCGCCGTCGTCGACACCGGCGATACGCACCCGCACGGCGGACCGGAACCAGCCGGCACCGCCGGCGCTGCCGCTGGGTGTGAGCGTCAGCGTCGGCGCCGTCTCGTCGCCCTCGGTGTCATCCGGTGAGATGACCCTGACCTGGGCGGAGACGCGACCGGCGGCGTAGCCGAGCACGCTGCCCCCGATCGTGAACGTCCCGGGCGTCGCGACGTCCTCCGGCGTGACCGGGTCCCAGAAGACCGGCACCCGCAGCGTTTCGGCGCCGAACGACACCGGGAGGCTGTCGGGCAGCTCGGTCTCCCCCACCTCCACCGTCATTCCCGGCGGGGTGACGGACTCGGGCTGAGTGGCGAGGATCTTCCACTCCTCGACCGCCACTCCGGAGTAGGTGCTGCCATTGGTGGACGCGTCGAACACGGCGCGGACCTGCGTCGTGGTCACCGGGTCGAACGTGGTGTCCTGGAAGGCCTGCGTGCCGGTCGGGAAGCCGCTCGGGTTCGGCACGTCGGCCCACTGTCCGCTGTCGAGATTCCAGTACTGGAGGCGCCAGCGGGCCGGCGCGGCGACGCCCGCGCCGGTGCCCTGGGGCTGGTCGTTCCAGAAGTCGATCTGCGACCCGGAGATCCGCATCGGCTGGTCCCACGTGTACTGCGCCCACTGCTGGGGCGGGTTGTTGCCGGTCCAGGTGCCCCACATGTCCGGTGGCAGCGGGTTCGACCGGACGATCTCGTCGTTGAGCGCCTTCACCCAGTACTGCGTGGGCACCGGCACGTTGGAGACGGTGACCGTCGCCTCCTGGGCGATGTTCGCCCGCGGGGTGCGATCAGGCCCCCTGACCGGCGTCGGCGTCACGAGCTTCAGCCTCGGCGGGTTCTGCGTGTCGTCCCACTCGACGGGGTCGATCGCCACCGAGCGGCGGAAGTGGCCGCCGCCCACAGCGTCGGCGGTGTGGTACGCGATGTACCACCGGCCGTCGAACTCCAGGATGCCCGGGTGGCTCGTCGTCGAGGAGACCGGCCGGAGCATGGTGCCCCGGTAGGTCCACGGCCCCTCCGGCGACGACGCCGTCGCGTACGCGATGCAGGCGTGGTAGTTCGCCGGGGTGCACTGCGAGGTCGGACCGGCGTTGTTCCCGGCGTACGCCATGTAGTAGGTGCCGTTGCGCTTGAACGCCCAGGCCGCCTCGAAGAAGCCGGTCAGGCCGGTGACCGAGCGCTGGGTGGTGACCGGGGTCTTCATGTCCTGCTGGAGCTCGATCATCCGCAGCTGGCTGAACGAACCCCACCAGAGGTACACCCGCTGGTTCGGTGCCGTGCCGTCGACGAGGATCGTCGGGTCGATGTTGTGGATGGTGTTGGGCGTGGGCACCCGCTGCGAGATGATCGGCCCGCCCGCGTGGTCGGTCCACGGGCCGGTCGGGCTGTCCGAGACGGCCACGCCGATCGCGAACTTGTCCGAGGCCGGGCTGTCCCGTTCGTTGATCGGTACGTACCAGTAGTAGCGCCCGTCCACGCCCCGGACGACCTGGCCGGCGTACGCGCGCCCCGGCGTCGCCCAGGCGAAGACCTGTTCCGGGCGCATCAGCGACGGGTAGTGGGTCCACTCCCCCGCCTCGACGTCCGTGGTCCGGAAAGCGCCCCACTCGTTCATGACAAAGTCGTTGGTGGACGGCCCGGCCTGGTCGTGGCCGGTGTAGATGTAGAGCTGGTCCTGGCCGCTGTCGTTGCCGGGTGCGCCGCTCGGCACGACGACCGGCGCCGGGTCGGCGGAGTAGTAGCTGCCGTCGCCGAGGATCGGGTTGACGGTGTTGGTGAAGGTGTACGAGTCGGCGGCGCGCGCGGGCGCGGCGACCCCGACCAGGCCGGCGGCGACGAGCCCGGTGACCGCCGCCGCGGCGACCACCCTGCGGAGCCGGCGCACGGGCCGGCGGGTTGGTGGGGCGGCGCCGCCCACCACGGTGGTGTTCACGGTGTCGATCTCCTCACTGTTGTCCGGAGGTGGTGGCGGCGCCGGTGCGGCGCCGCCACCACGAAGGGTCAGCCGCAGGCGAGCGCGCCGAACGGCGCCTCGAACGCCGCCGTCACCGGCTGGCCGTCCACGCTGCCGGTGGCCTTCACCGTCGCAACCCCGGCCGGCACCGACTCGGCGCGGGTGGTGAACGCCTGGTAGGCGGACTTGCCGGGGGCGACGCCGGACACCGTGCGCGAGCCGTACGGCGTGATCAGCTCGATGGTGAGCGGCACGTCCTCGGCGTTGCGCGCGTTGACCGAGACGTAGGCGCGGGTGCCGATGCACTGGGTGCGCGCCTGCACCTCGACGTCCCACGTCGGGGTCTCCGGGGGGTCGCCCACGGTGAGGGTCAGCGTGGTCCGCGTGGCGCCGGCCTGGCTGACGTAGTCGGGCAGGATCAGGTTGCCGATGATGGTGTAGCGGCCGGGGGTGTCGACGATGTCCTCGTCGAACTCCCAGTCGACGCCGATGGCCTGGTTGTCGCGGGAGCCGTCGTTGTAGGAGACCTCCACCTTGTCCGGCAGGTGGGGCAGCTCGCCCACGTCGACGGAGCGCTCGAACGTCTCCGCGCCCTGGATCGAGATGCCGCCCGGGGCTGTCTCGGGACGCACGTACACGCGGGCCTCGGCGATCAGGCCGTACGCGTCGTTCGTGCCGTAGACCACGAACGGTTCGACGTTGGTCTCCGCGACCATCGCCGGCGTGATCTCCTGCCAGTTGAAGGCGACGGTGCCGCGCGCACCGCTGGCGTAGACCGCGTCGAGCGTGCTCGGCAGGGTGGGCACAGCGCCCACGGTGGTCCGGATGAGCACCGGCGAGCGCACCGAGTCGACGGTCTCGCCGTTGGCACGCCACCGCAGCACGCCGGTGCCGGCGCCGCTGCCCATGAGGCCCCAGATGCGGATGCGCAGATAGCTGGTCGTGACCGGTTGGAAGTCGAAGTGGTTGTAGGTGTTGGTGGCGAGCCCGTCGGCGTACGTCGAGTCCCCGGTGAGGGTGACCGGCGTCCAGGTGGTGCCGTCCGCGGAGCTCTCGATGGCGTACGTCGTGCCCGTGGGCCGGCGGGTGCCACCGTTGTCGTCGTACCAGTAGATGTCGGTCGACGACAGCCGCACCGGTCCGGTCCACCGGTACTGGATCCACGCCTCCCGCTCCGGGCTGGTGCCGTTCTGTGTCTGGCCCCAGTTGCCCCAGCCGTTCCCGGCACCCGGGTTCGAGCTGTTCGGGGTGGTGCTCTCCTTGACCCGCTGGTGGTTCTCCCACGACGCGGTGCCGCTGGTGCTGACCGTCGCCGAGGAGCCGAACTCGGCGACCACCTCCCGCTTGGCGAGGGTCACCGCCACGGTCGCCTCCGACCGCTTCTCGCCGTCGCTGGCGAAGAGGCGGAACACGTAATCACCCTCGACCGTGCCGGTCACCCGGGTCGTCAGTGCCTTCGGGTCGGAGAAGATGACGCCCGCTCCGGGCGGGGCCGAGACGGTCTCCCAGCCGAAGGTGAGCTCGCTGTCGTAGGGGATGCCGTCGTCGGACGCCGTGCCGACCAGCCTGGTGGACAGGTTGCCGTCCGCCGAGCCGTCGCGCGCGGCGGTGACCACGGGGGCCTGGTTGGAGACCTCCGGTACGTCGCGTCCCGAGTCGAACACCTGGACCTCGGAGATCGCCGTGTAGAACGTCGGGTTGTTGGTGAAGGCGATGCGCAGTTTGCTCGACGTCACGGTGTCGAACAACGCCTCGTTGAACTTCGCCGACGGGACGGTCGGGTTCTTGAACTGGCCCGGTACCTCCTTCCAGCCGCCGTCGCCGTCGGGCACCTGCACCCACCAGCGCGCGGGCTCGCGGTAGCCCCCGGCCTGGCGGTCGCTGACGGCGTACACCTTGACGTTGTCGAAGGATTTCGCCGACCCGAGGTCCAGCTCGATGTAGCCGTTCTTGTCGGTCGTGCCGTAGTTGCCCCAGTACGGCTCGTTGGCGGTGACGCCGTCGGTCACGGCCGCGAGCGACACGGGCCGCTCGGTCTCCTTGATGGCGCCGGGTGTGTAGTTCATCGAGGTGGTGCTCCAGCCGGGCGTGTGGAACTGCCGCCACGGCGTCGGCCGCACGCCCTGCTGGGTGTACGACGAGCTGAGGTTGGCGCCCGCGGCCAGGTTCGGCGCGTCCTCGGTGAGGTCGATGCCAGCCGTCTTCAGGTACTCGACGACGCGGGTGTCCTCGATCGGGGTGTCGACCGCGCTCGGGACGTCGGCCCCGGTCGTCGCGGTGAACGTGACGGTCAGGCCGGCCTCGGCCTGGACCTGGTTGGTGCGCGGGTCGTAGGTGAGCTTGCCGATCTTGTCGGTGCTGACCTTCTTCTCGCCGTTGAGGAACAGGCTGTAGCCGGCGCCCAGGCCATACTTACTGCCGTCGGGGTCCCAGACGATGGTGACGTCCTGCCCGTGGTAGCGCAGGTTGTTGGCCATGAAGTGGTCGTAGCCGAATTTGATCGGTGAGAGCTCGATCTTGTCGTCGGAGCGCGGCTGGAGGCCGGCCATGTCCTCGACGAAGATGTAGTTCATGTTGCCGAGCATCACGTGGTTCGGGTTGTTGCGGTTGTAGGTCTTCGCGGTCGGGTTCCAGTTGGAGTAGTACTCCGCCTGGTTCGGGGCGCGCAGGTCCGCGTTGGGGTAGATGCTCCAGGCCATCCAGTCCAGCAGCCGCTTGGCGTACGCCGGGGTGATGTACTTCTGCTCCGGGTCGTAGTGGCGCAGCGCCGAGCGGACTCCGCGGTACTGCACGGTGAAGTTGATGTTGGAGAAGTTGTTGGAGCCGCCGATCCCGTAGGCCGTCCGGTCGTACTGGTTGGCGGTGTAGAACGGGAAGATCGGGAAGTTGTCGCCGTAGGTCAGGAAGCGGTACCCGTCTACGTAGTTCTGCCACTGGTCGTACGGGATGAGGTTCTCGGCGTAGACGTCGTAGAGGTTCGACTCCCGGGCCGGGATCAGGTCGCGGGCCGTCGCGGGCAGCGGGTTGGGCCGGCCGTTGGCGCTCGCCGCGCTGGTGGCGCCGTGGGAGGTGCCGGCGAGGAACATCCGCATGTCGGGGCTCCACAGCCGGTCGAGGATCGCCGCGCGGATCGCGTCGGCGCCGCCGGCCATCTCGTCGACCTTGCCCTGGTCGGCGCCGGCGAGCTGGTAGAGCTGGCGGGCGGCGTCGAACGCGCCCCACACGTACGCCGACTCGGGGCGCTCGATGGTGCGCGCGCCGGGTGCGCCGGCGTTGCTCTTCGGGTAGCCGAAGGTGATCGCGTCGGCGTCGTTGCCCGGCATGTAGTTGGTGTCGTAGGCGATGAGCTTGTCGTCGTTGCCGTCGTAGTGCTCGAGCTGGCCGACGCCGTCGCCCTCGAAATAGTGGGCGAACTTCCGGGCGATCTCCTTGCCGCCGCCGTGCACGTTGTAGGCCTCGAGCCCGGCGGTGCCGATGTACTGCGAGTAGTGGTTGTTCCAGCTCGTGTGCCCCGGGCTGTCGAGGAAGGCCGACGAGCCGGACAGCTCGCCGATGTTGAGAACCTGGCCGTACGGCAGGTAGGGCGTGCGCAGCCACTTGGTGTCCTGCAGGTGCATCGGCTGGGTCAGCGCCACGGCGTTCTGGTAGAGGTTCACGCCCTCGATCGTCGTGGGGTACTGGTAGACGTGGCCGGGCGCGTTGGCGTCGAGGGTGTTGTACCGCTCGCCCCACCAGCGGTAGACGATGGCCTTCTCCAGTGCGGGATCGGGCACGTTGATGTAGGGCACGTCCTGCGCCCAGCGGCGGTTGAAGGCGGTGATGCCGGTGCGCACGGCCGTGGCCGGCGACATCTCGGCGTACTCCTGGTAGCTCTGCACGGTCCTGGTCAGGCTGGCCGAGGAGACGGCGCCGACCACGGACAGCGACACCGAGCCGCCGGCCGGCACGGTGATCTCGCGGTCCAGGTTCGCTCCGGTACGACTGAAGCCGGCACCGGTGACGTCGACTCTGATCGAATCCCACGCGGTGTCGACGAGCCCGTTGTTGGCGCCGCTGGTGATGGTGCGCGTGCCGGTCAGTGCGGCGGCGCCCGGTCCGGCCTGGGTGGCCAGCGGGGACGCGGCGCGGACGGTGAAGGTGGCCGACGCGTCGCCGGGGTTGTCGAAGTCGAGGGCGGTGACGGCGACGTTGTCCTCGGTGATGAACTTGGTCTGGTTGGCGGTGACGCCGGTGGTCCCGATCGTGTACCGGCTCTTCGCGTGGCTCGGCGCGTTGAACCGGTTGGCGTTGACCTCGGCGACGGTCTGCCCGGGCACCGTGACGGTGTACAGGTTGCCGAGGTTGTTGGGGCCACCGACGTACGCGCTGCCGGCGAAGCCCATGACGGTGAAGTTGTTGTTGCTCGCGCCGCGCATGTAGAGAGAACGGCCCCGGGTCATCAGCACCGCCGACCCGATCGTTCCGGGGACGCCCAGCACGCGGTCGAGGTAGTAGTCCGTGCCGCCGGCGGCCAGGTCCTTCTCGAAGATCGACTGGTGCATGTTCCCCGCGGTGAACGGCACGCCGGGCTTGAGCTGGTTGGCGACGTCACCGACGTTGCTGTAGGTCGGGTCGCCGATCTCCATGGCATGGTTCTGCCCGTTGGTGTAGACCCCGACGTCACCCTCGTTGCCCGGCAGGATTGGGCTGGCGGCGTGGGCCGGAGACGGTACGCCGACCGCCCCTCCCAGCACCAGCGCGCCCAGGGCGGCCCAGAGGGGCACCCTCCTCACTCTTCTATGGATCATGTCGTTTCCTCCCTGTCGTCGGTGCGGCTGAACGGGCGAGGCGCGTACGGGCGTTAGCGCTAACATCAGGGAGCCGGTCGGCCCCTGACATCTCGTCAGTGCTCTGTCGGGAGCCAGACGCGCATGGTCGAGGGCCCTCGGTTGGCCCAGTCGTGGTACTCCACCAGCGCCACCTCGTCGACGCCCTCGTCGACCACCGGCGCCGACTCGGCCGCGTCGGTCCGGTACGGCCAGTCGTGCTCGCGTGGATGGACGCGCCGGCACTGCACGGTGACGCGGCCGTCGACGAGGCGGGGCGGTTGGCTGGTGTCGACGCGGAGCTCGTCGACCGTCTCGACGTCGGGCACGTCCACCGACTCCAGGGCGAGCACGAGGGGGCCGTGCTCCACCGCGACGCAGCCACGGACCGCGTCGATGCGGGCGTCCGGGTAGGTGAACCGGGGCGCCATCGGCAGAGACAGAACGACCTCGTCGTCCCGTCGCCACGTCCGGTTCTCCGTGACGAGGCCGGGACCGACCGCACGGGTGTCTCCGTCGACGGTCAGCGTCGCACCCTGGCCCGCCCAGCCGGGCACCCGCAACGACAGCGACCAGGGACGGTCGTCGTCGCTCTCGATCCGCACCCGGACCTGCCCGCCGTGCGGGTAGTCGGTCGCGATGCGCACGCACAGGTCGCGCCCGTCGGCGAGGCGGTGCTCGACGGTGCCCGGCAGGTACTGGTGCAGTTGCAGACCCTCGTCGTCGGACGTCGCGACGTAGGCCGCCAGGCTGGCCAGGGTGCGGGCGACGTTGGTCGGGCAGCAGGAGACCTCGAACCAGGGCGCCCGCAGCGAAGCCGCCGCGCGCAGGCTGGGCCGGTCGGCGTCGGGAAGGCTGCCGAGCTCGCGGCGGTGCAGCGTGTTGGTGTAGAAGAAGCTCCGTCCGTCGGCCGACGGCGAGGTCGACACCACGTTGAACAGCGTCCGCTCGATGACGTCGGCGTACCGGGGGTCGCCGTCGGCGAGCAGCAGCCGCCACGCGAGCATCACCGAGCCGACGCCGGCGCAGGTCTCGGAGTAGGCACGGTCGGGAGGCAGCACCCAGTCCTCGCCGAACGCCTCGTCCTGATGCCGGGAGCCCTGGCCGCCGGTGACGTACGTGCGCCGGGCCAACCCGTTGCTCCACTGGGTGCGTACCGCGTCCAGCAGGCTGGCGTCCTTCAGTTCGACGGCGACGTCGGCGGCGCCGGCCGCGAGGTAGTTCGCCCGTACCGCGTGCCCTCGCAGGACCGTCGCCTTCCGGACGGGCCGTTCGTCCTGGAAGTACTCCCGCCCGAACTCCACATCGCTGAGCCGGCCGTGACCCCGCCGGTCGACGAAGAGCGCGGCCTGGGTCAGGTAGCGGTCGTCACCGGTGACCCGGGCGAACTCCACCAACGCGGTCTCGATCACCGGGTGCCCGCAGATGCCGTCGACGCCGTCCGGCCCGAAGGTCTCGCAGACATTGTCGGCGGCACGGCGGGCGACCTCGAACAGCCCGTCGTCCGCACCCGGACGCGTTCGGGCGCGGGCGACCGCGGCCTGCAGGAGATGACCGACGCAGTAGAGCTCATGACCCCATTCGAGGTCGGACCACCGGGGCGCCTGCCCCGGGCGACCGAACCTGGTGTTGAGGTAGCCGTCGGCCTCCTGCGCCGCGGCCACCCGTCGCACGAAGGCGCGAAACCGCGACTCGAGCCCCGCATCGCCGGTCCGGCCGATCTCCCACGCCGCCGCCTCCAGGAACTTGTAGATCTCCGAGTCGGAGAACTCGCGTCCACGGCGATCGCGTGACAGGTCGCCCCGCACGGCACGGTCGAAGTTGCCGATCCAGCCCGCACGCTCAAGCCAGTGCGCGATGTGCGGCAGAGTCGCGGCGGCGTTGATCGACTGACGCTCGGCCCAGAATCCCCCCGTGATCCGGACCTGGTCCAGCCCGAGCGGCCGGAGCCGGCCACGGATCGGCAGGACAGGGGCGGCCGTAGGTGCGGTGCCGCTCATGGTCATCCTTTCATCGCGCCGGACATGAAGCCGCGCACGTAGTGTCGTTGGAGCAGCAGGAACAGGACGATGCACGGAAGGGCGAGAACGACGACGCCCGCTTCGGTCGCCCCGTAGTCGACGACACCCTGGACCTGGCCCCGCAGGTTGGACACAGCGAGCGGAAGGGTCATGCGCTCGCTGTCGTTGATGAGGATCAGCGGTGCCATGAAGTCGTTCCACGCGGTGAGGAACGCGAACAGCCCGACGGTGATCAGGCCCGGCTTCACCGCGGGCAACAGCACCCGCCACAGAGCGCTGAACGTCGAGCACCCGTCGACCATCGCGGCCTCGTCCAGTTCACGTGGCACCGCCTCGAAGGAGATACGCATCAGGAAGGTGGAGAACGGCAGCTGGAACATCGTGAGCACGAGGGCCACGCCGACGAGGGAGTTCTCCAGCCCCACCTGGTTGAGCAGCACGTAGAGCGGGATCAGCAACGTCGCGTACGGGACCATCAGGATGGCGAGCGTGACCAGGAACAGGATGTTCTTGCCGGGGAAGCGGAACCGGGCGAACGCGTAACCACCGAAGAGCGAGATCAGCAGCGTCAGGGCGACCGCGAGCAGGGCGACGAAGGCCGTGTTCGCGAGGTAGCGCCAGATGCCGGCCTGGTAGTTCGCCAGCGTCTCGTAGTTGCCGAAGCCCCAGCCGTCCACCTGGTTGGTGCCGGCCCGCGGGCCCACCGAGGCGACCGCCGTCCAGAGCAGCGGAGCCAGGAAGATCAGTCCGACCGCGCCGGAGAACACCCAGTACGGCGTGCGCAGCGCGATGCCGGCGATGGTGACGCCCCTGGGTCCGCCGCGACGGCCGGGCGCCGCGGCGGGTGGCGGAGTTCCGCCGGGATCGACGCGGGAACGGGATACGGCGACCATCGGGGTCAGCTCTCCTCGGATCGGAAGGCGCGCAGTTGCAGCGCGTTGATGAGGACCAGGGCCAGCAGCACGATGAGGGAGAGGGCGGCCGCCACACCGAGGTCGTTCTGACCCTGGAACGCCACCATGTAGATGAGCTGGACGACGGTGATCGTGCTGTTGTCCGGGCCGCCCTTGGTCAGGATGTAGAACTGCTCGAAGGCGAGCAGGGAACCGGTCACGCACAACACGGTCGTCAGCGCCAGGGTCGGACGCAGCAGGGGCAGGGTGATCTTCCGAAAGGTCTGCCAGCGGGTGGCACCGTCCGCGCGGGCGGCCTCGTACACGTCAGCCGGGATGCCCTGGAGGCCGACCAGCATGAGCACCATGTAGAAGCCCGCGTAGCGCCACACGATGAGGAAGGTCGTCGAGATGAGCGCCGCGGTCGGTGAACCGAGGAAGGTGACGCCGAGACGGTCCATCACCGGCGCCAGCGGGCTCGCGTACGGCGAGTAGAGCACGTAGAACAACAGGGACGCCGACGCCAGCCCGAGCGCGCTGGGAATCAGGAACGACGCACGGAGCAGGTTGTTCCACCGGCTCGACTCCTGCACGAGCAGGGCCAGCCCCAGGCCGAGGGCCAGGAGCAGCACGGTCGCGAGCACGGTGTACTTGACGGTGAACACCACCGAGTCGGTGAAGAACCGGTGGTTGACCGCCTTCACGAAGTTGTCGGGAGCGTTGATCCCCTGGTCGCCGGTCAGCAGCGGCCATCTCGACACCGACATCCTGATGACGAGCAGCAGCGGTACGGCGAACAGCGCCACGACGAACACCGCGGTCGGTGTCGCGTAGAGCCAGCCCAGCAGGGCCTGCCGGCCGCGTGGGCGGGCACGGCCCCGCGTCGCCGCACTGGGCGGGCGAGACGGTGCGGTGACTCTCATGGGAACCTCTCGGTCGGTCGACGGCGGGCGGTCGTGGACACGCGGGGACGTGTCCCGCCGCGGGCGTGTGCCGGCCCGGGAAAGCCGTTGGTCGGCACACGCCCGCGATGGGCAGCTACTGCTTGAGCACGGCGGTGATCTCGCCGTTGTCCTTCTGCAGGTCGCCGCTGCCGTTCAGCACCTGATTGCGGACGAGGGTCAGCCAGGGGCTGTTCGGCGCGTTGAACGCCTGCTGGAAGTTCAGCGCGACGGGGGTGTCGCCCTTGCCGGCCGCCTCGTTGATGGTGACCAGTCGCGGGTCCTCGGCGGCGTACTTGTTGGCCGCGAGGTCGGCGCGGGACACCACGTCCTTGTTCTTCGCCAGCACCTCGACCTGGGCCTCCTCGGACATCATCCAGCTGAGGAAGTTCCAGGCCTGAGCCGCCTTCTTCGAATCCTTCGACACGCCGATGCCGTCCCCGCCTACGAAGGTGGAGCCACCACCGCTGGGGCCGGGGATCGGGGCCACGCCGACGTCGAACGGGGTCGAGGAGAGCAGCGTCGCCGGGTAGAGCATCAGACCGACCTTGCCCTCGGTGAACGGGGCGGTCCAGGTCGGACCCGTCTCACCGGCCGAGGCGGGCAGCACGGCTCCGGACTTCCACAGGTCGTTCCAGGTGCGGTAGACCTTCTGGGCGGTGTCGTCGGCGAGCTTGGACTCGGTGCCGTCCTCGCTCAGCACCTCACCGCCGCCGGCCCAGACCGACGGGAACCAGGTGAAGACGAGGCAGCCTCCGCAGTTCAGGCCGGTCGCCGTGCCGTAGACGCCGTTCTTCTTGGTCGCCTGGACCGCCTTGGCGGCAGCGGCGTACTCCTCGAGCGTCGCCGGGGCCTTCTCCGGGTCCAGCCCGGCGTCCTTGAACAGCTGCTTGTTCCAGAACAGCATCGACAGGTCCAGCACGAAGGGCAGGACGTGCTTCTTGCCGTCCACCGTGCCGGCCGAGAGGTGCCCCTTGTTGATGGAGTCCTTGAAGCTCAGGCCGTCGATGTTGGCGCTGAGGTCCTGGAAGAGGCCCTGCTTCACCCAGTTCGGCACGTAGACGATGTCCGCGGCGAAGAGGTCCGGAAGGCCGTCCGAGCCTGCGGCCGCGCCGACCTTCGCGACGTAGTCGTCGTTGGGAACCACGGTCAGCTTGACCGTGTTCTGGTGGCCGGCGTTGTACGCGTCGACGAGGAGCTTCGCCTGCTTCTCCAGCGGCGCGCGGGTCCACAGGGTGAGCTCACTGCCGTCGTCGACGCCGTTGGGGCCGGCCTCTGCCGCGCTCGTGCCGCCGTCGTCGCTGCTGCACGCGGCCGTGGCCACGGTCAGCGCGGCCACGAGGACTCCTGCCAGTGAACGCAGAGCGGTGCGCCTGCCCAAGGTTCTAATCATGGTTCCTCTCCTAGGGGTTCATCGTTCGGAGAAAGCCGCTACGCGGGTCCCGCGAGCGAGGATCAGTCCGGTTCCTTGGTTCGTTCGTGTCGTCGGGGCGGGCCGTAGCCGCTACGCCAGAGCGATGACGTCGGCCACCGCGGTCGATCACGGTGGCCGCCGGGCGGGTTCCGCGGATCGGGTCGGCAGCCGTGCGGACCGGTCCACTGCGGACCATCCGGCACGTCGCGAGATCGCTGGTCCTCATCGCGCCCCCCGCCTCCCGCCGGATCCGGCGCGGCTCGTGCAGCACGTCGTTACCGCCGCGACCGGGGTGGTGGATGTCACGTTCCGCCGCTAGCGTCGCGCACGAAAACGGTTTCGGCAAGATGTCAGGCGGGTAAAACCTGAACCGCTTTCGCTGGCGTCCTTACCGTCCTACGTTGGCAGACTGGGCACCTGGCCTGCCAGGGGTCGGAGTCCGCGGGTGACTGTCGGGTTCCCTGAAAAGCTTGCGAAAAGGTTTCGGTAGACCGGCAGGCAGGTCGACCAGGTGTCCGCGGATCCACACGGCTCCGCGTCCCACGCCGTCGGTTCTCACCGACCGCCAGCGGCCAGCTCGGCGAGCATCCCCTCACAGCTGCGGACGACGACCTGCGCGCCGCGCCGCTGAGCCAGTGGGAGCAGCGGGTCCTCGGCCCGGTCCCGCCACCGCCACTGCGCATCGGCGGCGACCTCCCAGAGCCGCTGCACCGTCGCCTCGTGCTCGACGCCGAGGCGGGCCGCCAGCCCGACGCCGTCGCCACCGACCAGCCGCTGCGCCTCGGCGACCAGCTCGGCGTCGAACCCGAGCCGGCTGTTGCGTAACGCCACCAGCAGACGAAGCTCCCGGAACTCGTGCGCACCGGCGAGGATCTGCTCAATCGTGCCGACCAGCTCGTCGGCGCCCCGGACGGGCTCGGCTCGCACCAGCGCCTCCACAGCGGCCAACGCCGACCGGGCCTTCAGCGTGTCGCGGCGATCGATGAAGCAGCGGGTCATCGACTCGCGCAGCTCGGTGAGCCCGCTACGCCGGATGAGTTCGGCGGACAGCTTCACCCGACTGTCGAACCCGCTACGGACCAGGACGGCCGCCAACCGGATCCCGAAGAGCCCGAACCGATCCAGCAGTGCCGCGCGCACCTCGGGGTCCAGCCGTACCGGCAGCTCGCCACCGAGGAAACGGTCGGCGGAGAGCAGGTGCGGCTCCAGCTCCGCTCGGGGCACCCGGGCCAGCGTCGCGAGCGCCACGAAGTCCGACTCGCTGAGCATCCGACCCGCCAGACCGATCGCCCCGCTGCACGCCACCACGTTCACACAGAGCGCGCCGACCCGTGGGTCCCGGTGGTGGCGGCGGGCGAGCTGGCGGGCCGTGAGCAGCCCGTCGATCCGGCCACCACCGGTCTCGTCGGCCCGGGACAGCACCATGATCACATTCACCGGCGCGGCCTGCCCGACCGCACTGTCCCGGCCGGACTCCAGCACCCGCAGATCACTGTCGCGACCATCGCGGGTCAGGTACAACACCGCGTCCGCGTCCCGCAGCACCCGGTCCATCACCGGCACGCGACCCTGCTCACCGGTGCCGGCGACCGCCGGAGTGTCGATCAGGGTCACCTGGCGCAGTGCCCGGGTCGGCCACCGCACCACGATGTCCCGCACCTCCCCCGCGCCCCAGCCGAGGTCCACCCGCATCCCGGTCGCGGACTTGACCACCGTCAACTCCTGCGGAGGCTGGCCCGCCGGGTAGGCGGTGGCGCGCGGTTCGGCGCCGTCCTCGTACCAGGTGAAGACGCCGTCGGCTCCCTCGACCGGCGCGACCTCCTCCCCCATCAGCGCGTTCAGCACCGTCGACTTGCCGGAACGCCAGGGGCCCGCGACCGCGATCCGCAGCGGTTGCTCCAACCGGGCCACCTGATGCCGCAACTGCCCGACGACCCGGGGATTGTCCTGGTAGAGGTCGATGGCCTGGTGCAGCAACCCCCACGCGGCCTCGTCCAACCGCAGCCCGACGGTCACGCCCGAGGCTCCAGCAGCACCGGGGCCGCGCGGGTGCCGCTCAGCTGCTGAGCCTGCTCGTAGAGCGTGGCCAACCGGGTCATCTTCAGCCGGATCTCGCGCTGCCGCTGGTCACGCAGGGCGGCATCGGTGTCGGCCTCATGCTTTGCGCTGCGGAACGACTGGACGATGGCCTCCTGCAGCTCCTCGGTCAGCCCCGTGAAGTGGTCCCGCAGCATCCGCTGCACCTGCCGGGCGGCGTCCCGGCAGTCCCTGATCATCCGGACGAAGAAGTCGTCGACATGCCGCTGGATCGCCGTCTTGACGGTCGCCTGTCGGCGACGCAGCAACTGCCTGCTCTCGTCGCGGATGCTCTTGCCGCCGAAGAGCGCCCCGATGCCGACCGAGACCGGATTGATCATCGGCATCCCGGCCAACGTCGTCGCCAGACCGAACATCAGCATGCCGCCGTACGAGCCCTTCATGCCGGTGAACAGCTTCTGACCCGTGGTGAACCGGTCGATCTTCGGCCGTTCCAGCTCCGGCAGCCGGCCACCGATGTCCTCCGGCATCGTCATCGACCAGGGCGGCAACACGTCGTAGCCGTACCGGGCGAAGTTGGCGGCCACCCGCCGGGCGATCCAGTCACAGCGCTGGATCAGCCACTCGTGATTCGCCTCCGCCGCCTCCACCAGGCTGCGCTCCAGCCAGTCCTGGAAGGTGTCCCAGGCGACCAGCGGATCGGCCGTGTCGAACGCCTCGTCCACCGTTCGCAGGATCTGCCGGGTCCGGTCGCGCAGGTCGTACTCGATGTCCGAAAGCAGGTCGGCCATCTCGTCGGTGAGGGTGTTCTGCCACCGGGTGGAGCAGCGGCGCAGCTCGTCGACCTCACGCTGTGCCGCGTGCAGCCGGGAGATCGGCCCGGACTGCTCCTCGGCCTCCTGGGTCGCCAGCTCGGCGCGCAGCGGCGCGGCCAGCTGCTCCACCACCGTCCGGGCCACCCCCTGCACCGAGGCCCGGGCCAGCTGATCGGCCTTGCCGGACAGGTCCCGCTGCAACCGGGCGATCAGCGCGGGAAAGCCGGACTCGGCGTTGAGGCCGCGGTCGTCCGCCGCGGCCGCGCGCAGCCGCAGGTCCGCCGAGACCGGGATCACCGGCGCGGGGACACCGGCGTCGGCCAGGTGCTGGCGGTTGCGCTCGGCGATCGCGCGCCAGTCCGCCACGAGATCGGTCTTGCTCTGCACCACGACCACGTTCGGATGCGAACGCATCACGTGCAGCAGCATGTTCAACTCGGTGACCGAGAGTTCCCGCGTGGAGTCGGAGACCAGCAGCACGGTGTCCGCGCGGGTGGGAGCGGCGACCGCAGCGTTGCCGCCCAGCGCGGCGATCTCGTCGGCGCCGGGAGTGTCCACCAGCACCAGTCCGGCACCGAGCAGGGCGCGGGGCAACCCGATCTCGACGTACGCCGGGCCACCACCGGGCCGACGCCCGACCGCGCCGGCCACCCCCGCCGCGACCTGGTCGAGCGCCACCGGGGATCGCTCGAGGATCGCCGCGGGCGCGGCGCCGGCGGGCCGGCCCGGAGCCGGTGGCGGCGCCTGGATCACGGCCGCGGACGGAACGTCGGCGTGCTGCACCACGGTCGGCAGGACGGTGGTGCGGCCGTCGCCGACCGGGCACGCCGGCGCGTTGATGATCGCGTTGATCAGCTGACTCTTGCCCTGGTTCGGCTCGCCGATGACCAGGACGCGGAGCTTCGGGTCCAGCAGTTGGGCGCGCTTCTGCCGCACCGTCTGGAGCAGGTCACCTCGGCCGTGTGCGTTGCACGTGCGGGCGATCTCGTCCAGCACGTCCAACCAGATCCCCGCCATCACCGCACCAAGTGTGCGGATTTCGGCTCAATTATCAAGAGGGACCGGATGTGGAACCGGAGAGGGCCGGACCGCCCAGGGCGATCCGGCCTCCCGCTCCTACCGGGAATCCCCGTCAGAGCAGACCGCCGGTGATGCCCAGCAGTCCGTTGTCCGACGCGGCGTGCCCGCCGTCGTGCGAGTCGCCCAGCACGCCATCGGTGAGGCCGCCGGTCACGTCGCCGACCGTGCCGGTGACACCGGGCACAAGCCCGTCCACCTGGTGCGTAACGCCGCCCACCACGGACGGCACGTCGAGCGGCGGGACCACGCCGCCGACACCGTCACCGTGACCCAGGCCCAGCCCGCCCAGGGTGTCGTCGACACCGAGGGAGCCGACGACGCCGTCGAGCTGACCGCCGGTGCCGGAGAGGAGCCCACCGGTCAGGTCGCCACCGTGCAGGCCCGAGTCGGCGGTGCCGACCAGGCCGGTCGGGTTGCCCACCGTGCTGGTGACGTCACCGAGCACCGGGTCCACGATGCCGTCCACCGGCGCGACCACGTCGGCGTCGAGGGTGTGCGCCACGTCGTTCACACCCGTCAGGTCGGTGTCGAGCCCGTTCGGGCCGACGCCGAGGCCGATCCCGGGCAGCACGGTGACCCCGGCGGCGACCGTTGCCGGATCGACCGCGATGGCGCCCAGCACGCCGGCCTTGACGTCCAGGCCGGTGGGAGCACTGGTGATGCTGATCTGCTGCGCCACGCTCTGGAGTTGGCCGACCACATCGGTGGCGTCGGTCACCAGCGGGTCGAACCCGAGCTGCCCGACCGGGGACAGCGGCGCCAGGCCCTGCCCCGGGGCGTAGTCGACCACCAGCGGAACCACGTCCTGCACGTCGGCCGCGGTGATGTCGGTGAGGCCCGCGGCGTTCAGCGCGCCCTCCGGGTCGAGGTCGAAGGCCGACCGCGCGTCGGGGTTCGTCAGCAGGTCGAGCACGAAGTCGTGGAGGGTCTGGTTCGAGTCCATGTGCCGGTTTCTCCTCGGATGTGGCGTCAGCGACCGTCGTTCGTCGACAGTGACGTTATTGCGGGGAGCCACCCCGGACATCGGGGCTCGGCCCGCATCCCGTCCCGCTGCATTAGGGTCTCCGCAGCTTCGTACGTTAGGGGGACTGGGGGAAACCGTCCCGGTCAGATTAGGGTCCCGACCAGGGAGCGATCTCTGGTACGAACGTAGGAGCCCGCGGGGGTTCGCCGGGGGTGGGTCGCCGGGCAGCGCCGAAGCGGTCGCCACCGGCCGGCCAACTCACGGGGAGAGATGAGACGGATGCCGTACGTCCTGGGGATAGACATCGGAAACACCAACACCGCCGCCGCCGTGGCGCGGCGACACGGTACGACCTGGACGCGTCCCGAGGCGGTCCCCCTGCACGCCGGCTCGGCCCTCGTACCGTCGGTGCTGCACCTGTCGGAGGACGGCTCGCTGCACGTCGGAGAGCCCGTGACCGACGACGGCAGCCGCACCACCAGGGACTTCGTCCGCCGGATCGGCGATGATGTCCCGCTGCTGCTCGGCGGCGAAGCGTGTGCGCCGCAGACGCTGACCGCCGAGTTGGCGACGTGGGTGGTGGAACGGGTGTACGCCTTCGAGGGCGGCCCGGCCGACGCGATCGTGCTCAGCCACCCGGCGGGCTGGCGCCCGTACCGGCGGGAGTTGCTGCACCGGGCGCTGTTCGACCTCGGTCTGCGCAACGTGACGCTGCTGCCCCACACGGTCACGGTGGCCGAGAGCCACGCGGCGCGCGGGTTCGCGGGCACCACGGCCGCCGTCTACGCGCTGGGTGGCAACAGCTTCGAGGCGGCCCTGGTGCGCCGCACCCCGCGCGGCACGTACGAGAGCTTCGGCGTCCCGCAGGGTCTCGATCCGATCGGCGGGACCGACTTCGACGAGGCGCTGGCCGGGCACGTACGGACCGTGCTGGCCCGGGAGCTGGCCGGCACCGCACGCCGGGGCGCCCAGGCCGCCCTGCGCGGGCTCCTCGCCGAGTGCGACCGGGTCAAGCGGGAGCTGACCGTCGACCTCGCAGCCGATGTGGTGCTGGCCCTGCCGACCGGCCCGGCGCGGGTCCCGGTGACCCGGGCGCAGTTCGAGGCCATGATCCGCCCGACGGTGCAGGCCACCGTGGACCTCCTGCTCCGGACCGTGCAGGGCGCCGGCCTGGCGCCGGCGCAGCTCGACGGCGTCCTGCTCGCCGGCGGTTCCGCCCGCATCCCGCTCGTCACCGAGCTGATCACCGCGGCCCTCCCGGTCCCCGTCGAGGTGGAGCCGGACGCACAACTCACCGCTGCCACCGGGGCGGCGATGGCCGCCTGCCAGGTGGTGTCGCCGCGCCCCCGCCCGCCGGAGCCGGTACGCGAAGCAGCGCCGACCTCCGGCGCCGGCCGGGCCACCATCCCGGCGACGCGCCGCCCTCACCACGACACCATCGTCCCGGGCGATCCGCCACCCCGACCCCCGGTCCGGATCCTCCCACTGGAACTGCCGAAGGCGTCCCGCCTGGCGCTGGCCCGAAGCCGGGGACGCGAAGGATGACCTTAATGATCATGAATGACGTCGCCGGGTCCCGGCTGGTCCTGGGCAAGGGGCCGACAGCCCTGCTGGAGATGGTCGCCGAGGACCCGACCGGCCCGCTCACCGTCGGCCTGGCCGGGCCGGGCGGCCATGGCAAGACGGCGCTGCTCGCCGAGCTGGCGCGGGTCCACCAGCAGGCCGGCATCGCGGTGCGGATGGGCGTCCCGGAGCCGAGCGAACCGGTCGACCCCGACGCATTGGTGCTGGTCGACGACGCGCACCTGCTCGACGACGCGCGGCTCGGGGCGCTGCTGCGTCTGGTGGCCACCCGCCGGCACCGGCTGGTGGTCGCTTACCGCCCGTGGCCCCGGTCGGCGGCCCTCATGGAGCTGGCCGACGCCCTGCGTCGCGACGGGCGGGCCCTGCTGCTCACCGCGTTCACCCGGGAGCAGACCGCGGCCCACCTCGCCGCCGTGCCCGAGCTGGGCCGGCGGAGTGACCTGGTCGACTTCGTGCACGCACAGACCGCCGGCGTGCCCCGGGACGTCGAGCGGCTGGCCCGCGGACTGCGCGGGCCGGAGAACGGCGCCGGCGTACCGGTCGAACCACCCCGGTCCGTCGTCCTGGAGTTCGGGCCGGACCTGGAGGTCCTGCCGGCCGATGTCCGTCGACTGCTGCTCGCCGTCGCGGCGGGCGTGCCACTGCCGGTGAGCATGCTCGGCGCGCTCCTCGGCCGGGAGC
This sequence comes from Micromonospora sp. NPDC005087, assembly GCF_042872965.1. Lineage (NCBI taxonomy): Bacteria > Bacillati > Actinomycetota > Actinomycetes > Micromonosporales > Micromonosporaceae > Micromonospora > Micromonospora sp. NPDC005087. The sequence continues at coordinate 177,098 of NZ_JBIALB010000009.1, read as the reverse complement.
CCGAGGCGGTGGACGAGTTGATCGCGACGACCAGGGCGGCCGGGCTGCTCGGCGCCGATGGCCGGCTCGCACCGATCGTCCGGCGGGCCGTCACCGCGCTCAGCCCGGCGACGGACCGCACCGCCGTCTGGCGCCGGCACACCGAGTTGCAGCTCGCGCGGGGCGGCGCGGTGCTGCCCCTGGTCCGGTCACTGCTCGCCGTCGGCGTGCTCGGTGACTGCCCGGCCCCGACGTTGGCAGCCGCCGCGGAGGAGGCACTGGCCGATGAGCCGGCCTTCGCCGCCGAGTTGTTCGCGGCCGCCACGGCGGCCGGGTGGCCAGCCAGCGCCCGGCAGGCGCTCGCCGCCGCGCTCGCCGGCAACCTCGACGGCGCCCTGCGGCTGGCGGACCGCCTCCTGGCCGCAGCCGCTCCCGCCGACCGCACCGAGGCCGCCATCGTGGCCGCGACCGCCCTGGCGCACCGCGGTCACGCCGACCGCAGCGTGGAGCTGTACCGGTGGGCGGGCACCTCCTCGTCGATCGCGTTCGCCACCGTTGGGGGGCTCGCCACCGGCGACCTGGCCGCCGCCACCGAGCCGCCGGCGGGCGACCCGGCCGGCGAACCACCCACGCTGCACGCCAGCGCCGCCCGCCTGATGGCCGACGGGGTACGGGAGAGCGTCGCCGGCACGCCCACCGGGGCGCTCTCCGCGCTCGTGCAGGCCGCCGCGCTGCTGGAACCGGACGGGCGGGCCGCGCTCCTGCCGGACAGTCCGGCCGCGCTGGCCGCCCTGACCGCCGTGCACTGCGGTGAGCTGGAGATCGCCGAACGGGTGCTGCACCGGGCCCTCGCGGCCGGTGTCGGCGGCCCGCTGATGGCGCGCCGTCACCGGCTGTTGCAGGCGTGGATCCTGATGGTCCGGGGTCAGACGCTCGCCGCGGCCGAACACCTCGCCACGGTCGCGCTCGACGGGCGACCGCTGGAGTCACGCGACCAACTCTTCGCCGCCGCGCTCCAGATGGGCATCGGCCGGCGCAACAGCGACCTCGGCGCGCTCAAGCGCGGCTGGGGGCAGGCGCTGGAGGCGGTCGTTCGGCACCCCGTCGACCTGTTCGCGCTGCTGCCGCTGGGCGAGCTGACCATCGCGGGCGCCCGGCTGGGTGACCTGGCCCGCCTGGAGCCGTACCTGCGGGAGGGCCGAACGCTGCTCGGCCGGCTCGGGGAGCCGGCACTGTGGAGCGTCCCGCTGCACTGGAGCGGGCTGCACGCCGCGATCCTGACCGACGAGCCGGTGACCGCCGACGAACACGTCGCCGCCCTGCTCGCCGCCGCCGGCCACAGCCGGTACGCGGCCGTGGTCGCCGCGGCCGCCGAGAGCTGGGTGGAGGTGCTGCGGGGTGTGGTCGACCCGGTCCGGGTGGAGGCCGCCGCCCGGGGGCTGCACGACACCGGGCTGTGCTGGGACGGCGCTCGCCTCGCCGGGCAGGCCGCGATCCGCACCTCGGACCGGCGCGCGATGACCAGCCTGCTGGAGTGCGCCCGAGTCCTGCAGGGCCGCCCGGCCGGCGCCAACGGCGGGCAGCGGCCCGCCACCGGCGAGGGCGCCACCCAGGTCGCCGACGCCACCACCGGCCCCACCCAGCAGGGGCTCAGCGACCGCGAGTACGAGGTGGCCGAGCTGGTGCTGGCCGGGCTGACCTATCGGGAGATCGGCGACCGGCTCTTCATCTCGGCCAAGACCGTGGAGCACCACGTGGCCCGGATGCGCAACCGGCTCAACTGCGCCAACCGCGCCGAGCTGCTGACTCTGCTTCGCGCGATGGTCGCCGACCGCGCCAGCAACGCGGCCGGCCAGCCGTGGCCGCAACGGACGGCCCGATGAGGCGGCGACAGGGTCCACGCCGGCCGGCCGAGCGGAGCGGAACGTGACGGGGCCCGAGGACCGGCGGACGCGGACCCGGCTCGTCGCGCTGGCGGCGGTGCTGGTCACGCTCTGGTCGTACGCGGCCTACCTGAGCGTCCAGGACGCGGCTGACCTGCTGCGGGTTCGGGCCCTGGCGGACACGCTGGGCCAGCCCATCGACCGGCTGATCCTGAACCTGCAGACCGAGCGTCGGCTGACCGCCGAGACGATCGCCGGCGCTGAGGGGCCGGGGACCGCGCTGGCCGGGGCACGTGCGGGCACCGACCGGGCGGCCGCCGAGGTCCGCGCGTTCATCGAGGGCCGTGACCTCCGGCTGCTCACCGCCGGCGCGGTCCGCGACCGGGCCGACGAGCTCGGTCGACGGCTGAACGGCCTGAGCGCCGTCCGGTCCCGGGTGGACGCCGAGCGGCTCGACCGCGCCGAGGCGGTCGACGGGTACGACCAGCTCGTCGACGCGGCCTTCGCCGTGTACGGCCCGGAGTGGGGCGCGTACGAGAGTGCGCTCGCCGCCGACACCCGCGCGGTGATCGGCCTGGCCCGCGCCCGGGAGCTGCTGGCCCGGGAGGACACCCTGGTCAGCGCCGCCCTGGCCGGCGACCGGATCTCACCCGACGAGCGGCGCCGCCTGGCCGAACTGGTCAGCAACCAGCGGTACGCGGGCGCCGAGGCGACCGTCGGGCTGCCGGCCGACGGCCCGGGAGACCATCAGCGACTCACGCAGGGCCCGCGGTTCGCGAACCTGCTCGCCCTGGAGGACGTGCTGCTGCGAACGGGCAGCGCGAACCCCCTGAGCGGAATCACCGGGCCGGCCTGGCGGGCGGCCGCGGACGCCGCCCTCGGCGCGCTGCACGAGCTGGTGACGACGACCGCCCGCAGCAGTGTCGAGCGGGCCACGCCGGGTGCCGCCGTGATCGTCGCGCGTACCGGCGCCGTGGTGGGGCTCGGCCTCATCGCGGTGATCGTGGTCCTGCTGGGCTGGGCCGCCGCCGTCCGCCGGCTGACCGACCAGCTGGCCCGTTCGGGCATCGACCGCCGCTGGCCGGAGCCACCGGCCGGCGCGGCGCTCGCCGGCCCCGACCCTTCAGCGGGCGTCGAGACCTCGGCCCGGCCCCGGGGTGCCACGACGACCGAGCACGCCACCCGGGACCTGTTCCTGCGGCTCACCCGACGCAACCAGGTCCTGCTACGTGATCAGCTCGGTCTGCTGGACGGTATGCAGCGGCGGGAGCGGGCCGCCGAGGAGGCCGACGAGCTGTTCCGGCTCGACCACCTCACCACCCGTGTCCGGCGCAACGTGGAGAAGCTGATCGCCCTGGCCGGCGCGGCGCCGGCCCGCCGGTGGCGGCATCCGGTGCCCCTGCTCGACGTCGCGCGCGGTGCGGTCGCCGAGGTGCCGGACTACCACCGGGTCCTGATCGCGCCGCACTGGCCCTGGTCGCTCGCCGGCCCCGCCGTCACGGACGTCATCCACCTGCTGGCCGAGCTGATCGAGAACGCCCTCGCCTTCTCGACGACGGAGACCACCGTCCGGGTCGCCGGCGAGCACCGGCCGCAGGGCTGCGCCATCCTGGTCGTCGACGACGGCCCAGGCCTCGACGCGACCGCGCTGGCCGGGGCCAACCGGTTGCTCGGCAACCCGCCCCCGGGCGGCCCGCCCGCCGGCCAGGCCGGGCTGTACACCGTCGCCGTGCTCGCCGCCCGCTGCGGCGCACGGGTCTTCCTGCGTCACAGCCAGCGCGGTGGGACGACCGCGGTCGTGCTCCTTCCGGCCAGGCTGGTCACGGTCACCGGAGCCGTCGGCGGACCGGCCGCGCCGCCCCCCGACCCCGCGCACCGACCGGCCCGGGCCGGAGCCGACGGGCCGGGCCCGGGCGACCACGGCGAGCTGCCGGTGCGGACCCGCCAACCCGGTCCGACCGGGCCCGAACCCGGCACCCCCGGCCCCGAGACCGTCGAGTTGCCGGTCGCGAGAGCAGCAAGGAGACATCGATGACGCATGCAGTGGTCACCGGATACAGCCTGACCGGCGCCCTGGACCGCCTGGTCGCCCGGGTGCGTGGCGCGGAGTTCGCCGTGGTGCTCTCTCCGGACGGGCTGCCGTTGGGCGGGTCCCGGCATGTCGAGGCGAAGCTGGCCGAGCAGATCTCCGGCGTGGTGGCCGGCCTGCTGGCGCTGGGTTTGGCCGCCACCCGGACCTGCGACGCGGGCGGCCTGCGCCAGATCGTGGTGCAGATGTCGCGGGCGTTCCTGTTCGTCGCCACCATCCGCAACGGGACCATCCTCACCGTTCGGATCGCCGGAGACGAGGCCGAGATCGGGGACATGGCGTACGAGGTGGCGCTGTTCGTGGGGCAGGCCGAGCGGCACCTGCCCGTCACCCTGGAACCAGCCTCCGCGGCGAGGAGCGGGGACACAGGTGCACACCTCCGACACCGCTGACGAGGCCTGGTACGACGACGACGCCGGCCCGGTGGCGCGTCCCTACACGATGACCGGCGGGCGCACCGCATCCGATCGCGGGCGATTCGACCTGATCTCACTGGTCGTCGCCCGGCGGGGCGTCACACCCGATGCGCCGCTCTTCCCCGAACAGGCGCGGATCGTCGAACTGTGCCACCATCCGATGTCGGTGGCTGAGGTCGGCGCCGAGTTGGACCTGCCCCTGGGGACCGTCCGGGTTCTCCTCGGTGACCTGCTCGCGGCCGGGCTGATCGAGACGCACGAACCGCCGGCGCTGTCGGAGCTGCCGACCGCGGACCTGCTTGAGGCGATACTCGTCGGGCTTCGCGCGCTGTGAACTGGACGGTTGGCCCCCGACCGGGGGGCGCAGGCGCGTGTCCGGTGACGAATTGAACGGGAGACCTGTAGTGCCGGCAACACCGCCCCAGCCACGGCGAACTGTGGTGATCGTTCTGCTGGACCGGATCGTGGCCGTCGCCGCGTCCGTACGGCTGGTGCTCACCGGCCGGGGCGACGTTTCCCGGGCCACCTGGGTGGCCGTCATCGCGGCCCTCGGGGTGCTGATCGCCACGGCGGTCTCCGTCATCGGGGTGCTGCGCACGCCGGAAGGGCTGACACCGGTGGCCCTCGACCCGCCGCCATCCGCCGACCAGGTGGGCACTATGCCGACCGACACGCCCAGGGCGGGGCAGGCGAGACCGGCGGCCACCAGCCCGACGAGGCCGGTGCCCCCGCAGGCCACGGCAGCCCCGCCGACCCCTGAGCCGTCGACGAGCACGACCGCGCCGACCCCCGTGACGGCCCCACCCACACCGGCCGCCCTGCGCGCCGACTTCGCCATCGCGGAGAACGCTCTGCTCAGCTACGGCGCCGCCGTGACCATCAGCAACCCCGGCGAGGCGCCGGTGGCGCGGTGGAAGCTGGCCATCACCCTGCCCAGGGAATCGCTGCGCGTCAGCTCGGTCGAGGGCGCGACGGCCAGCCAGGACGGTGCGGTGTGGACGTTCGTGCCCGACGGCAGCGCCGGGCAGGTGCCCGGCAGCGCCTCGGTACGGGTGACGTTCCGGGTCAACGGCTCGTCGATCGGCTCCACCCCCACGGCGTGCACCATCGACGAGGTCGCCTGCACCGGCCTGCCGCACTGACCGGCCTTCCCGGAGGCGGGCCGGTCCCTCGGTAGGGGTTTCCCCACCGCCGAGATCATGGGTCGCCGTGTGGTCCGGAAACGTCGCCTCGACCAGGCTTTCCGCTATGCGAAACAGCGATGTGACCCCCGCTCTCGGGCTGGTCGTCGAGGTGCTCGACGTGACGAAGACCTATGCCGGCGGGGGCGGTGTCCGGGCGTTGAATGGCGTGTCGGTCGCCTTCGAGGCCGGTTCGTTCTGCGCCGTGATGGGCCCGTCGGGCTCGGGCAAATCGACGCTCCTGCACTGCGCGGCGGGCCTGGATCGGCCGGACAGCGGCCGCGTGCTCCTCGCCGGTCAGGACATCGGCGGGCTGCGTGAGCCCCGGCTCACCGAGGCACGGCGGCAGCGGGTCGGGTTCGTCTTCCAGTCGTACAACCTGATGGACTCGCTGTCGGTCTGGCACAACGTCCTGCTCCCACAACGGCTGGCCGGAACACGACCGGACCGGGACTGGGCGCGGGAGGTGATGCGCCGCGTCGGGCTCACCGGGCGGGAAGACGACCGGCCCGGCCAACTGTCCGGCGGTCAGCGGCAGCGGGTCGCGCTCGCCCGCGCGCTCGCCAGCCGGCCGGAGGTCATCTTCGCCGACGAGCCGACCGGCGCGCTGGACCTCTCGACCGGCCGCGAGGTGCTCGGTCTGCTGCGTGAGGCCGTGGACCAGACCGGCACGACGATCGTCATGGTGACGCACGACCCGGCCGCCGCGGCGTGGGCCGACCGCGCGGTGTTCCTCGCCGACGGGCGGATCGTCACCGAACTCGCCGACCCGACCGCCGAGAAGGTCGCGGCGCAGATGACGGCGGTGACCGTCCGATGATGCGGCTCGCTCTCGGCACCCTGCGCCAGCACCGTGGCGCCTACGCCGGCACGTTCTTCGCCGCGCTGTTGGCCGTGGCCCTGCTCGCCGGCGGCGGCCTGCTGCTCGCCTCCGTGCTCACCGCGAAGCCGCCGGCCGACCGGTTCGCGGCAGCGCCGATCGTCGTTTCGGGCGACCGCGACGTGACCCTCGAGAAGGTCACCACCAAGCAGAAGAAGGACAAGGCCAAGGTCAAGCGGAAGGTCAAGTCCGAACGGCTCACCGGGGCCGGCTCGCTGCCGGTGGACCTCGCCAGCCGACTGGGTGGCCTCCCGGGTGTCGCGGCCGCGGTCGCGGACGTCGCCTTTCCGATCCAGGCGAGTACGCCGGACAGACGTCCACTGCACGGCGCCGACGAGGCTCCGGTGATCGGACACGGCTGGGCCTCCGCACCGCTGACGCCGTACGCGCTGCGCGTCGGCGAGGCGCCCGGCCGGGGCCAGGTGGTCATCGACGCCGACCTGGCTCAGCGGTCGGGCACCGTGGTGGGTGGGCGTCTCGTCGTCACCACGAAGACCGGGGTCCACACCATGGTCGTCTCCGGCGTCGCCGCGCCGGCCGGCCGGGACGGGCTGCCCGCCCAGGGCGCGCTGTTCGTCGCCGACGGCGAGGTGGCCGCGGTGTCCGGGCTGCCCGGTCCGACCGCGGTGGCCGTCCTCACCCGACCCGGCACCGACCCGGTCGCGCTCCGCGACGCCGTCCGGGGGGTTGCCGGGAACGCCAAGGTGCTCACCGGCGCCGACCGTGTTCGGGCCGACCTGCCCGGTGCTCTGCCGGACTACATCGGACCCATCTCGATCTTCGGGTTCGTCATCGGCATCACCGCGTTCGCGGCCGTCTTCGTCCTCACGGGCACGGTCACGCTCGGCGTCCGCCAGCGGCTGCGCGAGCTGGCCCTGCTGCGCACGGCCGGCGCGACTCCCGGTCAGTTGCGCCGCCTCCTCGGCGTGGAGAGTCTCCTGCTCGCCGGGGCCGCCGCGCTCCCCGGCGCGCCGCTGGGTGTGGTGTTCGCCCACGTGGTGGCCGCCCGGTTCCGCGAGCTGGGCGCGGTGCCGGCTCAGTTCGTCGTACGGACCAACGTGATCGTGCTCGTCGCCGCCGCGGCAGCCGGGATGCTGGTGACCTTCATCGGTGCCCGGATCGCCGGACGTCGAGCGGTGCGGATCGCCCCGACGCAGGCACTCGCCGAGACCGCGAGCGCACCGACCGGCGGACTGGTCCCCCGGACAGGCGTCGCGCTGGTGACCACGGCCGGCGCGATCGCCCTGCTCACCTTCGTTCCGCTCGACGGGCCGCTCGGAATGGGCATGACCTTCGTGTCGTCCGCCCTGCTGCTGTGCACGGTCGCGGCCCTCGGACCGCTGCTGGTCCGGGCGCTGACGACGCCCGTGTCCCGCCTCGTCGGCGCCGGCGGCGCGACCGGCTGGCTGGCCGGCCTGGTCACCCGGGCCGAGCGGCGACGGGTCGCGGCGGTCGCTGTCCCGCTCGTGCTCATGTTCGCGATCAACGCCACCATGCTGCTCAACAGCGCCCTGCTGGGCCAGCTGGCCGGGCGGGAACAGGCGGAGCGGACCGCGGCCGCGACGGCGCAGGTGACCGCACCGGGCGGGCTTCCGCTCGGTACCGTCGAACGGCTCGTCGCTCTCGACGGGGTGACCGGTGCGGCGGCGACGCTGCCGACCCGGGCGATCGTCGAGCAGGGTGGCAAGCCCGAGGACTTCGCCGGCCAGGGCCTGCTGATCGCCGGCACCGAGGCCGCGCTCGACCTCGACCTGCGCGCCGGGACGCTGCCCGGCACGGGCACGTTCGCCGCCAGCGAGTACCTGACCGGTCAGTACGGCTGGCGGATGGGCGACGACGTGCGGATCTGGCTCGCCGACGGCCACCAGGTCGACCTGCGTCTCGCCGGGGTGTACGCCCGGGCTCGTGGCTTCGGCGACCTGGCGCTGCCCGCGGACCTGGTGGCGGCACACGACCCACGCGGACTGGTCAGCACGGTCGGGCTGCGCTACCGAGGCGACGTCCCGGGCCGGATCGCCGCCTCGTGGCCCGGCCTGCGGCTGACCCCCACGCTCGGTGCGGCACCCGCCGGTGACGCGCAGAACCAGCAGGGCGCCTGGGAGCTCATGGTGGTCGTCTCCCTCGGCTTCACGGCGATCGCGGTCGTCAACACCTTCGCCATCGCCACCGTCGCGCGCCGCCGCGAATTCGCTGAGCTGCGGCTGGCCGGGGCGACGACCGGGCAGCTGCACCGGCTGGTCGACCGCGAGGCGGTGATCACGGTCACCGTCGGGCTGGTGCTGGGCGCACTGGTCACCGGGATCGTGGTCGGCGCGTTCAGTGCCGCGCAGGACGGCACGTTGCGGGTGTTCGTCGACGCTGGCACGTACGCGGGGATGCTCGGCGGTGTCGCGGCACTGGGGCTGGTCGCGGGTGCCGTGCCGGCCCGGGTCCTGCTGCGGCGGCGCAGCCTGCCGGCCCTGAACGACGGACGCTGACAGGTGCTTCCGAACGGATCGCCGCTCGGACCCGTCCTCCGGATCGTCCGGGGCCGGGTCCGGCCGGTGGCCGTGGGGGGTGCCGCCGATAGGATCGCCAGGATGATCCGCACAACCGCGTCGGCGCTGGCGTACCTGCTCAGCAGCCTCGTCGCCGGTGTCGTCGGCCTCGCCTGGAGCCTCGCGTCCACCCTCGCCGTCGGCCTGCTGTCGGTCACGCAGCTCGGTGGCCCGGCGTTCCTCGGCGCCACCTGGGTCACCCGGCGCCTCGCGGACCTGGAGCGGCACCGGGCCGGTTGGGTGCTCGGCTCCGCCATCGCCGCGCCGTACCTGCCGATCGAGGGCGGCAGCGTCCGGCAGCGGGTCCGCGCGGTCGCCGTGCAACCGGCCACCTGGCGTGACCTGGCCTGGCTGGTCGCGGTTTTCCCGCTGGGCCTGGCGGGCGGCATCGCCACCATCGTGGTCACCGTCGTCGATCTCGCCGCCGTCGTGGCGCCGGCGTGGGCGTGGGCCGTGCCGAACCCGCACGCACCGTTCCCGATGCGTCCGCTCATGACGACGGTGCCGGGCCGGTTCGGTCTGACCGTCCTCGGCGTGCTGCTGTTGCCGGTCACCGCGTGGTTTCTACGGACCGCCGGACGCGCCCAGGCCCGCGCGGCCCGGGGCCTGCTGGCGCCCGGCGCGCACCGACAACTCGTCGAGGAGGCCGCTCGCCTCGCACAGACCCGCCGTCGGGTCGTCGACGCCCAGGCGGCGGAGCTGCGTCGGATCGAGCGGGACCTGCACGACGGCGCCCAGGCCCGGATCGTGGCCGCCGGAATGACGCTGGCGCTGGCCGCCCGCAAGCTGCGGACCGGTGCGCCCGCCGCATCCGACGTGGACCTCGCCCGCCGGCAGCTCGACGACGCCCTCACCGAGCTGCGCCGGCTGGTGCGCGGCATCCACCCGCCGATCCTCACCGATCGGGGGCTGCACGCCGCTGTCGCCGCCCTGGCCGGCGACAGCCCACTCGCCGTCGAAATCCGGGGCGACCCGGACGACCGGTTTCCACCAGCGGTCGAGTCGGCGGCCTATTTCGTCATCGCGGAGGGTCTCGCCAACGCGGGCAAGCACGCCGAGGCCCGGACCTGCGTCGTCACCCTCGCCCGAGGCGCCGGTACGGTCACCGTCACGCTCACCGACGACGGGCACGGCGGCGCCGACCCGGCCGGCTCCGGGCTCGACGGCCTGCGGCGCCGCGTCGAGGCACTCGACGGCCGGCTCACCATCACCAGTCCACCCGGCGGTCCCACCGTCCTGTCCGCGGAGCTGCCCCACTGATGCGTATCGTGATCGCCGAGGACCTGTTGCTGCTCCGGGACGGCATGGTGCGGCTGCTGACCGACACCGGCCACACCGTCGTCGCCGCCGTGGACACCGCACCCGCCCTGCTGGCGGCCGTCACCGAGCACCGGCCCGATCTGTCCATCGTCGACGTTCGGTTGCCGCCCGGCTTCCGCGACGAGGGGCTCCGCGCCGCCCTGACGCTGCGGGCCACGGACCCGGACTCCAAGGTGCTCATCGTCTCCCAGTACGTCGAACGGGCCTACGCCGTGGAGCTGCTCGCCGACGGCCGGGGCGGCGTCGGTTACCTCCTCAAGGACCGGGTCACCGCCCTGGACGACTTCCTCGACGCGGTGCAGCGGGTCGCCACCGGTGGCACCGCCCTGGACCCCGAGGTGGTACGGCAACTGTTCACCCGCAACAGCCGCAACCACGGCATCGACGGGCTCACCGCACGGGAACGTGAGGTGCTCGGCCTCATGGCCCAGGGCCTGTCCAACGCGGCCATCTGCGCCGCGCTCGTCCTGGCGCCGGTCTCGGTGGAGAAGCACATCACCAACATCTTCGCCAAGCTCGACCTGCCGCCGGCCGAGGACGCCAACCGACGTGTCCGCGCGGTCCTCGCCTACCTCAACCACTAGCGACTCCCCGCGGGCCCCGGCCCCCGCTCCCGGTCGGTACATCCAGCGTTCGGGCGGCAGCCACGCTCGATTGATCATGAGTTCGGGTCCGCTTCGTACCGTCCCGAGCATGACTGTCCTATCCGCATCATCGCCGCTCGGCCGCGCCGCGACGAGGCTCGTCGCCGTGCGTAGCCGGACCACCGCCACCATCGCCGCGCTCGCCATCACCGGCGCTGCCGTCGCGGTGGCCGTCGCGACGTCGTCGCCCGCCACCGCGGAGCCGGGCAACGTCGTCGTCTCGGAGAACTTCTCCTCCGGGTCGCTGCCCGCCGGCTGGAACGCGGTCGACGGCGCCTGGAAGGTGGAGAACGGCCGGCTGTACGGAACCTCCGCCAGCTCGGGCGAGAACAACAAGATCACTTTTGGTCGGCACCTGGCCGACTTTCGCCTCGAGGCGACCATGCGCTTCGAGTCGGTCTCCGCCGCCACCCGCTGGGCGTCGCTCGGCATCGACGTCCCGGCCGACGGCGCCACCCCGTGGTGGATCGCCACCATGCGCAGCGGCACCACCGCCGCCAACGGTCTCGAGTTCGCGCAGCGGACGACGGCGAACGCCTGGGTCGTGACGAACACCGCCTCCGCCCCGTACGCCGCCGGCACAGGTCGGGACGTCCGCGTCGCGGTCGAGGTGCACGGCAACCAGGCCCGCTGGATCTTCGACGGGCGGGAGGCGATGCGCACGAACAGCCTCCAGCGCTCCGCCAACGGCGTCCAGGCGCTCTTCGTCAACGGCGGCACCGTCTCGTACGACGACGTCACCGTCACCGAGCTGCCGCCGAACGGCTACATCCGCCCCGAGGGCAGCCCGTTCACGGTGATCGCGCACCGCGGCGCGTCCGCCGCCGCGCCGGAGAACACCCTGGTCGCGCAGGAGATCGCGCGCAAGGGCGGCGCCGACTGGATCGAGAACGACGTCCAGCCGAGCAAGGACGGCATCCCGTTCATCCTGCACGACGGCACGGTCGACCGGACCACCGACGGGACCGGCAACATCCGCGACCTGACCGCCGCGCAGATCAAGGCGCTCGACGCCGGCTCCTGGTTCGGTCCGCACTATGTGGGCGAGCGGGTGCCGACCCTGGCCGAGCAGCTCGCCGACCTGCGTACCCGGGGCGGCAACCTGCTGCTGGAGATCAAGGGCCGGCACACCCGGGACGAGGTCGCGACGATCATCCAGGTGATCCGGGACGAGCAGATGATGGGCCGGGTGTTCGTCCAGAGCTTCGAGGTCGACGCCCTGAAATACACCTACGAGCTCGCCCCCGAGCTGCCGCTCGGTCTGCTCCGCAGCAGCCTCGACGCCGATCCGGTGGCGATCTCCAGGGAGCTGCACCTGACCGCGTACAATCCGGACGGCAACGCGCTGCTGGCCAAGCCGGAGGTCGTCGCCCCGCTGCACGCCGCCGGGGTCGCCGTGATGGCCTGGACGATGGACTCCGCCGGCCTGTGGCAGCGGTTGGAGCGGATCGGCACCGACGGTGTCATCACCAACCGGGCGTCCGAGCTGGTCGGCTGGAACTCGGCGTTCATACAGCGGGCCTCGGCTGATCCGACCGTGCAGATCACGTCGCCGGTCGACGGGGCGCGGCTCGACCGGGCCCAGTCCCCGGTGATCGCGGCCGCCGCCACCAACGCGGACACCGTCACCGTCACGCTCGACGGCAGGAAGTCGGCCGCCGGGCACAAGCTCGACCTGGGCACACTGACCGCGGGCAGGCACACCGTCCGTGCCGAGGTGACCGGTCCGGAGGGCACCGCGACCGCGACCAGCACGTTCACCGTGACGGTGAGCCAGGCCGGCCTCGGCTACCTGGTCCTCACCTCGGGCGCCGAGCCGGCCGCGATCAACGCCATGACGGTCAAGCTGGTGCACGCGCAGTACGCCCAGCTGGCCACCTACGCCGAGCGGCAGGCCGGCAAGCTGGTGCCGGCAGCGGTCGCCAGTGTCATCGCCGCCGACGCTCGGACCCTCGCGTTGAAGTAGTCCGTCGCCACACCGGGTGTCCCCGCCGTCGCGACGGCGGGGATTCCCGTCGCCGGGGCTGGCCGATGCTGCCGTGATCCAGTCCGGCCGGCGACGGGTGGGGTGGGGAACTCCTCGTGCCTTCGGCGTGTGAGGATGCGGCGCATGCGTGCGGTGATCTTCGACGAGTTCGGTGCCCGACCCGAGGTCCGCGACGTCCCGGACCCGGCGCCGCCGCCCGGGGGCGCGGTCATCCGCGTCGAGGCGACGGGGTTGTGCCGCAGCGACTGGCACGGTTGGCAGGGACACGATCCGGACATCCGCCTGCCGCACGTACCCGGTCACGAGTTCGCCGGCGTGGTCACGGCGGTCGGCGCCGGCGTGCGCGGCTGGCGGCCCGGCGATCGGGTCACGGCGCCGTTCGTCTGCGCCTGCGGGCGGTGCCCGGCCTGCCTCGCCGGCGATCAGCAGGTCTGCGAGCGGCAGACGCAGCCGGGCTTCACCCACTGGGGCTCGTTCGCGGAGTACGTGGCGGTGCGGAACGCCGACGTCAACCTGGTCCGGCTTCCCGACGAGCTGGACTACCCGGCCGCGGCGGCGCTCGGTTGCCGCTTCGCCACGGCGTTCCGGGCCGTGGTCACCCAGGGGCGCGTCGCGGCGGGCGAGTGGGTGGCGGTACACGGTTGCGGCGGGGTGGGCCTGTCCGCGGTGATGATCGCGGCGGCCTGCGGCGCGCGGGTGGTGGCGGTCGACGTCAGCCCCGGCGCGCTCGAGCTGGCCAGGAACTGCGGGGCGGCGGTCTGTCTGGACGGCAGCGCCCTGACCGGGCCCGGCGCGGTGGCCGCCGCCGTTCGGGAGGCGACCGGCGGCGGCGCCCACCTGTCACTCGACGCGTTGGGCAGTCATGGCACCTGCGCCGCGTCCATCGAGAGCCTGCGCCGGCGGGGGCGGCACGTGCAGGTCGGGCTCCTCCCCGCCGCGCAGGGCCGACCGGCTCTGCCGATGGATCTCGTGATCGCGTTCGAGCTGGAGCTGCGGGGCAGTCACGGCATGCCCGCGCACGCCTATCCGGAGCTGCTCCGGCTGGTCACCGCCGACGTGCTGCGCCCCGCCGAGCTCGTCACCCGCACCATCGGCCTCAGCGAGGTGCCTGACGCGCTGGCCACGATGGACCGGCCCGCCCTCGGCGGGATGCGCCTCATCCGGCCGACGACGCGGCGCTGAGTGGGCCCTCGTTCCCGCTGCGATCCAGCGCGGACACGCAGTAGGTGAGCGCACGGTCGGCCGGGGCGGTGCGGTCGACCCACCCCGTACCGCGGGCGGTGCCGACGAGCCGGGCCCCGTCGCCGTCCACCCGGTAGACGGCGAAGCTCGTGGCGTCGTCGCCACGCCAGCTCAGCTCCATTCCGGTGTCCGTGCGCCGTACGCCGGTGACCTCCGGCGCGGCCGGGGGCGCCGCCGGCAACCGCGCCATGGTGGGCACCAGCGCCGGGCCGGCGTAGTGCGCCGCGCTGTACCGGCTGACCGCCCCGAGCTTGTCCGCGCGCACCTGCCGGGCGCTGAAGTGCACACTTCCCTGCACCCCGTACCGGCGGTTCAGGGCGAGCTGGCGGTCCAACTCGGCCGGGTCGCGCCACGCGCCGCGCTCGCCCACCCGGTAGTCGGCCTGGCCGATGTAGAGCTGCACCCGGGTGCCCTTCACGGTGGCCGCCCACCATGGCAGGAGCTTGGCGTAGTCGGCCTTGTCGAACCCGATGTGCCAGTAGAGCTGCGGCACGATGTAGTCCAGCCACTGCTCCCGTACCCAGAGGCGGGTATCGGCGTAGATGTCGTCGTAGCTCTGCAACCCGGCTGTCGCGGAGCCGGCCGGGTCGGTGCGCTTGTTGCGCCAGATGCCGAACGGGCTGATGCCGAACTTCACCCACGGCTTGATGGCCTTGATCCGCTCGCTCATCTCCCGGACCAGCGTGTTCACGTTGTCGCGGCGCCAGGCGTCCCTGTTCGCGAAGCCTCCGCCGTAGCGGGCGAACGCCGCGCCGTCCGGGAAGTCCTGTCCGGCTTCCGGGTACGGGTAGAAGAAGTCGTCGAAGTGCACCCCGTCGACGTCGTACCGCTGGACGGCCTCCAACATCGAGTCCTCGACGAAGGCGCGCGCCTCAGGGATTCCCGGGTTGAAGTAGAGGCGGCTGCCGGGCCGGTCGGCGCTGGGGTAGGTCACCACCCAGTCGCGGTGTCGCCGCAGCGGGTGTGTCGGCGCGAGCTGGTCCAGCTTCGGACCCGGCCCGCCCACCGTGGCCGGCTGCCCGCCGCGGTACGGGTTGAACCAGGCGTGGAACTCCAGGTTGCGGGCGTGCGCCTCGGCGACCATGAACTCCATCGGGTCCCAGCCGGGGTCGCGCCCGTCGCGGCGTCCGGTCAGCCACTCCGACCACGGCGCGTAGCTGGACGGCCAGAGCGCGTCCCCGCTCGGCCGCACGTGCACGAAGACGGCGTTGTGGTTGTGCCGTACGGCGAGGTCCAGCCAACCCCGGAACTCCGCCCGCGCCGTCTCGGCCGGCAGTCCGCGGCGGCTCGGCCAGTCGATGTTGTTCACGGTGGTGATCCACATGCCGCGCAGCTCGCGGGGCGCCCGGGCCGGCTGGCCGGCACAGGTGGGGATGCCGTCCGCCCGGCCGGCGCCGGGTGCCGGGCTCACGGCGGCCGCGCCGGCCGGCCGCGCGGCGACGAGGCCCGCCCGCGTGTCAGCAGTAGAGGTTGGCTCCGGCCGGCACGCCCAGGATGCCCACGAACTGCTGGTACCTGGTGACCCGGCTCTGCACCTGGCCGGGGTTTCCGCCGTTGCACTCGATCGAGCCGTTGATGCTGCGGATGGTCTCGCCGAAACCGGCGCCGTTGACCATCGCGTTGTGGGCGGTCATGCTGCCCGGCCCGTTCTGGGTCATCCAGTACCAGATGGCGGTCTTCCAGGCCACCGCGGCATCGTTCTGCACCAGCCACGGGTTGGTCAGCAGGGGCAGTCCGAGGGCGTTTCCGGCGGCGTTGTAGTTGAAGTTCCAGCTCAGCTGGATCGGCCCGCGCCCGTAGTAGGCGGCCTGCCCCGCCGGGCAGCCGTACGGCTGGCCGGGGTCGCAGTAGTGCGGGTAGTTGGCGGTGTTCTGCTCCACGACATGGACGAGTCCGCCGGTCTCGTGGTGCACGTTCGCCAGGAAGGCCGCCGCCTCCTGGCGCTGGACGGTCGCGCTGCCGGTCCTGGTGAACGCCGAGTAGGCGCTGAG
Organism: Micromonospora sp. NPDC005087; assembly: GCF_042872965.1. NCBI lineage: Bacteria > Bacillati > Actinomycetota > Actinomycetes > Micromonosporales > Micromonosporaceae > Micromonospora > Micromonospora sp. NPDC005087. The sequence goes on along the minus strand of NZ_JBIALB010000009.1, from coordinate 160,949 downwards.
GGCGGCGACGAGCCCGGAGTGCGTGTAGAAGGGGTTGCGGCCTGGGAACATCTGGTTGAACTGGGCCTCGCTGACCACGAAGCCGCCGGGGTTGGTGGGCGGGTTGGTGGGCGGCGTCCCGCTGCAGGTGTAGGGCTCCCAGTACCAGGTGCTGATGACGGGGTCGTAGCCGGGATTGTCGTGCTCGGCGATGTAGTACAGACCGTTGGTGTACCGCACGATGCTGCCGGTGGCGTACCAGGTGCCGGCGACCCAGTTCGGGTGGTTGCAGCTGCCCGTGGGCGGCGGTGTGGTGCCGCCCCCGCAGGCGCCGAGGTCCTGCCATACGCCGGTGGTGCCCGGCGGCGCCTCGTTCTGCGTCCACCACTTCGCCTGGTAGTTGCGGCCGTTGTGGGAGACCTGGGCGCCTCCCGTGTAGACGGCCGAGGCCTGCCACGACGCTGCGCAGGCCGCAGCGGATGCGGCGGTCGCCGGGATGATTGCCACCAGTCCGCCGGCGACGACCAGTGCCGCAAGTGCGACCAGGGCCCGCAGTCTCGACATGGGATCACTCCTTCCTGGGATACCACGTGCCGATGACTCGGCAGTACATCGACAGGAGTGACTGTAACACCTACTGTTCACAATCCTTACTAATTCCCGAGGCGAACCACCGCACGGACCGGGCACGGGCGCACGGGATGGCGGCTGCCGATCCCCGGTGGTCTGGGTAGCCTGGACGCCATGATCTTCATTACCGCCAAGTTCCGGGTTCTGCCCGAGCACGCTGACCGGTGGCCGCAGATCGCCGCCGAGTTCACCGGGGCGACCAGGGCCGAGCCGGGCTGTCTATGGTTCGACTGGTCCCGCAGCCTGGACGACCCGACCGAGTACGTGCTGGTCGAGGCGTTTCGCGACGACGAGGCCGGCGCGGCGCACGTGCAGTCCGCCCACTTCCGCAAGGCACAGCAGGACCTGCCGCCCCACCTGGCCGAGACGCCGCGCATCGTGAACGCCACCGTGCCGCAGCAGGACTGGTCGCTGCTCGGCGAGATGGCCGTCCCCGAGGGTCGCTGATCACCACCGGCGCACCGCCGCTGCCCCGGCGTGTGTCCCACGAACGCGCGGAGCAGCGTCCATCGCCACGCGTTTCCGGGCCGGCAGCCAGGGCGGTGACGGCGCACGCGGGTGGCCCGGCCGTCGCCGGCCGGGCCACCCGCTCGGCGTACGGTCAGCCGCCGAGACTCGCGGCGGCCGAGGCGATCGTCGAGGCGAAGTAGCTCACCTGGGTGTAGACGCCCGGGTAGTTGGGCCGGGCGCAGCCGTTGCCCCAGCTGACGATCCCGACCTGGACCCAGGCGTTGCTGGCGTCGCGGCGGAACATCGGGCCGCCCGAGTCTCCCTGGCAGGTGTCCACGCCACCGCTGGCGTAGCCGGCGCAGATCTCCTGTGCGGGGATGATGTCCCCGCCGTAGTAGGAGTTGCAGGTGGAGTCGCTGACGAACGGGACGGTCGCCTTGAGCAGGTACCGCTGTTGCGAGCCACCCTCGCGGGCGGCGCCCCAGCCGGCGACGGTGAAGGTGCCGCTGTCGTACGCGGTGGTGTTCGCGATCTTCAACGTGCTCAGCCCGGTGACGGGGGTGGCCAGCCGGATCAGCGCCCAGTCCCTGCCGTTGCCGTTGTAGCCGGGAGCCCGGTAGACGTAGTTCGACCGGACGGTGATCCGGCTGGACGACTGGAGGTCGACCACGCCGAGCGTCGCGGTGATGCTGGTGTTGGTGCCGGTGGCGCCCACGCAGTGCGCCGCGGTGAGCACCAGCCGCGAGCTGTACAGGGCCCCGCCGCACCCCATCGAGAGCCGGACCATGAAGGGGAACTCGCCCTGGGCGGCCCGGGTGCCACCGACGACGTTGGGCGTCGGAGTGACGTCGGCCGCGGCCGCCGGGGCCGCGACAGTGAGGCTGCCCGCGGTCACCGCGGCCAACACGGTGGCCAGGAGGCCGGTGAGGGTACGCCAACGGACCATGCATTCCTCCGCATCAGGACGGCACGCCTCGTGAGCGCACCTGATTCACGAGGCGGTCATCATATTGAGATCAATGGATCGGATAGGACATCCTCTCTGGGTCGTACCGCCGGCGCTATGGATCCCGGCGGGGCCGGCCGCTCCGATCCATCCACAACTCCGGTCAGAGCCGGTGGCGGACCCACACGTTCGGTTCGACGTAGACGCCGTGGTCATGCTCGACGTCGCAGCGGACCGGGACGAGCGCGCCCGGCACGCGCACCGGGCCGGTGCGGTCGAACGGCAGGCCGGTCCACCGCCGCCACTCCTGCAACGTGCCCGGGATGGTCATCGACCGGGGCGCCACGGACTCGATCACCCCGCCAGCACGGACGTGCGTACGCAACCACGGGTCCACCGGCAGGCCGTCGTCGCGGACCCGGAAGGCGTACCGGTCCATCGGCTCATCGGGAACCGCGTGCTTGCCGCTGGGGCGTACCGGCGCGACCAGGGTGTGGTAGCCGAGCCGGCGGGCGTTCTCGCGCATCGCGTCGAGCATCCGGGCGGACAGTCCCCGACCGCGAGCCTCGGGGCGGATGCAGATCTCCAACGCGGACACCGTGTTCGTCGGCATGCCGGCGAGGCGGTTGATCGTCGCCCGCTGCACGACCCGGTCCCATCCGCCCGGCGGCAGTCCCTCCTCGGTCCAGGACAGCGGCACGCTGTAGGCCCGTGCCAGCGCCCGGCCGGGCTCAGCGGGGTCGATGGCGAGCAGGACGAACTCCGGGTACAGCTCGTTGGCCACCGCGTAGTACAGCGAAGCCATCGGATCCCAGCCCATGAACTCCGGCCAGGCGCCGTCGAAGTCGTCCAGCAGCGGCGCGAGCTCGGGGCGCTGCGCGACCGTCACGATTTCAAGATCCATCCGGCGGACGATAGCGGACCGACAGGGCGACAGCACCCGAGTTTTCTCCCCGCGGGTGCACGCTCACGGACGTTGGTGAGGCGTGCCGGTGCTCTCTCGGCGGATCAGCCGGAACGGCGTCTGCACGGTCAGCGGCGCCGTGACCTCGGTACCCTCGATCCGGGCGACGAGGCGGCGTACCGCGAGACGGCCGATCGCTTCCTTGTCCGGCGCGATGGTGGTGAGGGTCGGTGTGCTGAAGCGTCCCTCCTCGATGTCGTCGATGCCGATGAATGCGACGTCCTCCGGCACCCGGTGGCCGGCCTCGGTCAACGCCCGCAGCGCGCCGACGGCGACCAGGTCGTTGTAGCCGAACACCGCGTCCGGGGCTACTCGTTCGAGTCGGTCAACTCTCCCGGGCAGTACCTGCGGCACCAGAACTCGCGGGTACGCAACTCGCCGAACGACGGCTCCGCGCTCACCCGCGCCGACGCCACCTGGTGCGCACGGGTGGGCTTGACCGGCACCGGCGTGTCGCTGGGGTCGTACAACTTCCGGGGCAGGTACCTGCGGCACTACAACTCGGAGGTATGGCTCAGCAACGGCGCCGGCGGCGACCCGTACAACACGCCAACGCTGTGGGCCGCCGACAGCACCTGGACGATTGCCGCCCCCTGGGCGCCCTGACCGGCCAGAGGCCGCGACAGGGTCGTCGCGGCCTCCGCTGACCGGGGGGTCCGGCCTTGCCGGACCCCCCGGTCAGCCGGCCACCCGCGCGCGGCGGTCAGAGGGTCGTCTCGTTGGGCAGGCCGAAGAAGTCGTGCCACTTGACGCCGCCGAGGAAGGCGGTGCCGGCCGAGAGGCCGACGTAGACGTCGTTGAGGCTGCCCCTGGTGAAGGCGATGATGTCGTCCCTGCCGTCGCCGTCGTAGTCACCGAGGTAGGGGAACTCGCCGGCCAGGCAGAAGAAGTCGTTCCACTTGACGGTGGTGCCGGCGAAGGAGGTGCCGGTGGAGACGGCCGCGTAGACGTCGGCGTCGGCGTTGCAGGTCAACGTCACGATGTCGTCGCGACCGTCACCGTTGATGTCCCCGACTCGCGGCTGTTCCGTCCCGACGGCGAACAGGTCATGCCACGTCTGCGCGGCGCCGAACGAGGATCCCGTGGACAGGGCGACGATCACGTCCGAGGCCGTGGCCGGCCCCTGGGTGAAGGTGATGATGTCGTCCCTGCCGTCGCCGTTGACGTCGCCGAGGGCCGGATACTCGCCGGCGATCGAGAAGTACTCGTGCCACTTCAGCGCCGTACCGGTGAACGACGACCCGGCGGACAGCGCGACGTACACGTCCCCGGCGCCGTCGTGCGTGAAGGCGATGATGTCGTCGCGGCCGTCGCCGTTGACGTCCCCCACCGCGGCGACCTCGGTGTTCGGCGCGAACCAGTCGTGCCACTTCGTGGCGCCCGCGAACGACGACCCGGTCGACAGTGCCACGTACACGTCGGCGAGCGAGCCGTGGGTGAACGCCACGACGTCGTCGCGCCCGTCGCCGTTGAAGTCCCCGGACAGCAGCGTCTCGTCGCTCAGCCCGAAGAAGTCGTTCCACTTCACCGACGTCCCGGCGAACGAGGTCCCGGTGGACGGCGACACGTACACGTCGTTCAGCGACCCACGGGTGAACGCGACGAGTCGTCGCGGCCGTCCCCGGTGAAGTCGGTCGGCGAGCCGGCCAGGTACCGGCTGCCGGGCGACCCGCCGCAGTTGTCACTGACCAGGTACTTCTGGTTGTACTGCGACGGGTAGGGGGCGAGCGAGACGCCGTTGATGGCGATCGTCTGCCCGACACCGTTGTAGAGCTGCTCGTAGTGGACGTGCGGCCCGGAGGAGTTTCCCGTGCTGCCCGTGATGCCGATCTGCTGGCCCTGCTGGACGTACGCGCCGTTGGGCACGGAGTAGGCGCTGAGGTGGAAGTGGTAGGTGGTCCAGCCGCCGCCGTGGTCGATGACGAGATAGTTGCCGGCTCCGCTGGGCTGCGAGTAGTGCCGCGCCACCCCCGCGGCGGAGGCGACCTGCGGGGTGCCTCCGGTGGTGGCGCCGTCGGCGCGGACGAAGTCCAGCGCCTGTCGGACCTCGGCGCTGCGGTGGTCGTACGTCCACCGCTGCCCGCAGGGGAACGGCGCCTTGAAGGTCGGTGCGGCGAACGCGGGCGAGGGCGACGCCACCACGGCGGCCAGGACCGCCGCGGCCAGGGTGAGAAGCGCGACCAGGGCGCTACGCGCGGGGGTACGCGAATGCCGGATCATGGCGTGACTCCTGTCGGGGCTCAGAGGGTCGTTTCGCCGTTGAGGCCGAAGTAGTCGTGCCACTTGGTGCCGCCGAGGAAGCCGGTGCCCGTGGAGAGCCCGACGTGGACGTCGTTGGTGGCGCCCCTGGTGAAGACGATGATGTCGTCCCTGCCGTCGCCGTCGAAATCACCGAGGTAGGGGAACTCGCCGGCCAGGCAGAAGAAGTCGTTCCACTTCACCGTGGTGCCCGCGAACGACGTGCCGGTGGAGACCGCCGCGTAGACGTCGCCGTCGGCGTTGCAGGTGAACGTCACGATGTCGTCCCGACCGTCACCGTTGATGTCCCCGACACGCGGCTGCTCCGCGCCGACGGCGAACAGGTCGTGCCACTTCTGCGGTGCACCGAACGAGCCGCCAGTCGACAGGGCGACGATGACGTCGCTCGCGGCGACCGGCCCCTGGGTGAACGTGATGATGTCGTCCCTGCCGTCGCCGTCGACGTCACCGATCGCCGGGAACTCCCCAGGGATCGAGAAGTACTCGTGCCACTTCACGCCGGGCCCGAAGCCGGTCCCGGTGGACAGCGCCACGTACACGTCGGCGTTGGTGTCGTGGGTGAAGGCGATGATGTCGTCGCGACCGTCCCCGTTGACGTCGCCGACGGCCGCGACCTCGGCCCCCGGCGCGAACCAGTCGTGCCACTTCACTCCACCGCCGAAGCTCGTGCCGGTGGACAGGGCCACGTACACGTCGGCGAGGGTGCCGTGGGTGAAGGCGATGACGTCGTCCTTGCCGTCGCCGTTCACGTCTCCGGTGAGCAGGGTTTCACCGGTGAGCAGGGTTTCACCGGTGAGACCGAAGAAGTCGTTCCACTTGACGGAGGTGCCTGCGAAGGAACTCCCGGTGGAGGTGGCCACGTAGACGTCGTTGAGGCTGCCCTGCGTGAAGGTGACCACGTCGTCCCGGCCGTCACCGGTGAAGTCGGTCGGTGATCCCGCCAGGTACCGGCCCCCCGACCCACCGGCGTTGACCAGGGAGATGTAGTAGTTCCAGTTCCAGTTCGGCCCGGGATCGGTGTGGTCGTTGCCGGGCATCTCGTTGTGCCCCTTGATCGCGTTGCGGTTCTTCGGCAGCCCGTACCTGTCGCAGAGGTAGCGGGTCAGCGCGGCCGACGACCGGTACATGGCGTCGGTGAACCAGGCCGGGTTGTCCACGAACCCCTCGTGCTCAATACCGACGGAATACGGATTCGCCGAGCGCGCGTGGTAGGCCGTGTCGCCCTCGCGGACCATCTGGGTGATCTCACCGTTGCTGGACTTCACGACATAGTGCGCGCTCACACCCGCCGACGGGTTCTGGAACCAGCTCACCGTGCCCGCGTACGACCCCTGGGTCACGTGCACCACCACCGTGGTGATCCGCGACGACCGGCCCGCCTGGTAGTTGCCGCCGTAGGCGGGGACCCACCGGGCCGGTCCGTACTCCGGTACCGCCGCGGCGGCGGCGACGTTCGGGCCGGTGGCGCCCGCGGGGGCGACCCGCGCGTAGCGGCCCAACTCGGGTCGGACCGGGTACGGCGCGACCCATACCGAGCCGGTCACGATGCCGGTTCGCAGGAGGTCGTATACGTGGTCGGCGTAGAGCCGGGCCGTCGCGTCGTTGACGGCGGCGCTGTACCGCGCCACGACCGGATACCAGGCGGAGAGCCGGTCCCGTGCACCCGCCGTCAGGCCTTCGCTGTCGGCCAGGTCGCGGAGCACCGCGGCGCCGCCCCGGACGTTGGCGGAGGTGACCGAGCGCAACCGGTCGACCGGCTCACCGGTGAGCGTGGCCGCCCGTTCGAGACTGTGCTGGGTGGGGTTGCTGACGAGGTGCATGACGCCGTAGCCGTTGGCCTGGCTGGGCAGTCCGCCGTGCTCCTCCAACCGCGACTCACCGTAGGCGACGGCGATCAGCAGGTCCCGTGGCACGTCGTACTCGCTGGCTGCGCGGTCGAACGCCGAGGCGAGTGGACCGGGGGCGACGGGTTGGGAGGCCGCCGCCGGCGCGGCCGTCATCTGGCCGGCGAGTGCCGCCGTCAGGAGCAGGGCGCAGGCGCGCCGCGAGAGTCTGGTCAGTCGCATGGGAGCCTCCAGTTCGCCGGTCACAGCGTCGTCTCGCCGTTGAGGCCGAAGTAGTCGTGCCACTTGGTGCCGCCGAGGAAGCCGGTGCCCGTGGAGAGCCCGACGTGGACGTCGTTGGTGGCGCCCCTGGTGAAGACGATGATGTCGTCCCTGCCGTCGCCGTTGGCGTCGCCGAGGTAGGGAAACTCGCCGGCCAGGCAGAAGAAGTCGTTCCACTTCACGGTGGTGCCCGCGAACGAGGTGCCGGTGGAGACCGCCGCGTAGACGTCGGCGTCGGCGTTGCAGGTGAACGTCACGATGTCGTCCCTACCGTCACCGTTGATGTCCCCGACACGCGGCTGCTCGGCGCCGACGGCGAACAGGTCGTGCCACGTCTGCGGCGCACCGAACGAGCCGCCGGTCGACAGGGCGACGATGACGTCGCTCGCGGCGACCGGCCCCTGGGTGAACGTGATGATGTCGTCCGCGCCGTCGCCGTTGACGTCACCGAGGGCCGGGAACTCGCCGAACGGGCTGAAGTACTCGTGCCATTTCAGGCCGGGTCCGAACGAGGCACCGGTGGAGAGGGCGACGTACACGTCGCCGGCGGGATCGTGGGTGAACGCCACGATGTCGGCACGGCCGTCGCCGTTGACGTCACCGACCGCGCCGATCTCCGCGCCCGGCGCGAACCAGTCGTGCCACTTCAGGCCACCGCCGAACGAGGTGCCGTTGGACAGCGCGACGTAGACGTCGCCGGTGTTGCTGTGGGCGAAGGTGACGATGTCGTCCCGGCCGTCGCCGTTGACGTCGCCGGTCGAGGCGGTCTCCCCACCGATGGAGAAGAAGTCGTTCCACTTCACGGAGGTGCCGGTGAAGGAACCGCCGGTGGACGTGCCCACGTAGACGTCGGCGAGAGTGTTCTGGGTGAAGGTGACGACATCATCGCGGCCATCGCCGGTGACGTCGGTGGCGGATCCACCGGCGATGGCGTGGGTACGGGCCGCCTCGTTGAGCTGGGTTCGAGCGGTGGCCGCCACCTGGTCGTACCGGTCGGGGAAGCCCGACCGTTGAACGCACTGGGCGACCTGACCCGCGCTGTAGCCGGGGTTGTTGCGGTCGCAGACGATCGCCCTGGTCACGTACTGGGTGCTGGCGTAGACCGGGTCCATGATCTGCTCCGGAGTGCCCCAGCCGTAGTCCCAGCGCTGCTGGAACACCCCGAGCGACGACTTGTCGCCACACGGCAGGTTGTTCATGTGCGACTCGACCCAGCCCGCCTCGAAGGCGGACAGCGTCACCTTGTCGTTGGCGTTGTGGGCCCGCGCGACCCGGTAGACCACCAGGGTCACGGCGGGGTCGCGGTTGGCGGGGATGGAGGGGCAGGCCAGGATGCCGATCGGGTCGGCGTCGGCCGGCGTCGCGGTGACCGTCGCCGCGGCCACGCCGAGGGCGACCAGCAGGGCCAGGAGAGTACGTCGCACGGTGCTCCTCGCAGGGTCGGGGGGGTCAGCTCGGGGCTTCGCGTACCGGTCTCCGGCGCTGATATCGATTGCCGAGTGTGCCATCAGGGCGATGATTCCTGTCAATGCGTTCCGAAGATTTCCTTCACCATGCAGGCGGCAGCGGGCAGGTATTGACATCGATGGTGGCTGCAGGTTTACTCGCCGGTAATCGATGTCCGGCCGCTCACCAGCAGAGGACCCGCCATGGGTATGCGTCGCCGCTCGTTCATCGGTCGTGTCGCCGCGGTTGGCGCCGCCAGCGCCCTCGGGGGCGCCGGGGCAGTCCTGACGGCGCCCGGGCCGGCCCAGGCCGCCGTGTGGAAGAAGCGGTTGACCGGCGCGGACCTCGACACCAACAGCCGGTGGCGGGTCGCCGGCACCGACCTCGGCATCCCCTACGTGCTGGAGAACGGGTCGATCGGCTACCTCTTCGGTGACACCTTCGACACGCCGTGGCCGGAGGGCCCACCCCTGCCGAACGACTGGCGGTCACCGGTCATGTTGCGCTCCGCCGTCCACCCGGGCGCGCCGGGCGGAGTGGTCTTCGACAGCGCGGCACGGGTCGCGGGCAACGGCCGGGCTCCCGAGCTGATGCACAACGGCCACCACGGCATCGGCATCGACGGTCTCCCGGAGGTGACCGTCATCCCCAACGACGGCATCAGCTTCCCCGAGACCGGCCGGCAGCTCATCTCGTACATGAGCATCGAGAACTGGAACTCGGCCGGCCCGGCGGGACCCCACTGGAAGTCGCGCTACGCGGGGTTGGCCTACTCCGACAACGGCAACGACTTCGTCCGTACGCCCCTGAAGTGGTGGAACAGCTCGGACAACAAGGATCCGTTCCAGATGTGGACCATGCAGCGCGCCGGTGATCACGTCTACGTCTTCTCTGTACGAGCAGGCCGCCAGAACGGCCCGATGATGCTGCGTCGCGTCCGGTGGGACCGCCTCTTCTACCCCGAATCGTATGAGGGGTGGGGTTGGAACGGCACGAGCTGGGGCTGGGGACGGCCCTGCACACCCATCCTCACCGGCCGCTTCGGCGAGCCGTCCGTACGCCGCCTGGGCGACGGCACCTGGGTCATGTCGTACCTGAACTGCCAGACGGGGTGTCTGGTCACCCGGACCGCTCCGGGGCCGGACCAGGTGTGGACGGCGGAGAAGATCCAGGTCACGAGCTGGCAGGAGCCTGCCCTCTACGGTGGGTTCATCCATCCCTGGTCGAGCCGCGACGCCAACGACCTGCACCTGATGGTCTCGAAATGGACTCGTACGCCGGACGGCCGCAGCACCGCCTACCACGTCAGCCAGTTCGTCGGCTCGGCCTGACCCCGGTGACCCGGCGGGTACTCCTACTGCTTGAATTGGATTACCAGCCGTCGAGCCATTAGGGGCCATGCGTGACAGCCTCCCTCCCGTCGGGCGAGGCCGCGCACGACGCCCGCCGCGCACGGCAGTGGTTGTCCGGGCACGCCCGAGGCGAAGGCGTGGACCGCCGGCAGCTGATCGAGCTGGGCACCGCGATGGGCGCGCTCGCCGCCGCCGCGGGCGAACCTCGCCCCGCCGGTGTCGCGCCCGAGCCGACCGCTGGTGCGGCGATCGTCAAGCCGCTCCCCCCGGGCCTGCTCACCCACCACGACAGCAACGCCGAGATGCGGTGGGAGGCCATGGCGGGGCAGGGCCACGTGGTCCCGATTGACCGGTTCTTCGTCCGCAACCACACCAGCACCCCGCGGGTGGATGTCGACACGTGGCGGTTGCGTCTGTTCGGCACCGGCCTGCGGGGCAGCCCGACGCGGGACGACGCGGTCGAGTTCGACTACGACGACCTGCGGACCATGCCCGCCGAGGAGACCACGGCCCTGCTGGAGTGCGCGGGCAACGGCCGCCGCCACTTCGCCTCCCAGCAGGCCCACGAGACGCCGGGGGTCGCGTGGGGTCTCGGCGCGGTCGGGGTGGCGCGCTGGCGGGGCGTACGACTCTCGACCGTGCTCCGCCACGCCGGCCTGACCGACGCCGCGGTCGACGTGCAGCCCGAGGGCCTGGATCCGGACTACGTGACCGGCGGGGTGAACCTCGGCCGGGTGCGCCGACCACTTCCCGTCGGCAAGGCCCTCGACGACGTGTTGCTGGCGTACGAGATGAACGGGACGACACTGCCGGCCGACCACGGCTTCCCGGTGCGGTTGGTGGTGCCGGGCTGGATCGGTATCGCCTCGATCAAGTGGGTCGGCCCCGTGGAGGTCTCCGCCACAGCCCTCTTCTCACCGTGGAACACCCAGTTCTACCGCATGTTCGGCCCCGGTCATCCCGCCGACGGCGACCCTCTGACGACCCAGACAGTCAAGAGCGCCTTCGAACTGCCCTGGGACGCACGCCTGCCGGCAGGCGTGGACGTGCTGCTGCGGGGACGATCCTGGTCCGGAAACGGGCCGATCCGGTCCGTCGAGATCAGCACGGGTGACCGCGACGACTGGCAGCCAGCCACCCTGGAACGCCACGACGAGGGCGGGGCCTGGCAGCGGTGGACGGCCGTCTGGCGCCCGCCGGGGCCGGGCCGGTGGACCGTGCGCGCGCGGGCCACGGACGTCACCGGGGCCGGCCAGTCGGAACAGGCCCGTCCCAATGCCCTGGGGTACGTGTTCGACGGCATCGTCCGGCACCCGGTGACGGTCGACTGACCCCGGCGGCACGGCGGTACCCGTACACCGCGTTTCGCAGTTGTGGAAACGTGGGTCCGGTCCGCTTTCGGCGCTGTCGCTCGCCCACCGGAACCGCGCGTCGCGGCCCCTCGCTCCCACCACGCGGCGGGCAACCGATGCGGCGTCACCTGCCGTCGTGGTGGTCGTTTCCCCGGTCATGAGGGAAATGCGGCGACCTGTTATCCCCACCGTCCGTCGTGGTCGGTCCGATCGGGTCCGTCTCCGTTCGGTTGGCCGCAACGTCGCGGCCAACCAGGACCGGCACGGCGCTCGGCGCCGGCTCCCGGGCACCCCGATCCGGGCCGCTCAACTGCGCCGACGCAGGCAAGGACCGGCTCGCAACTTGCATCCGGCCGGCATTGACCCGTCCGTTGCACCACGCAATTACGACGTCCAATAAATAGACGACTGCCAATCTTGACTTGTGCAGCTCGTCAGCGCACCGTGAAGAGTAAGAGGCAGATCCGCGCCATTATCGGCCCGACTGACGCGGTTCGCTGAATGGGGGCGCTGCCGATTTCACGCCGCGCGCAACAGGAGGCGTTACATGCGGTTGAATCCGTTCACCGGGACCTATCTCAGCGATCCGGCCAGCGTGTGGCGACGCATTCTCGACGATCCCGCCGGGGTGCACTACGCCGAGGATCTGGGCCTGTGGTTGATCAGCAGGCACGAGCACGTCCGGCGCGCGCTCGCCGATGCCGGGACCTTCGGCAACGCCCTCACCCTCGCTCCGGTCTACGAGGTCTGCCCGGAGGCGATGAGCGTCATCATGCAGATCGACGCGCCGCCCACCACCGCCGCCGCGGATCCGCCCGTACACCCCCGCACCCGTCGGGCCCTGCGCGCGACCTTCGCGAACACCCCGGACCGGGTCGAGGCCCAGTACGGCCCGATCGTCCGTCGCCGGGTCGACCAACTGGTGTCCCGGCTGGTCGCCCGCCAGGGCCGGCAGGTCGATCTCGTCCCGGAATTCGCCACCGCGCTTCCCCTGCTGGTCGTCCTGGACATCCTCGGAGTGCCCGACGCCGACATCAGGCGGATCCGGAGTTGGGCGGACGGCCAGATCGCCCTCATCTGGGGGCGGCCCGATCCGGAGGAACAGGTACGCCTGGCGCAGGGTCTGCTCGAGTTCTGGCACTACTGCCAGGAACTGGTCCGCCAACGGGCCAACGGTGGGCACCTCGGCGACGACTTCATCAGCCGGGCCCTGACCTACCGCGACGACGTGTTGACCGTGACCGAGGTGGCGAGCCTCGCCTTCAACCTCCTGGTCGCCGGCCACGAGACCACCGCCGGGCTGCTCTCCCACGCCCTCGACCAGGCGCTGTCCAGCCCGCAGCGGTGGCGGGCGATCGCCGCCGACCCGCTGTCCGTCCCCGCGTTCGTGGCCGAGACGCTCCGGTTCGCACCCGCCATCGACGGCTGGCTCAGGGTGACCCGCCGACAGGTCACCCTGGGGGACGTCACCATACCCGCCGGGGCACGCTGCCTGCTGTTGATCGGAGCCGCCAACCGGGACTCCGTGGTCTTCGCGCACCCGCCTCCGCACAGCACGCCCCCCGCTGAGCCGGACAGCTCTACGGAGGCGCCGACCGAACCGGCCGGGCTCCCCGCCAGGGAGCCCGGCCGGGCCGCGTCTCAGTGGCGGCGGCCCTCGCTCACCCGGTACGTGCGCAGGTTCGGGTCGGCCTTGATCTGCGCCTCGGTGTACTTGATCGTGTCCCAGCCCTTGCCGGAGTAGAGCGCGGTCTGGTCGCCGTACCAGGGGGAGTTCGGGTTGGTCGACTGGGAGTAGGTCAGGATCTGCCGCCCGGACGGCCCGTGCGGGCCCAACTCGACGGCCATCACGAACGACGAGCCGTGCACCACCTTCGGGTAGCCGACGCCCGGCACCCGGTTGTTGATGATCATGTTGAAGATGCCGGCCTCGGCGCGTCCACCATGGATCGGGATACGCCGGTCGCCGCGCGGCTCGGTCTGGATGTCGCCGAGACGGGCGTCGAGCGGGATGCCGGCGAGGCGCTGCACGGCGTCGGCGAGCGCGGTGCGGACGCCCGGGTTGGTGGTGTCGAGCCGGCGCGGCGTGCGCACCGGGTCGCTGACGGCGAAGGTGTCGGCGAAGCGCAGCCCGTTGGCCAGGACGAACTCGGTGAACAGGTGCGCGCCGCGGCTGTTCAGGTCGGCGTGCAGGTCCCAGCGGGCCAGTGCGGTGCAGGCGGCACGCAGGTCGACGGTCGCGCCGTTCGACGCGGTGCCGGTGGGCTGGGCGGTGCAGAGCGCCACCAGGTCGTCGCGGACCAGCTCACCGCCGTACACCCGGTTGCCGAAGACCGTCCGCCACAGCCGGTCGGCGGTGAACCCGCGCCCCGGCAGACCGTCGGTGCCGGCGAGGCGCTGCTGCACCTGGTCGAGGCCGAGACGGGTCCGCAGGCTGCGCGGGGTGCGTTCGTCGCCGATGATCCGCGCGTAGCCCTCCAGCGGGGCCTGCGGGTTGGCCAACCAGTAGCTGTCGTTGGAGTTGGTGACGTAGTCGGTGCGGAAGCGGACCGGCAGGTTCGCCGGGCCGAGGATGCCGGGCACGGCGGCGTCCGGGTCGGCGCCGAGCGCGCAGGCCGACCGGGAGCCGTCCAGGACGGCCTGGCCGCTGCTGGCGTAGAGCGGCTGGAACGGCGCCGGGATGCAGGCGGCGGCGAGGGCGTCGGTCACCCGGGGCACCACCGAGTGGTCGGCGTAGAGCGCCTCACCGCGGGCGTCGGCGGCGATCACGTTGACCCAGGGCAGGAACTGGTAGCGGTCGAGCACCCGCTTCAGGTCGCGGACCGTCTCGGCGCGGCCCATCTGCAACCAGCCGTCGAAGGCCCGGTTGTTGGTGGCGTTGATGTCGGTGATGGCGTACGCGGTGCCGGCGGTCCAGTCGAAGGTGCCGGGCACCACCACGACCGGCCCGAAGTGGGTGTCGTGGAAGGTCCGGCTGACCGGTACCGTGCCACCGCTCGGGCCGGGCACCTGGACGGTGACCGTGCGGATGGTCATCTGTCGCGGCTTGCCGTCCACGTAGTACGACGTGGGGTCGCCAGGAACCAGCGCGAGGCGGTGCCACACGAACCGCCGGGCGGTGGAGACGGTGTGGCTCCACGCCATGGTGCGATTGTGCCCGATCTCGACGATCGGGTCGCCGATCAGCGCGGCGCCCTCGACGTCGTACCGACCCGGCACCTTGAGGTGCATCCGGTAGAAGCGTTCCGCGCCGTCCCATGGAAAGTGCGGGTTGGCCAGCACCATGCCGCCCCGGTTGGCGGTCGCCGCCTCGCCGAGCCCGTAGGCGTTGCTGCCCACCCCGGCGGGCGCGCCGTCTTTCGCGGCGAGCACCGCGGCCGCGCCGGGCGCGTCCTGGGCGGCGGCCGGGCCGGTGGCGGTGGGCGGTGCGGCGGCGACGATCCCATCGAGCACCGCCCGGGAGCCGGCCCGGACCATGCTGGCCCAGGTGGTACGCCAGATGTCCAGCTCGGTGAGCGGGCGCACCCACGGCTTGGCCCGGCACGCCGGGTCGGTGAGCTTCGCCGCACCGGTGCGGCGCAGGTAGGAGTTGTAGCCGGCGACGAAGCCGCGGATCTGGTCGCGGACGTCGTTGGACGGCGAGTGCACGCCGTCGCGGCGGCCGTCGAGCAGCCGCTGCACCGTCCGGTCGTCGATGGCCTTGCGGAAGAACAGGTCGCTGCGCACGTTCGCGTCGGTCGGGCCGGTCGCGCCGAAGTAGCGGGAGCGCTCGCCGTTGACCGTCACCACCTTCTCGGCGATCACGCAGAGGTTGTCCTCCGCCTGCACGTACCCCACCCCGAAGCCGAGGTTGGCGTAGCTGGTGGCGGTGATGTGCGGGACGCCGTAGGACGCGCGGCGGATCTCGGCCGAGTAGCCGCGATCGCGCTGGTGCGCGCCGGCCGGGGGTGTCGTCAACCCGGCCATGACCAGGCCCAGGACCACCCCCGCCGCGCCGAGGCGTTGTGCTGCTGTCACCGCGTCCTCCCCCCGTCGCGTCCCCC
Organism: Micromonospora sp. NPDC005087; assembly: GCF_042872965.1. NCBI lineage: Bacteria > Bacillati > Actinomycetota > Actinomycetes > Micromonosporales > Micromonosporaceae > Micromonospora > Micromonospora sp. NPDC005087. The sequence goes on along the minus strand of NZ_JBIALB010000009.1, from coordinate 145,423 downwards.
AGACGTCGTTGCCGGAGAGACATTCACGTTGGTCGGCATTCTCGTCGCTGCCGTGCCGTTCCGTACACCCCGGCGCGCCGACCGCGCGCCGTGGTGCGTTCAGTGGCAGCCCGCCGGCGCGCGGCGGCGAGGCCGCCACCGCCTCGGCGACGCGTCGGGCCTCGGGGTCGGTGGCGTGTCGGCACCCGTGTCGGCGGCGTGTCAGGACGGTGTCAGGCGACCCGCGCAGGCTCTACGACATGACAACTGACCTGGTGATCGAGGCCGAGGGCCTCGTCAAGACCTTCGGGCGGACGAGAGCGCTTCAGGGCGTGGACCTCGCCGTGCCCCGGGGGACGGTGCTCGGGGTGCTCGGCCCCAACGGCGCCGGCAAGACCACCGCCGTACGCATCCTCTCCACGCTCCTGGCCCCGGACGGCGGCAGCGCCCGGATCAGCGGCTTCGACGTCGTACGCGACGCCGAGCGGGTCCGGCAGACGATCGGCCTCACCGGCCAGTACGCCTCGGTCGACGAGGACCTGACCGGACGGCAGAACCTGGAGCTGTTCGGCACGCTGATGGAGCTGGGGCGCAACGGCTCCCGACGGCGGGCCGCCGAACTGCTCGAATGGTTCGATCTGACCGCCGCCGCAGACCGGCAGGCCAAGACCTACTCCGGCGGTATGCGGCGGCGCCTGGACCTGGCCGCGAGCCTCGTCGGCTCGCCGGATGTGATCTTCCTGGACGAGCCGACCACAGGGCTCGACCCGGCCAAGCGCGAGGACATGTGGGACGTGGTCCGATCGTTGGTCACGAACGGCTCGACCGTGCTGCTCACCACGCAGTACCTGGAGGAGGCCGACGCGCTGGCGGACGCGATCACGGTGATCGACCACGGCCGGGTCATCGCGTACGACACACCCGAGGGGCTCAAGCGGGTGGTCGGCGGCCAGACCCTCGAGGTCCGGCCGTCCGACCCCGCGCACCTGCGGCGGGTCGCGGCGATCCTGTCCGAGGTCGGCTCCGGCGCGCAGGCCGACGAGATCCGCAAGGGCGTGCTCGCGGTGCCGGTCACCGACGACGAGGCCCTGATCGAGAGCGTCGCGCGGTTCGCCGCCGCCGGCATCGCGGTCACCGAACTCTCCCTGCACCTGCCGAGCCTCGACGAGGTGTTCTTCACCCTCACCGGGCGTACCGCATCCGAGGACGACACCACCAGCCTGAAGGAGGTCGCCGCATGAGCACCCTGGTCGGCCCAGCACCCGCGAAGAGCCCGGCGCTCTCGACGGCCGTTCCGAACCCGCGACCGTTCCGGCTCGTCCGGCACTCCCTGGCGCTCGCCAAACGCAGCCTCATCAAGACCTGGCGTACCCCCGAGGCACTCATCGACGTCACGCTGCAACCGGTGCTGTTCCTGGTCATCTTCGTGTACATCTTCGGCGGCGCGGTCGCCGGGTCCACCCATGACTACCTGCAGTTCCTGTTGCCCGGCATCCTGGCGCAGACCATCGCCACCGGCGCCATCGCGATCGGCGTCAACCTGAACACCGACATCGCCAAGGGCATCTTCGACCGGTTCCGGTCGCTGCCGATCCCCCGCTCGGCGCCGTTGGTCGGCGCGGTCCTGGGCGACGTCGTACGGTACGTGATCGTCACGATCTCGACCCTCGCGATCGGTTACGTGCTCGGCTTCCGGATCGACTCCGACCCGCTCCGGGCGGTCGCCGGTTGCCTGCTCGCGGTGCTGTTCGCGCTCTGCCTGAGCTGGCTGCCGGTGTTCGTCTCGATGAAGGTGCGTACCCCGGGCGCCGTGCAGGGCCTGATGTTCGCGTTGATCATGCCGCTGAGTTTCGCGTCGAACGTGTTCGTCAGCGCCGACACCCTGCCGGGCTGGATGCAGGCGTTCGTGGACGTCAACCCGATGACCCACCTGGTGGCCGCGGTGCGCGGGCTGTTCCTCGGCACACCGGTCGGCTCACACGTGTGGTGGACGCTCGCCTGGTGTGCCGGCTTCGTGGCGGTGTTCATGCCGCTGGCGTTGCGCGCGTACCGCAAGAAGATCTAGCTAGGCGAGCAGGTCGTCCATCAGCTCACGGACCCGGGCGATGACCGCGGCGGCCGGCCGCTCGCGCCACACGGCCAGCAACGGCTCACGCTGCTCCTCGTCCCCGAGGGCGGCAGTGAGCCGTTCGGCGTCACCGGGCGGGGCGAGAAACCCGAAGGTGGCTCCGACGCGCGCCCCGAGCGCGAACAGTTCCCGCACGGTCGCTATGTCACCCCGGTACGCCGCCAGTTCGGCACCACCCAGCGCCCACGACCCGATCACCGGCAGGTCCCTCGTCGACAGCGCCTCCTCCCGGGCGAGCCTCAGCAACGCGGTCGCGGTAGTGTCGGCGTCCTCCCCGGAGCCAGGTCGCACCTGGGCCACCCGCAGCTGGAGGACCGCCACCGCGACCCGGAGGATGACGCGGGGCTGCGGTGGCCCGCCGGCCCACCCGGCCAGCCTCCGGGTCACCCCGTCGGCGTGGGCGAGCGCCTCGTCGTACCGCTCGCGTTGCCACGCGAGGTGGGCCAGCCCGAGGCGTGCCAGCGCGGAGTCCATGTCCTCGGCCTCGCCCGGCGTCGCCGCCTCGCCCAGCCGCCGCTCGGCTTCCGCGTCGCCGGTCAGGGCAAGCTGCGCGTCCAGCCGTACCCGGGTCGACCGGGCGTCCTGCGCCGCGCCGATCAGTTCCATGTGCCGGATGCTGCGCGCCAACCACTCGGCCGAGTCGGCGCCCCCGCGTGGAATCAGGAACTGCCCGATGGCCCCCGCCGCCATCGCCATGCCCCAGTGGTCACCGGCCACCTCGAAGCGGCGGTACGCCTGCTCGGCGTCGACCACCGACGGCTCGGCCATGCCGCCGTTCTCCTGGATGGCGGCGCGGGCGAAGTGGCCGAGGCCCTGCACGTACGGGTCCGGGTGCGCGATCATCTCGGCGGCGCCCTTCATGCCCCGGTCCGTGTCGGAGGCGTCGAACGCGGGCAACGCCGACGCGAGAACGATCTGCCGGGGCGACATCTCCGCGGGCCGCTCGGCGAGGAGCGTTCGCAGGGCCCGTCTGGCGAGTACGGCGAGCCGGAGCTCGCCGCCGATACCGGCGTTGACGCCGATCACCAGGCACATCCAGGCCAGCCGGTCGGCGTCGGGCAGCGGCCGGCCGGCGGCCCGTCCGCGCAGGATCGCCGATGCCCGCCTCCGGTCCGGGTCCTCGACGTGCAGCAGACCCCGCGCCCAGCCGACGACCTCGAGGTGCAGGCCGCGCACCGACCAGAGGTGGAACAGCGCGGTGGCGATATCGACCGTGGCCGGCTCGTCACCAGACCCGAGAGCCCAGCGCAGGCCCGCGATCAGGTTCTCCTGCTCGGCGGCGCAGCGGGCGAGCGCCTCGATCTGGCCGGGCCCGACGAACCGGTCCGCGACCGCGACCGCCTGCTCCCGGGCCCAACCGACCAGGCCGGCTATGGCCGGATCCCGGTCACCGGCCGCGTCGAGCCGGGCCTCACCGTACTCGCGGACGGTTTCGAGCATCCGGTAGCGGGGCGGGTCGTCCCCCTCGACCAGGGTCAGCAGAGACTGTTCGACGAGCGTCGCCAGGCCCCGTCGTACGTCCGGGGCCCGCGCGACCGCGGCGGCGAGGTCCGCGGTGAACGCCGCGGGAATGACCGCGAGCCGTTGGAGCAGTTCGCGGTCGTCGGGCGCGAGCAGTTCCCGGCTCCAGTCGACCATCGCCCACAGGCTCGCGTGCCGTTCCGGCAGGCCCCGCAACGCGTCGTCGAGCAGCGCGAACCGGTCGGTCAGCCCGGCGAGCACGTCGTCGATCGGCATGTGCCGCAGTCGCGCGGCGGCCAGTTCGAGAGCCAGCGGCAGGTTGTCGAGCCGGTGGCACAGCGCGAGCGCCCGTTCGGTGTCCCAGGTGGGCACCGCCCCTCCGGCCCTCGCCCGGGCCTCCACCAGCCCGAGTGCGTCGTCGTCGGACAACACGGTCAGGCGGTGGACCAGCTCGCCGGCGAGGCCGAGCGGGGCCCGGCTCGTCGCGAGGACGGCGACCTCGGGCGGGACCACCGCGATCAGGTCCGCGACGACGGTGGCCGCCGCGTCGAGAACATGCTCGCAGTTGTCGAGCACGATCAGCCCGTCGAGGTCCGGCGCCACGGCGCGCAACCGTTCCTCGGGGCTGAGCACCCGCCGTTCGAGGCCCAGGTTGCCGCCCGTCGCCGAGGTGTCCGCTCCGCCGAGTGCCGCGAGCACCGTGGGCAGCACAGCGTCGGGCGAGCGCAGGCCGGCGAGTTCGATCACCCGTACCGTCTGCCCGGCCGCCGCCGCGCGCCGCGCCACCTCGGCCGCGAGCCGGGTCTTACCCGCGCCGCCGGTCGCCACGATCGTCACCAGCGGCGCCTCCGTCAGCGCTCCGCCGACGGTCTCGACGTCCCGCTCCCGGCCGACGAGGGCGGTCACCGGCCGCCGCCACGCGGCGGGCAGGGCGATCCGCGCCGGAGGCCGGGGTGGCGCCACGACGGCCGGGCTGGTGAGTTCGCCGCGCAGCAGCGCCAGGTGGACCTGTGTGATCACGGGCGACGGGTCGGTGCCGTAGCGGTCCGCCAGTTCGGCACGGAGTCGCTCGACCACCTCCAGCGCGTCCGCGTCCCGGCCCTGGGCGGCGAGCACCCGGACGAGCAGGGCCGCCGACGGCTCGTCCGGCGGCGTACGCGCGACGAGCCGGCGCAGGTCGGCCTCGTCGAACGGCCCCGCACCGGCGAGGGCGGCCTGTGCGCGCAGCGCGGCGACGTCCGCGAACAGGCGCGCTTCCTCGGCGGTGACGAGTTCCGGGACCTCGGGGAACAGTGCGCGGGCCTGGTCGGCCGAGTGGCGGGCGCCCGAGGCGTCACCGGTACGGAGCACGGCACGCCCCCGCTCGACGAGCGTCCGTGCCTCGACCGCGTCGACGGAGATCTCCTCGGCGGGCAGGCGGTATCCCCCCGGAACCGCGACCACGGGCAGCCCGAGACGGCGTACCCGGGAGACGAGCGCCTGGACGGCGCCGGTCGCGTCGTCGGGCGGCGTGCCGTCCCACACGGCGTCCACGAGCAGGGTGGTGGAGACCGCCCGCCCCCGCGCGTCGACGAGCGCGCGGACCACCGCGGCGAGCCGCTCCCCCCGGACCGGCCGGCCGTCGACGGCGAGTGGCCCGAGGATGGTGATCTGCACGGACCCAGCATCCCCCACCTCGTCCATCGAGCCGCCGGCAACCCGCTGGTGGTCATCGGCCGCCATGCGGCAGGGCTAGGGGGTGTGCGCCGAGGTGGCGGCGGGCCGGCCGCGGAACAGGCCGAGCCGGAGCGCCCGGAGCAGGGTGCCGGGCCGGCTCAGCGTCGCCGGGTGATCGAGCATGGTGGTGACCCGGCCCAGCCGGGCGTTGAGCACCGGATCGGCCAGCGACGTCCGGAAGACCAGGTCACCGAACCATTTGGTGACCTTGTACCCGGGTGGGTACGGGCCGTCGACGTGTGGGAGCTCGATGTCGGCCGAGGTGGAGATCTGCCAGGCGGCGTCGACGATCACCCGCACCTGGTCGAAGTACGTCCGCGCCGCCTCCTCGTGCAGTTTCGGGCCGGAGCGCAGGTACGCCGACAGGCAGGACGCGTGCAGCATCGCGGAGGTCATGCCCTGGCCGTACACCGGGTTGAAGGACGCGATCGCGTCTCCGGCCGCGACCAGTCCGGCGGGCATCCGGTCGAGCTTGTGGAAGTCCCGGCGTCGGCTGTCCGCCTGGTGGTACGTGACCACCCCGCCGAGCATCTCGCCACGTTCGGCGATGTCGCCGAACATGTGCGGATAGTGCTGGCGGCAGCGGGCGGTGAAGTCGGCGACGTCGCGGCTGGGCCGGTCCTCGTCGTAGCCGGCGACCAGCATGATCCAACGGCCACCCTCGACCGAGTTGATCCCACCGATCCGGGCGGAACGGCCCTTGCCGGCCATGGTGTGGTAGACCACCACCCAGGTGTCGCTGACCGTCGGGTCCTGCTTGTAGAGCGCGGTCGCGTAGTTCAGTTTGATCGGCATCCGCCGCATCGGCGGGCGTGGCCACCCGTTGTCGGCCAGCCAGTCGCTGAGCCGGCTGGATCGGCCCATCGCGTCGACCACGAGGTCAGCCGGTTCGACGATCGGCTCGGTCCCGCCGTCCGGCACGTACCGTGCGCCGGTGACGCGCCGGTCGGCGAAGACCAGGCCGTCCGCCCGGCCGTACACCATCCGGATGTTGTCGACCGCGAGGGTCCGCCGCCGGACCAGCGCCTCCAGGAACGGACGTGTGGTGATCAGCATCGGGCCGGTGCCGGATGGCGCCGGCGGCAGCCCCAGCACGCCGTTCACGAAGATCTTCGCCGCGCCCTGGTCGGTCGGCGGCGGTGGGGCGCCGAGCGCGAGCGCCTCGTCGACGATGCCGGGAAACCAGCGTTCCAACTGGATCTGACCGGAGGGCAGCAGCGCGTGCACCTGGCTGCCCTGCGGCACACCGGGGCGCGGCCGGTCATCCACATCGGACGAATCGCGCTCGATGACGAGCACTTCGTCGGCATGGTCACTCAACACCCGAGCCGCCATGAGCCCGGCGATGCTGCCACCGAGCACCACCGCCCGCCGCATGATCACCCTGGTCTCGGTCGGGCGTTCCGCTGTCGCTATCTCCGAGAAGAGCCGGGACGGCGAGGGGGGCATACGGTCGCTCCTCGGGTGGTCGGGAAACCTCGGCATCCACGACCGTAACCACCAGACCCGCCGCAGTCAGTGGCAGCGGATCCGCATTTTCTCGTTGGTATTCACCGAGCTGCCGTCCGCCACCGGACACGGACCGCGCTCAACGACGTCGATGCGCGGGGCGCGGCGGGAAAACGCAGGTCGGGACTCGTCTTGACAGATCATCCGATGGTTAGGTTAGCCTAACCTCATGCAGAAGGAGTTGGCGTCGGCCACCGGGGAACACCGCCTGTCGGGCGTCGGCCTCCGCCTGGGTTACCACGGCGTGACCGTGGTGCACGGCGCGGCGATCGGCCTCCGCCGGGGTGCGGTGACCGCGCTCGTCGGGCCCAACGGCAGCGGCAAGTCCACCCTGCTGCGCGCCCTGGCCCGGCTGCACCCGATCGAGGCCGGCATGGTTCACCTCGCCGACGGCGGCGCGGCGGCAAGCCTGCCGGCCAGGGAGTTCGCCCGTCGGGTCACCCTGCTCGCCCAGAGCCGGCCGGTACCCAGCGGGGTCACCGTCCGGGACGTGGTGGGGTACGGGCGTCACCCCTACCGGGGACGCTGGCGGGCAGAGGATCCGAACGGTCCCGTCGCCATCGCCCGGGCCATGGACGTCACCGGCGTCACCGCGATGGCGGACCGTCCGGTCGACGAACTTTCCGGCGGCGAGTTGCAGCGGGTGTGGTTGGCCACCTGTCTGGCCCAGGACACCCCGGTCCTGCTCCTCGACGAGCCCACAACCTTCCTCGACCTGCGCTACCAGGTGGAGATCCTCGACCTGGTCCGTGACCTCGCCGACGACCACGGCGTCGCCGTCGGCGTCGTGCTGCACGACCTCAACCAGGCAGCCGCCGTGGCCGACGAGGTGGTCCTGCTGCACAACGGCCGGGTCCGCGCCACCGGCACCCCGGCCGCGGTGTTCACCGAGAACGCCCTGACCGAGACCTACGGGATCCGGATCGAGGTGAGCACCGACCCGCTTAGCGGGCTGGTCACCACCCGCCCCGTGGGACGGCACCTGACCCGCACCCCGGTCTGAACGACCACCCCGCTCCGTACCAGAGAAAGATCGTCATGACCCGTACCCGTTTCACCGCCCTCATCGCCGTGGTGGCCGCACTGTCGCTCAGCGCCTGCGGCACCACCGAGAACACCGCCACTCCCGAGGCCGCGGCCTCGGCGGCCGGCGGGCCGGTCACCGTCACGGACAGCCGCGGCAAGGACGTCACCCTCAAGGCCCCGGCGACCAAGGTCGTCGGCCTGGAGTGGGGTGAGGTCGAGATGCTGGTCAGCCTGGGCGTCCAGCCCGTCGGCGTCGCCGACCCCAAGGGCTACGGCACCTGGGTCAGCGCCGCCAAGCTCGACCCGGGTGTCAAGGACGTCGGCACGCGCGGCGAGCCGAGCGTCGACTCGATCGTCGCCCTCCAGCCCGACCTGGTGGTGATGGAGGACGACCGGGGCGGCACCCTGGTCAGCCAGCTTGAGAAGTACGTCCCCGTCGTGGTCGCCAAGGGCAGCGACGCCAAGGACAACCTCGGCCGGATGCGCACGGAGCTCACCATGATCGCCAAGGCGGTCGGCAGGACCACCGAGGCGCAGAAGCTGCTCGCCGACTTCGACGCGGCCATCGCCGACGGCAAGAAGAAGATCGCCGACGCTGGTGCCGCCGGCCGCCCGTTCGCCATCGCCGACGGCTGGAAGGAGGGCAGCACCGTGAGCATCCGGATGTTCGGCCAGGGCGCGCTCGTCTCCCAGATCGGTATCCAGCTCGGCCTCACCAACGCCTGGACCGGCAAGACCGACGAGGTGTGGGGCCTCGGCCAGACCGACGTCGAAGGGATGACCGTCCTCAAGGACCCGAACCTGCACCTCTTCTACAACGCCTCCGACGGCGACGACGTGTTCGCCGACGGTCTCGCCGGCAACGCCATCTGGAAGTCGCTGCCCTTCGTGCAGCGGGGCAACCTGCACAAGATGCCCGACGGCGTCTGGACCTTCGGCGGTCCGCTGTCCGGCAAGCAGTACATCGACCAGCTCGTCAAGACCTACACGGTGTGACCGTGCTGATCGCACCCCCGCGCCCGGAGCCGGCCACCCGGCCAGCTCCGGGCGGGCGGCTGGCCGTGCCCCGCGTCGTCGCCGTCTTCCTCGCCGCGACCCTGCTGCTGCTCGTGGTCGGCGCGGTGCACCTCACCCAGGGCACCTCCACCGTCGGCGCCCTGGACCTGCTGCGGCTCGCCGCCGGCGCGGACGACGAGGCGGCCCGCGTCCTGGTCGCCTCCCGGCTGCCCCGACTGCTCGCCGGGCTGGCCATCGGCGTCGCGCTCGGTGTCGCCGGTGCCGCGCTGCAGTCGATCGCCCGCAACCCACTCGCCTCCCCCGACACACTCGCCGTCAACGCGGGCGCCCACCTGGCGATCGTCTCGGTCGCCGCGTTCGGCGTCTCGCTGCCCGCACTGCCGGCCGGCGCACTGGCCTTCTGTGGAGGACTGGCCGCCGCCGGCCTGGTGATGGCCATGTCCGCCGGTGGACAGGCGGGCACCACCCGACTCATCCTCGCGGGCTCGGCGACCGCGGTGGCGCTCAGCTCGGTGACCACCCTGCTGCTGCTCCTGTTCGAGCAGGCCACCATCGGTATGTTCGCCTGGGGCAACGGTTCTCTGGTGCAGAGCGACCTGGTCGCGCTGACCCAGCTCGCCCCGGTGATCGTCGGCGCGATCATCGTGCTGGTGCTGCTCGGCCACCGCCTGGACATCCTCGCCCTCGGCGACGACACCGCCACTGTGCTCGGCCTCGATGTCCGGCGTACCCGACTCACCGTCACCGTGCTGGCGGTGCTGCTGTCCGCCGCGGCGGTGACCCTCACCGGCCCGGTCGGCTTCGTCGGCCTGTGCGCCCCGGTGATCGTCCGGCTGCTCGCCCCCGTGGTGCCCGGGGTGCACCGGCACCGCGTCCTGCTGCCGCTGTCCGGCATCGCCGGGGTGGTCATCGTGCTCGGCTCGGACGTGCTGCTGCGCGCCATCATGGGCGGGCAGGCCGGGGTGGAGGTTCCCACCGGCGTGGTCACCACCCTCTTCGGCGCGGCGATCCTCATCTGGTTGGCCCGCCGGCACCGCGACGCCGGCCCCACCCGCCGCCCGCCCGGCGGGCACGCGGCCGTCCGGTCCCCGGCATCCCACCGCACCGTCGTCGCCGTCACCGCCGTGGTCACCGTCGCCGCCGTGACGGTCGGCATGCTCGCCGGCGACACCTGGGTGCTCCTCGGTGACTTCGTCAACTGGGTCAACGGCACCACCGGGCCCGCGTACACCTTCGTGCTGGACCAGCGGTGGCCGCGCGTCGCGGCGGCGGTCCTGGCCGGCGCGGCGCTCGCGGTCGCCGGCACCACCGTGCAGGCGGTCTGTCGCAATCCGCTCGCCGAACCCGGCATCCTCGGCATCACCGCCGGCGCCGGACTCGGCGCGGTCGCGCTGCTCACGTTCGTGCCGCTGGCCGGCGTGTGGGCTGTCTCCGGCGTCGCCGGGCTCGGCGCGATGCTGGCGTTCGCCCTGGTCTACGGCCTCGCCTGGCGGGGCGGCGGGCTCAGCTCCGACCGGCTCGTGCTGATCGGCTTCGGCGCCTGGCAGGGCGGCACCGCGGTGATCACGTACCTGATCGTCGCCTTCGACCCGTGGAACACCGGGAAGGCGCTGACCTGGCTGTCCGGTTCCACCTACGGCCGCACGTCCACACAGGTGCTTCCGGTGCTGATCGCCCTGCTGGTGCTCACGCCGGCGGTGGTCGCCGCCCGGCGCGAACTCGACCTGATGACGCTGGACGACGACACCCCCCGGGTGCTGGGCGTCCGGCTGGAGCGCACCCGGCTGGTCGCGCTCGGCGCGGCGGCGCTGCTCACCTCCACCGCGGTCTCCGCCGTCGGGGTCATCGGCTTCGTCGGCCTGGTCGCCCCGCACGCCGCCCGGGCGCTCGTCGGCGGCCGCCACTCCCGGGTGCTTCCGGTGGCCGCCCTGCTCGGCGCGGCGCTGGTCAGCATCGCCGACACCCTCGGCCGGACGTTCATCGCTCCGGCCCAGATCCCCGCCGGCCTGGTCACCGCCATGATCGGCACCCCGTACTTCGTCTGGCTGCTGTGGCGCTCCCGCGCCGTGGCGAACCACCCCCGATAACACGCCGGCCCGAGCCCCAGAGAGGCACCATGACCGAGACCATGCCCATCACCCCGTGGCGCCTGTTCACCGTCGAGGTCCGCGCGGTACGCCGGCTGAGCCCGTCGTTCGTCCGGGTGACCTTCACCGGGTCGGACCTCGACCGCTTCGCCGACAACGGTTACGACCAGCGGATCAAGCTGGCGCTGCCGCTGCCCGGCCAGCGCGAGGTGCGTCTACCGGAGGGACCGGACTGGTACGCGAAATGGCGAGCCCTGCCCGAGCACCTGCGCAATCCCGTACGCACCTACACCGTACGGGCGGTCCGGCCGGACCTGGCCGAGGTCGACGTCGACCTGGTGCTGCACGGCGACAGCGGCCCGGCGACCCGCTGGGCCGCGAGGGTGCGCGCCGGCGACGAGATCGCCATCCTCGGGCCGGACGCCGGCTACGACGGTGACCACGGCGGGATCGAGTTCCAGCCGTCAGCGGCGGGAAGCCTGCTGCTGGCCGGCGACGAGACCGCCGTACCGGCCATCAGCGGCATCTGCGAACGGCTTCCACGCGATGCGCGTGGCACGGTCGTGCTGGAGGTGCCCGACATCGACGACGTGCTGCCGCTGGTGGCTCCGCCGCGAGTCGAGGTCCGCTGGCTGGTCCGAGGCGCGGACGGGCACGGCAGCAGGCTGGTGCCGGCCGTCGCCGCCGCGGCGGGGGAACTGCTGGCCGGCGACGCGACGGGGGCCGCCCAGCCCGTCGCGGACGTGGACGTCGACACCGAGATCCTGTGGGAGGTCCCGGACGAGGTGCCACCGGTTCCGCTGTACGCGTGGCTGGCCGGGGAAGCCGGTGTCATCCGGACCCTGCGCCGGCACCTGGTCGCGGAGCGGGGTCTCGACCGACGGGCCGTGGCCTTCATGGGCTACTGGCGGCTCGGCCGCGCCGACCCGGTCTGAGTCGTCGCCGTGCCCGCCGCCGAAGCGCCCCCGCCCGCCGTCGAAGCGTCGCCGCCCGCGGCGCGTCGACGGCGGGCCAGGTAACCGGCGAACACCAGCAGCAACAGGGCCTCGGCGAGCAGCACGGCGACCGCCCGGCCAGGCCCGAGCCAGCCGGCCAGCGAGACATACCAGAACCGCACCAGCAGCGTCAGCACGGTCACCGCGAAAGCCGCCGATGCCAGGCCGTATCCGGTGTAGATCAACCGTTCCCGGCAGCGGTAACCGGCGACCGTGGCAGGGCCGCCGCGCAGCAACCGACCCCAGAACCGGTAGGTGTCGGCCCGCAGGTCGGCCAGGTTGAGGGCGTGGCTGAGCATGTGGTAACCATCCAGGCGCAGGAACGGCACCAGGTTGAGCGCGGCGGTCGCGGCGCCGAAGAGCAGCATGGTGCCGGCCAGGTCGCGCAGCGCGCCGGGCCCCACCCAGGCCCGGATCGCGGCGAACGGCACCAGGGCCAGCATGCTGACGAACACGCCGGCGAATGCGGTGGCCACCCGCCGCCGGGGGGTGAAGAGCACGATGTCGTCGACCTTGCAGTACGGCGCCAGCAGCGGGAACCGCCACATCACCCCGATCTCGGTGACCCGCCCGCCGAAGTGCCGGCAGGTCAGCCCGTGCGCGCACTCATGCAGGAAGACGATCACCCAGGTGATCACCACCGCCGCCACGATCGCGGCGAGCGGGCGGTGTCCGCCACCCACCCCGTCCATCAGGTCCCGCAGGTGCACCGCGACATAGCTGGTCACGGCTATCACGGCCAGCAGGGCGGGCAGCACGAACCCCCAGCTGAACAGCGCGCCCAGCCGAGGAAGCAGCCGGGTGAAGAGCCGGTCCGGGTCGAAGAGCGGCCACCGGGCCGACAACGGCCCGCGCCGGGCCTTCGCGGCGCCCTCGGCAGCCGAGGCGGTCAGGCGGGCGATCGTCTCCGGGTCGGTGGCGTCGGCGAGCAACTGACGGCGGTGCAGCATGCCGAAGAGCTGCTGCCAGTTCTCCGGCCCGAGCCGGCGACGGTACGTCGCGGCGTACTCGGCGGCGAGATCGTCGAGCGTGCGGGTGCCGTCCATCCGGGAGAGCAGGAAGTGCTCCCGCGGCCCGACCCGGTAGTACCAGCCGGTCTCGCCGTCCTTGACGTGGTGCACGAGCTTCTCGCCCCGCCACTGGCCGGGGCCGAGCACGACCGTGGCGCGCAGACGGGGGCGGGCCCAGGTGGCGTCGACCGTCGTCATCGCGCGCCGGCCGGTGCGTCGTCGAGCAGCGCGGCACGCATCAGGTACGACAGGTAGATCTCGTCCAGGATGCTCACTCCGACCCGGTTGTTGGTCATGTGCACGTACGAGCTGAGCAGGATGGGCAGCGCGGCGTCGAGATCCGTGAGCGGGGTGGGCTCACCACCGCCGCGCTGGAAGACCAGCTCGCCGTCTCGGGCCAACGCCACGACCCGCTCGCGCAGCGCGCGACAGTGCGCCAGCCAGCGGCCCTCGACCCCACCCACACGCGCGGTCGACTGCTCCCGGGCCGCCACGCGGATGTCGGCGAGCCGACCCCGCAGCGCGGCGTCCATCCGCCGGTAGCTGGTGTCGAAGCTCGCGTGGTAGTCGTCGCTCGGCTCCGAGTAGGAGACCTCCCAGAACCGCCGGTACTCGTCGAGGAAGCCGGCAATCCGCCGGTCGTCGTCGAGGAAGACGGCGCACATCATCATGGCGAGCTGGGCGGAGAGCCCCAGCAGCACCGGACGGACGTGCACGTTCGTGGTGGCCAGCAGGTCGAGCACCACGTCACTGGACTGCTCGAAGTGCCACTCGGCCAGCTCGACGCCGGCGGGACCGCCGTACCGGCCGTACTCCCGTTCGTACGGGATGTGGTGGTAGCTGTTGTTCGCCCGCATCGGCATGACGCCGTCCGGGCCGTACTCCTCGTCCCACCGCTGTGCGCCGTACTCGGCGAGGAACATCTGCTTGTACAGGTCACCCAGCCCCGCGCTGTCCACCTCGTAGAGCGCGGGCCGGCGGCGCAGGAACGCGCCGATGGCCGCGTCCACCCGGGCGCGGACCACCGCCGGGTCGACGCCGGGGGCGGGCAGCACCCGCAACCGTACGTGCGGGCCCTCCATCCAGTACTTGATGAAGAAGTACCGGCTGATCAGGCCCTCGGCGCGCAGCTCGTCCACCAGCGGACGAACCCCCTCGACCAGCATGGGGTTGGCGTTGCTGGCGTAGAAGACGTGCACGCTGAGCCAGCCGTGGGCGGTCGGCGCGGGGTGGTCAGTCATGGTCTGCTCCAACTCGGACACCGTTGAGTTCGACGGTCAGTTCGGTGACGTACGTGCCGGTGCCGTCGCGCAGCACCTGCTCGTCGCGGCCCGGCAGCATCTCGGTCAGCACCAGCCGGCTGCCGGCGGCACGGGCCGTCGCGTCCAGCAGGTGCAGGGAGAAGTGGCTGTCGAAGTCCACGTAGAGCGGCTTGTGGTCCGGCCGGGCCCCACCCTGCGCGGCCGGCCCGGCGGCGTCGTCCCCGGCCGCCGGGGCGAGCCGGGTGCCCTCCGGGGTGGCGAACACGCGGCGCGGCAGGCCGTTGTCGCGCCGCCACCGCTGCCACCCGAGGAACCACTCCGCGTCGCTCTGCCCGGCCGTACGCGGCGGCAGGTGATCCGGGTGCAGCTTCCACATCCGCCGTTGCAGCACCAGGTCGCCGTGCACGATGCGGGGGTATCCGGCGATGCCCCGGCCGGGCAGCGGCACGGTCGTACCGGCCCACAGGTCGGGTTGGGCCATGCCCAGGTAGGCGAAGGTGAGCAGCACCTGTTGCACCTCCGGCAGCGCCATCGGCAGCAGGAACCCGAGGTAGACCGGGATGACCTCGGCGTCGAGCCGCCGCGAACGCAGCAGCAGCCGGTCGGCGACCGGGTCGTGCTCCACGCTGAGGTCGTCCATGTCGATCTGCTCGGCCGCCGGCCGGTGGCTGATCTCCCCCGGGCAGACCAGCTCGTACGGCGTGACCACGGGGTGCAGGTTGAGGTTGGTCGCGTCGTACCCGCCCTTGAGCTCGGCGAGCACCGCGCCGGGCGGCTGGAGCCGGACGAGTTCGGCGCGGAGCGCGCCGGCGAGGTCCTGCTCGGCGAAGAGGTGCGCGAAGCGGGAGAAGAGCAGCGTCATGCCGGAGTAGACCCGGTTCACCACCACCCGGTGCCGTCCACCCTGGTCGGCGAGCTGGAGGAAGAAGGACCGGGGGTCCAGCGTGCCGAGTGTCTGCGGCACCATGGCGGCGACGTCGGTCATGAACGCGTCGTCCAGGGCCAACTCCTCGGCGCCGGCCGGCAGCCGGTCGTACGCGTCGTTCATCCGCCGGGCCACCTCCAGCCGGGCGTCGTCCAGCGCGGTGATCTCCTCCTGCCGGAACCAGTTCTCCTGCCGCACGTAGCGGTTCTCCGCGTCGAACGCCCGGCGGCGCATCATCCGGCCGCTGTAGTGCTCGAAGAAGTCCTGCTGGAACTCGTGGGCGAAGGTGAGCAGGTCGTCGCAGCGACCGCCGGCGCCGTACCGGGCCCGGAAGAAGCCCTTGGTGGCCAGCCGGCGGGGCAGGTTGATGTCGAACACCGGCATGATCCGGGCGAGCGCCCGCAGGCCGGGTAGGACCTCCCGCTCCCAGCGCTCGCGGTCGGCGGTCACCGGGGCGCCGGTGTGCCGCGTGGCATCCTCGTAGACCAGGGTGCGGGGGGCCGGGACATCGGGGCGGCCGAGGTCGGTGTGGGCGGCGATCAGCTCGTCACGGATCCCGTCGAGCGCCCGGCGACGCCCGGGCAGGTCCGCCACCGGATAGGCGGTGGCCAGACGGTTCGCCGTCGCCACCCGCTCGGCGAGCCGGTCGGACCAGTCCCGGCCGATCCGCCGCAGCGCCGCCGCGTACCCCTGGACCGGGTCGTCGGCGTGGATGTCCAGTTGCAGGTTCGGCACCACCAGCAGACCGACCCGGAGCAGGTGGTGCAGGTACTGGGCGATCTCCTCGGCCGGGCGTCCGTCGCTGGTCAGCTCGGTGACCAGGTCGTCCATCCGTCGTACCAGTCCGCCGTCGAGCGCGTCCAGGATGTCGTGCAGCGCCCGGCCGGTGGGGAGCACGAAGAGCGACTCGTGGATCGACTCCAGGGTGATCGCGGCGTCGCCGTCCTCCGAGCTGGTCCGGCGGCGGCGCAGGTAGCGCAGCCGGCCGTGGGCGATGCGCCAACCGCTGGTCACGGTCACCGGAAGGTCGGCGCGGAGCGTCTCGTCGGCGAGCACGATGCTCGACAGGCGACCCAGCGCCGCCAGGTTGAGCCGGGCGCTGCCCCGCGTCGCCGTGACCGCCTCGTCGGTGCTCGGCGCGTCGGTGCTCGGCGCGTCGGTGCTCGGCGCGACGTCGAGGAGCCGGCCGGCGCCGGTTTCGAGGGTGCCGACGTTCACGGTGGTCAGGGTGCTGAACGGGCTGGTCTTCGCGGCAGCGCGGTAGGCGTACTCCAGCAGCGACCGCTCCACCCGGCGGGCCCGTTTGCCGAGCGGGCCGGTCCCGGTGAGGTAGCCGGTGAGGTACCGGTCCAGCGACGGGGAGGCGAGCAGGATGCCACCGCGCAGGTTCGGGTCGTCGGCGAGGGCACGCAGCACGGTCCGCCGCCGCCCCAACTCGTCGTCCAGCACCGCCGGGCCGGCGGCCAACTCCCGGCGGTACGCGGCGAAGGTCTCCAGCCAGTGGGCCAGGTCCCGGTGGGTGTCCGGCCCCAACGCGGCGACCGGCCAGGCCGACGGGTCGGCCGGTCGGGGCGGGCGGAGGTTGAACACGTCCCGGCGCAGCCGGATCAGCCGCTGCCGCAGCCCGTCATCGGTCAGGTTCCGGCCCACCGCGACCTGGAGCGCGTCGGCCAGGTCCCGGCCGGTCACCCGGAGCCGGTCCTCCAGGTCGAGCACGCGGCGGGACCAGTCGGCGGTCCGGTCGAAGGCGAGCTGGTCGGCGACCTCGATGGGCAGTCCGGCGGTGCGCAGCATGAACACCCCGGGCATCCGCCAGGAGACCGGGGTCACCGGGGGTGCGGGCAGGGACACCGTCACGGGTTTCTCCTTCGTCGACGGATGGTCACGGATCGGGCGTCCGCCGCTGGCGTCGGCGGAGCGGCGCGGGACGGGGTCGTCACAGTCGGTACGCCAGGTCGGCGGTGGCCTCGGGATGCCGCCCGAGGAGCAGGAAGAGCACGGTGCGTTCGTCGGTGCCGTCCAGCCCGAGGGCGGTGTTCATGGCGACGTTGTCGAAGCCGAGCACCGCGCCGCAGCCCAGGCGTTGCGCGGTGGCCGCGCAGTACGCCCGCTGGGCGACGGTGCCGACCTCGGCGTTCAGCATCCGGTAGCCACGGGGGCCGAACACGTCGAGGACCGCGTCCGGCCGGCCGGAGATGGCCAGCACCGCGCCGACCTGACCCATCGTGTAGTTGGTGAGGAAGTACTGCTGCTGCAGGAAGGCGGACATCCCGTCCTCGGGTTCGGGGCCGGCCGGCAACAAGGCGTGCCGCCGCTCGCAGTAGGCGTAGCCGCCGCCGGGCAGCCCGTCGACGTGGTTGGCGAAGACCCAGAGCCGGGTCAGCTCGGGCCCGCCGTCGGTTCGCTTGATGTCCGCCGGGTAACGCCGGGCGGCGGCGGCGAAGGCGAGCGTGGTGCCGAGGTCGGCGGCGGTCAGCTCAGGCGGCCGACGGAACCGGCCGAAGCTGCTGGACCGGCTGGCCAACACCGCCGACAGTGGACGGTTGAGCCGGTCCAGCTCCGGCTCGGGCAGCGCGACCGGCTCGCCCGGCAGGTCCCGGGGAGCGGCGGAACCGACGGTGTCGGGGGCGGGAACGGCCGACGTGGCCGCCGCCCGGTGGACCGCGGTGACCGCGGAGAAGTCCCGCACCCGACGGGACCGTTCGAAGGCGGGGTACCGGGCGCGCACCCGCGCGACGGCGTCCGCCGGCACCACCGGTGGGCGCGTGTCGGCGCCGGTCCAGTCCATCGGCACGACCGCGAAGATGCTCTCCGCGTCGCTGTCCAGGTCGAGCAGCCGGTCCAGGGGCGCCGGATCGAAACAGAGCAACCGCCGCAGGGGTACGCCCAGCGCCGGTGCCAGCAGGTCCCAGGAGCCGAGCAGAGCCCCGAGGTCCTGGGTGACCACGTGATAGCAGAAGCTGTTGTACTTGAACGAGTTCTTCCAGAACCGGATACCGGCCAGCAGGTAGCTGTCGCCGGCGGTCCCCGGGCCGTCGGCGCCGAGGGCGGCGCGGACGGTGCCGGTGACGTCGCCGAGCAGCAGCCGCTCCAGCACGTGCGCTCCGGTGTGGTAGTGGTAGACGCCCGGCAGCAGCGGCCCACCCGCCCCCACCACCAGGTACAGCTCCACCGGGTACATCCCGCCCCCGGACGCGGTGCCGCGTCCCCACACCGCGTGCTCGAGGTGCGCCCGCTTGGCGACGTCCTGGTTCCAGTTGACCGTCATCCGCCGGTCCAGCACCCCGTACGACAGGCGCAGCAGGGCGGCCAGCCCGGCCAGCGACCAGCGGGTGGTCGCCGGCAGGTTCTCCCCGGTGTGCAGGTCGCTCAGGGTGGGCAGCTCGGGCAGCTCGGCGGGCAGCGGCAGCCGGGACGCGCCGGGGTAGCTCTTGTGCCGGGACGGCTGGTCGGCCCAGTCCACCTCGTGGTTGAGCGGTTCCATCGGGGTCCGGGCCCGGCGGAACACCGCCTCGGTGTAGTCCCGGACGACCTCGCGGGCCTCCTGCTGCATGTCGCTGCTCCTACGGAAAGGGGTGCGGGTGGGGGTTGCGGCCGGTGGCGCCGAGCCCGTCCGGTCCGTGCCGGCCCCGGGCCAGGTACCGCTCCAGCCGGTCGCTCCACAGCACCCGCTGCCGCTGCCAGCCGAAGTCGATGGGGACCAGGGCCGGAGCCACGACGGCCATCGTGTGCACCCCGGCGACCTCCTGCTCCGGGCAGGTCTGGTCGACGGCGACGACGTCACCGCCGAGGCTGGCGATCAGGCCGGCGAGGTACGTCATGTCCGCGCGCAGGTCGTCGTGGTCAGGTCGGACGGCGAGCCAGTCGCCGTACAGCTCCGACATGGTCCGCAGCGGCGGGTCGTCCAGGAGGAACGCCGCGTGTCGCGCCATCTCCGGCAGGCCGTAGAGCAGCGCGTGGTGGCTCAGCTCGGTGACCCGGGTGTAGTCGCGGACCATCTCGCGCAGCTCGGGTTCGCTGGCGGCGACCCGCTCGTCGAAGCCGGGGACGTAGGAGGCGGTCTCGCAGAGCGCCGCCCGGACCGCGTCGTCCGGGTCGAGGCTCGCGCCGGCGGCGAAGCAGAGCTGGCCGAGCCCGTCGCCGCGCTTGACCGCGACCGCGGTGACCACCGGGACCGGCAGGTCGGCGCGGGTGTCGAAGAGCCGGATGTCGTAGCCGAGCAGGTCGACCCGGTCGAGCATGAAGTGCACCCGCTCGTCGCGGCAGGTCGCCGGGTCGATCTCGGCCAGCCGGGCCGAGCCGTACCAGGCGAGCAGGAAGGCGTCCCGCTCGATGAGTTCGAGCATGCCGTGCAGCAACGCTTCCTCCGGGCAGCTGCCGCTGGCGCAGCCGTTGGAGCACTCCTGAACGAACTTGCGTTGGTCGGTGCGGCGGTCCAGGTAGTAGACGATCTGTTCGGGAACGAGGCGGGGCGTGCTGTCGCGCAGCGACCACCCCCAGACCCAGTGCATCGGCTCGTCCGGCGAGTACGGGGTGTAGTAGAGCCCGTGCCCCTGGTAGAAGGCCGGGTGGTAGCCCAGGCCGGCCGGGTCGAGCGCGTCGGGGGCGAGGTTGGCGTAGCTGTCGAAGACCTCGGTGCGCTTGGCCCGCGGGAACTGGCCGGCGTAGCGTTCCAGCCCCTCCAGCAGCGCGTACGTCTCACTGCCGCCGTAGCTGTTGTCGTGCCCGCTCCACCACATCTCGTGCAGGTCGTACCGGCTGCGGACCCGGAAGTAGCCGGTGACCGGTGCGGTGGCGGTGGCGTTGTACGCCCGCAGCGCGTTGCCGCCCAGCGCCCCGGCGACCGGGTTGGCCAGCGCAGCGACCGGCAGGTCCAGCTCGCCGGCCGCACGCAGCCGGTACGCGGTCGGGTCCGGCTTGGGCCGGCGGGTCAGCGGGATCACCGCCGCCTCGGCGGTGTCCGCACGGGTGGTCGCGCAGGCGGGGCATTCGGAGTCGGCGAGCACCTCGACCAGCGTCGTCTCCAGGGTGTCCATCCGCAGCTGGTGCAGCCGCGCCACACCGGGGCGGTCGGCCCGGGAGCGGCACGCCTGCCGGAACAGCTGCCAGAGAGCGTCGACCGCGAACGGCGTGAGGTGCGGCAGGGGCGCCACCGTCCCGACCTGAGCGCCGTGCTCCAGGGCGTGCCGCTCCTCCCGGAGCCGGATGGCCTGCCAGCGCCGTTGGACGCAGAGCGGGCACGGCCCGGGTCGGGTCGGCACCGGGTCACCGGCGCCGGTCCAGCGGGGGCCGACCAGCGCGGTGGCGCCGTGCAGCCAGATCGGCACCACGTCGCCGGTGAGCCCCTCGCCGCCGTCGGCGTACGCGTCGGTCAGGCCGAGGGCGGCGATGCGGACGGTGATCCCGGCGGGTGACGGGCCGTCGCCGGCCGGCTGGCCAGCGTGGTTCTGGAGCCGCTCGTGGAACGCCTCGCCGAGCTGCTTGAGGCTGGCGTCCCACCCGGTGGAGGTGGTCCGGACATCGACGATCATGCGGTTCACCTGTCTGCGGTCGCTGCGGGTCTGGTGTCGGGACCGGGGCTCCCCGCCGGCGTGGCTCGCCGGCGGGGACGACTGCGGTGCGGTTACCCGCCGCCGCATCCGGTGCTGGTGCTGCTGCTGCAGCAACTGGATGTGCTGCAACTGCAGCAGCTGGAGCAGGAACAGCTGGAGCTGGACCAGTCCATGACCATCGCGTCGATCGCGTCGACGTCCTCGATCTCGAACGTCTCGGTCTCCAACGCGCGGAGTTCCTCCGTCAGATCCGGCATTTCCCTCTACCTCCCCTCGGGGCGTATGCGGGCCTCTGCGTCGTCCGACCGTCCGGAGCGGCCGGTGGCGCCGAGGCTCAGCTGGTGCTGCTGCAACTCGACGAGGTGCAGCTGCAACAACTGGACGTGCTGCAGCTGGAGCAGCTCGACGTACTGGTGCTGCTGCTGCAGATGTCCATGTGGTCAGCGGACAGATCGGCGATGTCCTCGACCTCGAACGTCTCGGTCTGCAGGTCCCGCAGTTCGCCGCGGACCGATTCGGACAGCGCGGCGGATGACAGGGGTTGTGTCACGGGCCTCTCCTTGAGCCGCGGTCGGCGCCAGTCGTGGTGGGTCTGCGTCCGCACCACCACGGTGGAGCCAGCGGAGGCACGCAGGGGCTACTCGCCGGTGTCGGCCGGCGGCGGTTGGTGCGTTCAGATGCGACGTCCCACCGGGGACTGGACTGCGTCAGCGCTGTGGGGGTCAACCCCGTTCACCCGGTCAGCCGCAGCTGGAGGTGCTGGTGCTGGTGCTGCAGCAGCTCGACGTGCTGCAACTGCAGCAGCTCGAGCAGGAGCAGCTGGAGCTGGTAGCGGCGAGCGCCTCGCCGCCGTCCTCAACCTCCTCGATCTCGAAGGTCTCGGTCTCCAGCTCGCGGAGCTCGTCGTTCAGGGTGATCGGCATGTTTCCACCTCCTTCCACGGTGCGTGCCTCGCTCGGACCACTGGTGTGGTGGTTCAATCGGCCGCCAGGCCGTCGTGCCGCAGCAGGACCACGCCGCTGCGGAACGCGCCGCTGGCCCGCAGGTCCCGGGTGGTGGTCTCGACCAGCAGCGCGCTGATCCCCCGCTCGGCGAGGGCGGCGAGCACCGCGTGCCGGTCGGTGCCGCCGACCGCCGCGGTGCCGTTGGCGGCGCGGCCGGTGAGGGTCGCCGGATCGAGGTCCGCGAGCACCGGATCGCCGAGGTCGGCGTCGGTCCCCTCGAAGTGCCGCACCTGGATTCGTCCGACCAGGTCGCGGAGGGCGCTGAGCCGCGTGGCGACCGGGTCGAAACCGCCGGCGAGCCGCCAGTCGCGGTCCCCACCGCCTGGTGCCTCGCTGACGGCGAGCACGGCGTGCGCCGGTGCCGCGCCGGGAAGAGCGAAGACCGCGAGCTGGTGGCCGAAGCGGTGGGCCGCCTTCACCACGAACGCGGTGTCCTCGTCGGCGACCAGCTCCTCCTCGCCGAGCGCGGCGAGACCACCGTCGCCCCGCATCGCCGCGGTCAGGGCGTGGTACGCCAGCGCGTCCGCGAGGCCCTGATCGATGACGCCGTCGAGACTGTCGGCGGCCGCCGCGCCGGCGTGGGTCCGCTCGGCGAGGCCCTCGCCGTTGGCAGCGGAGGTGGGCAGGGCCAGTGCCGCCGGAACCCACCCCCTCTCCGGACGGCCCAGCACGGTCGCCGGCAGCCAGCGGACCGCTCGGCGCGGGTCGTACGGCACCGCGCCGGTCGCGCTGTGCAGCTCGGTCCACGGCACCGGTTGCCCGCCACGCTCACGCAGTTGCTCGGCCGAGGCCAGGACGCCGGCGCGTGGGTCGGCGTACCGGGCGGCGTGGTCACACACCGCCACCCGGTAGGCGGCCAGCCGGGCGCTCAGCACGGTGTGCACGTCGAACGCAGTCACCTCGCGTGGCCCACGCCGGCCGGGCAGCCGCAACCGGGCCGTCTTCAGCGGCGCCTGCTCCAGCGGGTCGTCCACGAACCGGGTGAAGACGCCGGCGTTCGGTGACACCAACGCCTGGGCACGCTGGTAGGTCTCGTCGTCGGAGCTGCCCGCCCCGGCCGGCTCGGGCACGTCGACGTCCCGACAGACCGGGCAGGCCGGATGCGGCAGCACCCGTTCCCGGGCGGCCTCCAAGGTGGACCGGTCCAGTAGCAGCACGCCGTCGGCCGTGTCCGGCGCCAGCGCGCCGGTGAGGACCCGGAACAGCTCGAACGCGGCGGCGTTGCCGACCATCCGCGCGGTCACCTCCGGCAGCGGCGCGGGCGCGTCGGCGCCGGGGCCGACGGCGAGCTGCCGCCAGAACTCGGCGGCGACGGCGGCATCGGCGGCGGCGGTGAGCCGCAGCTGGGCACAGAGCCAGCAGGGGGTCCCGCCCGGTTCGACCGTCGGCCCCACCACCGCCCGCTCGTCGTCCCAGACCACCGGAACCAACAGCGGGCCGTCGCGGTGACAGGTGCGAGCCAGCTCGGCCAGGCCGGCCAGGTCCGTCCGGTCGGCGCAGTACACCACCGCGTCCGCTCCGCTCAGCTCGACCGGGCCGTCGTGCACTCGCAGCGCGGCCGCCAGACCGTCGTCGCGCAGCTCCTCCACCTCCGGCCGCAACGCCTCGGCGTAGCGCGACGGGTCGTCGTACGGGTACAGGTCAAGGTGGAGGCACCCGTTGCGGAGCAGGCCGCTCGCCGCGGCCAGCAGGGTCGCTCCCCCACCGACCAGCGCCACGCGGGCGGTGTGCAGGCGCAGGAAACGGCCGGTGGGATCGTCGGCGAAGTGGTCGATGAACTCGATCTGCGGGGCGAACCGCCGGCCCACCGCCTCGGCCAGCTCCGTACGGTCGCCGGCGTCCTTCGCGAAGCCACGGGCGAGCAACGCGCGGACCAGGGTGAGCACCGTCTGCCGCTGGCCCTGGTCCAGGGACGCGGTGAGCTGTCCCAGGGTGTGCTCCCCGGTCAGGTACGGGCTCAACGAGGTCAGCCAACGGAAGGCGGACCATCCTTTGATCAGGAAGGCGGTGTCCGGCCCGCGCAGGTAGGCGCCGGCCGGCGCGTCCAGGAAGACCACGTCGTATCGCAGCTTGGGTCGCACTTCCAGGTTCTCCGCACCGTCCCGCGGCAGGCTCATCCGGGCTCCTATGCCAGCGATCACCATCGACTCGAAAGTGTCTACATGCTGCCCATGGTCAATTCATTCGTCAACAGATTGTTTCGTCGAGGGCAGCGGCGGGAGTCAATTGGAGGGCACTGAGCTGCGGCTAGGGGAAATTTTTCCGCACCCCACCGCTGCGGGCCTTCCGGCACCGATCAACCTCCGCTACTCTGTGGGCGTCATCGGCACCTCCGCAGGTCAGAGACTTTTACATCGTTCCAGGCAAAGGCGGGCCGGTGGCGCGATCCCGAGGCTGGCGGTGCCCCACCGCCACCGCGACCGTGCCTTAACGGTCAGTTAGTTGACTGTGCACAATTAACCGTGTGTTGTGGGTCGGGAATCAGTGAGGACCGTCAGATGAAGACGATGGAAAATCTCCTCGGCGGCATCCGCCACACCGTCCGACGATTGCGGCAATCCGTTGGGGAATGACCGATTCGCCATCGAATTGCACGACGTCACCAAGCGTTATCCCGGCGACGTCACCGCGGTCGACCGCCTCGACCTGCGGGTGCCCGAGGGGACGGTCTTCGGCTTCCTCGGCCCGAACGGCGCCGGCAAGACGACCACCATGCGGATGCTGGTGGGGCTCGTCCGACCGACCTCCGGCCGGATCCGGGTGCTGGGCCAGCCGCCTGGCACCCCGGACCAGCTGGCCCGGGTCGGTGCCCTGATCGAGTCACCGGCGTTCTATCCCCATCTGTCCGGTGTGGACAATCTGCGGTTGGCCGCCCGCTACGCGGGAGTGCCCGACAGCGCCGCCGACCGGGTGCTGGCCGAGGTGGGCCTGACCGGACGCGCACGCTCGGCGTTCCGGACGTACTCGCTGGGCATGAAGCAGCGGCTCGGGGTGGCGGCCGCGTTGCTCAAGGACCCGAGCCTGCTGATCCTCGACGAACCCACCAACGGGCTCGACCCGGCCGGTGTGTCGGAGATCCGGGAGCTGCTCCGGTCGCTCGGGCAACGCGGGCGCACCGTGCTGCTCTCCAGCCACGTGCTCGGTGAGGTGGAGCAGGTCTGCGACCGGATCGCCGTGATCAACCGCGGCCGCCTCGTCGCTGACGGCACCTCGGACGAGCTGCGCGCCGCGCTCGGCGCCGGGGAGCTGCTCATCGCCGCCGATCCGGTCGACAAGGCCGCCGCGTGCCTGCGTGACCACCGGAGCGTCCGCGGGGTGGAGACGGTCGACGGCCGGCTACGGGTCAGCGCGGATCCGGCGCTGGCCGCGGAGCTCAACCGGCGGCTGGTCGAGGCGGGCATCGACGTACGGGAGCTGCGGCCGGTGCGCCACTCGCTGGAAGAGGCGTTCCTGGAGCTGACCGGGCCGGACCGGGCCGGTCGGGAGGAGTCGACGACCATGACGGGGGGCAACCGGTGATCGCCTCGGTACGCGCGGCCTGGTTCGCGGACCGGAAACGGCCGGCGGTCTGGACCGTCACCCTCACCTGGATCGTGTTGGCGCTCGCCTTCGGCGTCGGCGTCCCGTACCTGGTGCACCTGGCGCTGGCCGGCGATCCGGAGCAGGCGGCCTCGGCCGCGTCCCTGCTGGACGCCGTGCTGCCCGGCCAGCTGGTCACCACCGGAATCGGGCTGTTCCCGCTCTTCGGTGGGGCGATCGTGGTGATCCTCGGCGCTCTGGTCGTGGGCAACGAGTACCGCTGGGGCACGCTCAACCTGATCTTCACCCAGCGTCCCCGGCGGGCGCAGGTGCTGGCCGGGCACGCCGTCGCGCTCTGTGCCCTGACCCTGCTGCTCGTCGCGCTCACCTTCGCCGCGATGGCCGGGGTCACCGCGCTGCTCGCGCTGATCGAGGGACGCGGCCTGGACTGGCCGGCGACGAGTGACCTGGCGGGGGCCGTGGGGGCCGCCTGGCTGATCTGCAGCGCGCACGCCAGCGTGGGTTACTTCCTCGCGATCGTGTTCCGCAGCACCGCCACGGCCATCGCCGTCGGCCTGGTGTGGACGCTGGTGCTGGAGAACGCGATCAGCGGCCTCGCCCTGGTACTGAGCCCGCTGGAGACGGTCCAGAAGCTTCTGCTCGCCCCCAGCTCCGGCGCGCTGGCGGGCGCGCTGGGAGCCCCATCGCAGTTCGACGGGGGCACGCCAGGGGTGATCGAGTCGACCGGCGCCGGGCTGCCCGCCGCCGTCCTGGCGGGATACGTGGTGCTGATGTTCGGCCTGGGGATCTGGCTCGCGGCACGCCGGGACGTCAACTGATCGGAAAGGATGTCGAGATGGACTTCCTCCTTGCCTTCGCGTTGACCGGACTGGTGGCCTGCGGTGGCTGGATCGCGTGGGCCGTGGTCCGCGCCTTGGCCCGGGCACGCGACCGGCGACACGAGCTGCGCCTCGCTCAGGCCCGGTCGGCGGTCGAGCTGCGCCAGGCGGAGCTGACCGCCCGTGTTCGGGAGCAGGAGCTGGCCAACGAGACCTACCAGGACTTCGTCCGGCGCCACCCGGAGAGCTGACCCCGGGCGGCTTCGGGGCGAGCAGGGTGTGTGGGGTGCAGCGGAGGCCCTGCGGTGCGTACAGTTCCGGGTCGGACTTGGGGTGGGCCGGCTGGATCCGGCGCAGGGAACGGGACGAGACAGACACGCATGACGGCGGACAACGGTACGGAAATCGGTCAACCCGGGATTGACCGGAGCCAGCTGGAGACCTGTCTCGGCGTCTTCGAGGCGTTGGAAGCTCTGCCGTCCGATCATCCCGACGTGGTGCGGGTGCAGCGCGCCACTGCGAAGCTCTACAAGGTGATCAAGCAGCGGCGACGCGAGGAGCGGCGCGACGCCATCGTGACGGCCGACCGCGCGGTGACGGCGGCCACCGCCACGGGCGCCCCCGGCCGGATCGACGATGAGACGCAGGGCATCCCGCTCGCCTCGCCCACCGCGGGCGCCACGGCTGGCGTCCTGCACAATCCGCGCGGCTGCTACGTCTGCAAGCAGCGCTACCGCGAGGTGGACGCGTTCTACCACCAGCTCTGCCCGTCCTGCGCCGCGCTCAACCGGGAGCGCCGGGACGCCCGCACCGACCTGACCGGCCGGCGCGCGCTGCTCACCGGCGGCCGGGCGAAGATCGGCATGTACATCGCGCTGCGGCTGCTGCGTGACGGCGCGCACACCACCGTGACGACGCGGTTCCCGCACGACGCGGTCCGCAGGTTCGCCGCGATGCCGGACAGCGCGGACTGGCTGCACCGGCTGCGGATCGTCGGGATCGACCTGCGCGACCCGGCCCAGGTGATCGCCCTCGCCGACTCGGTCGCCGCACAGGGACCACTCGACATCCTGATCAACAACGCGGCGCAGACCGTACGGCGCTCGCCCGGGGCATACTCGCAGCTCGTCGCGGCGGAGGCCGCCGCCCTGCCGGAGGGCCCGCTGCCGGAGCTGATCACCTTCGCCAAGTCGGGCGGCCAGGGCACCCCGGCGGGCAGCCTGACCGCCGGGCCGCAGTCGACCGCGCTCACCCCGCACGCGCTGACCGCGCTGGCGCTGACCAGCGGCTCCGCCTCGCCGGAGCGGATCGCGGCGTCCACGGCCATCGACGCCGGCGGTCTGGTACCCGACCTCGACTCGGTCAACAGCTGGGTCCAGCGGGTGCAGGAGGTGGACCCAGTCGAGCTTCTCGAAGTGCAGCTGTGCAACGTTACCGCGCCATTCGTGCTGGTCAGCCGACTGCGACCGGTGATGGCCGCCGCGAAGGCCCGCCGCAAGTACGTGGTGAACGTGTCGGCGATGGAGGGCCAGTTCGGCCGTGGCTACAAGGGGCCGGGGCACCCGCACACCAACATGGCCAAGGCCGCGCTGAACATGCTGACCCGGACCAGCGCACAGGAGATGTTGACCGACGGCATCCTGATGACCAGCGTCGACACCGGCTGGATCACCGACGAGCGGCCGCACCCGACGAAGATGCGACTGGCGGACGAGGGCTTCCACGCCCCGCTGGACCTCGTCGACGGTGCGGCACGGGTGTACGACCCGATCGTCCGCGGCGAGCAGGGCGAAGACCTGTACGGCTGCTTCCTGAAGGACTACGCCCCCTGCGCCTGGTGACCGCCACGTCGGTCACGACGGTCCGCTGCGCTGCCTCCTCGAACCCACTACCAGCGGGTTTGCGACAATCAGCAGGTACGCCCACTCGACGAGGAGAAGGTACGCATGCCATCTGACCACGACCCGTGGCCCACGCTGGACGAGCTGCTGCGCGAGGAGAGCGAGCTGGAGCTCGCGGGCCTGTCGGAGACGGACGCGTACGAGCTGGGGACGCTCGCCGTTGCCGCCGCGAGCGAGCAGCGGCTCCCGATCGCGGTGGGTGTGTGGCGGGCCGGGCGCCAGCTGTTCCACAGCGGCCTGCCCGGCTCCACCGCGGACAACGACGTGTGGCTGCGCCGCAAGGGGCGCGTGGTGATGCGGTTCGAGCACTCGTCGCTGTACATGGCCCGGCTCTGCCAGGACAAGCAGGTGACGCTGGCGGAGAAGTACGGCCTGCCGGCCTCCCGCTACGCGGCCGCCGGGGGCGCGGTGCCACTGCGTGTTCGCGGCACCGGCGTGGTCGGCTGGATGGGCGTGTCCGGCCTTCCGCAGCTAGACGACCACCGCTTCGTCGTCGACATCCTGCGCAAGATTCAGCAGCAGTAGTCGCGCGCGGCGGCCGCGTGACGCCACCTCGGGCGGACCGATCAGCGCGCCCGCCGGTTGGCGCGCAGGGCGCCCAGGATCACGCGGGGTGCGGCCAGCGCGAGCGGGTGCTTGCGCATGGAGACGACCTCATTGAACCGTCGCGCGGTCGCCACGTCCGTGACGGTCGCCCTGACGATCTGATCGCTGGCCCAGTTGGAGAACCGGTAGCCACGCGGGTAGGGGCCGTCGACGTGCGGCAACGCCAGGTCGGCGGAGGTCGACGTCGACCAGGCGGCGTCGACCACGACCTTCTGCAGGGCGAGGTACCGGCGCGCGGGCGCGCTCAGATCCGGGCCGGACCGCAGGTACGTCGACAGGCAGGCCGCGTGCAGAGCCGCCGCGGTCATCCCCTGCCCGTACACCGGGTTGAACGACGCGACGGCGTCACCGACGCTGACCAGGCCCGCCGGGAAACGCTGCACCGCGTGGAAGTCCCGCCGGCGACTGTCGGCATGGTGGTAGGTCTGGACGTCGCCCAGCATCTCGTTTCCGGCGACCGCACCGAACTCCGGTGGGAACTGCTCCCGCAGCCGACGGACGAAGTCCTCCGCCGTACTTCCCGGGCGGCTGTCCCCGTAACCGGCCATCATGGCCATCCACCGGCCGCCCTCGATCGCGAAGAACGCGGCACCGACCACGTCCAGCGACATCTTCGGCGTGTGCAGCGCCAGCACGACCGTCGAGGCCGGGTCCGCCTCGGGACGTCGGAACAGGGCGGTCGCGTAGTTCAGGTGCACGGTCATCCGCCGTGTGGCGGGTCGGTCCCAACCGGCCTGCTCCAGCCAGTCGGAGAGCCTGCTCGAACGCCCCATGGCGTCCACCACGATGTCGCCGCTCTCGACCCCGGGAACCCCGCCGACCTCGCAGCGGACACCGCTCGCCACGGCGCCGTCGAACACGAGACCGGTGGCGCGGGCGGTGACCGTCTTGACGTTCGGCAGCCGCAGCACCTGCTGGCGGATCAGCCCCTCCAGGAGAGGGCGACTGCCCGCCAGGCTGTCGGCGTCGTCGGGGACGATCACCTTGAGACGGCCGTCGAGGTAGTTCCGCCTCGCCGCGGGCGGCGCCTCGATCGCTCCCTGGGCCAGGGCCTGCTCGCGGAATCCCGGGAAGAGGCGCTCGAACTGGACGAAGCCGCCGGGCAGCAGCGCGTGCAGCTGCGTCCCCTGTGGCACGCCGGGCCTCCCGCCCGTCACCTCCAGGTCGTCCCGGTCGATGATGACGACGCTCTCCGCGTAGTCGGACAACACCCGGGCGGCCAGCAGTCCGGCGATGCTGCCGCCGAGCACGACGGCCTTGCCCATGACCGGGGACGCCTGGTCGGGGGGCAGCACGGCATTGAGCGCGGCGAAGACCCGCGCCGGGGAGAGGGGCATCGTGCTCTCCAAGGGGTACGAGGTGTGGCGCCCTCCCCCGTGTCGGTCCACGACAGTGTGGACGGGCCGCCGGGAAGGGCTGTTCGACAGGGCGCCCGACGATCGTTGCACAGGCCTCGGCCATTGCCCGACACGCAGAGTCTGTCGTGAATTAGCTCTTTGTCGCGGCCTGGCCGCGGAGGCGTTCGAGCCCGTCCAGGAGCAGGTCGAGGGTGAACTCGAATTCGAGCTGGCTGTCACACCAGCCGAGCGTGGGGTCGGTGCCGTCGTGCATCTCGGTCGCCACCATGGCCGTCAGGTGCGGCAGGGCCGAGGCCATCGCGGCCAGGTCGGCTTCCGCCATGTCGGCCTCCATGCTCGCGCCCGCCGCCGGGCTGAAGATCTCCTGCGCGAACCCGAGCGGCAGGCTGCCGAACGCGTGCAACGCGCGGTGCGCGAGGTGGTGCGAGAACCCGGCCCGGAGAAGGGTTCCCACGACCCCGTCGTAGTACGTGTACAGGCCGACGGGGATGGCACGGCGCGAGCCCAACAGCTCTGGCATCCACGGGTGACGCAGCATGATCTGCCGCGCCGCGAGGAACTGCCCGCGCAGTCGCGTACGCCAGTCTCCGTCGTCACCGTTCGCGAAGAGGCGGCCAACCGCGGCGTCGATCTCCGCGATCACGGTCTCCACGACGCCGTCGAGGAGTGCCTCCTTGGCGGGCAGGTGGTGGTAGAGCGACATGGCCTCGACACCGAGGTCGCCGGCGAGGCGGCGCATCGTCAGGGCCGGGATTCCCTCCGCATCCGCCAGGGCGACCGCCGCCGACAGTACGCGCTCACGGTTGAGCGGCTGCCGAGCCGCCTTCGCTGCCATCTGTCCCCCCACTCTTGCCAGCACCTTACATCGTATGGTTGCCTTACGTTGTAAGGGAGTCACCACCACTCCACGATCCGGTACGGCCTCCCCGAAGGAGCCACGATGCCCGCCCTGACCCGTACCGCCCGCGCAGCCGGGACGCTCTACCTCGGCCTGGCCGTCTCCGGCGCACTCGGCTTTCTGCTCATCCGGCCGCGCCTCTTCAACGCCGACGACCCCGGCGCGACGCTCGACAATCTGGTCCAGCACGAGGCACTCGCCCGGGCCGGCGTCGCGTTCGAACTGCTCATCGTCGTCACCCAGGCCCTCGCCGCCGTCTGGTTCTACCGGCTGTTCCGCACCGCGGACGCACGCGCCGCCAGCGCCATCGCCGCGTTCGGCCTCATCAACGCGGTCGTGGTCCTCGTCAGCGCGGCGCTGCTCGGCACAGCGCTCGACATCGCGCTCGACCCCGTCGGCGATGCGGCAGCCACCGTCCAGCTCCTCTACCTGATCAGCGGAAACCTGTGGGCCGTCGGGGGGCTGTTCTTCGGCCTGTGGCTCATCCCCATGGGCAGCTGCGTGCTCCGCTCGAACTGGATGCCACGCCCGCTCGGGTACATCCTCGTCGGCGGCGGCATCGGATACCTGCTCAGCGCGTTCGTCGGATACCTCGCTCCTGGCGCTCAGTCCGTCGCCGACGCTCTCGTCCTTCCGGCGACGGTTGGCGAGTTCTGGATGATCGGCTACCTGCTGACGCGCGGCGTCCGTGGCCACGCGCTCGACCAGGCACCGTCCGGCGGGCAGCCGGAGGCCGCGCCACAGACCATCTCGTAGGACCCGGGCCCGCTACGGCGCTTCGGCCTCCATCCGGGTACAGCCGCTGGCCGGGCTCTCGCTGGACGCGATGACGGCGTCGAGCCGATCTCTGACCTGAGTCAGTTGGGTGATCTGCTGCTCGACGCGGTCGCGTTCGGCGTTGAGCAGGGCGCGGGACTGCGGGGTGTTGACGTTCGCGTCGACGCAGGGCAGCAGGTCCAGGATGGTCCTGCTGGACAGGCCGGCGCCGTACAGCATCTGGATCAGGTTGACCCGGTCGACGGCACTGTCGGGGTAGTGGCGCTGGCCGCCGCTACTGCGCGCCCCGATCAGCAGCTCCTGCTCCTCGTAGTAGCGCAGGGCTCGCACTGACACGCCGGTCCTGGCGGCGAGTTCACCGATCCGCACGTCCCGCACCCTGGTTGTGGCGCTGGCCACACGGCTTGCACCTCCGGAGCGCCCACGTCAAGGCGTCCCTCGCCGGCGACCCGAGCGCCTTCTACACCGCCACCGTCGGTTGACGGCAGCGGCACACCACCGCTGAGCGTCGAACGTCTCGTCCGACGCTCAGCGGTGGCGGCGAATGCGTTCCCAGCTGGTCGGCGGTTCCATCGCGGCGCCGGTCCGCAGCGTCGTGACGACCGGCTCGCCGACGCCGGCGGTGACCGTGAGCTGGCCGTGCTCGGCGCCAGCGGCGATCCGCGACGACACCTCGGGGATCTGCGCGTCAAGCCGTACCCGCAGGCCGGGCCAGCCGACCACCTCGACCTTCTCGCCGGCGCCGATGGTGCTGCCGGCACCCAGCGGGCCGCGCACGGTGGCAACCTGCTCGCCGGCCTCGACGAGCGTGTGGACAGCGAGCGCGGCCGCTGTCGAGCGCAGCAACGACCGGGTCACCGCGAACACCCGGTCCAGCTGGACCGGGGTGTTGGCGCCGGGTTGGCCCAGGACGGCACCGACGACGCGGAGCTTCCGGCCGCCCACGGTGACCACCGCCGCGAAGACGAGACAGCCGCCGGCCTCGTCGGTGGAGCCGGTCTTGATGCCCACGACACCGTCGCGGCCGACCAGCTCGTTGTAGTTCCGCACCGTGCCGGCCACCGGAATGGTCGCCTGCTTCTGCTTGACGATCTCGGCGAACGCCGGCAACGCCATCGCCCGGCTCGCCAGGATCACCTGGTCCCGCGCCGTACTCACGGTCTCCGGGTCGAGGCCGGAGGGGTCGGTGTAGTGGGTGTCGGACATGCCGAGGTCGTCCGCCACTGCGTTCATCTTCTCGACGAAGGCGGCGACGCTGCCCGAGTCCCAGGCCGCGAGGATCCGCGCCATGTTGTTCGCCGAGGGCAGGAGCACCGCCTGCAACGCCTGCCGCTCGGTGATCACCTCCCCGGCCCGCACCTCCACGAGCGACTCGCCGCGTGCATTCTCGGCCGGGTACGCGGCCGCCTGCGCGGCACTGACCGTCAGTTTCGGCCCCTGCTCACCGACAGCGAGAGGGTGCTCGGTGAGGATCACGTAGGCCGTCATAACCTTCGTCACGCTCGCGATCGGCAGCCGCTTCGACCCGCCGAAGGCGCCCATCGTCCCGAGCCCGTCCACCGAGATCATCGCCTGGCCCGTACGCGGCCAGGGCAGTCGCGGCGCCGTACCGGGAATGGCCATCGACGCCGGCAGGGTCAGCTCGACCGTCGGGGCGGGCAGCGGGTCGCGCAGCGGCGCGACGGCGTACAGCCCGCCACCGAGGAGCAGCAGCAGGACCAGCAGGCTGCCCAGCGCCCACGGCAGGCGACGCCGGCCGCCCCGGACCGGCGACGCTGCGAGCAGCTCGCTGAGATCCTCGGTCGGCGATTCCGTCGGACCACCCATCGTGTACCTCCCCCGTGATGGAACCCCGGAGGTTAACAGTCCCGGTCGGCCCGTAGCTGGCCGCGCTTCGGCCCGGTGGTCACCGGTCCGGCGCGGCCGCCGGCTCCTCAACGCGTGGCGCCGCCCGGGCGACCCGGGCCGGTCCCGGAGCGCCGGTGACCGACGCGTGGCGCCCGTACCACCGGCGAATTGCCCGCTCCCGGGCGGAAGCTCCGCGCCGCGTCGGCCACCGTCTCGTCAGGGTCACGCCCGAGAGCGTGCCGGATCCGCGACGGGATGACCTCGGACTTCGCCATCGCCAGTCGGACCTGCACCGAACGGTCGTCGACCAGGCGTTCCAGATCCGCCTCGTCCAGCTCGACCGCCCGCACCAGCGCGGCGCGGACGTCGACCACCGGGTCCTGGGCGAGCACGCTGCGCTGCGCGGCGGTGGTCCGCGGGTTGCGGGCGACCCCCTTGCGTACGCGCGCGGTGCGGTCGGCCATCAGGGCGGTGATCACGTCGGGGTCGTGGGTGTGGGTGGCGAGTCGTTCCCGTACCTCGGGTGAGACGTCGTCGATCAACCTTGCGGCCAGGTCGGGCTCCAACCCCCGGGTCTCCGCGAGGAGACCGCGAAGCTCCTTGTCGGGCGCCGCCGCCATCACCTGGCGAACCGACTCATCGCAGGCCGGGTTGCCGGCGACCGCCCAGCGGACCCACCGGTCGGCGTCCTTGACGAGACGCAGGAGATTGCCGACCGAGGTCGACGTGTTTCTCGCAACGGCCTCCCGGACCTGACGATCAGCGTCCCGGGTCAGCGATCGCAGCGCCTGCGCGGGTGCGTCGGTCCGGGACGCGACCGCCTTACGAACCACCGCCGACGGGTCCGACGCCAGATCGATGAGGGTCATCTGTGGCGTGGCGGGGTCCTGCGCGAGCGCGAGCTGCGCGTCCGCGCTGCCACCGGTCACAGGATGGTTGGTGGTGCCTGAACCGCTCTGACGGTCGGGCCCGCCGACGTCCTGCTGCTTACCCATGGGCGCAATCATGTCACGGGCCGACCGGGCCAACACGAGCGTGACCAGCCCGTTCCCGCTCTGCCCGCCGCCGGACCGCGACGACCACCGCCAACGCGGCGCCGACGAGCACGCCGAGGGGCGCCAGGATCGAGGCGGCCAGCCCGGCCAGCGCCTCCGAACGCGCGCCGTAGAAGCGGGGAGGATCGCCGATCGACAGCGACGGCGTCCCGTCCGCCGCCGAGGCCGTGCAGGTCAGGGTGTACGTGCCGGTCGGCCTGGCGCCCACCAGCACCACCGCTTGCCAGCGTTCGCCGTCCGCCTCCAGGGTGAGGTCGTCGAAACTCATCGAGACCATCTGCCACTCCTCGAGCTCCTCGGCCTCCACCCGTGCCGGTGCGCAACCCACACCCGGTGCGTCCGGGCCGCTGGCCTTGGCCCACACCATCTTCCCGCCCTCGGGAAGGTGCACCGTGAACGGCTGTCCGGACGTGACCGGCTGCCCGAGTTCACCCCCGAACGGAACGAGGAACAGCGCCGCCGCGGCGGCCAGCACACCGCCGGCGGCGATCAGCGCCGCGACGACGTACCAGATTCGGCGGGGCCGGAGCGGATCGGCGGAGACGGCGCCCGGAGCGGGATTCATGAAGGCATGATCGTCGGTCACTGATGGCCCGTGCCATCCCGCTCATCGTCGAACGTTGGCGTCGTTCGGTGTGCGCCACCGGACCGAACCGGACAGTCGGGCCGGTACCGCACAGGACGGCGCTCGGCGATCGTATTCGCGCAGCCGCCACTGGCAGCGAACGCGGCGGGATGACTTGCGTGTGGCCGGGAACCCGGTGCGGTGACGTCAGGCAACCTGAGGAGGTGTGGGTGACCGCGACATCACGGCGGCCGACGCCCGTGGATCCGTGGCCGGACATGTCGGCGGGGCGGGTGTCCAGCGGCGCATCCCGAGACCTGCCTCCGGAGTTGGGCCCCGACGCGGTCGGTGTGCTGGAGGGCCGTACGTTCATGTTCTCCGACGCCGCGGGGAACGTGCCGAGGGGCTCGATCGGCGGTCTCGTCCACGACGACACCCGGTTCCTCAACCAGTGGGAGCTGACGATCGATGACGCCCCGCTGCTGGTGCTCTCCTCCGGGACCGTCGACGCCTACTCGGCGGCGTTCTTCCTGGCGAATGCCGACCTGCCCCACCTGCCCGCGAATCGGGTCGGCGTGCGGCGGCAGCGCTTCGTCGGCGACGGCCTCTATGAGCGCGTCGAACTGCGCTATTTCGGCATCGAGCCGACATCGATCCGGCTGCGCCTGGCGGTTGGCACCGACTTCGCCGACCTGTTCGAGATCAAGGAGTCCGGCCGCGACCGCACCCCGGACATCACCCGCCAGGACGGACGGGGCGCCTCGGCACTCGGGTTCCACTACCGCAACGGCAGCTACGCCGCCTCGGTGAGCGTCGAAGCCGACCCACCTCCCGACCTGGTCGACGGCGATGCCCTGGTATGGAACCTGCGCCTCGAGCGGGGACAGAAGTGGAGCTGTGAGTTGCGTGTGCCGCTGTGGTGCGGCGGGGAGGACCGCCGGCCCGTGGTGCGCGGGTTCGGCGAGACGTTCGATCATGGGCCGGAGGACCCGTCGACGCGGTGGGCGGCGGAGAAGCCGCGTCTGCACGCGGAGGCGGATCTGTTGCGCGACGTCTACCACAGGTCGGCGATCGATCTGGTGTCCATGCGGCTCGAGAAGACCATCGCTGGCGAATCGGTCGTCCTCTTCTCCGCGGGTCTGCCGTGGTTTCTGACCACCTTCGGCCGCGACACGCTGGTCACGGCGTACCAGACCATGACCTGCGGCTCGGAGGTTGCCCGGGGAGCACTCATCGTGCTGGCCGACCACCAGGCCAGAGTGTTCGACGACTTCACCGACCAGGAGCCGGGCAAGATCCTGCACGAGTACCGCTCGGGTGAGCTCAGCCAGCTGGGCATCAAGCCCTACCGTCCCTACTACGGTGCCGCCGACACCACGCCACTCTGGCTGATCCTCCTGTCCGAATACTGGCGATGGACCCGGGACGCCGAGCTGGTGTGCCGGCTGCGCGAGAACGCCGAGGCCGCGCTGCGGTGGATCGACCGTCACGGTGATCGCGATGGCGACGGCTACGTCGAGTACGCCACCCGCTCCACCCAGGGCCTCGGCAACCAGTGCTGGCGAGACTCCCCCGACGGTGTGCAGTACGCCGACGGGACGATTCCCGTCCTGCCGATCGCCACCTGTGAGACACAGGGCTACACCTATGACGCGAAACTGCGCATGGCGGAACTGGCCGACGGGCCATGGCACGACCCCTCGATGGCCCACCGCCTGCGCGCCGAGGCCGCAGGCCTGCGCGAGAGGTTCAACCGGGACTACTGGATCCCCGAACGGGGCGGCTACTACGCCGTCGGCCTGGACGGCGACAAACGGCCCATCGACTCGATGACCTCGAACATGGGTCACCTGCTGTGGAGCGGCATCGTCCCCGAGGATCGAGCCGGACAGGTCGCGCGACAGCTCATGTCT
Source organism: Micromonospora sp. NPDC005087 (assembly GCF_042872965.1). Taxonomy (NCBI): domain Bacteria; kingdom Bacillati; phylum Actinomycetota; class Actinomycetes; order Micromonosporales; family Micromonosporaceae; genus Micromonospora; species Micromonospora sp. NPDC005087. The sequence goes on along the minus strand of NZ_JBIALB010000009.1, from coordinate 108,473 downwards.
CCGGAGATGTTCTCGGGATGGGGCGTACGCACCCTGTCGGCCCTGGACATCGGCTACAACCCGATCGGCTACCACGTCGGCACGGTGTGGCCGCACGACAACTCCATCATCGCCGCGGGGCTGGCCCGTTACGGCTACCGGAAGGAAGCGAACCGGATCGCGATGGCGATGCTGGAGGCCTCCCGGGACTCCGATCACCGGCTGCCCGAGGCGCTCTCCGGCTACGACCGGTCCTTCGGTCGCCAGCCCGTGCCGTACCCCACCGCCTGCAACCCGCAGGCCTGGGCCAGCGGGGCGCCCCTGCTGTTTCTGCGCACGATGCTCGGCCTCGAGCCGGGCGAGGACGGGCTCCTCGCCGACGCCCACGTCCCCGACGAACTCGGACGGGTCGGCATGCACCGTGTGGCGGTGGCCGGCCGACACTGGAGTGTCGATGCCACCGGTTCCCACTGCCGCGTCTCGCCCGCAGACTAGGGCCGCGTCGGGTCGGTCCGCTCGTCTCGGCAAACCGGTAGCCATGACCGGTACGGGGTAGAACAGCGACATGAGCAGTCCCCGCGCGGTGGTGATCGGCCAGCTCGCCCGCGATCTCGTCCTCGAGATCGACCACTGGCCGGAGGTCGGCCAGGCGGCCGACGTCCGGGGGCGGCGCGAGATGCTGGGCGGCAAAGGCGCCAACCAGGCGGTAGCGCTCGTTCAGCTCGGCGTGACGGTGGCGCTGGTCGCCGTGGCGGGCGACGACGACATCGGCGACCATCTGCTCGCGCAGGCCACCCGGGACGGGGTGGACGTCACTCAGGTGGTCCGCCGGCCCGACACCTCCACCGGGCTGATCGTGGAGGCGCTCGACGGAGCCGGGCGGTGGCGGTACCTGCAACACCTGCCCGACGAGGTACTCCTCACCGCGGCCGACGTCGAAGCCTCCGCGGAGCTGCTGTGCGCCGCGGACGCCGTACTCGTGCAGTTGCAGCAGCCGCCCGTGGCGGCCCTCACCGCCGCGCGTCTGGCCCACGACGCTGGTCGGCTTGTGGTGCTGGACGGTGCACCGGCCAACGACAGCGACGGCCCGGCGTTGCTAGCCGCGGCCGATGTCGTCCGCGGCGACGCGCACGAAGCACGCTTGTGGACGGCAGCGCCGACCGACGACATCGACCGGCTGCTGACCGCCGCCGGCGACATCCTGGCGGCCGGGCCGCGGCTGCTCGCCTTCGGCGTGGACGCCGGGAACCTCTTCGTCTGGCGCGACCAGCAGTGGGGCGACGGGCACCTGCTCGTCCCGCTGGCCGATCAGAAGGTGGTGGACACCACCGGAGCCGGCGACGCTCTCGTCGCCGCGCTGACCGCGGCGCTACTGCGTGGCGACCCGCCCCCGGTCGCCGCCCGATACGCCGTCGCCGCGGCCGGGGCAACCGTCCGATATCCCGGCGGGCGGCCGAACCTGACGGCAGACGCGCTTCGGGCCGCCCGTGCACCCCTACTCGGGGCCTGATCCTGGTGCTACGCGGACGTGCGCGCGTTCTCCCTGCTTGCCGATGAGGCTGAGGAACTCGACGGGACCGGAGCTGGTGGACCCGAACCAGTGCGGGGTTCGGGTGTCGAACTCCGCGGCCTCCCCCGGTTTGAGGATGAGATGGTGCTCGCCGAGGACCAGGCGCAGCGTGCCGTTGAGGACGTAGACCCAGTCGTAGCCCTCGTGGGTGCGCAGGTCGGGTTCGCGGTCGTCGGCCCCGGTCGGGAGGACGAACTTGTAGGCCTGGATGCCTCCGGGCCTACGGGTCAGGGGCAGGATGGTCGACCCGTCGCCGCCGGCGATGGGCCGCAGGTTGATGCGGGGGTCGCCGGTTGGTGGCGCGTCGACGAGCTCGTCGAGAGTGACGCCGTAGGCGCGAGCGAGCGGGAGTAGCTGCTCGAGGGTGGGGCGTCGCAGGCCCGCCTCGAGCCTGGACAGCGTGCTGGCGGAGATGCCGGTCTCCTCCGCGAGGTCGGTGAGCGTGAGGCCGCGGCGGAGCCGCAGGTGCTTCAGCCTCGGCCCGACAGCGTCGAGCGTGCGGTCCAGGTCGTTGCCCATACCCCCATTTTGCCATTTGGCAAGAAGTTTTGCGTATCGCTCGACTGCCGGCCACAGTCGTCAAGGACACGCGAAGACGGTGAAGGGGTGGCCCGATGACGCACGGATTCGACAAGGACTACTGGGAGCGGCACTGGCACCAGGCGCACCGGGACGGACCCGCGGTGATGGCCGGGAGTACGCCGCAGCCGTACCTGGCCCGCGAGACCAGCAGCCTGGTCCCGGGCACGGCGCTGGATGCCGGGTGCGGCACCGGCGCCGGCGCGATGTGGCTCGCCTCGCACGGCTGGCATGTCACCGCGGTCGACATCGCCCCCGAAGCCCTCGCCCGCGCCGCCGAGCGCGCGGCGAACAGCGAGGTGTCCGAGCGCGTGCAGTGGGTTGAAGCGGACCTGACCGTCTGGGACCCGGGCGTGCGGTTCGATCTGGTCACGACGCACTACGCGCACCCGGCGATGCCGCAACTGGCCTTCTACGACCGCCTCTCTGCATGGGTGGCGCCCGGCGGCACCCTGCTGATCGTCGGGCACCTGCACACCCCGGGAGCCACCGGGCACGGGCACCACCCTCCCGCCGAGGCATCGGTCACCCTCGCGGACATCACCGCGGGCCTGGACAGCACCGCGTGGGACATCACCACCGCCGAGGAGCACGTCCGCACGGTCACCGGCTCTGGCGGCCACGCGGGTCCGCTGCACGACGTCGTCGTGCGCGCCACACGACGCCCCTGATCAACACCGCGTCCTCGATGCGGGAACGTCGCACCCCGAATCGGTCCGTGGGCGCCGTCCCGGCGCCATCTCGGCGAGCAGGCAACATGCCGTATCCCGGTGACTTATGGTGAAAAGCCGGCGCGGCCCCTGTCGTCCGAGGTGGTGCGACGCGGGCGTCCAGATCAGGACCGTAGACCTTTCACGTTGTTCAGCCGAAGGACGGACCGATGACCGAGAGAACGTCACGGTGCCGCGTGCCGACGGCTCGGAACCACTGTCCGGCCGTTCAGGCCCGGTCGCACCGCTGAGATGGACTGGGCCGGATGGGGTTTGTTCGGGCTGGTCGCCACCGCGGTGCTCACCGCGGCGCTGACCACTGCCCAACTGGCCGGCCTCACCCGCCTCGACTTTCCGCTGGTCCTCGGGACCCTCGTCACCGAGGATCCCGACCGGGCCCGGGTCGTCGGCTTCTTTATCCACCTCTGCGCCGGTCAGGGCTTCGCCCTCGGCTATGCGGCCACGTTCGCCCTGCTGCACCGCGCCACCTGGTGGATCGGGGCGCTGCTCGGGACCATCCACGTCGGGATCGCGCTGACGGTGCTCCTGCCGCTGCTTCCGGGCGTACACCCGCGCATGGCCTCCCAGCGGGCGGGCCTGACCAGCACGGCCGTGCTGGAGCCGCCCGGCCTGTTCGCCGTCAACTACGGCATCCAGACTCCCGCGGTCGTGGCCGCCGTCCACGTGCTCTACGGGGTGGTCCTCGGGCTGCTCCTACAGGCCGATTGACCCGCGCCGCACGACCCGTCCGGCGGCGATCTCCATGACCGGCGCGAACGACACGAACTGTCCCCGGGACCCGGCGCCGATCAGCGACTACGGGCTGCTCGGTGACACGCGCACCGCTGCCCTCGTCGCCGGTGACGGCGGGATCGACTGGCTCTGCGTGCCTCGCTTCGACGGCGAGCCCCTGTTCGGCAGGCTGATCGGGGGCGCCGACGCGGGAAGGTTCCGGGTCGGCCCGGCCGGGCCGGCCACGGTCGTCGAACGGCGCTACCGGCAGTACACCGCCACCCTGGAGACGACATGGGCGGTGGGCAGCGGCCGGCTCACCCTCACCGAGGCCATGGTGACCGAGGTCAGCGGCCGCCTGCTGCCCACGACACTGATCGTGCGGCGTCTGTCGGCCGCTGACGCGGCGGTCGACGCCGTCATCGAGTTCGATCCCCGCTTCGGTGTACGGCACCGTCGGCCCCGGATCCAGCGTCGGCGCGAGGCCCTGGTGTGTGAGTGGGGGTCCCTCGCGGTCTCGCTGGGCAGCACACCCGGGCTCACCATCGAACCAGGCCGGCCTACCCGGATCAGGGTCACGCCGGGCCGTCCGGTCACACTCGTGCTGGCCGTGGCCCATCGCGAACCGCTGATCCACGTCGAGCCGGCATCGGCCTGGGACCTGCTGAGCGAGGACGAAGACCGCTGGCGGTCCTGGACAGCCGACATCGACGGGTCACTGCCTTTCCGGGAACACGTCGTACGAAGTCTGTTGACCCTGCGGCTGCTGACGTACTCGCCCTCGGGGGCCCCGGTGGCCGCACCCACAACGTCTCTGCCCGAGAATCCCGGCGGGATACGGAACTGGGACTACCGCTATGTCTGGCCCCGGGACGCCAGCATCGGCGTCAGTGCCTTCCTCAGCGTGGGCAAACCCGACGAGGCCCACGGTTTCCTCGCGTGGCTGCTGCACGCCAGCCGGCTGGAGCGGCCACGCCTGCCGGCGGTGCTCACCCTGCACGGGCGCCACGTGCCGGCGGAACGGGACCTGGCCGGCTGGCCCGGCTACCTCGGCAGCGTCCCGGTACGGATCGGCAACGGCGCCGCCGGGCAACACCAGCTCGACGGTTACGGCTGGGTGACCGACGCCGCCTGGGCGTTCGCACAGGCAGGGCAGAGGCTCTCCAGCGAGACGTGGCGGGCGGTGCGCGGCTTCGCCGACGTGGTGGCCCGTTGCTGGCAGGATCCCGACGCCGGCATCTGGGAGGTCCGCGAACCTGCCCAACACGTCCATTCCAAGCTCATGGGCTGGCTCGCGCTGGACCGCGCGCTGCGCATCGCCGACACGCACGCCCTGCCGGACCGCCAACGTCGACGCTGGCAGAAGGCACGAGACGCCATCGCCGCCGAGGTCCGGGCATCCGGCTTCGACCCCACGGCGGGCAGCTACATGCGCAGATACGGCTCGGAGGACCTCGACGCGGCCCTGCTCGTCCTGCCGCTGCTGAACATGGACAGCGTCGAGTCACCCCACGTGCAGGGCACCATCGACGCCATTCGGGACCAACTCTCCGCCGGCGGCCCGCTGCTCTACCGCTATCCGCCGGGGTCTGACGGCTTTCCGGGCACCGAAGGCGCGTTCCTGCCCTGCTCGTTCTGGCTGGTTCAAGCCCTCGCCCGCACCGGGCGCCGCACCGAGGCGGTCGAGTTGTTCGAGACCATGCTCGGCTACGCCAGCCCACTGGGCCTCTATCCCGAAGAGCTGGACCCGGCGACCGGTACCCATCTTGGCAACTACCCCCAGACGCTGACCCACGCCGCGCTCGTCCAAGCCGCACTCGCCATCCGGGACGCCCCCAACAGCCATCTACCGCTTTGAGGGTTTTGCCTCGCTGTGCTGCTGACATCTGCTGAAAAGTCTGCACCGTTGGTTCAACGATACCGTTCAAGGCATGACTGCTGGCATCACAGACGCCGTCCACGCCGTCGACGCTTCTTCCGTCATGGCGTTGTTTCCGGCCAGACCACGGCTGCTCGCCCTGGGTGAGCCGACCCACGGCGCGGGAGGTCTGCTCGACCTGCGGAACGATCTTTTCCGGCAACTCGTCGAGCAGGAGGGCTACCGGACGGTCGCCATCGAGAGCGACTGCGTGATGGGCCTGATCGTGGACGACTACGTCACCTCGGGCACGGGCACCCTCGACGAGGCCATGGAGCGCGGCTTCAGCCACGAGTGGGGCGCCTTCGCGGGCAACCGGGAGCTGGTGCGCTGGATGCGCGCGTACAACGACGGCCGGCCCGTGGCAGAGCGGTTGCGCTTCGCCGGTTTCGACGGCCCGCTGGAGATCACCGGCGCCGCGAGCCCCCGGCAGGCGCTCACCGCACTCCACGCCTACGTCACCACCTGGGTCGACGCCGACCTTCTTCCCTGCACCGCGGAGACGCTCGACCGCCTGCTCGGCGCCGACGACCGGTGGACCAACCCCGCCGCGATGATGGACCCGTCCCAGTCCGTGGGGCGGACGCCCGACGCCGAACAGCTGCGGCTGCTCACCGACGAGCTCGTCGCGCTGCTCGACGCGCAGACGCCCCACCTGATCGCGGCGTCCGCACGCGAGGACTGGCACCGGGCACGCCTGTACGCGCGCACCGCCATCGGCCTGCTGCGCTACCACTTCGCGATGGCCGACACGTCACCCAGCCGCATGGCGAGGCTGCTCGGCGTACGGGATTCCATGATGGCCGCCAACCTGCTCGCCATCTCCGAGCGGGGCCCGGCGCTGGTGAACGCCCACAACGGCCACCTTCAGCGGGACAGGAGCAGCATGCGGATGGGCGACCTGCCGGTCCAATGGTGGGGCGCCGGCGCGATCGTCGACGCCCACCTGGGCCAGGGGTACGCCTTCCTCGCCACAGCACTCGGCACGATCCGCCACCATGGCGTGGACTCCCCGCCCCCGGACACCATCGAGGGACTGCTGTACGCGCTGCCGGAGGACCGTCACGTCGTCGACGCCGGCCGACTGGCCTCCGCCCTCGCCACGGTGACGCCCGCTGCCCGGGTGTCCCCCTGGTTCGGCTACTCCCCGCTCGACCCGGCCCACGTGGCCAGCACCGACGGGATCGTCTTCGTCAAGGACGCCTGACGGAGCAGGGCTCGGCGGCGGCGTCCAACGTCGACTACTGGTACGCGCGCCGCCCCGACGACCGCGGCCCGGAAGGCGACGGGTTGTCGGACAGGCGCGCTAGCATCGCCGCGATCGCCAAGAGGGTGGGAGGACGCCATGGCCCGGGACGACGCCGCGACGTTTGTCGACAGGGACCTGCGGGGTGCGCGGTTCACCAGGTCGACGCTGGCCGGCGCCGTGATGCGCGGCGTCGACGTGCGGGGGCTCGACATCGATGCGCCGTGGCTGGCCGACGGTGCGCTCCTGGTCAACGGTGTCGACGTCGCGCCGCTCGTCGAGGCGGAACTCAACCGGCGGTTCCCCGGGCGCGAGCTGAGGCAGGCCACGGACCCGACCAGCCTCCGCGCGGCGTGGGCGGCGACCGAACGGGCCTGGGCGGCCGCAGTCGACCGGGTGATGTCCATGCCCGAGGGTGCCGCCGACGTCTCGATCGGCGGCGAGTGGTCGTTCGCGCAGACGTTGCGCCATCTCGCGTTCGCCACCGACGCGTGGCTGGGCAAGGCGATCCTGCGCCTGCCGCAGCCCTTCCACCCGCTCGGCCAGCCGCACGTCGAGTACGAGACCGACGGCTTCGACATGTCGGTGTTCTCGACGGAGCAGCCGACGTTCGCAGAGCTCCTCGAGGTGCGTGCCGAGCGGCAGGCCAGCGTTCGGGACTTCCTCGCGACCATCACTCCGGAACTGCTCGCCGAACCTCGCCCCACCGCATGGTCACCCGACCACCAGGAGCCGGTCCTGCACTGCCTTCACGTGATCATCGACGAGGAGTGGGAACACCTCCGCTTCGCGCTGCGTGACCTCGACGCGCAGGACCACGACCCCGGGTCCACGCGCGTCCTCGCATGACCTTGCACTGAGCCGGCGCAGTCGAGCCGGCGCAGCCGAGCCGGCGCAGCCGAGCCGGCGCAGCCGAGCCGGTACGGGCGACCTCCGACAGTTTCAGGCCTGGGGCGTGTTCTCAGAGGTGCTCCGGCGGGCCGTCCAACCGGACGCAGCAGGCCCCGGGACGCGGCGCGAGCCGGGGCAACAGGTCGGTGCGTCCCGCGCCGTCGATCATGCCGGTGAGGAACGCGTGGTTGAGGCCGCACACCAGGGCGGTCTGCCGGGTGGCGAGGGCGTGGAACGGGCAGTTGCGCAGCAGCACATGGTCGCTGAGCGTCTCGGGTTCGAAGCCGAGTCCGGCGAGCACGGGGATGAGGTCCTCGCCGGAGTCGCGTACCCGTGCTCCGATGTCCCGGCCGCGTCGCCGTGCGTGCCGTCGCGCCGCCTCGGGGGCGTCGTGCGGGTCGTCGGCGACCGCGTCGGCGAGGATCTCGGCGATGAGCTCGTAGCGTCGCTCGGGAACGGTGATCGCCACGCCGTCGCCGGCCGCCTCGTAGACCTTCGGCGTCCGGCCGCGGCCCCGGGGCTGGTCGGTCGGCGCCTGATAGTGGGCCCGCAGCAGACCGGACTCGACGAGCTTGTCGAGGTGGAACGCGGTGAGGTTGCGGGACATGCCGTGCGCCTCGGCCGCCTCCTCCCGGGTGACGGGGTGGTCGGCCCGGTACACGTAGTCGTACAGCGCCCGTCGGGACCGGTCGACGAGCGAGGCCATCGCGCTCCAGCGCTCGCCCGTGCTCACAGCGCCGAGATTATCACCAGCGAAGGCTATTGAAATTCCTGCCGCGCTGGGGGAGCATGATCGATAACACCAATGAGCGTTGGTGAAAATATCCAGCTTCGCCTTCGACCTTCCGCAAGGCTGACCGTCGCCGGTCACCTCGGCGGCGAACTGGTCCACCGGTACGGCGTGCACGTCGCCGACGAGACCATCCGGGCGCAGGGCCACAACAGCACAGACAAGGAGAACTCCTGATGGGCATCGCCGCACTCGGCACCTGGATCACGCACGGCTCCCCGACTGGTCCCGACCGCGCCCGCGGCCCTCGGCGTGGGAGGTCGCTGAGGTGAGTGTCACCGCCCTTCGGGTGCAGCACGAGCGTCCCCGCCGCGACCCGGCCGCCGCCGAACGGGCGGCGGCGGAGTTCCTGACCGCGCTCGGCGTCGACCTGTCCGCCAACGGGCTCGCCGACACCCCGGGCCGGATGGCCCGCGCCTACGCCGAGCTGCTCACCCCGCGCGAGTTCCAGCTGACCACCTTCGACAACAACGAAGGCTACGACGAGCTGGTGCTGGCCCGGGCCATCCCGATCCGGTCGGTCTGCGAACACCACCTGCTGCCGTTCGTCGGCGTCGCGCACGTCGGCTACCTGCCCGGCGAACGCATCCTGGGACTGTCCAAACTGGCCCGGGTGGTCGAACTGTTCGCCCACGGCCCGCAGGTCCAGGAACGCCTGACCAAACAGATCGCCGACTGGCTGACCAGCCAACTGCGCCCGCGCGGCGTCGGTGTGGTCATCGAAGCCGAACACCTGTGCATGACGCTGCGCGGCGTCCGGGCCGTGGGCAGCAGCACCATCACCTCCACCCTGCTCGGCACCCTGCGCGACGACCACCGCTCGCGCGCCGAGTTCTTCACCCTGACCGGAATCGGCCACCGCTGATCGACGCACCTCGAAAGGAGCTGGACCGATGTCGAAGACCGGCACGTTCGTAATCGTGGGAGCCGGGCTCGCCGCCGCGCGGGCAGCGCAGACGCTGCGGGAGGAGGGCTTCGACGGCGGGATCGTCGTGATCGGCGACGAGTCGGAGCGACCGTACGAGCGGCCGCCACTGTCCAAGGGTCTGCTGACCGGCGGCGCCGAACCCGACAGCGTGTACGTGCACGACGCCGGGTGGTACGCGGAGCACGACGTCGACCTGCGCACCGCCGTGCGTGCCGTCGCCGTCGATCGCTCCGACGGGCAGGTCCAGCTCGCCGACGGCCAGCGGATCCGCTACGACAAGCTGCTGCTGGCGACCGGCTCCAGACCCCGCGACCTCGCGGCACCCGGCGTCCACCTGGACGGGGTGCTGCGGCTGCGCACCCTCGCCGACAGCCGTCGAATCGCCGCGGCGCTGGTGGACGGCGCGCACGTCGTGATCATCGGAGCGGGGTGGATCGGCCTGGAGGTCGCCGCCGCCGCCCGGCAGCGCGGCGCCACCGTCGACATCGTCGAAACGGCCGCGCTGCCGTTGCGCCGGGTGCTCGGCGACGAGATCGCCCGGGTGTTCGCCGACCTGCACCGGGACCACGGCGTCACCTTTCACTTCGGCGCCGAGGTCCGTGAGATCCGCGGCACCGGTCGCGTCTCCTCGGTCCTGCTGGCCGACGGCACCGAGTTGCCCGCCGACGCCGTGGTGGTGGCCGTGGGCGTACAGCCGAACACTGAGCTGGCGACAGCGGCCGGCCTCACCGTCGAGAACGGAATCGTCGTCGACGCGTCCCTGCGCACCGCCGACCCGGAGATCTACGCCGCCGGTGACGTCGCCAACGCCTACCATCCCGTGCTGCGCCGGCGCCTGCGCGTCGAGCACTGGGCCAACGCACTCCACGGCGGCGCCGCGGCGGCCCGCGCCATGCTGGGGCAGCCCGTCAGCTACGACGACCTGCCCTACTTCTACACCGACCAGTACGACCTGGGAATGGAGTACGTCGGACACGCCCCGCCCGAGGCGTTCGACCGGGTCGTCGTCCGGGGCGACGTCGCCAAGCGCGAGTTCATCGCCTTCTGGACCGCCGGCGGGCGGGTGCTCGCCGGCATGAACGTCAACGTGTGGGACGTCGGCCCGTCGATTCGGCGGCTCGTCGCGACAGCCCAGCCGGTCGACCTCGACCGACTGGCCGACCCCGCCGTGCCGCTCGACGAGCTGCAGCCGCCCTCGGCACCCGGGACGCAGCTCGGATAGGCGGCGTTGAGAACGTGCACGACGCTCCGGGTTGGCGTGGTCGGCCTCCTTCTAGCGGACAATCAGCGTCGCGGTGGCCTGGTGGACCAGCGAGCCGCTGGTGCCGGTGATGACCATCGCGAACGTGCCGCGCGGGGTCCGGCTGGCGGTGTTCACCCGCAGGGTGGAGGCGCCGGCGGCGCCGACGGGGTTCGGCGTGAAGCTGGCCGACGAGACGGTTGGCAGCCCGGTTACCGACAATGCCACGGTGCCAGCGAATCCGCCGATCGTCGAGGTCGACACGGCGTAGGTGGCGGTCTGGCCCCGCTGCACCGTCGCCGCCGACGGCGAGACAGTAAGCGAGAAGTCCGGTGCCGGGGTGACCACCAGCGTGATCCCGGTGGAGTGGCTCTTCGAGCTGCTCGTACCCGTCACCGTCAAGGCGTACGTCCCTGGCGGCGCCGACCCCGACGTCGCGATGCGCAGGCTCGCGCTGCCCGGTCTGACGACGACCGACGGCGAGAAGGATCCCGTGCCGACCGAGGCCGGCAGGCCGCTCAGGCTCAGCCCGACTGTGCCGGTGAACCCGTTCAGGCCGGTGACGCCGATCGTGTAACCGGTGCTGCCGCCCGCGACGACGCCGGCGGAGGTCGGCGCGGCGACGAGGCCGAAGTCGGGCGGCGGGCTCACCACCAGCAGCATCACCGCCGTCCGGCTCAGTCCGCCGCTGGTGGCGGTGAGGGTCAGTGGGTAGGTCCCGGCCGCGATCGTGGACGCCGTGGTGACGGCCACCTGGGCGGAGCCCGTTCCACCCGCGATGACGGCCGGGGTGATCGTCCAGGTGGCCGGTGTGCCGGAGAGGCCGCCGAGCGCGAGCGCCACGTCCCCGGCGAAGCCGTGCACGCCCGAGACGGCGACGGTGTACGTGACCGTGCCGCCCGGGACGGTCGTCGCTTCGGGAGGCGACGCCGCCACGTTGAAGTCGGGCGCCGTGGCGAGCCACTGGTAGGCGGCGAGCGCGTCCACCCTGCCGTGCCCGTACGTGTTGTCCGGTCCGGGCTCCCCCAGATCCACCGCGGCGCTCTCCAGCGCGCTCTGCTGGCGGTCCGCGCCGAGGTCGGGGAACGCGCCGAGCAGCAGGGCGAGCACCCCGGCGACGTGCGGCGCGGCCAGCGACGTGCCGGACACGTCACGATAGCCGCCGTACAGGTCGGTGGTCCGAACGCCGACGCCGGGCGCGCTGAGCCGCGGCGCGATCGCCTGGGCACACGCGGACGGGCCGCGACTGCTCGATGGGTCGATGACCCCGCCGTCGTCGACGGCGCCCACCGAGAGGGCCTCCGGGTTGTTGGCCGGGCTGAGCACGGTGGAGGGATCGGGCCCGTAGTTGCCGGCGGAGAAGACCGGCAGGATGCCGGCCGCCCGCAGGTTGCGCAGGTCCGGCTGGAAGTCGAGATTGCACCCGCCGATGCTGCCGCTCCAGGAGTTGTTGACCACGTCGGGTGCGTCCGGCGTGGCCGGGTTGCCGTCGGGGTCGAGCAGCCACTGGAAGCCCAGATGGATCCGCGAGGTGGTGGTGCTGCCGTGGTCGTTGAAGATCTTGACGGCGATCCACTTCGCGCCCGGCGCGACGCCGATCGACGTGCCCCCCGCGGAACCTCCGACCAGCACGCCCATCGTCGCCGTCCCGTGCCCGTTGACGTCGGTCGGCGTCGCCGGGTGTTCGCCGTTCGGGTCGTACCAGCTATTGCTGCCGCCGCGCCAGCTCGCGGTGAGTTCCGCATGGCTGCCGTCCACTCCGGTGTCCATCGTCGCCACCACCGTTCCCTGGCCGGTGAGGCCGAGGCTCCACAGCGCCGGGGCGTTGACCGCGGCGATGTTCGGCTCCACGGGGGCGGCTGTGGTCGACGGGCCGGCCGTCGACGGCGGGGCCTGGACCGCACGGTCGGGGCGGATCTCGCGCACGTCGGGCCGTGCCGCGAGTTCGGCGATCACCGACGGCTGGGCGACTATCGCGACCGCGTTGACCACCCACAGGGGCAGCACGTCGGCCACCAGGCCCTGCCCGCGTCGCCGGGCGAGCAGGCCGAGCATGCCGGTCTGATCGGCGCCCGCCCGAGCGCGCAGGGCACGTACGAGCGCGACCGTGCGCCGGTGGCGGCTCGGCGCCACGACCGTGTTCGGGTCGACCTGGGACCTGAGCACGACGATGGCCCGCACCATGCCGGCACGTTCCGCGGAGGCCGTCGGGCCGGCATCGGCGGACGCCGTCCCGGCTCTGGGGCTCGCCGTCCCGGAGGCCATCAAGGCCACGGCGAGAGCGGCGGCGACAACGGTTCGCCTCATCGGGCATCCTCCCGGATCCTCTGCGCAACTTCGCCGGTGGGCATGGCTGCCGGCCGGCGGCGCCGCACGGCCGTCAGGCGCCAGCCGGCGAGCACCGCCAGTAGGCCGAGCACGGCGGCCGCGGCAGCGTTGGCGATCGGAGCGAGCCGGTCGCGGGACGGCGGCGGCGCGGCCGCCGGTGCGGATACCGACCATTGGAGGGGCACCGTCAGGCGCGCTCCGCCGCGGTGGATCACCGCTGTGACCTGTACGAGTCCGGGTCCGGACAGGTTGCCGATGCCGAAGTACCGGCCCGGCTCGATCTCGCGCAGGGGCACGGCGGTTGATCCGCGGTCGAACTCGACGGTGACGTCCTCGATTTCCGCCGGTGGTGGGCGGCGCGAGCTCGCGGCGAGAACCGTGAACCCGTTGGTGCCGGGCTGATTGGGGGTGACCGTCACCGAGACCACGACGTCGCCGACGGATCCGTTCCGCGTGACGGCGGTGGGGGCGCCGGCGTCGAGGGCCGTGGACTGCCTCGGCGGAGGCGTCTCGACCAGCGCTCCCGCCAGGAGCAGGAGCACGACACCCGCCGTGGCCTCGGCCGCGAGGAGCCGTCGCGACGGCGGTGCGGCGAGCCGGGCCGCTGTCCGCCCGTGCAGTCGGAGGGCGCTGGCCAGGCCGAGGCCGCCCGCCACCGACAGCAGCACGCCCTTGGCGATCAGCAGCCGGCTGTACGTCGTGTCGACCAGCGCGCGCACCGACTCGACCTCGCGCCCGGCGCTGTAGAGTCCGGTCGCCACGACCAGCGCCACGCAGACGGCGGCCAGCACCGTGAAGCGGTGACCGACGGCCTTCAGCAGGTCGCCCCGGCCGGCGGCCGGTCCACCGCGGCGGGCGAGCACCACCGCCAGCGTGACAACGCCGCCCAGCCACAGGCAGGCGGTCAGGGCGTGCACGGCGATCGCGGCGACTGCCACGGTTCGCGTGGCCCCGACCGATGCGGCGTGGCCGCCGAGTGCCTCGACCGTCACGGCGACCGACCCGAGCAACCCGACGGCCACCCACGGTGCCGGGCCGCGAAGGTGCGGCCCTCGGGCCGGGGATCGCAGGGCGGCGGCGACGGCGGCAAGGGCGAGCAGCATCGCCTCACGGGCCAGCCAGAGGTTGCCCCAGCGGGTGCCGGACAGCAGGGTGGCGGCCGTCGAGAAGCCGAGCGGACCCGACCGGTACGTCTGGGCGACCAGGTCGGCACCGCCGACGACCGCCGCCAGCCCGCCCGCGCCGGCCGCGAGCGTGAGCGCCCGCCGACGCGCCTCGTCAACGGCAACGCGGATCGGCTCAGCCGCCGCTGCGCCGACGGGGCGGAGCACGACCGCGGCGACTGCCAGTCCGCCGATCAGCCCGGCGAGCAGGCACAGGCCGAGCCACCGGCGGACGATGTCCGGTGGCGGCGTGCCGTCCCGGAATTCGGCGGCCTGCAGCGCCGGCGCACCGGGCGACGGGCTCCCGACCGTGAAGATCACGACCCCGTCCGTGGTGTGCCCGTCGTCCTCTGCGAGGACGCGCCAGGCGATGCCGTACGTCCCTGGTGCGAGCGTTGGCAGCTCGAGCACGAGCTGGCGAGCGCCCCGGCGGTCGGTCGCGATACGAGTACCCTCGACGGCCCGCCCGGTGCTGTCGAGCAGCGACGCGGCGCTGAACTCGGGCGAGATGTCCTCGCTGAAGCGCAGCAGCGCGACACGGGGCACCGCGGTGACGGTCGTGCCGTTGGCGGGCTGCGACTCGACCAGCACCGCGTGGGCGGCCGCGGGCCGCGCCGGCAGGAGGACGAGCAGGAGCGCACCGGCTGTGCCGAGCAGCCGCAACCAGATGCGGGCATCCGGCCGGCGGGCCGGGTCAGCGGACCGCGACATGCTCCACCTGCGCATTGCCCAGCAGCACGCTGACCCTGCCGCCGCGATGGATCCAGTTTCCGGGGTTCTCGAACACCAGGTAGTAGGTCACGCCGGTCCGGTACGCGCCGGTGTGGGAATGGTTCATCAGCAGCTCGTGGGCCACGAGACCGGTCCGCTCGTCCACCACGGCCGGTGGGGTGCCCGCGTCGTGCAGGGTGTTGGCCAGTTCCGGGTCGACGATCGTGAAACGCAGGTCGACCAGTCCTCCCCCACCGGTGACCGCCACCCGGGTGATCCGAACGCCGCTGCGCTGGCCGAGACTGTCGGCGTCCACGACCGGCCGCGCCCAGGCCGCCGGGACGGGGTTGTCGGCGGTCTTCGCGTCGTCCGTCGAGGCGCGCCAGGCCGACAGGGCGAACGCGGTCAGCGCGATCGCCAGGACGAAGCCGGTGAGCCCCCCGGCGAGGCGCGCGTGCCGCCCGCCCCAGCGCCACCGGCCCCTTCCCGCAACCGGGGTGCCGCCCCGATCGAGTGGATCGCTCATGGCCGTACCTCACCTCAATGGTGGATGAAAGTCAGCATCCCGCCGCCGGTCGCCGGGGTCGGGCCGGTGCCGGTCTGCACGCCGTTGGTGAGGTGCTGCTGGCGGTTGTACAGCGGGAATCCGTGTGGGCTCGGTCCGGACCCGGCCGGCATCGTGGCGATCGCGTCCTCGGTCGCGCCAGCCGGGATCGTCTCGGCGTTCGCGTCGAAGGGGACGTTCAGCGGCCGGGCGTCGCGGGCGAGCACCCGCTCGTGCATGCCGAGCAGCAGCATCGTCGTGTTGTCGTAGCCGGCGTTCAGATAGCGCAGCAGCACGCGTTGTCCGGCTGCCGCCGTGATGCCCGGTGCCGTGTCCGGGTAGGCCCTGCCGTTGATGAGCCAGTACGTCGCCCGGTAGGCGTGCATGTCGAAGGTCGCGGGTGCGGCGTTGAAGGCGGGGTCGATGGCGCTCAGGACGAGCAGGGCCTCCACGTCGTACGCGGTCGTCGTGGAGTTGTAGGCCTGGTTGGGCGTCGCCGGCCGGACAACGAGCGCACCGGAGAGCCCCATCGCCGCCTGGCGTCCGGCATCGCCGCCGCTGCCGTACAGGTAGGTGCCGGGCGCGTTGGCCGTGAAGGTACGGGTGACCGTCGCGCCGACGGCGGCGTCGGCCGGTCCCGCGTTGAAGGCGATGCCCGGGATCTCGAACGAGAGCGGGTGGCCGGCGGGGAGGTTGTTGGTGACCGCGAGCGTGACGGTGTCCCCGACGTTGACGGTCAGGGGCGGCCCCGGCAGGACCGGCGTGACGCCGGCACAGTTCCCCGGCGTTGCCGTCGTGCCGAAGCCCCAGATCGGGACGTTCACTCCACCGGCCAGGGTGACGCTACCGGCCTTCGCGCACACGTTGATGGATACCGGTGCGGCCGAGACGCTCGGGCTGCCAACCCCGAGCCCGGCGGCGATCAGGACCAGGACGAGCAGACTCCTGGTCGTCGTCTTCCACGCATGTGCGCGCATCGCCGATCTCTCCTTAACCTCGCGGCCGGTCATGGCGCGTCGTAGGTGAGGGCCATGAGGTTGCCCCACGTCGAGAAGGGGGTCGGGTTGGGGGCCGTGTACCGTTGCGTGTGGACGAGCACGCGGACCTGGCCGCCGTTCGCTCCGGTGCCGACGTAGGCGCTGGCGGGTCCGGGCAGCGTCCACGTCGAGGTGAGGTCGCTGGATCCGACGGTCCGCGGCTGCGTCGGCGGTGGCGGAAGGGTCACCCACCCGGCAGAGGTCGCGGACGAGCAGCCCGCCGCACCCGCGATCGTCCAATTGCAGATCTTGACCGTCTGCTGCGGCTGGTTCGAGCTGATCGTCACGCATGTGGTGGCGGTCGTGCTGCCGCAATTCTTGCCCTTGTAGGTCACCTTGAGGTTCTGGGCTCCGGCCGGAATGCCGGTGAACGCCGCGTACCAATCGGTTGCCAGCGCGGTGATCGTGGCGCCGCTCAGGTGGCTCGCCGCCACCGTGCCGAGTTGGCCCCGTGCCACCGTCCAGGTCGTGGTGCCCTGTCCGCCCGTGACCAGCAGAACCTCGTTGTCGATCCGAACGTGGTAGGTGCCCGAGGCGGGGAAGCCGGCGGCCGAGGAGACGGTGATGCTCGCCTGCGTGGCGGTCGTGGCCGTCGGCCGGGTCGTCGTCCTCGGGTTCACCATGTAGTACCTGCTGTCGTCCGCGGCGAGGTCGGAGACGCTGCCACCCTTGAGCGCACCGCCGACGATGGCGCCCGACGTCGGGTAACCCGTGCACCCGCCGGACGGATCGACCCGCAGCAGGGTGGCCATACCGCCGAAGCCTTCGTCGAAGTTGGTGAATTCATTGAGCGCGTGGCTGTGCCACGGGAAGTACCACTCGCCGCAGATGTTCTGCGACACCACCCCCGTCGGCAGGGTGCCCTTGTAGCCCAGGTATGGGCTGCCGCCGTACCAGGTGTTGCCGTCCTTGAACGTGACGTCGCGGTAGTTGGGCGGCGGCACCGGCAACGGGTGGGTGTTGGGATCCCACTGGTCCTGGTCGTCCCAACGCAGGAGGAAGTCCTCGGTCTGCCCGGAGCCGATGGTCTCGCCGAAGTGCTCGGTGGACGCCGAGCCCCCGCCGGGCGCGCGCAGCGGCCGGCCGTCCTGCGCGATCAGGGTGGTGTGGTTGCCGTGCGGGTGGAAGGGATGGTTCAGGGCACCCACGTTGATCATCCTGACCAGAGCGGGCGGAGTGCCGGGCGACGTCGGGCGGATCCGCACCAGTGCCCCGTACGGCTGGTTGGGCAGCAGCCCGGAGCCGTTGTCCTGGATGGTGTCCGGGAAGTCCCGTCCGTTGATGGCGAAGTAGCGATCGCGCCGGGCGTTGACGTCGTACGTCGCGCCGGTCTCCACCGCATGGTGCAGCTCTGGATCGATCTCGCTGAGCAGCAGGAGGTACTCGCGCGAGGGGTCGAACGCCGTCGTGGCGTCGTAGGCGTAGGCGGGGCCGAGGCTCGGCCGCACGACCAGAGCGCCGTAGAGGCCCATCTCGATCTGCTTGGCGATGCCCGAGCCGCTCTCGTACAGGTACGTGCCCGGACTGCCTGCCACGAAGCGGTAGCTGACGGTCCCGTTCGTCGCCGCCGCCTCGGTGGTCAACAGACCCGTGGCGCCGCCGGTGGCGGTCACCGCCGCGTCCTGGCCCGGGAACACGATGGAGGCGGGCTCTGGCAGGTTGTTGGTGAGGTTGACGACGACGGTCTCCCCCTGGGTCACGCACAGCGCCGGCCCCGGGCTCTGGAACTGCCCGCTGTCGGGGGCGTCCGCGTTGGCGTAGCTCCACATGAAGACGCTGTTGCCGTCAGGTGTCTCGATGTAGCCGGTCTTCGCCAGCAGGTTGAAGGTGTGGGTGCCGCCCGCGACGGTGCCGGGGGTGCAAACCATCCCGACCTTGGGCGCTTCGGTGGGAAGCGCGTCGGCGGGTCCCGGTACAAGCAGCGCCGAGCCGGCGGCGAGCGTGACGACGGTGACCAGCCGTTGGGCTCTCTGCCTCATCATGGCTTTTCCTTCCGCGACGCGCGGCCACGTCCACTCAGACATAGGTCTGGCCCACAACGGTTTGGGCCGGAAGGGGACGGGTCGGCGAGTAGACCCGGACCTCGGTGATCATTCCCCCGGGTCCCGGGGCCGCTGAGCCGAAGTTCGAGAGCTTTCGCCAGTCCCGGTTCTTGAGGTAATAGACGTTGTAGCTTCCCCAACTGTCCGACCCGGAGGGGCGTGCGGTGTCGTACGGGGGCGCGTCGAACAGGACGTCTCGTGCCTCTCCCGGTCCGACGTAGAGGGTGTTCGTCCAGTACGACGTGTCGACGGCGCCGTTGCGCAGCAGCGCCGCGTCCTGCCCGATGACATGCATCGGAATGCCCGGCAGTTGCATGCTGTGCTGCTGGTAACCGAGATTGGCCAGCCGCAGGAGGGCCCGATCACCGGGGTTGACCTGGACGAGCGCGGAGTTCGGCTGGCTGTAGTCCAGGGCGCCGCCGTAGTTCGGGTTTGGCGTGGCGATGCGCATGGCGGTCGGCAGGCTCGGGCTGTCGTTGGGCAGCACGGTCTGCGGGTAGACCCGGCCGTTGATGGTGAACCACTGCGGGTCGTAGTCGGTCGGAATGGACTCCTGGATGTCCCGGTCACCGTCGTGAAAATCTGTCCACAGCTCGTTGAGCAGGAGCGCGAAGTGGCGGTGGTAGCCGGTCGACCCGTCGCCGTCGTTGTACGCGAACCTGGTGAACCCGCCGATCGAGGTGCCGTCCTGCAGGGGCCGGACGAAGACGATCCCCGTCATTCCCATCTCCACGTGCTCGACGTCCTCGAAGTGGCAGTGGTACATGTACGTGCCCTCACGGTGCGGGCGGTAGAAGTAGGTCAGCTGTTTGCCGATGGGCACCGCCACCGACACCTCGGGCACACCGTCGTTCAACGGCGACGGCAGGTCGAAGCCGTGCCAGTGGATGGTGTGGGAGTCCGTCAGGTCGGGGCGCTGCACCAGACCCAGGTTCGTCAGGGTGATCCTGATGTCGTCGTTCTGCAGGAACTCAAGGGTCGGCGCGGTGTGCTTGGTGTGCCCCTTGTAGGTGGAGATGAGCTCCGCCACCGACAGAGAAGGGTCGACGGGAACGAAGCCGAAGATGTAGAGGGGGTTGCCCTCCCGGCCGGGGACGCTGAGGTACCCGTCCGTGGCCACCAGGGACAGCTCGGTCGTTGCCGCCTCCGCGCGGCGGGCGCCGAGGGGACCGTACGCCGCGGTCGTGCCGACGATTCCGCCGGCAGCGACTCCTGCCGCGCCCCAGCCGACCGCTCTGAGGAACGCTCTCCGTGTCGAAGTTCGCGCCATGGCTTTCACATCGGACTCCTCACTGGCCGCTCGGGGGGACGAGCACCGTTATTCCGGCCAGTTCGTCAGCGCCCAGATCCCACGGTGTGGTGTCCCGCCCCGACAGCCGCAGCTGCGGACGGCTCTGCCCGTCGATGTCGCCGGGGGTTCCGGTGGGAGCGCCGATCGCGGTGGCGGAACACGCCGAGATGCTCGCCGGTACCGGGGTGTTGGAGCAGCGCACGCCGCGGTCGATCGCCGGCGAGGTGACCTGGAGGTGGTAGTCACCGGTCAGTCCGACCGGCGGGTCCTGCCCGGTGATCGTCACCGCCGCGGTCTGCGGGTCCAGCCGCGACCCGGACACGGTCAACTCGTTGACGAACGGCGTCACGAACAGCGGGTTCTCGCCGATCCGGTTCGCCTGGCCACCAGGCAGTGCCCGCAGCGCGCCGTCCGGTCCCAGGATCTGGCCGTTGGTGAGCGTGGAGTACCGGGCTGTGAACGTGTCGGCGTTGTTGGTCGTTCCGCGCACCTCGAAGTCGATGAACCCTCGGTCGACCAGGGTGGCTCCCGGGCCGGGCTGGCTCAGGGTGAACGCGTCGTTGTTCCAGAAGATGTTGTTGAACAGCGCCACCGGGTTGGAGAAGCGCGGCGAACCGGCGGGCAGCGTCGCCTGGAACAGCGGGTCGTTCGCCTCGGAGGCCAGGCCGGCGGAGTGCGGGTTGCCGTCCGAGTCCTCCGACGATCCGGTGGAGACGTTGTTGGCCACGGTGTTGTTGACGATCGAAACGTTCGACGAGTCGTCCAGCGTGATGGCCCCGCCGACGTCCGCCGCCCCGTTGTTGTTGATCATGTTGTTGCGGATGTTGATCCGCGCGGTGAGGGCGTCGAGCACGAACATCCCGCCGCCGTCGTCGCCGGAGTAGTTGCTCTGGACCAGGTTGCGGTCGACGTCCACCGTCCCGGTCCCGTCTCCCAGCGCGGCCGGCGAGCCCACCGGCAGCTCGGTCTCGATGGCGATGCCGGCGCCGGAGTCGACGGAGTCGTTGTAGTAGATCTGGTTGTCGTGGATCCTGCCGCCGGGGCTGAGGCCGATGTGGGAGACGCCGGCTCCGTAGTTCACGCTGAAGTTCGAGCAGATTATGTTGCTCGCCAGCTCGTACCCGTTGGAGCCGTAGAACAGCCCCACGGCGCCGGCCTGGGTCAGGCCGCCGTTGCCGGTCAGCCGGTTGTTGGCGATCCGCACGTTGTAGTTGTGGTTGACCCGCGCGCCGGTTCCGCGCGGCCCGGCGTCGTACGGCTGGCCGAGCGCGATCCCACCGGCGACGATCCCGCCGTTGTTCTCCAGCACGTTGTTGGTCAGCTGCATGTTGTTGGCGGAGGCCTGCAGCTGGATGCCGCCCGCCCCGTCGCCCTGACCGGTGGTCAGGCCCAGGCCGTCGATGCGGGCCCGGTTGAACGCCGCGGTGAGGCCGGTGCCGATGTCGTACGCCGTCGCAGTCTTCGCCAGCACGGTGATGTCCGCGCCGCGCAGCACCGGGTGGTTGCCGACCAGGCCGTTGTTCGTCACTCCCGCGTAGGGCGAGTTCGCGCTGATCGTCGCGTCGTAGTCCGATGCGTTCTGCTGGAAGTACCGGCCGTCGATGACGGTGCCGGGGACGTTGAACCGCGCGTCCTCGGGGTCGCGGGCCTGCAGCTCGTGGGCGCCGATGATGCCGCCGGGGCCCCGTCCCTGCAGCTTGAGCGGCTTCCACAGCAGCACGTTCTCGTTGTAGACGCCGGGCGAGAGCACGAGCAGGCTACCCGGGACGGCGCTGTTGATCGCGTTCTGCAGGGCGTGCACTCCGCCGTTTCCGGTGGCCGGCGGTGGCGGTGGCACGTTCACCACGGTCGGCGTGTAGGTGACGACGTCCGTGCCGGAGCCGTTGCTGCCCAGCACGTGCAGCGTGATGCCGTTGACGCTCGACACGCCACCGTTCGCGTCCGCCGTCGTGATCGTCAGCTGCTTCGGCCCGGGCCGGAAGGTGGAGCTGAGCGCCGGCACGTTCAGCACGATGTTGTCGGGCGTGGAGCCGCTGCCCGGGGTCCAGCTGACGATGCCGCCGTTGGCCCGGGTCAGGGTCTGCACCTGGCCGGTGCGGCCGTCGGCCAGTGTCGCCCGGACGCCGGTCGTGCCCGTGGCCGTGCCGGGTGCGCCGATGAAGTCGGCCTGGACGGTGATCTGCCGGCTGCCGGCGGCCGGCACGACCGGGGTGGAGATCTGCAGCAGCTCGGGCCGTGCCGGGACGGCGGGGTCCTCGCATGCGGTGCCGGAGATCGGGTCCAGCGGCAGGTCGAGCTGCGTGGTCAGGCCGGGCCACGCCTCGGCCGGCGTAGTGGCGACAAGCAGGTTCGGGTTGAAGTTGGTGTTCGGGTGTTCCTTGGTCCCGGGGTCGTCGACCTTGACCAGGTACATGCCGGGGCACGGGCCCTGTGGGATCGGGCAGTTGAACGTCTCGGTGGAGGGCACGAGCACCTCGAACGAGCCGTCGGCGCTGGTGGTCACGGTCGTCAACAGCCGCCAGGTGTTCGCGTCGTACGGCTGGTTGACGTTCGGCACGGTGTCCACCCGGGCGTAGATGCCGACCGGAATGCCGGCGATCGGCCGCGGCTCGCCGTACCACGGGGACAGCTTGTTGCGCTCGAAGTAGATGTCGTTGAAGACCTGTCCGACCAGGCGGCCGGGCAGCTGCACGTCGCCGGTCCGGTGGTCAGCGGCGTTCGTGCCGTTGGGGTCGGTCCGGAAGTTCGTCATGAGGAAGAAGTCGGCGTTGGCGTTCTGGCCGTTCTCGAGAACGACCAGGCGCTTGTCGCACATCGGCCGGGACGTGCTGGTGGCCTGGTTCCCGGTGTAGTAAACGCTCCGGGGGGTCAGCGTCGACTGGTCGATGACGTGGCTGTCGCCGGCGCACGGCGGCGGTGGGATCTGCGGAGCGAACTGGTTGCCGAGGTCGACGTTGACGTCTTCCTCCCGGACGATGTGGTACAGGCATCCCTGGCCGCCGCCGGGGACGGCGCCCTTCGGGTTGCTGATCCGCTGGGTGGCGCCCGACGGGTTGCAGGCACGGGTGTCTGACGCGTCCTTCGGCATGACCACATGGGTGATGTACGTGCCGGCCACGAGCGGGTGATCGGACGGATCCGAGCCGTCCGTGCACAGGTCCGTTCCCAGGTTCAGGCCGCTCGGGCAGTAGTCGGCGAAGGCGTAGCCGCCGTCGAAGGCCCCGTCCTTGGTCTGCTCGCCGGTCAGCGGCACCTCGAGGCAGTTCGGCCCGATCTTGGGGTTGAACTGGGCGGTGATGTCCGCGCCGCTGATGTCCCGGATGGGGTTGCAGCTCTGCGTGAAGTTGTTGCCGTCGGGCTGCGGGTCCTGGCTGGCGTTTGGCTGCTGCCAGTGGTCGGTGACGTACCGGTTGAGGACCACGTCGTCGGCCGTGTTCGGCTGGCGGTCGGGCCCGGGGCCTTCGAGCAGAACGGTGACGTTGGGAATGCCCGGCTCGTAGTCCTCGGCGGCTTGGAACCGCGCGTCGAACTCGTTGCGCGTGGTGGCGTTGAAGGTGATGCCGACGATCTGGCCGGGCGTACCGGCGGGGTAGTCGCGCTTGCCGAAGTCGACCGTCGCGCGGTGTCCCTCGAGCAGGAGCTGGTTGTGCAGCAGACCGCCACCCTGGTTGGTCGGCACGCACGGGTTGGCCGGTACGGCCGGGGGCGCCACGCTGCAGGACGGGGTGACCGCTCCGGTGTGCTCGTCGTGCACGGAGGGGCCGGGGTAGGCGGTGAAGCGGGCGAAGCCCTGCTCGTTGACGATCCACCGGCCGAGTGGGCCGCCCTCCGCCGTCGGGTACTCGTAGTGCCCACGGGCGTCGGTGAACGTCGCTTCCTTGATGGAGCCGTCCCGCCACCGCTGGTCCACGTCGGTGGTCGGGATCGGCGCGTCGAGGCCCGCGTCGTACTTGCCGTTGTTGTTCAGGTCCTTGTAGACGTGCCCGTCCAGCCAGCCGAACCAGCGGGACACACCCAGGCCGACCTCACCGTCGTCGCCGGTGTCGTTGACGTCGACGGTCTGTCCTGCGCCCACGGTGAGGGGTTTGAAGCGCATGATGTAGCTGAGCTGCTCATCCCAGACCGACAGGTTGTAGGTCCCCGCTGGGACGTGCGGGATGTCGAAGTTACCGTCCTCGTCGCCCCGGCCGATGTAGACGGTCTGGTCGGTGGTGCTGTCGGACAGCGCGACGAACGGGTTCTCCACCGGCTCGTTGTAGGTTCCGGTCGTGTAGGGCGCCCATTCCGCCCAGTTGCGCGCCCTGCCCGTGATCTCGCCCGTGCCGCTGGTGGCGAACGGGGTGGGAGAGCACACGAAGCCGAACCAGTACGCGGTGCGGTTGTTCGGCGGTTCCCACAACTGCTCGCCCGGAGCGCCGGTGCCGTCGCTGCCCTCCTCGACGGGGGCCAGCAGCTGCAGCCCACCGTCGATGGTCGTGGTCTGGTACCACCGGCTGTCAGGGTCGCTGTTGCAGGGCTGGTCCGGCGGATGCACGTCGATGAAGTACGTCGCCGGCCCGAGGTCGTCGAGCTGGGTGAACCCGGTGTCGTCGGTCAGGCAGTTCCCGCCGCAGAGCGGATTGTTGTTGTAGTCGACGGTGACCGCGTTGCCGGTCTGCTCCTCGAGCCCGACCTTGAAGCCCTCCAGACCCGCCTCTTCGGTGTCCGGAGCGCCGTTGGCCCACGTGTTGTCCTCGAACACGAAGACCCGGATCTTCCCCAGCGGCAGCGGGTGGTCCTCGCTCTGCTCGGTCAGGTCGATCCGCGCGGTCAGCGTTCCGTCAGTAGCGGCATCGATGGGCAGCGTGATGTGCTTGCCCCACATCTTGTGATCCAGCGAGCGGACCGAGATCAGGTAACGTCCCGCGGGCAGCTTGACCGTCGGACGGCTCTGGTCGCCTTCGGCCACGATCGGACTGTTGCTCTCGGTGTTCAGGACGAGCGGATCGCTGGCCAGCTTGGTGTTGTCCGCGTTGATGATGTACGTGAAGTTCGCCAGCTGCCCGGCGGCCGGGTTGTCCCGAGCGGTCGCGAAGTCGCGCGCGTCCACGGTGACCGTGCAGCCCCCGGCCGGACACGCGGTGGCCGCCAGCGCCGACGAGGCGCCGGTGAATCCCATCACCGGTGGGAGAAGAGCGGCGACCATGAGGACGACCGTCGACGGTGCGATCACGCGGCGAGGTCGCCGGAATCGCCGGCGTACCGCAGGGAGAAGGATTGGCCCCGACCGTGGATCGACTCGGCCCGGACGGCGATTGTCCGGGGTCGCAGCCGATCCACGGCTCGAAGGCCGTGGACACCACGTCTTCCATGCTGTCCGCAGCGCGCTCGTCATCGTCGCCCTCGACCGATCTGGTCGCATCGGCTCCACCTCCCGGCGCGACGCTCGGCACGGATCCCCAGATCAGGGCACAGGTCGTGCGTCACACTGATGATGGAGCCCGGAGGTCGGCCCGCGGCGTTCGTGACAGGTTTGTCATCTGGCTGTCATGCCGGAGGTCCGTCGGCCCGGATCTCGCGCAGTTGTCCTGCGCCGGGCGTTCGGGCCGCCTCAACCGCCTGGGGCGGAACCCCGCTGCTGGGGCGCGGGCGCCGCATCCGTAGGCGCCTGCTGCGCGACGAAGCGTGGGAAGACCATTGAGATCCTCGTACCTACGTCGGGCTCGCTCTCCACCCGCAGCGAACCGCCCCACGAACCGACGACGGCTCTTACGATCGCCAAGCCGAGTCCCGTGCCGGAGTACATGCCCGGGGGGGCCGGTGACGCACCAGCGTTGCTCAGCGCCTCGACCTGCTCCGGATACATTCCCTTGCCCGAGTCGGCGACCACCATGGTCCAGCTGTTTCGCGTGCCGATTCCTTCGACCTCGATCCGGTCACCGGTTTCGGTGAACTTGACCGCATTGTCAAGAAGGCAGTCGAGAGCCATCTCCAGACGGTCCTGATTGATCGACGCCATCTCGACCGTGGAGCACACGCCCCACTGGCGATCCGCAGCGGGCCGCCACCGCCGCACGATGCCAGCCAGCAGCAGGTCGACGTCTCGCATCTCGCGGACGTACGGCCCGTCCAACTGCATGAGGGTCACCAGCCGGTGGGTTATGCCGGCCAGCCGATCCAACTCCTCCAGCACGATTCTAGTGTCCTCCCGGATCACGGGATCGGAAGTGGCAGCAGACACCAGCTCGGTGTGCCCACGGGCGATCGTGATCGGGGTTCGCAATTCATGTGACGCAAGCCGTACGAAGCGGTCCTGGGACTCGGCGCGCCGGCGCTCGACATCGGCAAGTCGGGCGACCTCGGCCACCATCTGCTGGCGTCGCCGCACATGCCAGACCATGACGCCGAACACCGCAGCCATCAGTGGCACCTCGGTGACTTCCTCCCACCCGATGGCGGCCGCGGCGGCATGGTGGACGAGGATGTATCCCGTGGTGAGCGTGACGGCGGCGAGCACGACGACCATGACAACCGGGCGCCAGGTGGTCAGTCCGTACACGACCGACAGCCCGATCCACACGAGATGGAAGGGAACTGTCTCCTTTCCGGGTAAGACGTACATCAGGCAGCTGTTGACCATCGCCGTGGCGGCCCAGGCGGCGAGGAGAAGGCGGTCATTCCGCGATGAATCGATACCCGACATTGCGTACTGTCTCCACCCGCTCGGGGGTGTCCAGCTTTGCTCTGAGCCGGCGAACGTACACGTCGACCACGTTGCTGCCTGGGTCGAACAGTAGCCCCCAGACGTCGGCCAACAACTCAGCCCGGCTGCACGCCTGCCCGGCCCGCTCCATCAGGTGCTGAAGCAGAAGGAACTCCCGCAGCGACAGCTCGACCGGCCGGCCGGCCACCGAGGCGCGGCGCAGCCGAAGATCCAGGCGGACCGGCCCCACGGACAGGGAACGCTGCGCCGGACCGGGGGCGGGGCCGCGCATCCTCGCCCGTACCCGGGCCACCAGCTCCGCCACCGCGAACGGCTTGACGAGAAAGTCGGCCGCTCCCGCCTCCAGGCAGGCGACCCTGATGCCGATCTCCGGCACCGCGGACACGACGAAGACCCGTTGGTCGGGGCGGGAGCCAACGAGCCGGTCGAGGATCTCGACACCGCTGATGCCCGGCAACATCAGATCCAGCACCACAAGATCGAACTCGGTGGCGAGGGCCGCGTCCAGACCGTCCCGCCCGGTTCCGGCCCGCTCGACGACGTGCCCGTCGTCACGCAGCGCCCGCGACACGAGCCGAGCTATTCGGTCGTCGTCCTCCACGACAAGTACCAGCCCCACCGGACACCTCCGTCGGCGCTCGCAACATAACCGCCCTACCCTGGGTAGCCAAGACTTCTGTCGTAAGTCAGGCGCGGGTTGCGCCAATACCGGCACGGTCCACCGCTGCAGCGCCCGAGGGGCGGCGTGGGCTGCGGGTACGCGGTCGCGATCTCGGCAGGGCGCGCCGAAGGGCACGCCGCCCACGATTACCCCGTTGCCATCGACCGGTTGCCGTCGACGCGGAAGCACCCCGGTCGAGCACGTGCCCTCGTTTACTGGGTCGCAGCGGCTTGGGCGGCGCGTTACCTCGGGGGCCGCCGGGAGATACTCGCGAGCGGGGTGGAGTTGCCCGCCGTGCGTCGCGGCCGGCGTGCCGCAAGGCTTGCGCGCCTGTAGACGCTGACCTGCGTTGAACGCACCGAGGCCCCGCTCCCGGGTCGGCACGGGGCGATGCGCGGGCCACGAGAGCGGGGTCGGGTAGTGCGATCAGCGCTACTCAGGGGTAGCAGACACCCCCGTCGTCGAAGTGGCTCTTGCCGCCGCTGGCGTCACGGGCGTTAAGGGCGCCCGTGGGCTTGTTCTGCGGGTTGATCTTGGCCGGCCCAAACTTGCCAAGATGAGGTTCTACCTGGCCCGTGCGGACGCAGTCATGCCCGTAGTTGAGGCCGGGGCTGGCCTGGGCGGGTGCCGCGAAGCCGATTACGGCAATCCCGCCCGCCGCCAACGCGGCTGCAAGTCTCCGCATGGTTCCCCCGTTCTGCTGCCTTCGGCCGGGCCTGGTCGGCCCAGGGAAGCCTGGGCAGCAGCTATAAGTTATGGGTTCACTACGTTGTGTATCGGGGTTATGCCGAGTTTGGGGTGAAGCGCAAGGGGACGGGCCACGCCCATCGCCTCGGGACCACCACGCCGTGGTGGTGGAGATGCGGTCCGTCGCGCCGCGGCACGACAGAGGTCACGCGTAGCCGACGAGTGTCGCCGAACTGCTCACGGACAGCTACTAAGTCCTGGCGTCGAATAGCCTGGCCACCTTGGTGACCCGGCCGTGCGAGCTCGAACCGTACGTCACGCTAACGCTGCGTAGTGCAACGTCATTGCCGAGACAACCATCGGCAAGCGGGGAGCTGCAGGGGCGGCCGAACGACGGCGAAGTGGTGGCGCGAGGCTCCCTACCTCTTCCGTAACCGCTCAGGCAACGGCCTCGTGTGCACGACGGCCAGCTCACGGTTCTGCCGGGTGAGTGCCGTGTAGAGCGGCCCCTGACGGCCGAGGTCCTGCGGGAAGTCGGCGGGTTCGACCACGACGACGCCATCGAACTCCAACCCAGGGGCGGTGTCCGGGTGGGCCACCGTCACCTCGCGGCCCGAGTCGACGCCGCGGGCGGCGAACCAGCCGACGGCGTTGCGTAACACCTCGATAGCCGTGGCGGCTTTCTCGTCGTCACGGATCTCGGCGTAGGCGACCCGGGAGTGATCATCGACGACGGTGTGCACGAACGCCGTACCCATCTGAGGTTCGTAGACGCCGTTACGTGCCCCGGTCCGCCGTGCGGTGGCCTGGCGGTTGCGCCCGCCCTTGCTGGCGGCCGACGAAACGCCACCCGCCGCCGTCGGGGATGTTGCCGTACTTGGTGACATCCACCTGCAGCATCGCGCCCGGATGCGGGTGTTCGTAGCGGCGGATCGGTTCCCCGGTGACCCGGTCGATGTGTGACAGCCGGTGGAGTCGGCAACGCGTCAGCACCGCGTGCACGGTCGAGGCCGGCATGCCCAGGCGGCCGCCGATCTACACGGGTCCGAGGCGCTGTTTCCACCGCAGGTGCACGATCTTGCGTACCAGCGGACGCGTGGTCCGGGCCGGGCTGCGGTGCGGCCGCCACAAAGGTCCTGCATGCCCTCGGCGCCCTGCTGCCGGTATCGCTGCGCCCAGCGGTTCGCGGTCGGCCAGGACACGTCATAGCGTTCGGCTGCTCGGGCGACCGACCAGCCCTCATCCACGATCAGACGCGCCAGGCGCACACGTGCGCGAGGGGTCAGGGCAGCGTTAGCGTGGGACACGAAGGCCTCCTGGTTGGCGGAGCGGTTCCTAGACAGCTCCACTCCACAACCGGAGGCCTTCACCTATTTCAAGATCCCAGCCGTGTCACCAACGTCCATGGACAGAACACCTAGTTGCTGCCCTGGTCGTGAGGGACGGTGACGGTGACCGTGCAGCCGACCGGCCGTCCGATCTCGTCGTGACCGTCATACGTGAGGTGGTACACCCGGTCCCCGCCATTCCCGGCGCGTTCGGCCCGTAGCTTGCCACTCGCGTCCGGCGTGCCGACGGCGAAGCCACTCACGTCCGCGGCCTCACCACCGGTCACGCCGGTCAGGGTGAACGCGTTCGGGCCGAGGACGCCGTCGTGCAGGTCGACTGTGACGTTGACGTCGACCAGCTCATGGTTCGGCGGCCACAGGACCGGCCGGTCCACGGCACAGTCGAGCTGCCGTACCGGCAACGGGTTCGCCAGGGTGGCGGTGGCGTGTCCGATGGTCGCGGTGAGCCGGCCGCCAGCTTCGTAGTACATGTGCGCGGTCTGCCCGTCGAAGTAGAACGTCGGCGCGGCCGAGCGGCCGAGGTCGGGCGCGGCGGTCATCGAGTCGTGCACGGTGCCGAGGTGGATCTCCTGGTCGAAGTCCTGCCCGACGTCCACCGCGTGCATGTTGCCGTCGGCGGCGTGGTAGATCACCAGGTTGCGGTCGTTCCAGCGCAGGAAGAACGGCCCCGAGGCGTTCGGGCCTTCGATGCCCTGCGGGGTCACGATCGGTTCGGGTTGCATGGTCCAGGTCCGCGCGTCGTTGGAGACCGCCCAGCGGATCCGCCGCGACACGGGCCCGGTCGGTCCGGGCAGTGCAGCGGTCGGATTGTCCATGAAGAGCATCAGGTACCGGGTGCCCAGGCGGGGCACGGACTGCTCGAACACCCGGGCGTAGGAGGTCTCGCCACCGGTCGTGTCGTTCCGGCTGACCGCCGTCCCGCCGTAGCTGAAGTGGATGCCGTCGTCGGAGGTGGCGTACCGGGTGATGGAGTTCTCGCCGTGGAAGTAGAGGAAGAGCTTGCCCTCGCCCTCGATCCACACCGCGTGCGGCGAGGAGATGTGGCTGACCGTCGCGTAGTACGGCAGCCAGGTGTTGCTGATCAGGGGGTTGGCGACGTACTCCGTCCACGGACCGTTGATCGAGTCGGAGTACGCGAGGGCGATCCCGCCGGGACGCTCGTGCGGCGCGTAGTACAGGTAGTAGGCGCCGAGTGGGTTGGGGAAGTAGTCGGCGGCCCGGATGACGCTCGGGAAGATGAACTCGTTCGTCGGGTTGTAGGCGAGGGTTCCCTTGTCGAACGCGGTGCCCTGGTAGGTGAACTGGGGGAAGTCGAACTGGGGTTCGGCGGCTGCCGGCCGGGCGCCGGCTACTGCGGCGACGAGCAGGCCGGCACTGGCGGCCGCCAGGACAGCGCGTCGGGACGACGGGGCGGATGGTCTCGTCATGCGGCTTCCTCTTCGGTCGGTCGGATCGGCGGCACGAACGGCGCGGCGCGGCGCGGCGCGGTGTGACGCTCAGTAAGAACACAGGGGACACCGATCGGCTGGCAGCCCTTGGCACCACCCGAGCTAATACGTATTAGCATCTATGTTTCTCGAATATTGCGCGCCCGGCGGCGACTCTGTCAAGAGCCGGCTCGCGGCCCGGGCCAGACAGCGACCCGCCGCGAACCTGGACGGCTAATGCGCATTACTCCAGCAAGTTCACCGTGCCGAAATCTTGCGTCCACCCCTTGACACACGCCGGGCCACCGGCCAAGCTCCTTCCCAACGCCGACCGCTAATACGCATTAGCAACACCGGAAGGACCCGACGTGACCGCTCCCCCCAGACGTGTCACCCAGCGTGACATCGCGCGGATGGCCGGCGTCAGTCAGGCGACGGTGTCGCTGGTGCTCAACAATCGGACCGACGCCGACGTCCGCATCGCCCCGGAGACCCGGGACCGCGTGTTGCGGGTCATCGCCGAGACCGGCTACGCCGCCGACCCCGTGGCCCGCCGCCTCGCCTCGCGGTTCAACCGGATCATCGGCGTCTTCACGTACGAGCCCGCATTTCCCAGCGGCAGCCGGGACTTCTTCCACCCGTTCCTGCTCGGCATCGAGGAGTACGCCGAGCGGGTCGGCTGCGACCTGCTGCTGCTCACCAGCGCACCGGTGATGGACGGCCGGCGACGCATCTTCCACCAGGACAACCGGCTACGCCTGGCCGACGGGTGCATCCTGCTCGGGCGCGAGATCGACGGCGCGGAGCTGCACCGGCTCAACCGTGACGGATATCCGTACGTCGCCGTCGGGCGCCGCGACGACGCCGGCGGGCCGGTCCCCTACGTCGGCGCCGACTACGCCTCGGCGGTGGCCCAGCTCGTCGAGACGGCGCTGCGGCACGGTCACCGCCGCCTGACGTACGTCAGCATGGGCACCACCGCGGAATCCTCCGAAGACCGGCTCCGTGGGTTCCACGCCGCCGCCGCGACCGCGGAGAGCGCCGGGCAGATGTCGGCAGTGGCCGCGGAGGCCGAAGCAACCGTCGACACCCTGCTGGCCGACGGGACCACCGTCGTCTTCGTGGAGGACTTCGCCACGGCGGTCGCGCTGGAGTCGGCCACCCGTCGGCGTGGCCTGACCGTGCCCGGCGACCTGTCGATCGTGACCCTCGGCGACCCGACGGCCCCGGTCCCCACCGACATCGCGTTCACCGGGTTCCGCATCCCCCGCGAGGAGATGGGCCGACAGTCGGTCGAGGTGCTGACGGGCGTCATCGATGGCAGCGCGGCCGGCGTCCAGCAGCGACTTCTCCCCTGCGAACTCGTCGAGGGCGTCACCCTCGGCACCCCCGATCCGGCGGTCGACCGGCGCTGAGCGGTCGGCCGCGCAACTGGAAGGAAACACGTGGTACTCATGCGTACGGACGTCCTCGTCGTCGGGGGCGGACTGGGCGGCGTCGCCGCGGCGCTCGCCGCGGCCCGGGCCGGCCGGTCCGTCATCCTGACCGAGGAGTTCGACTGGCTCGGCGGGCAACTCACCAGCCAGGCCGTCCCGCCGGACGAACACTCCTGGATCGAGCAGTTCGGCGCCACCGCCAGCTACCGGGCGCTGCGCAACGGCATCCGCGACTACTACCGTCGCCACTACCCGTTGACCGAACGGACCCGGGCCTGGACCGACCTCAACCCCGGTGCGGGTTGGGTGAGCCGGCTCTGCCACGAGCCGCGGGTAGCCGTCGCCGTCCTCGAACAGATGCTCGCCCCGTACCTCGGTTCGGGCCGGCTGCGTGTGCTGCAGCCGTACCGGCCGGTCGCTGCGGAGACCGACGGGGACCGGGTGACCGGCGTGACGCTGGCGCACCGCGACCGGGACGAGCGGATCGACGTGGTCGCGCCGTACGTCCTGGACGCCACCGAGACCGGCGAGTTGCTGCCGCTGACGGGCACCGAGTACGTCACCGGGTTCGAGTCGCAGGCGGACACCGGTGAGCCGAGCGCCCCGGCCGAGGCCCAGCCGATGAACATGCAGGCGGTGTCCGTCTGCTTCGCCCTCGACCACGTCGACGGCGACCACACCATCGACCGTCCCGCGGGGTACGACTTCTGGCGCGACTACAAGCCCGACTTCTGGGGTGACCGCCTGCTGTCCTGGAAGTCGCCGCACCCGCGCACGTTGGAGATCGTCGAGCGCAGCTTCACCCCCAACCCGGACGACGACCCGCTGAGCGTCAACGCCGATCAACGCGTCAACCCGGGCGATGGCAACCTGTGGACGTTTCGGCGGATCGCCGCACGGCGCAACTTCACCGACGGCGCGTACGGCAGCGACATCACCCTGGTCAACTGGCCAATGATCGACTACTTCGAGGGTCCGGTCATCGACGTGCCGAACGCGTCGTGGCACCTGACCAAGGCCCGCGAGCTGTCGTACTCGGTGCTCTACTGGCTGCAGACGGAGGCGCCCCGGCCGGACGGCGGCACCGGCTTCCCGGGCCTGCGGCTGCGCGGCGACGTGACCGGCAGCTCGGACGGCCTGGCCCAGGCCCCGTACATCCGCGAGTCCCGCCGGATCCGGGCCGAGTACACCGTGGTCGAGCAGGACCTGTCCCTGGCGGTCCGGGGCGACCACGGCGCGGTCAGCTACCCGGACGCGGTGGGCGTCGGCATGTACCGGATCGACCTGCACCCGTCGACCGGTGGTGACAACTACATCGACGTCGGCTCCTGCCCGTTCGAGATCCCGCTCGGCGCGCTGATCCCGAGCCGGATGGAGAACCTGCTGCCGGCCGGCAAGAACATCGGCACCACCCACGTCACCAACGGCAGCTACCGGCTGCACCCGGTCGAGTGGAACGTCGGCGAGGTCGCCGGCCTGCTCGCCGACTTCTGTCTGGCGCGGGGCGAGTCCCCGCGTGCGGTCCGCAACACCCCCCGTCTGCTGGCCGACTTCCAGGACCGCCTGACCGCGGCCGGCGTGGAACAGCGCTGGCCGCAGATCGCGGGCTACTGAAAACACCCCCGGTGAGGAGAAGATTGTGAGAGCAGGAAAGGCCCTGCGCGGCGTCGCCGTCGCATTGACCGGTGCGCTCGCCCTGACCGCCTGCGGCGGCGGTGGCGAGGCCGACGACAGCGGTCCGGCGAAGCTGCGGATGACCGTCTGGTCGGCCAACGAGGCGCACCTCAAGCTGTTCAACGAGATCGCCGACGAGTACCGCAAGAGCCACCCGGACGTGGCCGAGATCAAGTTCGACCCGCTGCCGTTCGACACCTACACCACGACCCTGACCACCCAGATCGCGGGCGGGAACGCGCCCGACCTCGCGTGGGTGTTCGAGAACTCCGCCCCCGACTTCGTCTCCTCGGGCGCGTTGCTGCCCCTCGACGACACGCTCAAGAAGGCCGAGGGTTACCAGTACGAGGACATCTCCCCCGCCACCCTCAAGCTCTGGCAGAACGACGGGAAGCTGTACGCGTACCCCTTCTCCACCTCGCCGTTCGGGGTCTTCGTCAACACCGACCTGCTCACGAAGGCCAAGCAGAAGACCCCGGCCGAGCTGATCGCGGCCGGTCAGTGGACCTGGGACAACGCTCTGGCCACCGCCGCGGCGACCGCGGCGAATTCCGGCAAAGCCGGCCTGGTCATTCGGGACTTCGACTACAAGGGCTGGGACAACCTGTCCACCTTCTGGACCGGGTGGGGAGCCCAGGCATGGAGCGAGGACGGCAAGGCCTGCGGCTTCAACAGCCCGGAGATGGTCGACGCGATGACCTCCCTGCACAAGGCCACCTTCACCCAGAAGGCGCTGCCCGGCCCGGGCACGACCGCCGACTTCTTCGCCGGTGACTCGGCCATGACGATCACCCAGATCTCCCGCGCTTCGCTGCTGAAGGACGGCGGCTTCGGGTGGGACCTGGTGCCGCTGCCGGCCGGGCCGAAGGGGAACTACGCGGTGGTCGGCCAGGCCGGCCTCGGGGTGATGAAGAAGAGCCCGCACGCCAAGCAGGCGGCTGACTTCCTGGCCTTCTTCACCAACCCCACGAACTCGGCCAAGCTCGCCCAGTTCTTCCCGGCGCCCCGACAGTCGCAGCTGACCGCCGAGACGCTCGCCAAGACGAACCCGAAGCTCAAGCCGGAGCAGCTGCAGAAGGTCGTCATCGACGGCATCACCAACGGCGTGGTCAAGCCCAGCCACTCCGGACAGGCCGAGCTGAGCCAGCAGGTCCGCGCCGGCCTCGACCCGCTGTGGCAGCCGAACGCGGACGTCAAGGCCGTACTCGACGGCGTCTGCGCCAAGATCCAGCCGCTGCTGGCGAAGTAAGGCCAACGATCATGACCCAGACGGACACCAGGGTGGGCTCGGCTGTTGCCGGGCCCGCCCCGGGCCCGGCCCGGCCGTTCTGGACCAGCCGCCGCCGGGACCAGCTCACCGGTTACCTGTTCATCGCCCCGCAACTGCTCGGCAGCGCCGTCTTCGTGATCCTGCCGCTGATTCTCGTGCTCTGGTACAGCCTGCACGAGTGGAACGTGCTCGCCGGGACCTTCGACTTCGTCGGCACCGACAACTACACGGCTCTCGCCGATGATCCCAACCTCGGCGCGGTGCTGCGCGCCACCGGGCTCTTCTCGGTCGGCCTGGTGGTGCTCAACCTCAGCCTGGCACTGCTGCTGGCCGTCCTGCTGAACCAGAGGCTGCGGGGCACGATCGTGTTCCGCACGCTGTTCTTCTCCCCGGTGGTGGTCTCGCTGGTGGCCTGGACCATCGTCTGGGGCTTCCTGCTTCAGGACAACGGCGGGATCAACGGGCTGCTCGACACCGTCGGCGTGGACGGGCCGAACTGGCTGCGCGGCGAGGGCACCGCGATGGTGTCCGTGATCGTCGTGCAGGTGTTCAAGAACGTCGGCCTGAACATGGTGCTGTTCCTGGCCGCCCTGCAGGGCGTGCCGGCCGAGCTGTACGAGGCCGCGGAAGTCGACGGGGCGAGCCGGATGCGCCAGTTCTGGCTGATCACCGTACCGCTGATCAGCCCGACGATCCTGCTGACCTCGATCATCACCGTGGTCGGGTCGCTGCAGGTCTTCGCGCAGATCGCGGTGCTCACCCAGGGCGGACCCGGCACATCGACGACGGTGCTCGTCTACTACCTGTACCAGCAGGCCTTCCAGTTCCATCACTTCGGCTACGGCGCCACGCTGTCGATCGTGCTGTTCGCCATCGTGCTCGCCCTCACTGTGCTGCAGTGGCAGATGCGCAAGAGGTGGGTCTTCCATGAATCGTGACCTGTCCCGGCGGACCAAGCTGGTGCTCTACGGTGTGCTGCTGGTCCTGGCGATCCCGTTCGTCTTCCCGACCTGGTGGATGGTCACCTCGTCGCTGAAGCCGGTGGCGGACATCTTCGCCTTCCCGCCGCAGCTCCTGCCGACCAACCCGCGGTTCGACGCCTACCAGCGGGTGTTCGAGTTGCAGCCGTTCGGGCAGCAGTACCTGAACAGCCTCTACATCGCGCTGGTCGTCACGGTCGGCACCATGGCCGTTGCGGCGCTGGCCGGGTACGCCTTCGCGCGCATCCGGTTCCGCGGCCAGAACGTGCTGTTCCTCGTCGTCCTCGCGGGCCTGCTCATTCCGAGCGAGGTGACGATCGTGCCGCTGTTCCAGATGTTCTTCAAACTCGGCCTGGTCAACACCCACTGGCCGCTGATCCTGGTGCCGATCTTCGGCGCGCCGAGCGTCCTGGCGACGTTCATCATGCGGCAGTTCTTCATCAGCCTCCCCGGTGAGCTGGAGGAGGCGGCCCGGGTCGACGGGCTGGGCCGCTTCGCCACCTTCTGGCGGATCGCCCTGCCGCTGTCGCGGCCGGCACTGGGCGCGGTGGCCATCTTCACCTTCCTGCACAGCTGGAACCTCTACCTGGAACCGATCGTGTTCCTCTCCTCTCCGGAGAAGTTCACCCTGCCCCAGGCGCTCACCCAGTTCGTCGACGCGTACGGCGGCCCCATGTGGGACGTCCAGATGGCCGCGGCGTCGATGACGGCGCTGCCCGTCCTGGTGGTCTTCGTCATCGCACAGAAGCAATTCGTCGAGGGCCTCGCGCACACCGGCCTCAAGGGATGACGACACCGATCGTCGGCATCGACATCGGCGGCACCAAGACGGCGGCCGCGCTGGTCGACCGGGCCGGACGAGTGCTGGAGCGCCGCGAGGTGCCCACGCCCGCCCGGTCCGGGCCGGGGGCCGTGCTGGACGCCGCCGCCCGGCTGGCCACCGACCTGCTCGGCGCGGCCGCCGGGCCGGTGGGGGTGGGCACCGCCGGCACGGTCGACCCCGCAACCGGCGGCATCCGGTACGCCACCGACAGCCTGCCCGGCTGGGCAGGCACCCCGGTCGCCGACGCGCTGGCCGCCCGGCTGGGTCGACCCGTGCGGGTCACCAACGACGTGAACGCCGCCGCGCTTGGCGAGTGCTGGGCCGGCGCCGGACGGGACCGCGCTCATGTGCTGCTGGTGGCCGTCGGCACCGGGCTGGGCGGGGCGGTCGTCCGCAACGGCCACGTCGAGGCCGGTGCGCGCGGCGCCGCCGGCGAGGTCGGACATCTGCCGGCCCCGGGCGCCGACCTACTGCGGTGCGGGTGTGGCCGGTACGGGCATCTGGAGGCGATCGCCTCCGGCAGCGGGCTGGCCGCCGCGTACGCCATCGAGACCGGCACCCACGTCACCGGGCGGGCCGTGGCGGACCGCGCCGCAGCCGGGGACGGGGTCGCCCAGCGGGTCGTGGAGCGGGCCGGAACGGCCCTCGGCGCGGCCCTGGCGGGGTTGGTGGCCCTGCTCGATCCGGAAGCTGTCCTGGTGGCCGGCGGAGCGGCCGGTCCCCTGCTGCCCACCGCGTCGGCCGCCTACTCGGCCGAGTTGCCCGCGGGCTGGGCCGACGTTCCGCTGCTGTCCGCCACGTTGGGCGCTGACGCGGTCGTGGTCGGCGCGGCCCGACTGGCCATCGACACACAGGAGTGAGCGGTGCTGACACACGCCGGCACTCGGATCAGTGAAAGGACCAGCGGGTGAGCGTGCTTGACGACCTGGCCGGCGGGCTGGTGGTGTCCTGCCAACCGCTGCCCGACGATCCTGACGACCCGATGCGGGACCCGTACGTCCAGGCCCGGGTGGCGGCCGCGGTGGTACGCGGCGGCGCGGTGGCGGTCCGGGTCAACGGACCGGACGACGTCAGAGCGGTACGCGCCGCCGTCGACGTTCCGGTGATCGGGTTGTACAAGCACGGCACCGAGGACGTCTTCATCACCCCGACCGCGGCCCACGCGCTCGAGGTGGCGCTGAGCGGGGCGGACATCATCGCGATCGACGCCACCGACCGCCCCCGACCGGACGGATGCCCCTTCGCCGACACGGTCCGGGTGATCCGCGAACGGACCGACGCACTGGTCCTGGCCGACGTCTCCACCACGGCTGAGGGCGTCGCCGCCGTCGAGGCCGGCGCGGACGCCGTCGCCACCACGCTGTCCGGCTACACCCCGGCCAGCCCACCGACTGACGGGCCCGACCTCGGGCTCGTGGAGCGACTCGTCGCACTGCTGTCCGTGCCGGTGATCGCCGAAGGGCGGTACCGCACCACGGAACAGATCCGCCGGGCCTTCGAGGCGGGTGCGCACGCGGTGGTGATGGGCAACGCCGTCACCTCACCGCTGTGGATCACCCGCCGGCTCGTGCCGGCCGTCCCCCGCGCGGCGAGCGCCCCGAGAAAGAAGGAGTGACCATGAGAAGACGTACCCTGCTGGCCACCGGCGTGGCCGGGCTGACCACCGTGGCCATCGGCCGACCCGCATTCGCCGGGCCCGCCAACCGGCGGCTGACCGTGGCACTGGTCCCGCTGGACGACCGGCCGGTCAACACCTACGCCCCGCAGATGACCGCGGCGAGCGCCGGCGCCCAGGTGCAGCTGCCGCCACGGGAACTGCTGGGCCGCTTCTTCAACCCGGGCGACGGGGCCGCCATCGCCCGCTGGCTCGGCACCACCAACGGCGTCGACGGGTACGTGATCTCGGTCAGCATGCTCGCCTACGGCGGCCTGATCGCCTCCCGCACCGCCGCCCCAACCCTGGCGGCCGCCCTGGAGAACCTGGCCGCGATCCGAAACCTGCGCTCGACCCGGCCGGGGGCGGTGATCGAGGTGCACGACACCATCCAGCGCCTCGCCATCACCAGCACGGGCACCGAGCTGGACCAGTACCGCGACCTGCTGGTCAGCTGGGCGAAGCTCTACGACCAGGTGGTGAACCTCGGGCAGGAGGAGCTGCGGGCCCAGCTCGACGCCGTCCGGGCGCGAATCCCCGACCAGGTCGTTGAGGACTATCTCGCCGCTCGGGCCCGCAACCACCAGGTCAACCGGCTGATGGTCGAGTGGGTCGCCGACGGCACCATCAGCCACCTCGTGCTCTCCGAGGACGACACCGCGCCGGTCGGCCTGGCCCGAGCCGAGCGGGTGGAACTGGAGGCGCTTGTCGCTCAACTCGGCGTCGACGACCGGGTGGAGATCTTCCCCGGCGCCGACGAGGTCGACGCGTTGCTGGTCGCGCGGGTGATCGCGGCCGGCACGGCGCCCACCTACCGCGTGGAGTACGCCGGCGTCTCCGGCGAGGACTGGACCGCTCAACTGGAGGGCATCCCGTTCGCGGAGAACATCCGCCGGCACGTGGCCGCCGTGGGGGGACGGGTCGTCAGCGGCGACACGGACATCGTGCTCGCCGTGAACACCCCCTCGTCGGCACCCGGGCAGCGGGCCGCTGACCTGGACGCCTTCGTCGCGCGGATCGGCAAGCTGCTGGCTGCCGGCACCCCGGTCATCGTGGTGGACCCGCTCATCGTGAACAAGGCGGACCACGAACTGGTCGCGCGGATGGAGAGCGGCCTGGATCTCGCGGCGCTGCTGTCGTACTCGGGATGGAACACCGGCGGCAACGCACTCGGCCTGGCGCTCGGCCACGGCACCGCCCGGTGGGCGTACCTTCGCTCCTCCGGCAGCGGATTCGGTGTGCCCGAACTGCGCGGGCCCGGCCAGGCGCACGCCGAGTACCTGCTCTACCGGCTCGTCAAGGACGACCCGTGGAAGAACATCGTGCAGGTCGAGGCGTACGCGCACGCACGGGCGCAGGGCTGGGACCCGCTCGCGCTCACCCCCGAGCAGAAGACCTACTTCGACGGCTGGGTGAGCGAACGGCTGGTGCCGCTGACCGAGCGGTACTTCGCCGACCACTTCGCCGGGCACCGCATCGTGCTGGGCCAGCGAGGCGCGAAGACGTTCACGGCGACCCTGGCTCGCTTCGAGTCGGCGCGTGTCGAGCTGCCGTGGGACCGACTCTTCGAGGTGATCCTCGAGCCTCGGCTGCGACTGTCCTGACCGGACGGCCGGTCGCGCCGGGGGTTGACCCGCCGGCGCGACCGGTCCGGTGCCGTCGTCAGCCCGCGCGCTCGCGGTGCTGGCGCGCCTAGTGGTGCGGGCGGTTCGGGTCCGTCGCCGTCCCCCGTGCCGTCCGTCCCGGCCGCCCGGGTGTGCCCGTCGGCCGGCGTCAGGGCGTCGCTTCGATGATGCGCAGGTCGGGGTCGGCGCCGTCGCCGAGCGCCCGCAGCGCCTCCTGGTAGGCGGGTGTCTCGTGGGCGGCGAGCGCCGCGCCGACGCTGACGCCGCTTTGCGCTCAGGAGGGCACAGCAGCCCGTGTGGCGTCGAGGACCCGGCGTACCTCGTCGCCGTCCGTGGCCTCGCGCCCGTCGCGCCGCACCGGTGCCCGCAGGTGCACCTCCCGCGCGCCGGTCTCCGCGAGCACCTGCCGGACGTTGTGCGACCGGATGCCGCCGCCGGCGATGACCCGCAACCGGTCGACGGCCCGATGCCGCAGCGCGGCGATCCGTGGGGCACCGGCCAGCGCGCTCGGCGCCCCGCCCGAGGTGAGCACCGCGTCGGCCCCGAGGTCGATGAGTTCCTCGATCGCCCTCAGCTGGTCGCCGACCTCGTCGAAGGCCTTGTGCACCGTCACCGGCAGCGGTCCCGCAGCCTCGATCAGGCGCCGCAGCACGGCCAGGTCGAGGCCGCCCGCGGCGGTGAGGGCAACGGCTCGCCGGCCTGTCCGTTCCCGACGGCTGGGGCGCACCGGCCCTCGGTGACCACGACCACGACGAGGGTGGAGTGGCCTCGACACCTTGACGATGCCCGTCCGGCGCGAGTGGATTGGGCGTACACGGCCGGCGGGCAGCGAAGCCGCGGCCGTCCAAGGGACAGGATCTACACGACACTCCTCTCGAAGGAGACGCGGGACGGCTGGACCACCTTCAGACGCTAGACCTGAACCGCGTGCAGGCGGAGACCGATACACGCAACGTGGCATCTGCCCGCGTGCTGGAGAAGCTCGGGTTCGTGCGTGAAGGGACGTTGCGCGAAGACTGCGTCGTGAACGGCGAGGTCTCGGACTCGTGGGTCTACGGGCTGATCAGGCGAGAGTGGCCGACGAGGAAGGGACACGGTACGGACATGACGCTTCCCTCGCGCGGGCGGCCATACTGACCGTGCGGGCCGGGGCCCGACCACGAAGGAGGTGACCGCTGTGCCGATCGGTCGGCTCCACCATCTGATCGTCGACTGCCTGGATCCGACGGTCGAGGCGCGTTTCTGGAGCGCGGTCCTCGGCGACCCGATCACCTACGCGGACGAGGACTTCGCCGTCGTGTCGGCCAGCACGTCGGCGTCCGGGCTGGCGTTTCAGCGCGCCGCCGACCTGACGCAGCCGACGTGGCCGGAGCCGGCGGTGCCGCAGCAGATGCACCTCGACGTGATGGTTGACGATCAGGCCGCGGCAGGCGAGGCAGTGCTCGCGCTGGGTGCGCGGCGGTTGCCCGGCGAGCATGTGTACGCCGATCCGGCCGGCCACCCGTTCTGCCTGATCAGACGCCCCACCTGGGCGCCGCCCGTGAACTGAGCTCAGCCCTGGCTGTTACGGCTGGTAGAACTTGCACCGGCTGCACGGCAGCCTGGGCCACCGCAGTCCCGCCGACAACGAGGCCGCCCTGGCGGCCTGACCACCACACCGGTGGTGTCCGCCGCAGCGGAACGAGTCAGACCACAGGAGTGTCACAACGTATGGACGGAACCGCAGGCAGCCCGTGGGCGGTAACCGGTCTGGATCCACTGGCCGGACTGGTGTTGGAGCACCTGGTATCCGTGCCGTCGGCGGACGCCACCGAGGTGGCGGCCGCTGTCGGGGTGTCCTCGGCGGAGGCGGAACGAGCACTGCGGCACCTGGCGGACTCCGCACTGGCGCTGCAGATCGACGGCACGACACCGCGATGGGCGGCCGGCCCCCCACGGTCATCGCTCAGCGCCCTGCTGGCCCGGCGGCGGGCCGAACTGGCCCGTGTTGACGGCATCGTGGAGCGGCTTCACGAGGTGTACGAGGCGGTGTCCGGGCCGCGCGCTGCGCACCTGGTGGAGGTGCTGGAGCGCGAGGACGAGGTGCCGGCGCGCTACGG
The DNA here is from genome assembly GCF_042872965.1 of Micromonospora sp. NPDC005087. Taxonomy (NCBI): domain Bacteria; kingdom Bacillati; phylum Actinomycetota; class Actinomycetes; order Micromonosporales; family Micromonosporaceae; genus Micromonospora; species Micromonospora sp. NPDC005087. The sequence goes on along the minus strand of NZ_JBIALB010000009.1, from coordinate 66,386 downwards.
TCAGCTGCTGAAGGGGAGTTCGGTCGAGGTACTGCATCTGGCCAAGCCGCCGTATGTGACGGCCGCGCAGCCGTCCGTCGGGGAGTCGGGCGTGGCGCCCGGGGTGCGGATGCGGTCGGTGTACGAGACGGAGGGCTTCACCGACGCGGTGTCGCTCACGACGGCGCTGCGCGGGACGGGTCAGGGCGGGGAACTGCGGCTGGCGGCACGGCTGCCGGTGAAGTTGGTGGTGTTCGACCGGGCGGCGGCTCTGCTGCCGGTGCGCGGGGACCGCCCGGCGGCGGGTTCCTTGGTGGTGCACCCCCCCGCGCTGGTGGTGGCGCTGGTGGCGCTGTTCGAGAGCGTGTGGGAGCGCGCCGAGCCGGTGTCGCTGGCGAGCCGACATGACGGGCCGGCTCCGAAGGGCGGTCCGGCGACCGAGGGGCCGGACGGGCGAACACGGGAGATCCTGCACATGATGGCGACCGGGATGAAGGACGAGGCGATCGCCCGCGTGCTCCAGGTGAGCCGCCGTACGGTGCAGAAACATGTCAGCGAGGCGGGTTCCCTGCTCGGCGCCCGGACCCGGTTCCAGATCGCGCTGCTGGCGGCGGAGCGGGGGTGGCTCAAGGGCCCGGTGGGGAATTGACCAGGCCATGTCCTGAACGCGACGCCGCGCCGGGACCGCCCTGAGGGGTCCCGGCGCTTCGTCGTGGAGCGCGCCTCCTAGTAGGGGCTCACTTGCAGGACTTGGCTCCCTTCGCGTACGCCAGGCCGAAACCGCCGGCCGACGAGTCCATGAAGATCACCTCGCGCCCCGTGCCCGCCGTCGCGAACATCTGGGCGCCCGGGCTGCACGACGCCGGGCCGACGTACTTTCCGTTGAGCGTGTACTGCTTGAGCTTCGGATTGAGCGAGTTGTCCGGGTAGCCGCCGGTCGAGAGCCAGAGGTCCGCGGGGGCCTCCTCGGTAACCGTGAGGGTCGTGTCGGACAGCGTGAGGACGTCGGCGCGGATCGCCTGCGGGGAGTTCTCCTCGAAGAGCAGGTGGCTGGTGCCGGTGGCGAAGTCGAACAGCCGCACGGAGTCGTTGAACGTCCCCTGGCTCCACTCGCCGTCGACGTACCTGCCGTAGTCGCGGTTGATCACCCAGGCGACGCCGGTGGCGGACACCTGGGGGTAACTCATCGTCTCGGCACCAGGGTCACCGCCGGCGAAGGTCGTCTTCCCCGTCGCGATGTCGTACACCTCGACGCCCAGCGACCACCAGTTGCCGTTGGCGTCGGGCTGCGGGTAGTCCTCGTACCGGACGTAGGAGATCTTCCCGTTCTTGACGCTCGGCGCCGTCGCGTTCCCGAGCCAGTCGGGGTGGGCGAGGGTGTGGACGGTCCGCGAGCTGCCCTGCAGGTAGCGCACGACGTCGCGGTAGCCCTGCTCCGGGTCGTACTGGCTCCACGTGACGACGGTGCCGTCGAAGCTCAGGCCGTCGATCCGGTACGGGGAGCTGTAGAGCTCCTCGACCTGGCCGCCGCCGACTGGCGCCGACAGGATGTGGTCGACCTCCCACGTCGGGGAGTCGGGGTCCGCCTCGATCGACAGCCACACGACCCGCTTGCCATCGGTGTGCGGGAAGCTGTGCATGTTCCCGTCGTCCGGGGAGATCCGGTACGGCGCGACCTTGCCGTCAATGCGGCCCATCCAGATCGACGGCGGCTGGGTGTGGTTCGCGTCCGAGCGCGGCACGGTGAACCAGCCGCCGGCCATGCTCGCAGTCATGTCGACGTACATCCCGGTGTTGAGCCGGTCGACGAGGAGGTCGGTCTTCTTGCCGTAGAGGTTCGCCTTCCACTTCGCGGTGATCCCGCGCGAATCGAACGCCGCCCGCACCACCTTGAGGTCCTTCTGACTCAGGCCGGAGGACTTGGCGGAGGCGAGCACCGCCTCGCGGGCGTCGACGAAGTCGGACATCGGCGTGAGGTAGTCGGTGAGCGCCCGGTAGACGATCTTGTCGGCGACCGCGCCACCGAATGCCTGACGCAGGTCCCACAGCGCCCCGGACACGATCGTCGAGTTGAGGTGCACGCCGCCGTCGTCCATCTGCGGCGTGTCCATGAGGTGCTGGAAGTTCGCCGTGGTGGCGCCGTCGTCGAGGTTGCGCAGGGCGCACTTGGTGGGCGCCAGGGTGCGGCAGAGGTCGCCGCCGATCAGGCTCGCCTCGGGGTCGGACATGGGCGTGCCGGCCGCGTCGAGGTCGATGGCGTTGCCGAAGTAGTCGGCGATCGCCTCATTGAGCGCGCCGGGCTGGCCGGCGTAGACGAGGTTGGCGGAGTTCTCCACCACACCGTGCGTCATCTCGTGGCCCACGACGTCCGGGTCGGCGGCCAGCGGCAGGTACTCGTCGTCGCCGCTGCCGTACACCATGCGGGTGCCGTCCCAGTACGCGTTGACGAACGGGTAGCCGCCGTAGGTAATGCCCACGATCGAGTTGATCGGCATGCCGTCATCGTCCAGGCTGTTGCGCCCGAGATTCGTCTGGAACCACTCGAACACCTTCGCGGCGTCCCAGGCCGCGTCCACGGCGCCGGCGTCGGTCAGGTCCGCGCCGAGTGTGCTCGACGGCGACGCGAACGGCCCCACGCCCTCGGGCAACTGGCCGTCGAGCAGCTCGTAGTAGTCCCGGCCCCGAGCGTCCCAGGTGGTGATCGGCACCGTCCGGCCGTCCGGGAGGGTGTGGGTCTGATCGATCATGAGGTAGGAGCTCGCGTCGTCGGTCCGGACGAGCGGGACCGGCACCGTGGCGCCGTGCAGGCTCCTGCCCTCGCCGACGACCGGCGTCGTGCCCTTGCGCGACGGGAGCGCCTTCGTAACGGCCCGCGGCGCGACGGCGGTCCCGCCGGCGGCCAGGGCGGCGGCCTGCTGCGCGGTGGCGAAGGGCTTGATCCGGCTGACGCTGAGCAGCGTCACGCCGTTCGTCGCACCCACGTACACGTCGCGGAGCACGGGCTGGCCCGTGACGACGTCCTTGCCCTTGACGAGCACGCGCCGGGCGAGCACGCCGGTGCCAGTCGGCATGACCACGAGACCCTGGTCGGTGCCGCTGAGATCGGCGTGGGCGGCGTCGGGCGTCGTGCCGGGCCGCGGGGCGCCGGCCACGACGGCCGCACCGGGGTGCAGGCTCTTGCGCACGTCCTCGACCGCTCGGGAGACCGCGATGTGCGCGGGCATCGGGGTGCTGGTCGTGTCGACGTCGAGGTCTGTGAAGTAGGTGCCCGACGTGCCGGTCACCGCCCGCTTGCCGGCCTTCTTCTCCATCCGCACCACGTACTGGGCGCCGAACACGGGCAGGCCCTTGTACTTCTGGTTCAGCCGGACCGTCTCCCGCGCGCCCTGCGTGTCGATGTTCGCGGTGGTGAGCGTGCCGGCCGGGTCGGCGATCCGGTAGCGGTCCTTGTGGCCCGCGAGGTGGGCCTTGGCGGCCTTGTCCGGTGCGATCGTGGCGTCGACCTGGTCGGCCAGGTCATCGACGAGCGCGGGGGCGTCCGTAGCGGGTGCCACGGTGGCCGGAACTGAAGCCTCCGCGGCGGTAGTCGTGCCCGTCGGCGACGGGGTCGCCGCGGTCGCGGCCTGGGCGGTGGTTCCGAGGAGGGCGGCCGTCGCCAGGACGGCGAGGGCGGGTGGTGCCTTGAGTCTGCGCATCTGTGCTCCTGCAAGGTGGTCCAGCGCCCGGCCGACTCCTTGCGGCACGGGGTTCGCTCACCCTCACCGCGGTGTCGCCATCGACACAAGGACGACTTTGCGCATCTGCACAAGTCAGAAGCCCGTCGAGGGAGAGCCGATCCGAACGGCACACCTGGTCGGGGCCGATGGTGGGCGCAGTGTCATCCCTGCACCCCGCACCGGTTCATGGCGACGAGGAGCGGCCGTTGGCAAGGGCTCGTTTCCCCGCGTGGCTCAAGGCCCGGTGCCCCGGCGCGACCGAGTTCGCTGCGCGGAGACTCCGTTCAGATGGGCGGGCGGCGGGACAGCAGGCATCCAGTCAGCGCCGCTGCGAGGCCGGCCAGCCCGGCTGCCGCGAAGCCGCCCGCTGGGACGGAGACGTCGATCGCCAGCCCGACGACCGGGGATCCGAGCGCGAAACCCGCGCTCAGCGCCGAGGATTGCAGACCTGTCGCCTCACCCCGCACGCTGGCCGGCGCAAGCCGGCTCACCGCGTCGGCCACCGTGGAAAGGGTTGGCGCGGTGAGAAGCCCGGCGCCGACCAGTGCCAGTCCCGGCGCACCGTTCGCTCGGGGCCGGACGCGCTTGCGGGCCCAGCACAGGACGATGGCCGAATAGCCGTGTGAGCTCTCCTGGGCGACCTGCCGGACCTCGATCGACCCGTCCAGCGGCCCGAACTCCGGCCGCAGCACCGCCCTGAGGTCGTGTTCGTCGACATCAGCACTGGGAAAGGTCCTTCCCGCGACGAGGTAGCCGCGACATCGGCGCAGGGCCGCGGTGACGAAGAGACCCCCGGGCTGGACCAGGCCCGTGATGTGTCGCATGAGGAGCTGCCAGGTGGGCCGGTCGTCGGTGGCGGAGTCCGCGCAGTAGGCGCTGACCACCGTCGCGTACCGGCGGTCCACCGGGCGGGCGTGCCGGCCATCCACCCGGATCAGCGCGGTGATCTTTCCCCTGACGAGGTCCTCGCGGGCGGCCACGTCCTCGTCGGTCGGGCAGCTGATCCCCTCGCACCGCAGGGTGTGGCGGACGAACGGTCGCCAGTCGTGGGCGTCGGGTTCGCGGTCGATCCACCGCTGGATCTCGCGGAGGTTGGCCGGCAGATAGTCGCCCAGGTGAATCTCCGATGCCACCTCGGCTGCCGCGAACACGTGGTGCAGGGTGGGCCCGACCCCGAAGAACAACACGGGTTGACCGCGCTCCGCGTGGCGCATCGCCTCGACGAAGAACGCGATGGTGGCGATCTCGTCCGGTTCGACGGCCCGGTAGTAGCTGGCGAGGTACTCGGCCGGTACCCAGTCCGTGTCGAACGAGGCGTACCGGTGGCGGCGGCGCCGGAGGAATGCTCGGGTGAGACGGGCGAGCCCGTACTCGTACAGCGCGGCACCGAGGTTCGCGCCGCCGAGGAACACGAGTGCGTCGTTCGAGCTGATCGAGTCGCTGAGCGCGGCGACCCCGAAGGCACCCGCGTAGTAGGGCACCTCCTTGGCGACCTCCGTACCGGCGTACCCGATGGCCGCCGCCACGCGCGGTGCGCGGGCGCTGTTCGTCATCCGCCGGATCACGTCGTACGCCGCTTTGGACAGCACGTTGGTGCTGGTTCCGGTCGTGGCCAGGAGCATCCAGTTCGCTCGCACATTGGCGGTGAGGCCGATCCCCCAGACCGCGTAGCTCGCGACGAGAAACGCCACCACCCACTGGCGGTCGAGGCCGCTGAACAGACCGGAGGCGACCAGGCACGTGCCCGCGGCCACCACGCTCGCCTCCAGCGCGTAGGCCGACGCCACGGTGGCGGCAAGGCTGACGGTCCACTTCCTGAGCCCTGGGTGCTCCGTCGGCGGGCGCCGCGGTGGCCGAACCGCCTGCGCCACGGGAATCCCGTTCATACCGGTGCCGCCGCTCGGGCCGGTTCCCAGGCCACCGCCTGAAATACCGCGACCACCAGCGCGCAGACCGGTTGCCCGGTGCACCGAGCGCCCGCGACCTCGATGCCACGCCGCGGGAAGCTCGTACCCCGGTTGCGGCACAACGCGTCCAGAGAGGTGGTCACCAGCCTCCGCAGGCTCGCCTCGTCGCTGGCCTCGTGTTCCACCAGCAGTCCGCGTCCGCACCCGTCCTGCGCCCAGCCGACACCGGCCCAGGCCTCTGCTTGTGGCACCGCTGTTCGCGCCTGTGCCGCCACGCAGTACAGCCGGTCGCCCCAACTGCCCGAGGTACAGCCGATCCGGTCGACCTGTCGTACCGAGCTGGCGGGTGGCAACACCGAGCTGAGGTAGATCAGGTTACGGTCGGCGACGCCGGCCGCCACCAGCGCGGCGTCGAACGCTGCCAGCTGGGTCGGACCACGGCCGACGGCCCCGGCCACCAGGATGTTCATCGGTTCCCGCCAGCCGAGCGGAGTTCGGCCGGGGATGCCTGCGCGGTCCGCGTCCGTTCCGACCGGACGCGCTCGGCCTCGACCAGTACCCGGCGCGAGAGCTTGCCCGACGGCGCCCTCGGCACCGATGGGGTGAACCGAACGGCGTGGAGCCGCTTGTAGGGGGCGACCCGCTCAGCCACGTAGGCCAGCAGCTCGTCGGCCGTCGCCGGTCCCCGCAGCACCACGTGCGCGACCGGCACCTCGCCGGCGTCCGCGTCGGGCCGGGGCACCACGGCCGCGTCGGCGACCGCCAGGTGGGTGCGGAGCAGGTGCTCCAGCTCGGCCGGCGCGACCTGGTACCCCTGGTACTTGATCAATTCCTTCAGCCGGTCGACCACGTACAGGTAGCCGTCCTCGTCGAAGTAGCAGAGATCGCCGGTGTGCAGCCAGCCGTCGGCGTCGATGGTGGCGGCCGTGGCCTCCGGTCGGTCGCGGTAGCCCCGCATGAGCTGCGGGCCACGGATCCACAGCTCGCCGGCGCGTCCGGCACCGAGGTCGCCGCCGCCGCCGTCCGGGTCGACGACGCGCGCCTCGGTGTTGGGTACCAGCCGGCCGACCGACCCGCGCCGCGGCTCGTCGAGTGGGCCGACGGTGACCATGGCGCTGGCCTCCGTCATGCCGAGGCCCTGACTGACCACACAGCCGAGCCGCTCGGCGCACCGCTGTTCCACATCGGCGCCGAGAGGTGCCGCACCCACGCCGAGGCTTCTCAGCGACGACAGGTCGTGCCTGTCCACCAGCGGATGGTCGGCCAACGCCGTCGCCAGCGGCGGTGACACGACGCTGACCGTCGCCCGGTGTTCCGCAATGGCCCGAAGGAAGACCTCGAGGTCGTAGCCAGCCAGGGTCACGACGGTGGCGCCCGCCGCCAGGCTGCAGGGCAGCAGGAAGTTGAACCCCATGACGTGGAAGAACGGCGCTGCGGCGAGGACCACGTCGTCCTCGCGGAAATCGATCACCGCCTGGCTCTGGCGGACGTTCGTCACCAGGTTCGAGTGGGTCAGCTCCACTCCCTTGGGCAGGCCGGTGGTGCCGCTCGAGTAGGGCAGGGCGGCCAGCTCGTTGTCGAGGTCGCTCGTCACCTCCGCCGGCGGATGGTGGTGGGCGATCAGCTCGCGGAACGACGTCGCGCCCGCCGCCTCCCCGAAGACCAGCACCTCCTGGACGCCGGCCAGCTCGGCGGCCGCCAACGCGCGGTCCAGGAACGGCGGGACGGTGACCAGCATCCGCGCCGCGGCGTCGGTGAGCTGGCCGGCCAACTCCTCGACGGTGAGCATCGGGTTGGCGCCGGTGACGATCCCGCCGGCCGCCATCGTCCCGTAGGCCGCCAGGGCGTACTCGGGCAGATTGGGGCTGTAGAGGGCCAGGACGTCACCCGCCGCGAAGCCTCGGGCGACCAGGCCGGCCGCGACCCGCTCCACACCGGTGGCCAGCTGGCGGTAGCTGATCGTGCGGCCGGTTACGCCGTCGATCAGGGCCGGCTTCTCGCCGAGGCGGGCGGCGTGCCGCAGCACGAGCGATTGCACGGTGGTACCGCCGACCTGCACCTCGGGCAGTTCGCTGCGGAACGGGTGGACGACTGCCATGGTGACTCCCCTGCCGTGTGCGACCACACCAGCCGGCGGGATGCCGCTGGTGGACCGGGTTTCGCCCCTCATGACCCGACCGTAGGGAGCCGTCGTGTGCAGACCGTTTCCCGACCGTTTTCGCAGCGTGGATCGCGATAGAGTTCTTCGCGGACGACGACGGCGGTGGCGATGCGGGACCAGGAGTTGCGTGTCCGGGTGCTCGGCGGGGCCGAGCTGACGGTCGGCGGCCGTCCACTGGTCGAGCTGGCCTCTGCCAAGGCGACGGCGCTCCTGTTCTACCTGGCGGTCACCGGCACCGCCCACTCACGCTCGGCGCTGGCCGGGTTGCTCTGGAGCGACCTTCCGGAGCCGACGGCCCGGGCAAATCTGCGGCTGGTGCTGACCAAGCTGCGTCGGGTCGTCCCGGAGCATGTGGCAGTGAGCAGGCAGACCATTGCGCTCGCGGACAGCCGGCAGGTGTGGGTCGACGCTGTGGAGGTGGGCCGGGTGGCCGCCTCCGATCAGGACGACGACGAGCTGCTGGAGGCCGTCCGGCTCTGCCGAGGCGATTTTCTCGAGGGTTTCGGCGTCCCCGGAGCCCCGCTGTTCGACGAGTGGTTGGCCGACCGGCGCGCCGCGGTCCGAGCGGACATGCTCGCGCTCATGGACCGTGCCGTGCGGCGGGCCAGAGACCGGCGGGATGCTGCCGGCGGCATCGAGGTGACCCGTCGTCTGCTGCAGCTGGAGCGGCTCCACGAGGAGGCGCACCGCGCGTTGATGTGGTTCCTGGCCGTGGGCGGTCAGCGCAGCGCCGCTCTCGCCCAGTACGAGACCTGCCGCTACCTCCTCCGAGAGGAGCTGGGCGTCGAGCCAGCGCCGGCCACGCTCGCTCTGCGGGACGAGATCGCCAGCACCGGTGGGTTCACCGCGCTGGGTGTCCTCCCGGCCACGGCGAACCCGGCCCGGTCGGCCGGGTCGCCGACGTCCGACCTGCCTCGCCCACTCACCGCGCTGATCGGTCGGGACCGGGAGCTCGCGCGTCTGCATGAGCTCCTCGACGATCCGGCGTGCCGGCTCGTGACCCTCGTAGGCCCCGGCGGAATCGGTAAGACCCGGCTGGCGGTGGAGGTCACCGCGAGTCGGCGGACGCGGCATCGTGGCGGGACGGTGTTCGTGTCGTTCGTGGGGACCAGCGCGGCCCGCCCGGACGAGGCCGCCGACCTGGTCGTCGCCGGCCTCGCCCGCGCGCTGGAGGTAGAGCTGGCCGTGCCCCGCGAGCCACTGGACCTGCTCACCGACCAGCTCGCCGGCCGCGAACTGCTGCTGGTGCTCGACAACCTGGAGCACCTCCGGGACGCCGCGGGGGTCCTCGCCGAACTGCTGCGACGAGCACCGGGTACGCAGCTGCTGGTGACCTCCCGGCGGCAGCTGGGGCTGGGCGTGGAGTGGCTGGTCGAGGTGCCCGGCCTGCCGTACCCGCCGCCGGGCGCCGACGCGGACGCCGCCGGCTACGAGGCGGTGCAGCTCTTCCAGGAGCGGGCGCGGCCGCTGCGCCCCGGCTTCCCCGCCGTCGTCGACGCCGAGGGCGTCGGTCGGGTGTGCCGGCTGGTCGCCGGTGTGCCGCTGGCCATCGAGCTGGCCGCCCGCTGGGTACGGTCCGCCAGCCCGGCCGCCATCGCCGACCGGCTCGCCGACGGGCTCGAACTGCTCGAGACGACCGCACCTGACGTGGAGCGGCGGCACCGCAGCCTCCGCTCGGTGATCGACTGGTCGTGGCGGCTGCTGACCGACGAGGAACGACGGACCCTGCGTCGGTTGTCGGTGCTGCGCCGCAGCTTCGACCTCGCGGCCGCCGGCGCCGTGGCGGACGCCGGACTGCCGATGCTGGCCAGCCTGGTCGACCAGTCGCTGGTCGCCGTCGGTGGGGATGGCCGCTACGAGATGCACGAGCTGCTCCGGCAGTACGCCGCCGAGAGTCTGGCCACGGACCCGGCGGAGGAGGCGCGGGCGCGGTGGCGCCACGCCGAGCACTATGTCGCGCTGCTCCCCCCACCGGATGAGGCCCGCGCCGAGGGCCGGCCGAGTCTGGAAGTCGAGCAGGAGAACCTGCGCGCCGCCACCGACTGGCTCATCCTGGACGCCGACCCGACCGCGCTCGACGCCCACCTGCTGCGGCTGTGGGCGCTGTACCGGCGCCTGGGCTGGTTCCGGGAGGCTCAGGTCTTCTTCGGCGCCGCCCTGGAACGCCATGGGATCACGACCCTGCAGCGGGCACGCTGGCACCGCATGCTCGGCGAGACGCACCAGCAGCTCGGCGAGGCGAACGCCGCGCGGTACCACCTGGAACGGGCGTTGGATCTGCTCGGCGCCCGCGTGCCGGCGTCGACGACGGGCCGGCTGGGGATGCTCACGTCACAGGTGGCACGCCGGACACTCCGGGGCCTGCGGCCGGGTGGTGCCGTCGCCCGTCGTGCGGAACGGCGCGAGGCGGCCCGGGAACGCGCCGCCACCTGCTTCACGATCGCCGAGGTCTACTGGGTGCTCAATGAGCACTTCCCGATCCTCGCGGCGTCGATCTCGTCGTTGAACGATGCCGAACGCGCCGGGGACCTCGACCTCATCGTCCGGGCGCAGGCCGGTCTCGGGATGACCGTCGGCACCCTGGGGTTGCGCCAGCTCGCGGGCCGACACCTCCGCGCCGCGAGCGCCGCCGTCGAGCGCACCGACGACCCGCTCACCGCCTGCTGGGTCGGCATCGTGGGCGGGCTGCACTGGACCGGCGTCGGCGACTGGGCGGCGGTCGAGGCCGGCGCCGACAGGGTCCTGAAACTCCGACGCCGGACACCGATGCACCGGTGGGCCGACGAGGTGCTGCTGATCACCGCGGTCACCCGGTACCTCACCGCCCGCTATTCGCAGGCGGCCGCGGCGGCCGTCGAGGCGATGGCTTCCGGCCGCGACCGCCGCGATCCCATCGTGCACCTGTGGGGGCTGCTCGTCCTGATCGAGACGGCCCTGCGCGCCAACCCCGACGACGCGGCTCTGGCGGGCTGGTCCGAAGAGGCCGCACAGCTCCTGCCGGCAGCAGCCCGGATCGACGCCGCCCGCCTCCACGTCGCCACCGCCCGCCAACACCTCGCCGCCGGGCGGCGGGCGGACGCGTGGCAGGCGATCCGCACCGCCGACCACCTGATGGGCCTACATCAGTCATTCGAGCAGTACGCCATCGAGGCGCACGCCGGCGTCCCCGAGGTCTGTCTGACGCTGCTCGAACAGGCCGGCTCTCGGGAAAATCCGGCTGGCGGAGCGGACGAGCCGGACCCCGCCCACCTACGCGCGACCACAGCGGTCGCCCTGCGCCGGCTGCATCGCTACGCCCGCACGTTTCCCATGGCCCGTCCGAGGGCGCTCATCTGCCTGGGCTGGCACCGCTGGCTCGACGGCCGCGCCGGGGCCGCCCGCCGGGCGTGGGTCCGGGCGGTACGCGAAGCCGAGCGCCGTGGGATGCCCTACGAACTGGCGCGCGCCCACCACGAACTCGGCCGTCACCTCGCCTCGGGGCAGCGGTCCACCCTCGGGCTCACCAGGGCCGAGCACCTGGATCGGGCGATCGCCGGATTCGACGCCGCCGGGTGTGGCGCCGATCTGCGCCGAGTTCAGGCGCTCGCCGGTTACTTGTCCGGCCGTACCATCTCCCGGTGATCTCCCCCCGCCGACGGCTGGCCGCCGCGTCCATTCTCCTGGTGTTGGAGGCGGTGGCGTTCGGGCTCGTCGTGACCGAGTCCGTGACCGGTGCGATCGCCGCCGTTGCCATCACCTGCGTGTCGTTGTGGGTGCACCTCGTCCTGCACGAGTGCGGGCACCTTGTCATGGCGAAGCTGCTGCGTCTGCCGGTCATCGCGGTCCGTATCGCACCCTTCGGCGGGTGGCGGAACGAAGTGTCGGTCCGGCCAGCGCCGTCGGCGACCGCGCTGCCGCTGCGGATGGTGCTGTTCTACCTCGGTGGCCCGATGGCGAACCTGTGCAGTGCGGCGGTGCTCTGTGCCGCAGCGGCGTTGACGAGCACGGCGTTGACACGCCTCGCGCTGTTCGGCGCAGCGCTTTTCGCGGCGCTGCTCGGGGTGGTCAACCTCATTCCCGGGACTTCGCCCCGCAGTGACGGCCGCAACCTGCTGCGCTGGCTCCTCGCGCCAACAGCCACCCTTGCCGCGCTACGGGCTGGCTACTACCAGGAGGAGGTGAGCAGCACGTTGCGGACGATCGCCCGAGGGCAGGTCGACGACGATCGTCTCGGAGATCCAGCTCGCGACGGCAACGACCCGCGACTCGCGCTCGCCGCCGTCCACCGGCGCTGGAGCACGGGCCACACGCAGTCGACGGCGGACCTCATCGCCGACGCTGAGCGGCTCGCGGCGCTGGCGCGCGCCGACCGCACCGATCCCATGACCGCCGCCGCAATCGGACAGGTGCTCACCGTGCAGTTCGGGTTGTGGTACCTGTACGCCGCGGTGGTGAACGAATCGCCGGTCCAACACCCGGAGGTGGTGGAGATCGCGGAACTGGCCCAGCTCGCCTTCCACGTACAGCCGCACATGTTGTCCGCCCGTGTCGCCATGAGCCTGGCTCACCTGCTCAACCAGCGGCCGGAGCAGGCGCGTTCGCTGCTTCTCGACATTCGGCCGAGTGTCGACCCGCCGAACCTGTGCAGCGTCGCGTTACTCCTGCGGGCCATCGCCGAGTGTTACCTCGGCAACCACGCCGATGCGGACGCCCTCACCAGGGCGGCCGGCCGCGACCACCCGCAACTGACGCAGGTCGTTGCCGCGATCCAGGCTGCGGATCCGGTGCCGCCCCTGTTCGCCCCGGCACCGATGGCGGACACCTGACCGCGAGGGCATGTCCGCGGCACCGGTTCGGCTCGACAGACCGGCCGGTCGGCGTGGCGCCGGGGTCAGGCCCCGCGCGACGGCGCGCGGCGCAGCGAGCTGGTCGCGTTCACCCCGGCCTTGTCACTCACCCCGATGCCCAGCCGCTCGACCAGTTCCCCGCCCAGCCAGGCAGTCCCCAGGGCCAGGATGATGCCCGCGAAGCTCAGGACCAGCGCGGCGGCGTTCGGCTCCCAGTTCTCCCGGGACAGACGCACCAGCCAGCTCACCGCGAACAGGATCACGACCACCAGGTTGCCGACGCCGTGCGCCGCGCCGATCCGCTTGGCCCGGGTGCCGGCCGGGATGGCACTCCAGTCGATGAGGCCGAACAGGGCGGCGACCACGCCGCCGATGACACCCGCCGCGATGGTGTACGCGGCGGAGATCTGGAATCCGGTGCGGTCGGTGATCAGATAGAGGATGTCGAAGATGACCGACGTGGCGAGGAGCCCGAGCGGGAACACGATCAGCATGGGATGGATCGCGTGACCCATCGCCTTGGCTCGACTTTCCACCACTACCTCCTGTCGGGGCGACAACCGCGCCCGCATACCCGGACCGGACGCCGATACACCCGGCGGGACAGTTCGGTTTCAACGGCCGCCGGCGGACCGAGCGTTCAGGTGAATGGCGTCGCGTATGACCGCGGCCAGGGCGGGTTCACCGACGTCGGAGCAGCCCTCGTTTGGTTATGAAGGCTCGCAACGTCTCGGCATCCTCGGCCGACATCAACCAGCGTGGGATCACGGTCGCCGGCATCCGGCCGACGTACACGATCCAGAACTCCGGGGTATCCCTCACCTCGGCGACCCCGTCCCAGGCTATGCCACCGGACTCCGAGCCGCTGCGCATCATGATGTTGTCATCGGTGATGTCGTAGGCGCCCTCGACGGCGTAGCGACTGGAGCGACGCCGGGCGCGCCACCGCACCCACGGCCAGTACAGCATCGACAGCAGGCCGCCCACGATCATCGCCATCCACAGCGGCGAAGTCTGTTCACCCCACCCGGACCCCCGCGAGACGGCCAAACCGATCGCCCCGACCGCCGCCAGCACCGCACCGATGTAGCCGAACCTGCGCAGCCGGACCCTGCCGAGCGCAGCGGCCACGCGGCCTGGGTAGGCGGGATCGGCTGGGACGTCAAAACGGATGTGCACGCCAGAACGATAGTGCCCCCACCCGCCCCCTGGCAGCGCCTGACTCCCGCCGCCGGGCCGGACCGTCGAGCGCCGCCGTTGTCAGCGGCACGCGGCAGGAGCCTCTGCTCATCGGCGGTCCCGCGAGAATTCTTCTGGCATAGCGTCGGATCCAGGGCGAGTCGTTCGTAGAGCAGGCGAGAGGCAGCTGGACGAGGTCGCCGGGACAAGGGAGCCATGGGATGACGCGATACTTGATCTCGTTCAATGACGGCTCGATGGACCACATCCCCGACGAGGATTGGCCCGACGTGGGCAAGGCATCGCACGCGGTAGTCCAGGAGGCCGTGAACGCCGGCGTGTTTGTGTTCGGCGCTGGACCCGAACGCCAGAGGGCGAGCGTCGTGGCAACGGACGGGATGGTCACCGATGGCCCTTACCCGGAGACCAAGGAGGTCATTGGCGGGTTCGTGGTCGTCGACGTGGCCTCACGCGAGGAGGCGCTGACGTGGGCTGCCAAGATTGCCGGCGCTTGCCGCTGCGCGCAAGAGGTTCGGGAGCTCATGCCCGATCCCGAAACAGACGCGATGCTTCGCCGGGCTGACATGTGATGGTGACGTTCCGACGGTGTCGGATCGAGGAAGACTCGCCACGTCAGAGCAAGACTTGCGTCGGAGTCGCTCTCATCGCGGCTGCGCACCGTAGGTTGGTGTGGCTCTCATCTGGCGTGCGCCCCGCCGGTCACCGCGGCGGTGAGAGGCTCAAGAGGTCAGGAATGGTCCGTTCGCAGCGGCTGATCGCAGGCGGCGGCACGATCCAGTAGCAGGCTCCGCTCCCGCTCGTTGCGGGTCAGCGACGCCGCCCGCTCGAACTCCGCCCGCGCCTCGGCGTGCCGGCCCAGCTTGACCAGGAAGTCACCGCGTGCACTGGGCAGCAGGTGGTAGTTCTGCATGGCCGGGAAGGCCATCAGCTGATCCAGCAGCGCCAGCCCGGTCGCCGGCCCGAACGCCATGGACAGCGCCACCGCGCGGTTCAGCTCGACCACCGGGGACGGCATCGCCTCGGCCAGATTCTCGTAGAACCAGGCGATGCGCTCCCAGTCGGTGTCCTCGAAGCGGCGTGCCCGGGCGTGGCACGCGGTGATGGCCGCCTGCAGCACGTACGGGCCGGGCTTGCCATCGATCAGGGCCTCGGCACGCTCCAGCGCGGCCAAGCCGCGGCGGATCAGCAGCTGGTCCCAGCGGGCCCGGTTCTGGTCGCCCAGCAGGATCGGCTCGCCCCCGGGGCCGGTGCGAGCGACCGCCCGGGAGGCCTGGATCTCCATCAGCGCCACCAGGCCGTGCACCTCGGGCTCGCGCGGGGCCAGCCGGGCCAGGACCCGGCCCAGCCGCAGGGCCTCCTCGCACAGCGCCGGCCGCATCCACTCGTCGCCGGTGGTGGCCGAGTAGCCCTCGTTGAAGATCAGGTAGACGACCTCGAGCACCGAGGAGAACCGGGCCGCCAGCTCGTCGCCCTGCGGTACCTCGAACGGCACCTGGGCGTTGGCCAGGGTCTTCTTGGCCCGCACGATCCGTTGCGCCACGGTCGGTTCCGGCACCAGGAAGGCCCGGGCGATCTCGTCGGTGGTCAGGCCGCCGAGCAGCCGCAGGGTCAGTGCGGCGCGGGCCTCCGTGGACAGCACCGGATGGCAGGCCACGAACACCAGCCGCAGCAGGTCGTCGCCGATGCCGTCGTCCTCGGCGACCATCGCGCCGATGTCCGGGGTGGATTCCTCGAGTTCCCGGCCGACCTCCTCGACCTTGCGCTTGAAGGTCTCGTTGCGCCGGATCTGGTCGATGGCCCGACGCTTGGCGGTGGTCATCAGCCACGCGCCCGGATTGCGCGGCACGCCCTCCGCCGGCCACTGCTCCAGCGCCGCGACCAGCGCGTCCTGCGCCAACTCCTCGGCCACGCCGATGTCGCGGACGAGCCTGGTCAGTCCGGCGATGAGCCGGGGCGCCTCGATCCGCCAGGCAGCCTCGATCGCGCGGTGGGTGTCAGTGGCCACGGCCCCCGTCTACCCCACCGCGCGATCGGACGCAAGCACGCTCATGCCACGCGGGCGGGTTCGGTCCTGAGCCGAACCCGCGTCTCCCAGGTTGCGGTGATCAGTTCCCGGCGACCGTCGCGCGCCGCCTCTCCACGGCCGCCTGCTGCTCGGCGGTGAATTCCTCGCCGAAGTCCTCGGCGTGGAAGACCCGCCGGATCTCGATGTTGGTCTGCGCCCCCACGCCCGGGTGCTGGATCGGGCAGCGCTTGAACCACTCGACACACTCCTCGAGCGACTTCATTTCGACCAGGTAGTAACCGGCGATGAGCTCCTTGGTCTCGGTGAACGGCCCGTCCACCACGGTCTTCTTGTCGCCGTCGAAGTAGATCCGGGCACCCTTGGCGCTGGACTGAAGGCCGCCGGCGTCCAGCAGCACGCCGGCGTCGACCATCTCCTGAATGAACTTGCCCATCGTGTCGAAATCCTCGGTGGCGGGCAGCACGCCGGCCTCGCTCGCCGCGGTGGCCTTGGTGATCACCATGAACCGCATCGCTGTCTCCTCATGTCAGGGTGCCATCTCACCTACGCGTCGAACGGCGGTCGGCCCGCTCGACACCCTGCCAGAAGTTTTTTCCGCCGCGCTTGGCAACGCCGCGCTCGGCGGGTCGGCGGGTCCGCTGCCCACCAGGCGAAGGCGGCCGGTCCGGCCTAGCGGGCGCCCGACGGCGGCCAGCGCTGGCGGGACGACCCTCCGCCCGGTTCGGTTGACTCCTGACCTGTGCGGATGTGTTCCTCACTGGAAGGATGTCTGTATGCCGAAGGCGTTCCCGCCGGAGTCGCGTCGTGATGCGGTCGCGGTCGCCCGCGCGGGTGAGGCGCCGATCGCCAAGGACCCGCACACGCGGCCTGAACTACTCAACCCCGCGAGTCAATCCAACCCGGGACGGTACGCCGGCAAAGCTGGAAGGCGACAGGGTTGAGCAGCGATCTGCGCGTGGCGGTGGCCGGTGCCGGCCTCGGTGGGTTGTGCCTCGCCCAGGGGCTCGTGCGGGCCGGCGTCGACGTCCAGGTCTACGAACGCGACGCCGCGCCCGACGTCCGCCGGCAGGGCTACCGGCTGCACGTCGACGCACGCGCCAGCCTGGCACTCGACAAGTGCCTGCCGCCGAAGCTGTTCCGGCTGTTTCTCGCGACGGCGAGCCAGCCGAGCAGGAAGTTTACCGTTCTCTCCGCCCAACTGCGCGTCCTGCACGAGACACTCACCGACCCGAACCGCGACCCGTACCAGCCCGAGACGCTCAGCACGTCGGTCAACCGCGGGACGCTTCGCGAGATTCTCGGCGCAGGCCTCGACGATCGGATCCACTTCGGCCGCGAACTCGACGAGTACGAGCAGGACACGGCCGGTGTGACAATGCACTTCGCGGACGGTTCGACCGAGCGCGCCGACGTGCTCGTCGGCGCGGACGGCGTGCACTCGGCGGTCCGCCGCACGATGCTGCCCGACGCGACGGTCGTGGACACCGGGTCGCGCATCATCTACGGCAAGACGCCGCTCGACGACGAGACGCGACGGCTCGTCCCGGCGGCGCTACGTGACGGGTTCACCGCGATCATCGGCGGCCACATCGGCTTGGCGACCGGACTCGTCGAGTTACGCCAGCCGCCGCCGGAGGCGGCCGCCGCAATCGCCCCGAGGGTGAGGTTGAGCCCGACCGGCGACTACCTGATGTGGGGCGTGTCCGCGCAGCATGACCGGTTCCCAGAGTCAGACGCGACGATGACCGGGATGGACGCGGTGGCGCTGCATGTCGTCGCGTCCACGGCGATCCGTACGTGGCACCCCGACCTGCGCGCGCTGCTCGCCAAAGCCGCGGTCGACGAGACGTTCCTCGTCCGGGTCCGCAGCGCCGAACGCGTCCAGCCGTGGACGCCGAGCCGGGTGACCCTGCTCGGCGACGCGATCCACGCGATGAGCCCGGCCCGTGGCTCCGGCGCGAATACGGCCCTACTGGACGCGTCGAACCTGTGCGGTGCGCTCACCGGTGGCGGCACCGACATCGTCGCAGCGATCGGTGCCTACGAGGAGAAGATGCGCGACTACGGCTTCACCGCAGTCGAGGCGTCCCGGCAGGCAGAGACGCGTACCGCTCGCTGGGGGAACTCGGTGTGGCTCTGGATCTTCAACCATCTGCCGAAGCCACGCTCCCGCACGTGACGGCCGGGCGCGGGTGTCCGCCACCGGGCAGGGCCCGTAGGACCGACGCCGCGATGCGCACTCGGTACGACCTCGGTGTAGGTGCCGGACATCGGACGGCCGCGGCCTGGGCTCGCGATGCCAGGACCAGGCCTTGCCCGGCACACACCCGGGCAGCTACAGGGCAGTCGCGGTCTTCTCCAGGATGCTGCCAAGTGCGCCGTAGTCGACGGTTTGCCCATCTCTGATGTCAACGGCTTTGCGTTCACCGTTGCCCAGAGCCCGAAGAAACCCCTTGACCTCAGGAACGTCCGTTGCGTTGAACATCATGAACGAGACCTTGTCCTTGGCCACCGCGATGACGGCCGCGTAGTGCCCGTTCTTGAGGTAGTGCGGCTTGCCGTACTGGAGCCGCTCCTCGACATCTGGAATGGTCTGGCCGACCATCGCACGTAGTTTCTCGCACACATCGATCTGCCACGGCTGCGCCTTGTTGATGTACTGGGTGACATCGTCACTCAAGGTCTTCTCCTTCATTGTCGTTGCCAGAAATGACGGTCCATATCCAGACCGATGCACGACGACCAGCTGGGTCTCATCGTAGATCCGGATCGTGCCGGTGCACCGCCCCGTTTACCCGTCACCGACACGCGTGTCACCACGCCGCCCGCGCCATCGGCGCAACCGTCACCGGCGTGACCCGTCACAGGTTGATTTGAGCGCTCTCGACCCCGGCGAGCACGACCAGATCCGCTACTGGAAGCCAACCACCCTCGGCGAGCTGCTGTTCAACCACTGGGACTGAAGACCAGTAGCCTGAGACAAGGAACAACCAAGATCATCTAGTCGGACGTGTCACGAATCAAATGACAGCGATCCGTAACGCATCAAGTGGAGCCCGACATCGCCGGAAGCCGGCTGTCCGGTTCTCAGGACCTGCGTGACATATCGGTATAAGGAACTCACCGGCGTCGACTGTCGCCCGTCCGTGTAACGCGGGTCGCTCGATCCAGTCCATGGCGGCACGTTCGCGATCATCGCCGCTGCCGCATGTCAGAATGCTCCCAAACGTGGAGCAGAGCTGGCAGAACGGGCGAGCCGATGACGACGGGCAGGGCGTCCGAGCTGGTGCGGAAAGCCGAGGATCCACAGCGGGCCACGTTCCTGGAACTCTTCTTCGACCTGGTGTTCGTCCTCGCGCTCGCTCAGCTCTCGCGCGGCCTGGCCGAGGATCTCGGGTGGGGCGGCGCCTTCCGGACGCTGGTGCTGTTGGGGGCCCTGTGGTGGGTCTGGTCCAGCACCGCGTGGCTGACCGACCGGACGGACCCGCAACGAACGGTAATCCAGGCGCTGGTCATCGCGACCATGGTCGGCAGCCTGGTGATGGCGGCCGCGGTGCCCGAGGCATTCGGCGACACGGGCCTGATCTTCGCGGGTGCCTACGTCGCCATCCAGCTCGGCCGCGGGCTCGTCCTCGTGGTCGTTCTGCGTGGCCACGAGCTGCAGCGCACCGGCGTGCGCGGGCTGTTCTGGTACGGCCTGTCGGCGCTGCCGTGGTTCGCGGGGGCGCTCGTGCACGGTACGGCGCGTGGTGCGTTGTGGGCACTCGCGGTGGTCCTTGACCACACGGCAGGCAGAATCGGCTTCCCCACCCCGGGGGCGGGCCGTACGCCCAGCGAAGATCTTGTGATCTCGGGCGAGCACCTGTCCGAGCGCTACCGGCAGTTCTTCATCATCGCGCTCGGCGAGCTGATCTTCGTTACCGGACTGGCCCTGAGCAGCAGCGGCTTCGCGCCGGACAGGGTCGCCGCGTTCGCAGTGTCGATCGCGACCACCGTGCTGCTGTGGCGGATCTACATATACCGCGCTGGGCAGGTCCTGGCCGAAGCGATTGCCGTGTCTGGCGACCCGGTCCGCCTCGCCGGAACGGCGTCATACGCCCACCTGGCCATGGTGGCCGGCGTGGTCGCTACAGCCGTCGGCGACGAACTTGTCATCGCAAATCCACTCGGGCACACCCCACCGGCCTGGATCGCCGTCATCCTCGGCGGACCCGCGCTGTACCTGGCCGGGCGCGCCCGCTTCGAGCACGCGGTATTCTGCCGCGTATCCCGGTCCCGACCAATCGGCGTCCTTGCACTGGCCGCCCTGACACCGGCGATGCTCCCCCTGCCACCAGTCGTCGTCGCCACCGCCGCTGCCCTCGTCCTGACCGGGATCGCCATATCCGACGCAGCCCGCGCCCGCGGACGGCCGCCCGAGCCGCCGTCACCACCCGGCTAGCCAGAGGTTTCACCCATGTCTCGAGACTGATCTGTTACGCACGTCCCGCAAAGAGCTACTGGCAACCGGGGAAACCGTACGCAAGCGGACGGCCGGAACTGGCACAGAACTCACCAGCCAGGAAGCCCAGATCTCCAGGCTGGCCAGAGACGGGCACACCAATCCTGAGATCGCCGCCCAGATGTTCATCAGCCCACGCACGGTGGAGTGGCACCTCGGCAACGTGTTCAGCAAGCTCGGCGTCAGGTCACGCAGGCAACTCCGCACATTGCTCTCTCCTTCGCAACCGCCGCCGACGTAATCAGCAGCGGTCTCGCGATATCTGGCAAGGAGACCCGCGCGCGAACTCACGCCCAGCTTGGGGAAAAGGCCTTGTACAGGTGGGTCGAGACGGTACGCGGCGGCAGCACGAGTCGCGCGGCGATCTGCTTCGTGGCCGACTCGTCCACCGACGTGCAGCGGTGTCCCGCCTGTTGCTTTCCGATCGTCACCCAGTCCTCCGCCCTGCGAGGCCACGTCTCCATCTCCCGGATCGACCTGATTTCCTTTAGCATCGTCGGCGTGGCAACGCGGCTGGTTCAAATCAACATGAAGGCTCGGGACGACTCCGCGCTGGGCGGCTTCTGGGCGCAGGCGCTCGGCTGGGAAGTCTCCAGCGAGGGACCCGGCGTGACCAACCTCGAACCCGAGGGCTTCGTCTACCCCGACCCCGTCGCTGTCTGCATCGACCTCGTCGTCTCCCCGGAACCCAAGACGGTGAAGAACCGCGTGCACGTCGACCTCGCCACCACCTCGGCGGCCCATCACGCGGAGGTGATCACGCGCCTAAAGGATCTCGGCGCAACACCCGCCGACGTCGGCCAGGGCGACGTCCCATGGACGGTCATGGCCGATCCAGAGGGCAACGAGTTCTGCGTGCTGGACTGGCACGACCCGATCCGAGACACCGGACCGATCGCCACGGTAGTGGTCGACTGCGCGGATCCGCGTGCCATGGCCCGCTTCTGGGGCGAGGCCGTGGACTGGACCCTGCACGAGGTGACCGACCACAAAGCGGTACTGCGCTCCGCCAAGGGTGTCGGCCCATATCTGCAGTTCCTCCGCACACCCGACGTGAAGACCGTGTGGAACCGCGTCCATCTCGACGCCCGCCCGTATCCAGGTGACGACCTGGAGGTCGAGGCGGCCAGGCTGCGCACTCTCGGCGCCACCGCAATCGACCTAGGCCAGAACGAAGTCCCGTGGACGGTCCTCGCCGACCCCGAAGGCAACGAGTTCTGCCTCCTCGCCCCAGGCTGAGCAAAACCCTCTTCACCCGCTCGCTACGGCAACGGCGCGGACGTGCGACGGCCGCCGCGCCCCGGGCGGCTGCCGACCCACCAGCTGCCCACGCAACGGGCTGTCGTTCTGCGGCGGTCCTCCGGGCTTCCCGCTGTCCGCGCCAGCCGCCGGGCATCAGGCGTGACGGCCGCAGAGCGGCAGCGGCCGGCGAGCGCCCTGGCGGCGGCGCGTGCGGCCCGTTGCGGCCGCCTTGGCCCGCGTGACTGGACTCCCCGCGAGCTGCGGCACGGCTTCGTGTGGCGGAGAGCTGGAAGGCAGCGTCCCGGTTGCCGACGGCGTTTGGCACGCGTGAGTCGCGGCAGAAATGACGTGGCACGGGGCGGGTATGCCGGACATCGCGGCCAGAGGTCGGCGGGACGCGGGCGATAACGGACAAAGCCGAGGTGATCTCATGGCAAGGAACTGGCTGGCCAGTCTGACGAACGGGATCGTGGCCGGTGCCGCCGGCACGCTCGCCCGCGAACTGTTCAGCAATCTCGACGTGGGCGTCCGGGCTCGTCCGATGAGCGACACGCACGAGCGCGCCGTGCAGCGGATGGTGGATCTGGCCCACGTGAACCTGGGGCCGGCAGACCGGGCGGCGAAGCGGCGTGCCGGGTTCGGGCCGGTGTTCGGGTTCGTCAACGGAGTGTTGGCCGTGTCGCTCTTCGCGGCGCTCACCGGGCGGCGGCGGCCACCACTGCCGGTGGCGGCGGGGGTGATCGGGATCGGCGGCATGCTGGTGGCCGACGGGTCGATGGCCGCGCTCGGGGTGACGGACCCGCGCCGCTGGGGCGCCGAGGGCTGGCTCGAGGATGCCCTACCGTACGTCGCGTACGGCCTGGTCGCCGCCGCGACGCTCAAGCGGCTGGACCGGTGCGGCTGACGCGGCCCGGCGCATCGGTGTTCAGCGGTCCGTTCGAGCGGGTGCCGGAGCCGTTGGCAGCAGTTGCCCGCGGGCCGCGGCGACAACCGTCCGGACGGCGATGCCGCCGATCAGCACGGTGATCGCGGCCAGCACCAGGTACGCGTAGACCCGGTGCCCGGACGGCCGGGTGTCGGCGATCCAGTGCAACGTGGTCGTCGCCACCGCCGCGAACGGGAACGTGAACGCCCAGAACGTGGGGGCGAACGACAAGCCCAGGTACGCGGGGAGGAGCCGGACCTGCGTGAGGACCATCAACAGCCCGTAACCGGAAATTAGCGAGACGACAAAGTCGATCCGCGCCCCGTTGAGAGCAAACAGCGCCACAGCGGCCAGCGCAGGGGGCGCCACCTCGATAGCCAACGTCGGAATCAGCGCTGGCGGCAGCGGCGGCCGGAAGAACAGCCGGTTGAGCGTCAGCGAGCCGATGACGAGCCAGCAGACGAGCCCGAGTCCCAGCATGAGCAGTGAGAGCGGGCGCTGCCCGACGACGGCGGTGCTGGCGGAGGCGACGAGTCCACCGGCCACGGTGGGCAGGAAGTAGCCGGGGTGCATGCGATCGAGGTCGAGCGGGCCGTACATCCATTGGCCGGTTATCCATGCACCGAACAGCACAGTGAGGACGACGAACACGTCGACGACGATCCGGGCGGCACCGAGGTGGTGCGGCGCGAGGCCCTGGGCGGCAAGCGGCATCGGCGTGATCACCGCAAGCGAGGCGAATGGGGCGAGCACCGGATCGAGCAGGTCAGCGACGAGCGCGCGGCGGACCGACAGGGTGTAGGCCGCGTAGCCCACCGTGGTGGCCAGCCAGACCGCCGCCGCGAGCACGAGCAGGGCGTCGCCGACCCAGGTCGGCGCGCTGCCGCCGCCCGCCGCGACGGCCCAACTGCCCGCCAGGCCGGCCAGCCCGAAGGGAATGCCGAAGACGGTCGGCGGGACACGGACGGCGGCCATCGGCACCTCTCCTGCTCGGGCCTTGGGTCCACGCTGCCGACGCTCACCGCCCCCGGCGACGAGCGGTGCCGGGGTGGCCTGTTGCGGGCTGTGTGGGCGGCCGATTCGGGCCGTGCTCAGTGGCCGTCGACCGCGGAGGCGATCTTGGCCGGGGCGTTCAGGGGTGCAAGCTGATCCTCGCCCAGTCCGTACCGCTGGGCGAGGTACGCGGGGTCCTGCCAGGTCACCAGCGAGCCGGGTTGTCCGTCGTTTCGCACCATGAGTCGCATTGGCAGGTCGATGGCGATCTCGGGACGGGCCTGCATGAGCGGAGTGCCCGCCTGCGGGTTCCCAAAGATGATTACCTGTGTGTCGGGCATACTCAGCCCGGCCTTGCGCGCGGCCGCCGCATGGTCGACCACCGCCGCCACCGCAGCGCCCACGCGTTCCGCCTCAGCCTGCAGCGCGGAGATTGTCTCTCCGACATCGTAGGCGCTCCGCCTGGTCACCAATCCGTCGTTCACGGCCGACCCCCGCTCACCGCGTCGCTGGGCGAATCCATCTCATCTTGCCCGCACCGGAGGCCGGTCTGGGGAGGTTTGCCGTAAAACGGCTGTGGGAACTGCTCGTACCTTCGCCGTCGGCGACGCCCCAGCTGTCGAGTAGGAGGCCGGTCCGACCTTCGTCGGCCCGAGCGAGCTACCTACCGTGTGAGCCGGGGCGTCGCCGCGACGACTTCGTTGCGTCAGGCCGGGGCGGCCGGACAGCTCGCGCCGGTTGGGGGTGTGGCTCTTTCGATGAGGTACCGCTCGACGTGACTCCGGACGCACTCCGTCCGTGGGCAGCTGCCGTGCCCCGACCCCTCATAGGTGAGGAGGTGGGCTTGCCTGCCGATCTCTCGCACGACCCGGAGCGCGCCGTCGTACGGGGTTGCCGGGTCCTAAACGACCGTTGAGCACCAGCAGCGGGGCGCTCGTCCGTACCCGCAGCTGATGTTGCGGGTTGATCGCCGTCCAGCCCAGGCAGATCGCGGTGAAGCGGACGGCCAGCGGTGAGGCCCGCAGGGTGAGGTGCCGTGGCGCGGGTCAGTTTGAGGTCTCTTTCTGCACAGTCGCAGCGATACGACATGTACACCCGCGAGCAACTCGTGCCGCGGGCGATGAACCACCGGCCGGACCTCGAACCCGAAGAGAGCTGGGCCTACTCCAACACCGGTTTCGTCCTGGTCGGCAGGATAATCGAGCGTGGCGTCGGCCGGTCTCTGCAACAGGAGGACACCAATCGGATCGTCTGTCCGCTCGGGCTGCACCACACACCGCCAGGACGTTCCAAGCGTCACACCGCCCGGCCCCCGCCACCGGGGTAGGCGCGTCACCAAGGCGACCAACTTTGCACTCACCCGTCGGCGCGCACTAGCCGTAGACGTGGGGGCTGTATCGGTCGATCGACACGAACCGATTCCCAGCGCGGACTACGCCTATCCGGCGTCATCCCATTCGGCTAGAAGTCACCCGACGGACAGCCGGAACCAAGTTCCGGTCTCGGAGCCTCCCCACGTCTGACTGCGTCGGCCGCCAGCGGGCCGCCGTCCAGGCACCCGAGGGCGACGTCGGGCCCGCCGTGCCTGACGGTCTGACCACGACTTGCCATTCCAGTTCAAACGGGTCCGCCGAGGTACTCCAAGATCGCGGCCACAGCCACCGCCTTGATCATCGTGATCTGCGCGGATCTGGAGAATCGTCAGACGGTGGCCACCTCACGCTGAGCACCACCCGCCGAAGTCCACGCAGGACTGCTCCGGACGTCAGTAGCCGAGCTTGAACGACTAACTCAAGCAATGCTCAAGATCGGGCTCACGCGGGCCGTCGATGCGAAGAATTTGCATACACTCACCGCGCCCAGGTCGCTCACAGCCCGCATGCGCCTCTTACGACGACGACCGTCGTCGTACCCAGGCTCACCGTGGGCGACCTCAGCATATCCATCCGAATGGTTCGGTCCGGCCCGCTCGTGGGCCGGCCACGCATCAACCACAGGCCGAAACAGAAGGAGGGAAGCATGCACCGCAGACGACTGCGCATCGCGCTTCTCGCGCTGCCCGCCCTGGTGGCGAGCGTCCTCGTCGTGCCCGCGCCCGTAGGCGCGGATCCCGCGGCGTCCACAGCCACGACGGGTTCGGGGCGGTCCCACCTCGAGGACCAGGAGTCGGTACGCCTCGTACGCATCCAGCTGACCGGTGCCGACATGCTGGACAAGGTGGTCGCCGCCGGCTTCGACCTCGAGCACGGCCTCAGGCGCGTGCCCAGCGGCATCGAAGGCGAGGCGGTGGTAACCGCCGAGCAGATCGCCGAACTCGAGGCGATGGGCGTCGAAATTCTCGGCGACGACGAAGGGTTCGCCTGGAGCGAAGAGGCCGACGGGGGCATCCAAGCCTCCCGTATGCAGGCTGCCCAGCCGCTCAGCCACGAGGAGACGGTACGGATCGTCCGCGCTGACTGGTTCACCACGAAGGGCCAGGGTTTCCTCTACGTCGAGGCGCGGACCACCGAAGGGCAGCAGGCGGACCCGATCGTCTCCATGCAGCTCGAGAACGACTCAGGCCGGCGCACCTCGTTCGGCTTCGCCCGGACGATGAGCCGGTTCGTCGACTCCGGGCAGTACATGTTCCACCGGAACCTGTTCAAGCT
Organism: Micromonospora sp. NPDC005087; assembly: GCF_042872965.1. NCBI lineage: Bacteria > Bacillati > Actinomycetota > Actinomycetes > Micromonosporales > Micromonosporaceae > Micromonospora > Micromonospora sp. NPDC005087. Next base: position 40,262 of record NZ_JBIALB010000009.1, on the reverse strand, counting down.
CGACGTGCGCCCGAACCAGATCCGGGTCACGAGCTCGACCGGTGGCGTCACCACCGGCGACGTCTCCGACTGGCTCGAGGACGCTCCGCCGCCGCTGACGGAGAATCGGGGCTACAAGTCGGACTTCGTCGACGGCTACCGGAACCCGCAGCAGCTCTACAGCCGCGCCAAGGAGATCGCCCGGCAGTACCCGGACATCGCCGAGATCGTCTACCTGCCGAACCAGACGAATGGCTACCAGCGCAAGGCGCAGGCCACGATCGGCGGTACCGGGCAGTCTGCGGTCGTCGTCAGCTCGACGGCGTGGGGCCACGAGGGTGGCAACGACATCACCGTCGAGTTCGTGGAGCGCCCGGGGGCGAACCTTCCGCTCACCGTCGAGGTGGCGGGCAAGGCGGTTCGCGTCCTCCTCGCGAAGGACGCCTCCGCCGGGGGCGCGAGTACGGCTACCGAGGTGGCGGCGGCGCTGGAGGCCCAGTCCCAGGGCCTCATCGACCGGGCGCACCCGTACCGAACCAACGCGGGCACCGGCATCGTCGCGCCGACGTCCGGCCCTGTCGCGCTGACCGACTTCCTCGACCAGAAGCGCGTCGGCGCACCGGAGGGCGAGGTGCCGCGTGGCCCGGCCACGATCCCCGTCCTGCGGATCGGTAAGCACCGCGACGGCAGGAACCCCGGTGTACTGATCCAGGCGCAGGACCACGCCCGCGAGTGGGTGCCCGCGACGACCTCGCTGGAGTCGGCCGAGCGTCTGGTGCACAACTACAAGTCGGACAAGGAAACAAAGAAGATCGTCGAGAGCACCGACATCTTCTTCATCCTGTCCAACAACCCCGATGGGGCGAACTACAGCTTCTACAACTTCGCCTCGCAGCGCCGGAACATGACGAACCACTGTCCGGATGAGAACGCAGATCCGGCCCGGCGTAACTCCTGGGGCGTCGACCTGAACCGGAACTACCGGGTCGGGTCGGGTCACGACGGCTACTCGGGTGCGTCGACCAGCTGCGTCAGCGACACCTACCAGGGACCGGAGAAGCTGTCCGAACCTGAGTCGGAGAACATCATCTGGCTGGTCGAGAAGTACTCGAACATCAAGTTCATGATGTCGGTGCACTCCAACGGCGGCCAGCTGTTCTGGCAGCCCGGTGCCTACATCGCGGACGGGCGGATCACCACGCCGCGCCCGCCGCTGGGTGACGAGGCGTTCTACTGGCAGTCGGCCGGCAGGATCCTGTCGCAGGTCAAGGCGCACCGGGAGACCGTCGTCACGCCGGAGAACGTCGGCGGCTCGTCGGACGTCCTCTACTCCTCCGCGGGCAACGTGCGCGAGGACCTGTACCACACCTATGGGATCTACGCCTTCGGCTGGGAGGTCGGCGGCTCGGTCTACAACCCGGCCACCGGCAACTGGCAGGGCGGCTCGTTCCAGCCGGTGTGGGAGGGCGATCCGAACCTCGTCAGCGGCCACGCCGAGACGATGGAGTACGCCAACGGAATCATGGAGATGTTCCGGGTCGCGGCGGACTGGGGCAAGGACAAGAAGGACCCGACGTCCAAGCTCGTTCCCGGCGGCGGAAAGTACTCCAAGCCCGTCGACGTGCGCTTCGAGACGAGCGAGCCGGCCACCATTTACTACACGACGGACGGCAGCCGGCCCACACTCCAGTCGCCACGCTACGAAGCGACCGAATTCCGAGAGCCGGGCGAGGTGTTCCACGTGACCGAGACGACGACGTTCCACTGGTTCTCGGTCGATGCGGCGGGCAACATCGAGCAGAACTACGACCCGACGAAGATCGACAAGCGCAACAACTACCGTAAGGCGACCATCACGATCCGCAAGAAGTAAGCGCCCATCTGGTCCGAGCGGGGTCGCGGGTCAGTCATGTAAACCCGGTTGGATGAGATTGGTCCGCCGGTACAGGTTCACCTCGAAGACCTGTACCGGCGGACCTCCCTCCAGGGACCCGGTAGCGTATCCGCCGTCGTCGCTCCCCCGGTCCACGCCGCCGGCGGACGGCAGTGTCGCCGCTCTGGTCTGGGCCTCCGTCCCCCTCGACCAGTCCAACCGCGACGACGGCCTCGCGCTCGCCCGGCAGATCCGGCTGGCCGTCGAGGGCGCCGCCGGCCGTACGGTGACGGCGACCCGGCTCGACCGTTAGCACGGCGACGTCCCCACACTGGCCGAGCGACTCGGCGCGGCCGACTGGCCCGTCGGGGAACAGTGGGACGCGTTGCGCGCCGCCGACTCGCTTTCCAGGCAGGTCAGGCCGACGGCAATACTGGCCAAGTCGGCCTAGGATCGGGCGGGTTTCTGTACGCTGCGCTGCGTGAATTGGGCACGTTCCTTCGTCGCGCTGGCGGCGACCCTGACTGTTGCGGCGTGCGATGCCGTCCGGACCCCGCCGGCCGGTGCGCCGACCCGCGCCGCCCTTTCGGCCTCCCCGTCGCACCCCGCCGAGATCACCTTGGCCTTCGCGGGCGACGTGCACTTCGCCGGCCGTACGGCCGACCTGTTGGGCGACCCGGCGACCGCGTTCGGTTCGATCTCGTCGACCCTGTCGGCCGCAGACCTGACGATGGTCAACCTGGAAACGGCGGTCACCACACGCGGCGCTCCCGAGCCGAAGGAGTTCCATTTCCAGGCGCCAGCAAGCGCGTATGACGCGGTGAAGGCCGCCGGCATCGACGTCGTGTCGATCGCCAACAACCACGCGTTGGACTACGGGCGCACGGGGCTGGCCGACACCCTGGACGCAGCCAGGGCCGTTGGGTTGCCGGCCGTCGGGGCGGGCCCCGACGCGGCAGCGGCGTACCGGCCGTGGATCAGCGAGATACGCGGTACCAGAATCGCTATCCTCGGCTTCAGCCAGGTCTCCGAGCTGTGGTCGGAGTGGAAAGCCACCGACACCCGGGCCGGCATCGCGATGACCCGGGACCTGCCGCGCGCCGTCGCGGCGGTGCGCGCCGCCCGGGGCCAGGCCAACGTGGTCATCGTCTACGTCCATTGGGGGACGGAGGGCGACGCGTGTCCACCCGCCGAGGCTCGCGCGTTCGCTGCTGAGATGGCCGAGGCGGGTGCCACGATCGTGGTCGGCACCCACGCCCACCTACTGCTCGGCGACGGGTGGCACGGCAAGACCTTCATCCAGTACGGACTCGGAAACTTCCTGTGGTGGCGTGACGACGCGTACAGCAACGACACCGGGGTGCTGCGGGTGACCCTCGACGGTTCGGCGATCTCGAAGACGGAACTGGTACCCGCAACGATCTCCCGAGGCACCGGTCGACCACAACTCGCCGGCGGGGAGGACGCGGCCCGGATCCGCCGGGAGTACGCGGGCCTGCACGCCTGCACCGGACTCGCCGCGAGCCCCACCCCATAGTCGGGCGAAGCACGGCCGGGCAAACCTGATGTCTGAAGGATCGATGGCTGTCGTGGATACTCCCGCAGTGGCGAAGAACGGGCTGGGATAGCCGGCGGACGGTGTCGGCGCGGACCTGATCGCACCCCACAACGGTGCGCGGTCCAAGACGGTGCTCACGGTTGTCGGCCCGGTCGAGATCGACATGCCCCGGGACCGCGATGGCAGCTTTGCCCGGGTTTCCTCGCTGCCAGTCGACCTTGCCGGGCCGCCCGAAACCGAAGCTCGCGCGAGCGGCTTGCATCTTGTACCTAGGTACAGGTCTACCGTCGGAGCATGACCGAGATGAAGGCGCTGGGTGAGGATCCGTGGGTGCCGCAGGCGTGCACGCTGCCGACGGTGGAGCGGCCGTTGCGGCTGGCCGAGTTCGATGACCTGTTCGCCTCAGCGGTGGTCGGAGTGGAGCGGGTTGACCGGTTGCGGGTGCGGCTGGAGCTGCGGCCCGAGCCGACGGTAGCCGGACGGGCGGCGGACCTGGTTACAAGGGAAACCGGGTGCTGCTCGTTCTTCACCTTCACCTTGACGGCGACCGGCGGGCAGCTCGCCTTGGACGTAGCGGTGCCGGCGGGTCACGTCGACGTACTCGACGCTCTCGCCGCACGCGCCGGGCTCCAGGACGTCGCGTGAAGCCGGGGTTGCGGTCGGGGCAGGTAGCGGAGGCGGCGGGGGTGAACCAGCAGACGCTGCGCTACTACGAGCGGCGAGGTCTGGTGGCCGAGCCGGATCGGACGTTGGGTGGGCATCGGCTCTACCCGCCGGAGACGGTCACAGTCCTGCGGGTGATCAAGACCGCGCAGCGGCTGGGATTCACCCTGGATGAGGTCGCCGACCTGCTGGACGTGGGTGTTCACCGGCATGGTCGACGGCCCGAGGCCGGGTTGCAGGCCCGCGCTCAGGCGAAGCTGGTCGAGGTGGAGCAGAAGATCGCCGACCTGTCGGTGATCCGGGACACGCTGCGCGAGGCGGTCGCCGCTGGCTGCGACGACCTGGTCGCGTGCGCGGACAGCCCATGCTGTCCGCTTCCGTTCGTGGAACTAGCCAAGGGAGCTGATCTTGTCGAGGGTTGATCCACGTCGATTGTTGCCGTCCGGGTTGACCGGGCTGGCCGGCGTCGCATGCGCGGCATGCTGCGTGCTGCCGCTGCTGCTGGCGGCCGGGCTCCTCGGCGGTGCCGGCTGGGCCGCCGCCACCCGGGCGATGCCCGGCGTCGCGGTCGGTTTGGCAGTCGCGGCGGGCGTCGCCTGGTGGTGGGCGGCCCGGCGGCGCCGGCACCGCACCGGATGTGCTGGCGGGAGCTGTGCCTGCGCCGAACCGTCTACACATCGGTCGCCGGAGGAGACCTCGGTAGGTTCCTCGTCGTGACCCTCGCGCGTTCCCTCGTCTTGTTCGTCCTGGCTGCGCTGGCCGAGATTGGCGGGGCCTGGCTGATCTGGCAGGGCTGGCGGGAGCATCGCGGGTTGCTGTGGATCGCTGCCGGGATCGTGGCTCTCGGTGCGTACGGTTTCGCGGCGTCGTTGCAGCCGGACCCGAACTTCGGCCGGATCCTGGCCGCCTACGGCGGAATCTTCGTCGCCGGCTCCCTGGCCTGGGGCGTCGTCGTGGACAAGTTCCGCCCAGACCGGTGGGACATCACCGGCGCGGGGATCTGCCTGATCGGCGTCGCCGTGATCATGTACGCGCCGCGCGGCTGACACCGCCACGAACCCGCTGCCAACTGCTTGCCAGCCGACGTACCAACTTCAGGCCGCGCCGGAATTGCCGATCTGGCGAACAGAGCTTCGGCAGCATCCAGCAACGTTCGCGTCAGCCGATAGCCCGGACGGCCCGGGCCAGACGCGGCGTCCCGTTCTAGTCAGCCAGCAGGAGTGGGACCACGGTCGGGCATCCCGTCGGTCGGGACGAATGGGAAGGCAGCCGGACCGGTCGTATCACCAGGCGCCTAGGAACGACGTACCGTCGCTTGGGTGGACGTGTTGCTGCGCGGCGGGCCGGGTGACGGCCAAGTGGTCCGCGGCGGCGGGGAGAACGTCCTGTGGCAGGCGTGCCTGTACGAGATCACGTCCGAGGTAGCTCTCCGTCGCGGACGTGATCTGCGGGTGTACCGACACCGCCCCGATTGCTGCGAGCCGCACGGGCGAGGCTCCGAGGACAAGTGTGAGTGACGCTGTTAGACCCGACGCCCGTGTGGCCGTGTAGCGGTTCGGCCCGGGCGCGTATGGGTTGATCGCCTCAGGTCTGGGCGGTGAAGGGTTGTGGCGCAGGGGTTCTCGCTCGGGTGGTCATGCCGATGGCGGCGAGTGCGCAGCAGGTGGCGACGGCGGTGAGCAGCAGTGTGTATCCGCCAGCGGTATGCAGGAGGACGGCGGCTGCCAGGGGTGCGGTTGCTTTGGCGATGGTGACGGGGGCGGCGAGGCGTCCGGCGATGGTGGCGTAGGCGGTGGTGCCGTAGCGGTCGGCGAGTAGGGCTGGGGTGGCGAGGCTGGTGATGCCGAAGCCGAGTCCGAAGCCGACGACGGTGATGACAGCGCCGGCGCGGGTGTCGGCGAGCAGGGGCATCGTGAGGACGGCGGCGGCCTGGGTGGCGAAGACGACAGCCACGATCGTGGTGACGCGTAGGTGTCGGCGGGCGGCGGTCAGGACGAGTCGGCCGGTGACCGACAGGACGCCGAGCAGGCCGGTGGCGGTGGCGGCGAAGGTGGCGGGGTGGCCGCGGCTGATCAGGTAGCCGACGAGGTGGACGGTCATGGTGCTGGTGGCCGCGCCCTGGGCGATGAAGGTTGCGGACAGGACCCAGAACCGGGCGTCGCGCATCGCGGCCTTGACGATCGCGCGCCGCTGGGCGTCGGCCGGCGGTGCGGGGTCGCTAGGTGCCGTCGTCGCTGTCGACCCGGGTCGGCGGATGGTGAATGCGTGCAGGGGCACGGTGACCAGGCCGTGGATGACGGCGAGGACGAGGAGCGCGTCGCGCCAGCCAAGGTGTGCGGCCAGGAGGCCGGTCAGCGGCATGAAGATGGTGCTGGCGAAGCCGGCCACGATGGTGACGGCCAGCAGGGCCGTGGCGCGTCGGTCCGGGGTGAACCAGGCGATGATGACGGCGAAGGCTGGCTCGTAGAGAACCATCGCGCCGGTGACTCCGATGCCGATCATGACGGCGTAAAGCTGGCCGATGGTCTGCACCTGGGACCAGGCGACGAGCAGGGCGGTCGCGGCGATCGACCCGATGGTCATCAGCGCGCGCCCGCCGCGGTGATCAAGCCACCGGCCGACCGGGATGGCCATGAGGGCGCCCGCGAGGACGGAAACGGTGAGCGCGCCGGTCACGGCGGTGGTGGAGGCGCCGAGGGTGGCGGCCATGGGACGGAGCAGGACCGGGTAGGCGTAGTAGAGGGTGCCGTAGCCGACGGTGGAGGTGATGGCGAAGGCGGCGACGATTCGCCAGCCGTGGCCGTGGTGCCCGCCGACTGTGGGGTCGGCGGGCACCCTCGTGGTGGTGGGCATCAGCTGCCGCAGCAGCCGCCGGCCTGACCGCCAGCGGGGGCGGCGTCGAGGGTGACCAGGTTCAACGGTGCGGACAGCAGACCCCCGGAAATGCCGGTGGCCAGCCCGCGCGCCGCCGGCTCGGCGGCGGGCGTCGGCCCACAGCAGCTGTCGCCGGTGGCGGAGTCGGCGGGGTTGCTGTTGCACACCCCGGTTTCGGGCAGGTCGAGCTGGACGTCGCGGGCGGCAGTCCAGTCGCCGGCGAGGGCCGCGACGACGGAGCGGACCTGCTCGTAGCCGGTGGCCATCAGGAACGTCGGCGCGCGGCCGTAGGACTTCATGCCGACGGCGTAGTAGCCGGTCTCCGGGTGGGCGAGCTCGTTCACGCCGTGTGGGGGCACGGTGCCGCAGGAGTGCTCGTTCGGGTCGATCAGCGGCGCGAGGGCGCGGGTGGCGCCCAGCACCGGGTCGAGGTCCAGGCGCAGCTCGGCGGCGATCGAGTGATCGGGGCGGAAGCCCGTCGCGGCGACGATCCGGTCCACCGTCACTGACTCCTCGCTGCCGTCCGCATGCCGCACGACGACGGTCACCCGCCCGCCTGTCGGGGTGAGGGCGTGCACGGAGAAGCCGGTGAGCAGCCGGATCCGGCCGGCGTCGACGTGCGCGCGCAGCCGCGAGCCCAGGGCACCGCGCGCGGGCAGCGCGTCGGCGTCCCCGCCGCCGTAGGTCCGCGTCGGTGAGGTCGTCCGGATCGCCCAGGTCACCTCGGTGCCCGGCGTGGATTCGGCCAGCTCGGCCAGGGACAGCAGCGTGTTCGCGGCGGAGTGGCCGGCCCCGACCACGAGGGTGTGCCGACCGGCGAAGCGGTCCCGGGCCGCGCCAAGGACGTCGGGCAGCGCGTGCTCCAGGAACGAAGCGACAGTGGTCTCGCCGCGGGCGGGCAAGCCGGACGCGCCCAGGACGGTCGGCGTGCCCCAGGTGCCGGACGCGTCGATCACGGCGCGGGCGAGGAGCTCGTCGCCGTCGGCGAGGCGGATCAGGAACGGCGTGGACTCACGGCCGGCGGTGCGCAGCCGGTCCAGGCCCAGGCGGCTGATGGCCTCGACCCGGGCGCCGTAGCGCAGGTGCGGCTTGAGCTGCGGCAGTTCCGCGAGGGGTTGGAGGTAGTCGTCGACCAGCTCCGCTCCGGTGGGCAGGGCTTCCGGGTCGGGGGCGAGCCAGCCGGCCTCGTCGAGGATCCGGCGGGCGGCCGTGTCGATGTTGTAGCGCCACGGGGAGAAGACCCGCACGTGGCCCCACTGCCGCACGGCGGCACCCGGGGTGTCCCCGGCTTCGAGGACGGTGAAGGCGATGCGCCGCTCGTGTAGGTGCGCGGCGGCGGCCAGGCCTACCGGGCCGGCGCCGATGACCACGACGGGCAGCTCGTTCAGGGCGCTCATCAGTCAAACTCCTCTGTGTTGATAACTGTCGAATCAAATAGGTAGACGCGCCCCGCTTGCAGGGGCGAGGGTTGGTCAGGTGACGGCGGGGCTGCGCCGCTCGAGCAGAACGACGTCGCGCCAGCGGCCGTGGTGGCGACCGACCCGCTCGCGCACACCGATGACCCGGAAGCCGGCCCGCTCGTGCAGGGTGAGGCTCGCGGCGTTTTCGGGGAAGACTCCGGACTGGATGGTCCAGATGCCGGCGGCTTCGGTGGAGGCGATCAGAGTGTCCAGCAGCAGTCGGGCGACGCCGCGGCCCTGCGCGGCGGGGTCGACGTAGACGGAGTGCTCGACCACACCGGCGTAGACCGTGCGGCCCGAGATGGGTGCGACAGCGATCCAACCGATCACCGTGTCGTTTCCGTCGGTCGCCACGAAGCGATGCTCGGGCAGCTTCGCCGCGTTGAAGGCCGCCCAGGTGGGTGCGGTCGTCTCGAAGCTGGCGTTGCCGGCGTCGAGTCCGGACTGGTAGATGACCAAAACCCGGTCGGCGTCGGCGTCCCGCAGGGGGCGCACCGAGATGTCGGCCATCAGCAGGCTCCGTTCGGGTGGGGGGCGGGTCGGCCCATGACCACGTCCGCGGCGGAGGGGAAGCAGTCGACGCAGGCGTCGTTGATCCGGTAGTGGCGGGCGGTGCCGGCCGGCTCGACGAGGACGAACCGCACCTCGGTGAGGATCTTCAGGTGCTGCGAGACGGTGGACTGCGCCAGGCCGACGGCGGCGACGATCTCCCCCACGCTCATCGGCCGGGCGTGCCGGGCGAGGTACTCCACGATCTGCACCCGGGTCGGGTCGGCGAGTGCCCGGAACCACGACGCGTACGTCTGCGCGGTGGCTCGGTCGAGCAGCTCGGCCACCACACCGCCCCCTTCATCGTTTATCGCCGATTGACGATGAAAGTGTAGCGGGTGCGGGCGCGGCGAGGGACACGGTCGCGACAACCAGGCGGGCGATGGCCGTCAGGGTGTGCGGGTCGACGCGATCCGGGGTGTCGGCCGGGCTGTGGTAACCGGCCATTCCCGCACCGATGCCCACGGCCGCGAGCCCGGCGGCGCCGTAGCGGCGGTTGTCCGACGCCACCGGCCCGGCAGTGAGGGCAAGGCCGGTGTGTCGACCGGCTTGGTCGAGCAGGGCGAGCAGTCGGTGGGCGGGCCCGCCGGCCTCGACCGCGGCGGCCTGGTCGAGGCGGCCGGCGCCGTCGACGTTGATGACCAGCGGATTGCCGCCGCGGTCACGCAGTTGGGAACTGTGGTGGGCGGATCCCAACGCCCCGATTTCCTCGGCGTCGAGCAGCGCGACGGACAGTCCGAGGTCGTCGGGGAGTACGGCGGACAGGACCCGGGCGGCCTCCAGGACCACGGCGACGCCGCTGGCGTTGTCGGACGCGCCGGGCTGGCGCAGGCCGGGGTGGTCCCCCACCCCGTCGTAGTGAGCGGTCAACAGCAGCTCCAACGTACGGGGCGAGGGTGGGCCGAAGGTGGCGTAGATGTTGACACCGGTGGCGTCGGCGCGGCGCAGCGGGGTGTTCGCGCTCATCCAGCCCTCACCGGCGGCGTCCAGGACGACAGGGTGCGTGCGCGGGTCCAGCGTCAGGACCGGCAGGGGTCCCGGGTCCGGGCCCGCGAGGGTTGTGTACTGCCATCCGTCGGCGTCGACGGCGCGGCTCAAGAGCAGACCGGCGGCCCCTCGGGTGTCCCGGTAGGCGTCGAACAGGCTCATCCCCGCTGGCACGACCAGCCAACGGCCGGCGGGCTCATCGCTACCGGCCACGCCCAGCAGGCCGCGCCTGACCTCGATGGTGTCGGCGGAAGCCGGGTGGATCGACACCTCACGACCGAAGGTCAGATCCGCCGACACGGCGCCGACACCCCATGTGACGGTCGGTGCGGCGTAGATGTCCGGCACGGCTCGGACCGGGAAATCGTCGGTGTCGACCCTCGCGCCGAGCGCGGTGAGGTGGTCGGCGAGCCAGGCGCGGGCGGCGGCCCCGCCCGGTGTGCCGACCCGCCGTCCGGCGAAGTCGTCCCCGGCCAGGGCGGCGACGCTCGTGGTCATCCGCCTGGCGGACACGGCCGCGAGCCGCGCCGCCATGGCCGCGGGCGGGCCGGCTGCCGGGGTCATCCGCAGCACCCCTGTCCGGTGCGCACGGCGTCAGCCTTCGCCGTGGTGCCGCAGCATGAGTCGGCCGCCTCGGCGGCCCGTTGGGTGCCGCAACACGGGCCGTCGGTCGCTGTTTCGCCGGCGGGCGGGAGGATCGAACCGACCCCCTGCGCGGGGCTTCCGCAACAGGAACCCGACCCGGTCACGGCCAGGGCGGCGGCCGGGTCGCCGGTGAAACCGCCGGCTGCCCTCTGGGTGTTCTCGCTCATCATGACGTCCCTTCCCTTCCTGGTTACCGTGAGCCGGTCAGGGTGTAGTAGCTGGTGCGGAGGTGGTCGTAGCTACGCTGCGCGCGCTGCGCAGCGGTGGTCGCCGTGGCGCAGGAGTCACAAAACCGCGCTCCCGCTCGATCCACCGCTGAGCGTCGACCTCTGGAGAACATGACAGTCCCTTCCCGCGACGTCTGTCTTGACGTCCGTCTAAGCAGAGAGTTGCACGTTGATTAGAAGGATGTCAACCTAGAGGTATGTCAAAGCAAGGCGCACCCCGCGCTCTCGTGGATCTGACCGCTGACACGCCATGCTGCCCACCACTGGCTCAGCGGCGGGTGCCGGCCGAAACCGCCGCAGTGCTTGCTCCGGCCTTCAAGGCCCTGGGCGACCCGGTGCGGCTGCAGCTGATGTCGATGATCGCCTCGGCGGAGGGCGGGGAGGCGTGCGTATGCGACCTCACTCCCGCCTTCGACCTCACCGGGCCGACCATCTCGCATCACCTCAAGACGCTGCGCGAGGCCGGCCTTGTCGACGCCGAGCGACGCGGGACGTGGGTCTACTACCGGGCCCGCCCGGCCATCCTGCGCCAGCTCGCCGCGCTGCTCACGGTCGAACCGACCCCCGCTGCGTAAGGCGCGTCCGGCGCCGCAGCCCTCCGTGCAGGGCGCGGGTGAGGGCGGTGACGACGTGGATGGCGTCGCGGCCAACGCCGCGCAGAGTGTTGGACGAGAACGACCGCTGGAACTCCAAACCGAGGTAGACCAGCCCGGGGTGGGAGGTGGAGACACCGCCCGCATGCCGGGGCAGACCGTCGCGCTCCAGGGTCCCGAGTGCAGCGAGGTATCCGAGGTTCGGACGGTAGCCGGTCGCGAAGATCACCGTGTCGACCGCCTGGTCAGTACCGTCAGGCCAGATCACGCCGTCGGCGGTGAAGGCGGTGAACATCTCCCGGCGGGCGAGCAGGCCGGAGGCGATGGCGTCGCGGTAGACGCCGGTGTCGAGCACGGCGGCGTGGCGGACGAGTCGGGTGAGCACCGCCCGGGGCAGGAGGTCCGCGCCGGCAACGTGGAGCCAGTGGTGCAGGTCCCGGCCGCGGATGCGCTGGGGTATGAACTGGATCGGCGCCCGGGTGGTGAGGGTGACCCTCGCATGTGGCGCGAGCTCGTAGGCGACCTGGATGGCGGAGTTCCCGGCGCCCACGACGAGGACCCGCTTTCCGGCGTAAGGCTCGGGTCGTCGGTAGTGCGCGACATGCCGCACCTCGCCGGCGTAGGTGTCTCGGCCGGGCAGCACTGGCAGGTGCGGGTTGCTGAAGGAGCCGCTCGCGGCGACGATGCCCGCCGCCGCGATCTCGTCGCCGCTGTCGGTCTGGACGAGGTAACCACCGCCTGGGCGTGGGTGCACAGCGGTGACCCGGGTGCCGGTGCGGATCTCGGCGTCGATGCTCCCGGAATAGCGGCGCAGATAGGCGACGACCTCGTCGCGGGCCGGATTGCGGTCGGGGTCTGCGCCGTCGAACGCCATGCCGGGCAGCGAGCTGTATCGGGCCGGGGAGAACAGGGTGAGGCTGTCGTAGTAGTCGGGCCAGGACCCCACCGGCGCGGCGCCTGCCTCCAGGACGACGGGACGCAGGCCAGCGGAGAGGGCTGCGCGAGCGGCGACGAGACCGGACTGGCCGCCACCGACGATGACGACGAGCCCTGAAGAGGTGGTCACTCCAACATCATATCGTCCTTTTGTTGAATGACAATATGATGATGATGCGAGAAGGTGGGGCCATGGATCAGCCAGAGCCCGCAGCGGTGGCGCCCGGCGCCGGACCAACCGGGCTGGCGCCGGACACGCAGGAGTTCCTCAAGGCGCTGGGCAGCCCAACGCGACAGCGGATCATGATGCTGTTCTCCCAAGGCGCCGAGCTGTCGGTCGGGGAGGTCGCCGAACGCACGGGCATCAGCCAAGCGACGGCGTCGCAGCAGCTGACGCTGCTGCGCCGGGGGCGGATCGTGACCTCACGGCGCGAGGGGAAGACCGTGTACTACCGCGCCGACCGCGACGGCGCCGTCGCGGCGCTGGCCGAGCTGCGGACCTATCTCATGACCTGCTGCTGAGCCGAAGGCGGAGACGCCAACGACACCACTCCCCCAGCTGGTCGCCCATCGGCGCGAACCACCCACGGAAGCAGGCCCTGCCAGATCCAGGAGTCAGCCTGCCTCGGCCCAACCTCCACCCGGCCCGGCGCACGCAGCGTGCCCCCATCGACCACTGCCTCGTCGTCATTTGACAGCGCCACAGTAGCTCAGTGATAGTTGACTCAATGACTACTGAGCTAGAATTCCTGCAGGGGCGTGCCCGCGTCCATGCCGCGCTCGGGGATCCGGCGCGCCTGGCGGTCGTCGACGCGCTCACCCTGGGCGATGCCTCCCCTGGTGAGATCGCCCAAGAGCTGGGGATGCCGACGAATCTGGTCGCCCACCACGTCAAGGTCCTCACCGAAGCCGGGCTCGTTGTTCGCGGCCGCTCCGAGGGAGACCGCCGTCGCACCTATCTGCGGCTGCGGCCCGAGGCCCTGGCCATGTTGATGCCGGCGCCGTTGCCCGAGGCGGGTCGGGTGGTGTTCGTCTGCACCCACAACTCCGCCCGCTCGCAGCTCGCCGCCGCCCTCTGGTCCTACCGCACCCACACCTCAGCGGCGTCCGCCGGAACGAAGCCCGCCGAGAGGGTTCATCCGCGCGCTGTCGCCGTGGCCCACCGGCACGGGCTGCGGCTGAACCCGACCGGCACGGCGCACGTAGCGGACATCGTGCGCGACGGCGACCTCGTCATCGCGGTCTGCGACAACGCCCATGAGGAACTCACCGGCCCCGCCGCGCCCCGGCTGCACTGGTCGGTGCCCGACCCGGTCCGTGTCGACACCGACGCCGCGTTCGAGGCCGCGTTCGCCGACCTCGCCGCCCGTGTCGAACGCGTCGCCCCCATCGTCGCCCCCGCCGCGAGTTCGGCCAGCCGCGATGACTGACACCAGCCCGTACGTGCGCGATGAACGAGCGCAACCCGGCGCCCAACCGCACCCCGCAAGAACCAAGTCGCAGCACGGTGAGGCGGAAACGTATCGGAGCCTGGTGAATACCTCGCGTTCCGCCAGCCGTTACCAGCGGCTCGACCGCAACAGCGACCCCGCCCGCGCCCTGGCGGCGATTCCCGACCAGGCACTAATCAACCGGCCCGGCGCCCCGTGCTGCAAGGAAGGCTCCTGATGTCCACCAAGCCCAGCGTTCTGTTCGTCTGTGTGCACAACGCCGGCCGCTCCCAGATGGCCGCCGGCTGGCTACGCCACCTCGCCGGCGACACCGTCGAGGTCCGCTCCGCCGGCTCCGCCCCCGCCGCGACGGTCAACCCCGCCGCCGTGCAGGCCATGCGGGAGGTCGGAATCGACATCACCGCCCAGACCCCGAAGCTCCTCGAGTACGCCACGGCCGAGTCCTCGGACGTCATCGTGACCATGGGCTGCGGCGACACCTGCCCGGTCTTCCCCGGCAAGCGCTACGAGGACTGGAAACTCGACGACCCCGCCGGCAAGGGCGTCGAGTCCGTACGCCCCATCCGCGACGAGATCCGCAGCCGGGTGGAGAAGCTCCTCACCGAGTTGCGCCCCGTCCTCTGACCCTGACCGCACCGCCCGCCCGGCCACTGGACCTACCACCGGCTGCGGCCGGCAGCGGTCCACGCACTCGGCCAGGGCCTCGCCGCCCTCGCCTACCAAGCGCCACCGGCGCCGAGGGCAGACGGCCCAGTGGACCGGACGCACCCACCCCGGAACCAACAGAGGAACCGACCACATGACGACATTGGCCACACCGGCGCGCACCACCCCCCGGCTCTCGACGCTGGATCGGCTCCTGCCGGTATGGATCGGCGCCGCCATGGCCGCCGGGCTGCTCCTCGGCCGGCTGATCCCCGGTCTCGACGATGCCCTCGACCATGTCAAGATCGGCGGGATCTCCGTACCCATCGCCCTCGGTCTGCTGGTCATGATGTACCCGGTCCTGGCCAAGGTCCGCTACGACCGCCTCGACACCGTCACCTCCGACCGGCGCCTACTGATCTCCTCGCTGGTCATCAACTGGCTGATCGGCCCCACGGTCATGTTCGCCCTGGCCTGGCTGCTCCTACCCGACCAGCCCGCGTACCGCACCGGCCTGATCATCGTCGGCCTCGCCCGCTGCATCGCCATGGTCATCATCTGGAACGACCTCGCCTGCGGCGACCGGGAGGCCGCCGCCGTCCTGGTCGCGCTCAACTCCGTCTTCCAGGTCCTCGCCTTCGGCTTGCTCGGCTGGTTCTACCTCACGGTCCTGCCCGGCTGGCTCGGCCTGGAGCAGGCCGGACTGTCGGTCTCCGGATGGGACATCGCCGGCAGCGTCCTGGTCTTCCTCGGCATCCCCCTGGCCGCCGGCTACCTCACCCGCACATTCGGCGAACGCGCCAAGGGCCGCGACTGGTACGAGGCGAAGTTCCTGCCCCGGATCGGACCGGTCGCCCTGTACGGGCTGCTGTTCACCATCGTGTTGCTCTTCGCCCTGCAGGGCGACGCGATCACCGCCCAGCCCTGGGACGTCGCCCGCATCGCGCTCCCCCTCCTCGCGTATTTCGCGATCATGTGGTTCGGCTCGTTCGCTATCGGTCGAGTAATCGGCCTGAACTACGAACGCACCACCACGCTCGCCTTCACCGCGGCCGGCAACAACTTTGAACTCGCTATCGCCGTGGCGATCGGCGTGTTCGGCGTCACCAGCGGCCAGGCCCTCGCCGGAGTCGTCGGGCCACTGATCGAGGTGCCGGTCCTGGTCGCTCTCGTCTACGTCAGCCTTGCCGCCCGCCGCCGGTTCTTCCCCACCGGAGTCACCAATGCCTAGCTGGGCTCCGGCTCCGGCCGCCAGCGGCGCGAGGTCGCCGGTCGGTAGCCGTTCGGAACCAGCTACTCCGGCGGCAGGCCCCACCCGGATCACGACGGCTCATTGGCCAGCGGCTGGCACCGTAGGAACCCCGTGATGGACGGCCCGTTCGACGGTGCGGACACCCGGGATGTCGACTACGTGCTCGGGCAGATCGGGAAACGGCTCTCAAGTCGGTTCACCGGCGTGTTCGGCCCGGAAACCGTCGAACGGTACGTCTTCGAGTCCTACATGTACCTGCACCGAACCGTCCGCCTTCAAACCCACCTGCCCGCCCTGGCAGAGAACTTCGCCGCCGAACGACTCACCGCCCTGGCGCAGGTCGAAGGCAGCATCGACAAACCCGTACCCGAGGTGCTGTTCCTCTGCGCCTACAACGCCGGCCGTTCCCAACTCGCCGCCGCACTCGCCGACCGGTACGCGCAAGGCAAGGTGCACGTGCGGTGCGCGGGCTCGCACCCGGCGCACTGGCTGGACCAGAACGTCATCGAGGCGCTCGGCGAATGGGGCGTCGACATCAGCCGGGCGTACCCCAAGCCCCTGACCTCGGACATCCTCGACGCGAGCGACGTGATCGTGACCATGGGCTGCGGCGACGCCTGCCCAGTCCTCGCCGGCAAGCGCTACCTCGACTGGGACATCCCCGACCCCGCCGGACAAGACCTGCCCTTCGTCCGAACCGTCCGCGACGACATCGACGCCCGCGTGCGAGCGCTGATCGACGACCTCACCCTGAGTTGATCTCAGAAAGTGCGAGGACTGACAGGCGACTGTTCTGTTCGTGTGCGGGCACAACGTAGGCCGCTCCCAGATGGCCTCCGGCTGGCTGCGCCCGCTTCCGGCAGTCCCGCTCGGACGGACGGGGTTCCACCGACCGGCAGGCGCCACGCTCGTCGACCGGCTGACCTTGACGGCGACTGCCACGCTGTCGCTGCTGCAGCACAGTGCGGCCGGTGACAGCAGCGAGCAGGTTACGAGCCGAGCCAGCGGCCCAGGTAGGCGAGCAGCCCGGTCAGGTTGGTGCCACCAGCCCGGTAGCCGATGTGCCCATCGGGACGGACCAGTAACACGCCATTAGCGCCGGGGCCGAGACCCAGCCGCCGCAGCGCCGGAGCAGCGGACGTGGGGGCCGCTCCGGTGGCGTCGGGCTCGGTCAGCCGGTGCACGGTGAGCTGATCCCGGGCCAACCCCGCGATGTCGCCGGCCGGCCAGGCAGCGGATGGTCCGCACAGCAGCAGGTGCCATCCGGGCGTGGCGGTGAGCCGATGCAGTGTGCTGGCGTCTCCGGTGCCCGGCAGTGGGACGTCGGGCAGCCGGTCGCCGGGTCGTGGACCGGTGCGCGATGGGCGCGGCCCTTGCCACGACAGCGGGCTGTTCCGGTAGCTGATGCCCAGCTGCGAAACCGTCCGGAACGCGGAGGCCCGCACGAACCGGGACGCGAGCACGACCGGGATGAGAGCGGGGGCGATCCTGGTACGAGCGAACCGGACGGCCGGATTGGTGGACGTCGCGACAGTGAACGCCCGGTCGCTGAAGCGCAGCACCATCCGGCCGACCGGCGCCCGTTCCGTCTCGTAGGTATCCAGCAGTGTCGAGGTGGCGTCGTCCCGCAGGGCCTGGGCGAGTTTCCAGCCGAGGTTGACGGCGTCCTGGATGCCGGTGTTCATGCCCTGAGCGCCGGCGGGGCTGTGGATGTGCGCGGCGTCGCCAGCCAGGAACACCGGCCCGGCCCGGTAGTGGGTGGCGGCGCGGTGGTGCAGCCGGAAGTTGGTCATCCAGACAGGATCACGCAGGCGCACAGTCGCATCGGTGTACGTGTCGGCGAGTGCCTGCACCTCATCGAGGGTGACCGGGGCGTCTGATGAGACCACCTCGGCGGGTGGCCGCATGACCAGCAGGCGCCAGGTGCTCGGGTGACCGAGTGGGAAGAAGAACAGCATCCCCCGCCCGGACAAGAAGACGTGCGCCGCCCCAGTGTCGAGGCCGTCGGCCTCCAGGTCAGCTAGGACGAACGTCTGGGGATACGCAGCGCCCTCGAATCCGATTCCGGCGAGGTGCCGCACGGCGCTGTGCGCGCCGTCGCAACCCACCACGAACCGGGCCGCCACCCGCTCCGCCCGGCCGTCCCCATGCCGCACCGTCGCCACCGCACCGTCGGCGGCACGGTCCAGACCAACCAGCTCCACACCCCGTTCAATGTCAAGCCCCACCGCCGCCAGGTGCTCCCCCAGGATGCGCTCGGTCTCCGCCTGCGACAGGAACAGCAGATACGGATACGCGGTTCCCGACAGACCCAAGTCGAACAGCGGCACGGCACGCGCCCGCCCCCGCGCGTGCAGACACAGCCGCACCGCGCGGTTCCCGACAGCCACCAGCTCCTCGGTCACCCCGAGACTGGCGAGGACCTCCAGAGTGCGGGGCTGAATCGCCAGTGCACGGGACTCGTGAACCCGGTCGAGCGAACGGTCTACCACCCGGACCCGCACACCCAAGGCAGCCAACTGCCCGGCCATGGCGAGTCCGGTTGGCCCCGCCCCGACCACCAGAACCTCGACGGCCCTCACCGGACATCGACCCGTCGAGAGCCGACGATCGCGACCGGTGCTGTCAGCGGACCGGCCGAGGTCCCGAAAGCGATCACGTAATCAATGCCGACCATCCAGATCCCCCGGCTCGACGCGCGACTGCCCCGTCTCGACCCGACGGTAACCCCATATCGCCAACAGCATCACGGACGCGATCCAGCCCGCGGCCAGCGGCGCGCACGCCTCACCGATTGAGGTGGCCAAGGTGGGTGGTTCTCGGCGGTTCGCTGCCAGGCGCGCCGTTCTGCGTCAGGCAGCCGGGCGTGTGGCGGCCGGGGACCAGCTGGGTGGGCACGTGGGCGAGTTTCGTCCAGTCCAGGCGCGCGGTACGTGCTCGGGGAGCCGCTCCGTGCCATCGGTGATCGTCATGCCGGCGACGCTACGTGGTCGGTTGGACTGCGATATGGTCTGCTTTCGTGGCAGATTCGCGGGCCAATTCGGAGGCCAGATCAGCGTCGGTGTTCGGCGTCGACCTACATCTGGACCTGACCGGCCCCGGCCTGCGCGCCGGGCTCACGGACGCCCTGCGGGAGGCCATCCGGACCGGACGTCTGGTGCCCGGCACCCGGCTACCGTCGTCCCGCTCACTCGCAGCCGATCTTGGTGTCGCCCGCAACACCGTTGCCGACACCTACGCTGAACTGGTCGCCGAGGGCTGGATCACCGCCCGACAGGGCTCCGGAACGCGGGTGGCCAAGCGGGCCGAACCGCGCGGCGCGGCGCCCGCCGCCGCTCGCCCGAGGCCCGCCCAGCGCCGTCCCACGTACGGCCTGCTGCCGGGTTCGCCGACCCTCGCGGAGTTTCCCCGCACGCAGTGGCTCACAGCAGCTCGCCGGGCTCTGATGGCGGCCCCGAACGATGCCTTCGGCTACGGCGACGCTCTCGGCCGGGTGGAGCTGCGTACCGCCCTCGCGGACTATCTGGCGCGGGCTCGCGGGGTGTACGCCGAGCCGGACCGGATCGTGATCTGCGCCGGTTTCCACCACGGTCTGACGCTGATGGCGCAGGTCCTGCGGGCACGGCGTGTGGCGGCGCTGGCTGTCGAGTCGTACGGCCTCGACGTCTATCGCGATCTGCTGACCAGCGCCGGCCTGCGTATCCCGCCCCTCTACGTCGACGAGCACGGCGCCCGCACCGACGACCTGGCGGGGTTGAACGCGGCGGGCGCGGCGCTGTTGACACCGGCGCATCAGTACCCGACGGGGGTCGCGTTGACCCCGCAGCGGCGCACCGCGGCGGTGGACTGGGCCCGCGCCACCAGCGGGCTGATTCTGGAGGACGACTACGACGGGGAGTTCAGATACGACCGCCAGCCGGTGGGCGCGCTGCAGGGCCTCGACCCGGAGCGGGTGGTGTACTTCGGCACGGCGAGCAAGTCGCTGGCGCCCGGGCTGCGGCTCGGTTGGATGGTGCTGCCGAAGGAGCTGGTCCCGGAGGTCGTGGCGGCCAAGGGGGACATCGACTACATGTCGAGCGCGCTGGAGCAGCTGACCCTCGCGGAGTTCATCGCCTCGGGCGCGTACGACCGTCAGGTGCGCTCGATGCGTGTGCGCTACCGGCGCCGCCGGGACGAGCTGGTCGCGGCGCTGGCTCAGCGGGCGCCCGGCGTCCGCGTGACCGGGATGGCCGCCGGGCTGCAAGCGGTCCTCGAGCTCCCGCCCGGCACCGAGGGTTCGGTCGTCCAGGCGGCCGCCCGCCAGGGCCTGGCGGTGGCCCGGATGGCCGACTTCCGCCACGAGCTGGCCGACCCGGAATGGCGGTTGGCCGAGCGGGACGCCCTGGTGGTCAACTACGCGGCTCCCTCGGACAGCGCGTGGGCGGGAGCGCTGGACGCACTGTGCAGGGTCATGCCCTAGGCCAGACCCGGTCAGAGGGTTGCCGCGTCGCCGGTTTGGTGAGGTTGTGCCAGGCCGCCGTTCAGGTGCTGGCCTGGCCGCCGCGCTTCGGGTTTCGCAACGGCTGGCACTCGTGGATGCTCCGGATCAACGCCGGATTGGCCCATGGATCTGCCACGGAACTGGACCAGAGCACAGTGCCACCCGGCGCGTAACTTTGCGGCCGTGACCACGAACCAAGCACCAGCAAACGGACAACACCCCCAGAGCGCATAGCGCGCCTGAACTGGACGAATGTCTACCAAGCCATGACTGCCTCGACAGGCCCGCGCGTCCCTCCGTGCCATCAGTGAGGGCGATCAGGGTCGGCGGCGGATGGCAGGACACCTTTCTCCCGCTGAGCGACCGGGCGTTACCGGCGCTGCTGTAGCGGGCCAGTCGTCGCGCGGACCGGTGCAGTCCAGCGGCGGCAGCGCACATAGCTCGACCTACCGAACTACGAATAATTGGGAGAAATGATGCGGGTATTTCTTGCCGGTGCGTCCGGCGTGATCGGGCAGCGGCTGATCCCCCGACTGGTTCAGGCGGGGCATGTGGTCGGTGGCATGACGCGATCGTCCGACAAGACGGAGCTGCTGGCGCAGCTTGGCGCCGAGCCGATCCTGTGTGACGTCTTCGACCGGGACGCCCTGATCCAGGCGGTTCGAGACTTCGAACCGGACGTCATCCTGAACGAGCTGACCGATCTGCCGGATGAGGTGGAGAGGATCGGTGATCATGCGGAGCTGAACGCTCGCATCCGGACCGAGGGCAACCAGAATCTGATCGAGGCGGCGCGGCAGAGCGGATCGCCGAAGATCCTGGCCCAAACCGTCGCCTGGCAGTTGCCGGACGGGCCCGACGCCCGGGCTGTCGCCGAGTTGGAGCGCGCCGTCCTCGCCGAGGGTGGCGTGGTACTGAGCTACGGACAGTTCTACGGGCCCGGCACCTACAACGAACAGCAGATCCCGGCCGAGCCTCGGGTCCAGATCGATCGGGCTGCCGAGCGCACGGTGAAACTGCTGGATGCACCGTCGGGTGTCGTCGTCATCACCGACTAGCGATCACGATCCGGCCGCCGTGCCGCGCCGAGTTCGGCCGTGGACCAGATCCGGGCCCGACGGCAGTGGCCCGGCGGCGGATTCCCCTTCCCACCTTCACCAATTCTTCGGTCCGCGCATCGCTGCGGCCGCCCTATGGAGCTGTCATGTCCTCGATTCCGGGAACCATCGACGCGCCCTCGACCCGTCGGCGGCGCACTCTCCCCGCCGGACTGGCGTTGACAGGTACGGCGCTCGCGTTCACCAGCCTGTATCTCGCGGCGGGTGTGCTGACGCCCCTGCTGGTGCTCTACCGCCAGCAGTGGAACTTCGCACCGTCGCTGCTCACGCTGGCGTTCGCGGTCTACGCGATCGGCTTCCTCGCCGCCGTCCTCACCCTGGGGTCGCTGTCCGACCATGTCGGCCGGCGCCCGGTGCTGATCGGCGCACTGGTGATCCAGCTCGCGTCGAATGCCCTGTTCCTCGTCGCCCCCGATGTGAGCTGGGTGATCGCCGGGCGCATCGTGCAAGGTGTCGCCAGCGGCGCGGCGACGGCCGCCTTCACCGCGGCGCTCGTCGAACTCGCCCCGCCGAACAAGAAGAGACTGGGTACGATCCTCGGCAGTGTCGGCCTGACCGGTGGGCTGAGTGTCGGCTCCCTGCTGGCCGGTCTCGCCATCCAGCTCACGCCCAGAGCGAACTCGATCGTCTTCGCCGTCCTCGTCGTCCTCACGATTCTCGGCGCCGTCGTCATCGCCCTGTCTCCGGAGACCATGCCCCGCACCGCGGGTGCGCTCCGCTCGATGGTTCCGCGCGTCGCCGTCCCGCCCACTGCCCGAGCGGAGTTCGCCGCCGCGGCACCCGTGGTCGCCGCCGTCTGGATGCTCGCAGGTCTCTCCGGCGGGCTGGCCCCGAGCATGGTTCGCAGCGTCTTCCATCTGGACAGCGGCCTGCTCAACGGCGTGGCCGGGTTCATCGCGCCGGCGGTATCGGCCATCGTCGGACTGGCCTTCGCCCGCATTAACCCGCGGCGAGCGATGACCATCGGAATCTACGCGTCCCTCGCCGGGGCCATCGGCATCATCGGTGGAGTGTTCGCCGGAAGCCTGGCCGTCATGATCATCGGGCAGGCCATCGCCGGTGTCGGCTTCGGCGCGTCCTTCACCGCCGCGCTACGCCTCATCTTCCCGCTCGCGGCAGCGCACCAGCGCGCCGGAGTCGTCGGCGGAATCTACGTCGTCTCCTACGTCGCCTTCGGGCTGCCCATCGTCATCGAGGGGCAGCTCACCGGTCCGCTCGGCGAGGTGCCGGCAGTCGTCTGCTACACCGCGTTGACCGTCCTCCTCACGCTCATCAGCCTTGCCGCCCAGACCCGCATCACACGGCGCACGCGCGGCTGACGGACGCAACGTAGGCAACCGACGAAGGACCTGGAAAGTGAACCAAACGGACCGACCCGATGCTGCCTCGTGGCTCGTCGCCCTGGACCTTGACGGAACCACGCTCCGCGAAGACGGCTCCATCAGCAACGCGGTGATCGAGCAGGTACGCCGGCTCGACGCGGCCGGCCATCACCTGGTACTCACCACTGGCCGCTCCTCCGCGACCACCATCCCGGTGCTTGATCAGCTCGGCATCGCGCCGCGGTTCCTGGTCTGTTGCAACGGCGCGGTCACCCTGCACCGTGACCCGGGTGCGCCAAGCGGCTACCGGCGAGAATGGGTGGAGTCCTTCGACCCGACCGAGGTGCTCCGGTCGATCCGCGCACACCTGGTACACCCCCGGTTCGCAGTCGAGGACGAAGACGGCCGCTACCGGTACACGGAACCGTTTCCAGCCGCGACGACCGGTCTCGACAGCGAGCAGGCGAAGGTAGCGTTCGAGGAGTTGTGGAACCGTCCGGCCACCCGGGTCGTCGCGATTTCGCCCGGCCACGACCTGGACGACTTCCTCGCCGTGGTCGAGAAGATGGAACACGAAGACGGCCTCGCTCAGGTCCTGTCCACACTGAAGTGATCTCAGCAAGAGTTCGACGGCGGTGACGTTTCGCGATCTGCTGGTGGAGTCGGCCGTCTGCCAGACTGGGGAGACGCTACTCGCGATATCCGGCATGCTGTGGGCATGAGCGAGGAACCGAAAGGTCGTTCCGCACTGTCCGGCGACACGGTGTCCGCTTCGCCGCCAGTGATCTCTGTGATGTTGATCGTTCCAGATGCAGACGCTGCGGTCGCCTGGTACAGGACCGCACTGGGCGCGACAGAGCTGTGGAACCTCGGTGGCGTGGCCGGCCTCGAGATCAGTGGCGCCGCCTTCTTCCTCCACGAGGTCAATCCCAAGAACCCCGCAGAGACCAGTCCCGGCCAGGCGGGAGTCACGAGCACGCGCATCGAGGTGTTCGTCGATGACCCCGACAACTTCATCGAGCGCGCCGTCGCCGCCGGCGCAACCGCCGGAGCGGCAACCGAGGATCACCGCGTGCCGTGGGGGACGCACCGTCAAGGTGGCTTCACGGACCCGTTCGGTCACACGTGGTCTGTAGGCGATAGGTCACCCCTGGGTCGGTTCCCACGCTGATCGGGCCAGCCGTCACATGGGCCGGCAGGATCGCGCAGCGCCTCATGGCGCGCGGTCTGTCCGGCTCGGACGCGATGTGTCACTGCCGTAGCTGGCGTCTGAAATATGTCGACACGGGCTAATCATTCATAGTGGACGATGCTGGATATGGGCGTGAAGTCCCCAGTAGAAGAAGGTCTGCCAAGATTTACTTCACCAGTCAGGACTCCACGTGATCGCCTATCGTGCCATGCTCGACGTCCCCAGGGAACTCGTGCACTACCTCGCCCAGTTGCTGGCCGCCGAGCGTCGCGCCCGCGGCACCCGCACGGGCACCAGGGCGTTGACCTGCTTCCGCCAGGCGCTGATGGTGCTGGTCTGGTTCCGCAAAGGCGAGGACAAGACCCTGCTCGGCACCGGCTTCGGGGTGTCGCGGGCCACCGCCTACCGCCACATCGCCGAAGCCATCACCGTGCTGTCCGCCCAGGCCCCGGACCTACACACCGCCCTGCAGCGGGTCGCCGACGAGGGCTGGTCCCACGTGATCCTCGACGGAAAACTGTTCACCACCGACCGCCTCACGGAGACGACCACCAGCGTCAAAGGCGAGCAGATCGACGCCTGGTACTCCGGCAAGCACCGCGACTTCGGCGCGAACATCCAGGCGATCATGCGCCCCGACGGGCTCCCGGTTTGGACCTCCGACGCCGCACCCGGCCACCTGCACGATTTCACCTGCGCCCAACTCCACGACATCACCGGCGCGCTGTACTGGGCCGCCTCGCAACTGGACCTACCCGCCCTCGCCGACTCCGGCTACGAAGGCGCGGGCCAGGGCATCCACACCCCGGTCAAACAACTCGCCGACAGCGACCGCCTCGCCATCGACAACCGCACCTACAACCGGCTCCTGCGATCCCTACGCGGCCTCGGCGAACGCGGCTTCGCCCTACTCATCGGCCGCTGGTACGCCCTACGCCATACCACCGCCAGCCCTCGCAGCGTCAGCGACATCGTCCGCGCCGCCCTCGTACTCACCCAATTCGAATACCGGTACCTACCAAATTCTCGTTGAGATCACGTCACTGTAGTCTCCCCCCATGCTGCGACCGGCCGGAGCTGACTTCCTGCCGATTCTCTACACGGCGCGCTCTATTGCCTTATGGCCAGGCGGCTGCCGATTTCTTGGACGCTAACTGAGCCTTTCCGCGTAACGGTGTGAGTACTGCGGGTAGCCGTTCTGGTGATCGGTGCGGACACGCCCGAACCCGTTGCGGTGTAACGAAAAGACGCAGAACCCCGGTATGAAGTGGTCCTCTCACAGATCAACTTCAGTAGGGGCCCTGCGGCGCCATGAGTGTCACATACACCGCCACGCTGTCCGTGCGCGAGGAGACCGTGTTGTTCCTGTCCGGGCTGCTGGACACCGAACGTCAACGCCGCGGAACCCGCGCCGAGACCCGGGCCTTGGGCTGCTTCAAACAGGCGATCCTCGTGATCCGCTGGTTCCTCGACGGCACCCGCGTCAAGCAGTTGACCGCCGACAACAAGGTCAGCCTGTCGACCGGCTACGCCTATCTGCACGAGGGCATCAGGGTCCTCGCCGCCCACGCGCCGGGCCTGGAGTCAGCCCTGCTGGCAGCGAAGATGGCTGGCTACGCTCACGTGAACATCGACGGAACCCTGATCGAGACCGACCGGTGTCGTACCCCCGGGCCGACACCTGGGGTGGATCTGTGGTGGTCGGGAAAACACGACAACCACGGCGGGAACATCCAGGTCATCACCGCCCCGGACGGATGGCCGCTGTGGACCTCGCCGGTGCGCCCCGGCCGGGAACACGACACCACCGCCCTGCGTGAGCACGGCATCCTTCCCCTGCTGAGCACCTGGACCGACGATGACCTGCGCGTGCTCGGCGACCTCGGCTACGAAGGCGAAGCGACCACGATCACGGTCGCGTTCAAGAAGCCAAAAACGGTGCCTGCACCGACGTCCAGCAGCAGTTCAACAGGGCCCACAACGGTGTGCGCGCCATCGGCGAACGCGGAAACTCCCTACTCAAGACCACCTTCAAGGCGCTACGCAACGTCAGTCTCTGCCCTTGGAGCATCGGAAAGATCACCGCGGCCGCTCTGGTCCTCCTGCACATCGACCACGCCCGCACAACGTGATCACACACCGCCACGACTCGTTACGCGGAAAGGCTCACTCAGTGGCAATGCGGTTGGTGATAATCATCGGACGAGGTGCCGAGGTCATCGTCGCGTCCGACCTTGATCCGTGACCACTGGGCGGTGCCCCGGCCCGCGCGGCGATGCCGCCAGGCGCTCACCGCGCGGGAGCGCCACGTGCTGGCGTTGATGGCACAGGGGCGTTCAACGCTGGCATCGCCGGCGCGCTCGTGGTGACCGTCGGAACCGTGGAAAGCACGTCGCGAGCATCTTCGACAAGCTGGGGCTGCCCCAGGACGAGGCCGACAACCGCCGCGTCCTCACCGTCCTGCGCTACCCGAGCTCGTAAGTCCGCACCGACCCCTTCCCTGCGACGAGCAGTGGGCCACCCTGATCGCAGCGCTCGAGGGCAGCCTCCGGCTGCACTCCACCGAGACTGAGCCGCGCCTGTTCTCGCTGATCCGGGCACCGTCCGTAAAGGACGGTATCCGGAGATCCTGACCTCCGGCCCAGACCTAAACGCCAGGATCTTACGAACCACCCTCGGAGTCAGGTTGCGAGTGATCTTGCGAGGATCGCAATTGCTCTGCCAGCCGCTGCCGGACCTGGGTCTGTCAACAGTTGTATCGCCTCGGCTACGCGGTCTTTTTGTCGGGCAATGGGGGCTAACCCCCATGTCGGGTCTCGGGTTTTCCGGCTGGTGCCGACATCGAAGATCTTCGTACGGTTTGCCCACAGTCGCTTTCCCGAAAGGAGCCTCAATGTGAGCGCACGTTCCGCAGTCCAGAGGACGGTGAGGTGGCGGAGGGTCGTGGCGGCCGCGACGGCTGGCGCGGTGCTGGCCGCGGCGGTCGGCGGTGGGGCCGGGTCGGCCGCGCCGCCGACCCCGGATCACCGGTCCACGGCCACGGTGCTCCAGCACGGCCTCGGCGATCTGCACGACCTCGGCGTATCCGGGACGCAGGGCCAGGTCCGCGACGGAAACCGGGTGACCGTGGCCCGCAGCGGCGTGGCCGACCTGGACACCGGCACGCCAATGCCGGTCGACGGGTACTTCCGGATCGGCAGCACCACGAAGACGTTCGTGTCGGTGGTGCTGCTCCAACTCGTCGGGGAGGGCCGGATCGGGCTGGACGACCCGATCGAACGCTGGCTGCCCGGTGTCGTCAACGGCAACGGCAACGAGGGCCGGCACGTCACCGTACGCCAGGTCCTGCAGCACACCAGCGGCCTCTACGACTCCACCAACGACCTCGCCGCGCTGCAGTCGGCCGACGAGTTCCTGGCGCACCGCTTCGACCACTACACCGAGGCGCAACTGGTCGCGATCGCGATGCGCCACCCGCCGCTGTTCGCCGCCGGTACGCACTGGAGCTACTCGAACACCAACTACCTCCTGGCCGGGATGCTCATCAAACGGGTCACCGGACACCTGTGGTACACCGAGGTACGCTCCCGGATCCTGATGCCGCTGCACCTGACCCACACGTTCTACCCCGGCGACCGGCCGACCCTGCCCCAGCCCCACGCCGAGGGGTACCGGCAGTTCGCGCCGGGCGGGCCGCTGATCGACACGACCGTCTTCAATCCGACCGTGACCGCATCGGCCGGCGGCCTGGTCAGCACCCCCACCGACCTGGCCCGCTTCTGGCAGGCGATGGCGCGCGGGCAGCTGTTGCGGCCCGGACAGATGGCCGAGCTGCACCAGACCGTGCTGGCCGACGGGTTCCAGGAAATCCGGCCCGGCATCCGCTACGGCCTGGGCATCATGTGGATACCCAACCGGTGCGGCGGCTCCTGGGCGCACGTCGGCTCCATGCCCGGGATGAGCACCCTCGCCGCGGTCACCCCAGACGGGCACCGCTCGACGGTCTTGTACCTGGCCACCGAGCTGGCCGACCCGGACTGGGCAAAGGCGGTCATACAGCGGGAGATGGCACTGCTCGACGGCCTGATCTGGGGCTGACGGTCATCGGGGAAAGAACGGGAATTCGATGTACACCCGGTCGGCGGCGGCGAGGATCTTCGCGGCGCCGTCGACCGGGGGTGGATGTGTTGGTTGACGCGCCGCTTGACATCGGCGGCGGCCAGGCCCTGGCAGGAATCGCCGATCCGCGATCTGGTCGCAAGCCTCGGAGTCGAACCGAGCAGGCCGCCGTTATGAGCAGCAGCTGGACCCACGTCCGCCTGCGCCTCACTCCGCAGTGAATGGCATCTGGAGGCCGTAGCGGGACTCGAACCCGGCGTGCGCGGTTTTGCAGACCGCTCCCTGACCTCTCGGGCATACGACCGTGCGCGCCCCCGGACCGATTCGAACGGCCGGCCTGCGGTCCCGGAAACCGCTGCTCTATCCGCTGAGCTACGGGGGCATGGTGCAGGAGGAGGGACTCGAACCCCCAGGGCTACTGGTTTACAGCCAGCGCTGGACAGCCATCAGCTCCTGCCTGGGGTGACTGGCGGGTACTGACCCCGCACCTCCGGGACCACAACCCGGCGCTCTACCACTGAGCTACAGTCACAACTTCGGCCATTCGGCCAGTGCCCGCGGAGAGATTCGAACTCCCGACCCTCGCTTTGTAAGAGCGACGCTCTCCCCCTGAGCTACACGGGCATGCGCGGAGAGGGTGGGATTCGAACCCACGAGGGCGCTTACGCGCCCCACGCCGTTTCCAACGGCGTCTCCTTGACCACTGGCCTCTCCATTGCTCCCCCGCCTGGACTCGAACCAAGATCAGCCGGTTAACAGCCGGCCGCTCTGCCCTTGAGCTACGAGGGAATGGTCGCGCGTGCGGGGCTCGAACCCGCTTCATCGCCTTGAAGGGGCGAGGGCCTACCCATAACCGAACGCGCGGTGCTGTGCCCCGAGCTGGTGTCGAACCAGCGACCCCCGCCTTGTCGAGACGGTGCTCTCCCGCTGAGCTACCGGGGCTTGGTGGCGGGTGTCCGATTCGAACGGCGTCTCCGGGTTATGAGCCCGGCGTGGTGCCTCTCCACCACACCCGCAAGTGCCGCCGGAGGGAATCGAACCCACCTCAGTCCGGATCAGAAGTCCGGTGCCCGGCCATCAGGCGCCGGCGACTTAAACGATCTTGTGGGAGGCTGGGCCGGGTCGTCAGCTTCGGCCGAGGCCGTCACCCACTTGATCGAGCATTCTCGAAACCGAGCCCCCCGCTGTGCACAACGCGATAACTTCGCGATGTGGGCATCACCGGGGGGATAGCATGCGTTCTTCTGATCGCCGTCATCGTGGCGGGCCTCGTGCTCTGGTTGTTGCGGGCCGGATTCGGCCCTAAGAAGCCACCACCGCCACCATCGGACGTTCTAGAGCCGCCGGAGCACCCACGCGACCGCTGACGCGACGACCGGCCGGTCCAGGCGCACCCCAATCAAGAAGATCACGTCCCCCGAGCGGGACTCGAACCTGCGACGGCCGGTGCAGGAAACGAGCGCTCTGTCCACTGAGCTACCGGGGGAATTGGTACGCCGCCAGGGACTCGAACCCTGCACTTACTGAATAAGAGTCAGCAGCTCTACCCCATGAGCTAGCGGCGCTCGGCCGTCGAGCCGCGGCCACCTGAAGGTGCGGGCCGTTCGACGGCGGTGGTCGTTGGCGCAGACCACCTCACACTTCTCGATCTCGACGAGGGTTCGATCCCACGGAGCGCCGGCGCCCCACCAGTGCGTTCACCCCGACCTCCTTGTCGCGCTGGTGGTCGAAGTTCGGCCTGCTTGGCCCACGCGTAGTACCTCGAGGCGCCGATGTTGAGGACCCGTAGCAGGAGCGCGACCGCGAACTGGTCACGGTGTTCATAAATGAACGTCATGACCGTCGCCGGGTCGGGTCGAGCTCCGCCGCGAAATACGCGCTCGCCGCTTTCAAGATCTCATTCGCCCGGCGCAGCTCGGTGACTTCCCTACGCAGCCGGCGGTTCTCCTCCGCCATCTCGCTGGTCGGCCGGTCATGACGCTCGTCGGCGTCTGCCTCGGCTTGACGGATCCAGTTCCTGAGCGCCTCGTGATGCACGCCCAGCTGCTCAGCCAGCCGCCGGATCACGGGCTTCGGGTCCGACTCGCGGTACAAACGCACAGCGCGCTGACGTAGCTCATCGGGGTACTTCCAACGTCACGAAGTTAAGGCCGCCGGGTGACGTGTCAAGCTGGTCTGGATCCCTGGGACCGCGGCGGTGTTGCTCCTGATAGGACAAGACGTTCAGCATGATCGTCTTGAGGAGCCCGTTGTCCCACCGAAGCCGTACCGTCGTGCTTTCTCGCGCCGTCACGGTGGCCGAGGGCATCTTCGCCCCTGGCCACCTTGGGGAACTGACCAGGCAAATTCCGTTCGAGCTGGTGGACGACGTGCTGGAGCGCACCCGCACGACGCAGCGCCGGTTACGGTTATTGCCCTCACGGGTGGGGGTCTATTTCACCCTCGCTCTGGCGTTGTTCCCGATGCTTGGCCATGCACGCGTATGTGACAAGCTGGTCGCAGGCCTCGACGGGTTGTCCCTGCGCCGGCCCTCGGAGAAGGCACTGCGAGATGTCCGCCGCAGGCTGGGTCCAGCCCCGATCAAGCTGCTGTTCGACACTCTCGCCGGGCCAGTTGCCCGGCCGAACGTTCCGGGCGTGCGCTACCGACGGTGGCGAACCGTCGCGTTCGACGGATGCAGCTCGACCAAGGCACCCGACAGACCACGAGCAGTCGCCTGGCTAGGGAAGATCAAGCACCGCTTCGGCCAGGAAGGCTACCCGATGCTGCGGATCGTGGCCTTATGCGAAACGGGCACCCGATCACTGCTGGGAGCGGTGTTCGGGCCCGTCGACGTCAGCGAGAACGCGTATGCCGAGCAACTACTCCCGCTGCTCGATGACGGCATGCTGCTGCTCAACGACCGGGGCTTCGACGCTGACGACTTCATCGCCAAAGCGGCCGCCACCGGCGCCCAGCTGCTGGTTCGTCTCAAAGGCCGACGGACCCCGGCCAGACAGGCATGCCTTCCCGACGGCACCTATCTCACCCGGATCAACGGGGTGGCTCTTCGCATCATCGACGCTCACATCAGCGTGACCACCGCCAAAGGACTCCAGATAGGCGGCGACTACCGGCTGGCCACCACCCTGACCGACCATCGGCGATATCCCGCGCACGAACTCATCGCGCTCTACCACGAGCGGTGGGAAATCGAGTCGGCGTTCTACTCACTACGCCACACCCTGCTGCAAGGCCTCGTCCTGCGCTCGCAGGACGCCTACGGCATCGAACAGGAAATCTGGGCCCAACTCACGCTCTACCAGGCCCTGCGCCGCGCCATGGCAGAAGCCGTCGAGTCCGTTCCCGGCACCGACCCCGACCGCGCCGCGTTCACCATCGCGCTCGAGACAGCCCGAGATCAAGTCGTCACCGCTGACGGAATACTTCCCACCACGCTCGAGTCAACGCCGGGCAGGATTGCGCGAGCCGTCCTCACCAATCTGCTGCCTCCACGGCGCCCACGAATCTCCCCGCGCCGGGTGAAGTGCCCCATCTCTCGATATGCGGCGCCACCAGCACAGCGACTCATCGACGGAGCGGCACCGATCACCAACATCACGATCACCGTGCTGCCCGCCTCGACACTTCACCCCGACGGGCGACGTGATCGGACCCTGCAACTCATGCGCACGGACCCCCACCGACCATGGACCGCACGCGAAATCGCCGCCGGCCTCGGCCTTACTCATCACCGAGGCCTGACCGCAGAGCTCAGCCGATGGGTCAAGGAGAACATGATCTCGCGAACAGCCCCCGGCACCTACGCCCTCACACACGAATGGACCCATCCCGACCAGCCCACAGCAACCGTCCAAGCCGAGTTGACAGGCCAATCAGCGCCTTAACTTCGTGACGTTGGGGTACTTCTTCGGTGCTGCCACGGACGACTTCCTCCCCACGGCCATCAGACCATGATCAAGAAGCTCCATAAAAGCGGGGGTGGCTCAGTCCGACACTGGATCGATTTCCTGTCCGGCAGACTGCCTCGATCCCGAGAACGTCCGCCGGACGGTGTCCGCCGCCAGCTGGCATATCTGGTCCCGGCCCTCCGGAACCGGTCGGAACGCTATGACTCGCTACGCGAGGTCGTCCGAGACGACATCAAGTCCCTTGCCTTCGCCGAGAACCAGACGCTGCTCCAGCGCACCGGTCGGCTGGGCGCCCTCCGCTCACTGTTCCGCCGGCTCAAGCGAGATCAGATGATCTTCCGTAACCCGACGACGCAGCTATCGCTCCCCGCCGACGATCGGCTCCCGAATGCCCGGCTCCTGCCCGACAAAGAACTTCGGCGAGCGATCGACTGGTCTACCGGCAAACCAGAGCGAGCCGTCCTGGTTGGGCTAGCAGTGGGACAAGCTCTCCGACCAGCTCAGATGCGCCGCCTTCTGCTGGACGACGTCAACCTGGGGGAACGGGTCCTACTTGTCGACGGGCAGCCTTGGCCTCTGCACGACCTCACGCTTGGGGCCCTGACGTCCTACCTCGACCACCGCCGGGCCCGATGGCCCAGCACCCAAAATCCGCACCTGCTGATCAGCCAGCAGACCGCAGTTGAGATGGGAGAAGTCAGCAGCACCTGGCACAAGATCCACATGAAATCGCTCGGCATCACCCTAACCGAGCTCCGCCACGACCGGCTGCTCGACGAACTTACTGCTCACGGCCCCGACCGACTGCACCTTCAGGCCGTATTCGGTTGCAGCAAGGAGACCGCCCTGAAATACCTGCGGCTCGCCGAACAGCTTTTCAGCGATGAACCTCGATTCCATTCGAAGGGTGAGCAATTGACATGACGAGCGCCTTGGGCCACCGTGTCCGCCCGCAGGGCCTCCCATAAGGTGGCTCTCCATGGCCATACCTGAGTGGCTTCGGTCGTGGAAACGGGGCCCAGATAGGCGTCTCTTCTGGGCCCAGTGCGGAGTGTTACTCCATGATCAATGTGCGGGAGTTCGGGTCCCGCCCTGGAGGCGTCGGCGGGTGAGCGCAAGCATGTCGATCAACCAGCCGGGGCCGCCGGTGATGTCTTGGCCGCGGAGAAGGGCATTTCACGCTCGCCGCGCAGCGCCGATCGACTCCTCGAAGGCGAGGACGTCCTCGAAGACCAGGACGGCGCGCTCCCGGTGAGCTGGCGGCGATGGACCCTTGTGATTCAACGCGCGCGGCGGTAGTGCATGGCCACCGCGCCGTTGCGGAGCGGCTCCGCCGATAGCAGCTCGAGCTGGCGCGTGCCGGGCAGCCCGCTCTGGTACAGCGTCGGGCCGTGGCCGGCGATCCTGGGATGGACGAGCAGCTTGTACTCGTCGATCAAGTCCAGCCGGTCGAGCTCGGTCGCGAGCTTGCCGCTTCCGAGGAGGACCCCGCCCGGGGTCGCGTCCTTGAGCTTCTGCACGCCCTCGCGCAGATCACCGGCGATGTGGTAGCTGTTGGCCCACGAGAAGTCCTTGCGCGTCGCCGACACCACGTACTTGGGCTTGGCCTCCAGCTTGACCGCCCACTCGCGTATGGCCGGCGGCGCCTCCTCGTCGCCGCGGGCGACGGCCGGCCAGTAGCTCTCCATCATCTCGTAGGTGACGCGACCCCACAGCATTGCCCCGCCCTCGTCCATGAGACGGGTGAAGAAGGCGTGGGTCTCGTCGTCGGCGATCCCCTCCTGGTGGTCGACGCAACCGTCCAGGGTGAGGTTGAGGCTGAAGGTGAGCAGTCCCATGGCCGGCGACTCTACGCCACTACGGCGTCGCGGCCAGGCGGGCGTGGCGTCAGCGAGCTCGAGGTACACGCGCCCCGGGTCCCAAACTCACGCCCAATGAACCCCGCCGGAAGACGCCGGGACCCAAACTCCCGCCCAGTCGGGACCGCTACTCGCAATGAGAACCACCCGAGTTTGTCGTCGCCCTGCGCACCCAAATCGGCCACGCCCCGCTGCCGCTGTCCGGCGTCATCGCGGTCGTGCTCGACGAGGAAAATCGCGTACTGATGGTTCGGCGTTCAGATACCGGAGACTGGGCCCTCACCACAGGATGCCTGGAACCCAGCCAACAGCCAGCGGACGGGGCGGCCCGCGAAGTATTCGAAGAGGTCGGCGTTGAGGTCACCGTCGAGCGACTGCTGTCGGTCGAAGCGCTGGACCTATCTGTCGCGCCCAACGGCGACCAGGTCTACTGGCTCACGGTTGGTTTGCAATGCCGACTCCTGCGGGGTCGGGCGCGGGTCAACGACGACGAGTCGGTGGAGGTCGGCTGGTTCGACCTGCATGCCGTTCCACCTCTGTCACCCCATCAAGCCCGCTGCCTGGCCCTTGCCGCCGACCAGGACTCCGCTGCCTGGATTGCCCGACCGACGTTCGAAGCTGGCTAAACACCCCGCTCACCAACCCGGCCGCCGGCTCAACTTCACCTCGAACTTGAAGGCGAGGTGCTGTTCAAGGCGTTGGAGGGGTTCCAAGTTCGTCCTGAAGCAACTTCAGTTCGCATGAACTTAGGCGGGTCGCGGACGACGGGATTCGAACCCGCGACCTTCACCTTGGCAAGGTGATGCGCTACCAGCTGCGCTACGTCCGCATGGAGCCGTCGGCCGGGATCGAACCGGCGACCTGCGCCCTACCATGGCGCTGCTCTACCGACTGAGCTACGACGGCGTGGTGCCCCGAGCGGGATTCGAACCCGCACTGTGCGCGGTTTGAGCGCGCTGTCTCCTACCGGGTTGGGCTACCGAGGCGAGATTCCGCTGGTTGCAGGGAGGTGGAAGCAACTTGCGCCGTTCATCGCCGCCGGCCGGCCGCTGCCGAATACCATGACGAAGATGTCGCGCTTCCAGCCGCCGCGCCAGCCCACGACGATGGACGCGGCGCAGCGCCGCGAGATCCGGCGGAGGTGGGTCGAGAGCTGGCGCAACGCCGGTCTGCCCGAGCCGACCAGGCAGGGCCGGGGCCGCATCGCCGACAAAGTGGTGGAGGCGGTGGCGGATCCGTTCAAGTCCTGCCAGCTGCCCGCGGCGGCTGCCGAGAGCAGTGACATCTCAGTGAAGACCGACCTCGCCGGGCGCGGGGGCCAGTAGGGAGTCAGCCGGGCCGCGGCTACCGGCCGGATACTCCTGTAACGGCACCGCTCCCGCCCGCCAGGCTTCGAGCACCGGCTCCACGATGCGCCAGCATTCCTCAGCGGTGTCGCCCCGCACCGACAGCGTCGGGTCGCCGTCGAAGGCGCCACGAAGCACCTCCCCGTACGGCGGCAGGTCGCCGGGGCCAAAGTGCGCCACCAGCTGCACCTGATCAAGTCCCAAGGGTTCCCCCGGGCCGTTGATGTTGACGTCGAGGCCCAGCTGGTCCGGACCGAAGCCAATCCGCAGCCGGTCGGGTTGCTCGTATCCGGAGAGGCCGGTGGGCACCCGCGGAGGTTGTCTGAAGGTGACGACGGCCTCCTTGCGCCGGCCGGCCAGCGCCTTGCCGGAGCGCAGTCGAAACGGCACACCCGCCCACCGCCAGGTGTCCACGGCCAGCACCACCTCCGCCAGGGTTTCGGTCCCCCGGGCCGGGTCGATGCCGGGCTCGTCGGCGTACGCGGGCAGTCGCCGCCCGTTCACCTCCCCCGCCGTGTACTGGGCCCGCCCGCTCCACCGCACCGGATCGCCGTCCCACACCCTCGTGGCCCGCAGCACCTGCGCCTTGCGGCCCCGCAGTTCCCTGGCGTGAAGGGTGGGCGGCGCATCCATCGCCATCAACGCGAGGACCTGCAGCAGGTGACTCTGCACCATGTCGACGAGCGCGCCCGCGCCGTCGTAGTAGCCGGCCCGGCCCTCCAGGCCCAGGGCCTCGTCGAAGACGATGTCCACGCAGGCCACGTGCGCGGCGTTGAGCACCGGTTCGAAGATCCGGTTGGCGAAGCGCAGACCGAGGATGTTCACCACCGTGGACTTGCCCAGGAAGTGGTCGATGCGGTGTACCTGGTCCTCCGGCACCAGCCCGGCCAGGATGTCATTGAGCGACCTCGCCGAATCGGCGTCCGTACCGAATGGTTTCTCCAGCATCAGCCGGGTACCGGGCGGCAGACCGATGCGGGCCAGCGCTGCGGCGGCCCGGGCCGTGATCACCGGCGGCAGGGCGAAGTAGATCACCAGCTGGTTGTGGCAGACGGCCAGCAGCCGCCGCAGGTCTTCCTCCCCGGTAACGTCGGCACGCAGGTAGCGGGTGGTGCGGACTATCTCGGTCTCCCGAGGCCCGTCCGCCCCCACCGTCGCGAAGGATTCGGCCACGCGGCGACGCCACCGCTCGTCGTCCCAGTCGTCCCTGCCGCTGCCGATCAGCGCAAGGTCCGGCTGGGCGCCCGTGGCCACCAGCCGACCCAGCCCGGGCAGGAGCAGGCGCTCGGCCAGGTCACCGGTGGCGCCGAGCAACAGCAGCGTCTGGGGTTCGGGGTCCCCGGGAGCGGGACGGTCGGCCACGGAATTGGCGGCGCTCGGGGTCGATGTCGTCATGCACCCACCATGCCTTGCCGGTCGGGTGGGTACGCGCCCGTTTGCCCGGATTTATCTGGTCGTCGCGCATCGGAGGCCGGCTCGATCTATGGCGGGATCAGCGCCCTGGGTAGTCCGCGTCAAGTCGGGCGTCGATTGTGACCTCACAGCGCGACCGTGTACTACCGCGACGGCGCCGTCGCGGCGCTGGCTGGCGCTCACGATGCCCGCCTCAACGCCCGGCCGTGCCGGTGTGGCTGACACGGCCGACCGGGAGCGCGGTGCTGCTGCCTTCTCGCTGCCCTGCGTCGGCCCAGGCGCTGTCATTGTCGTACGCGTCCAGCGCTCCGAGCGGACTGCCGGGCATTATCGGTGGCGGGCGACGCGCAGCGACTCGGCAGCTATCAGGAGCGCCGCACCGAGGAGCACTGTGTCCTTCAACAGGAATTGCCCCAGCTGAGAAAGGCTGAACATCCCCTGCCCTTCCTGCCGAGTCCCGGGTGCCGTGGCCAGGAAACTGAGCGTGGTGAGGAACATCCCGACCGCCCCGAAGCTACCGATCGCCGACGCTCTGGGCGCAAACGGCTTCGCGGCGATCAGAGAGCCCACGGTGATCTCCGTGACACCGATGAGTCGGTTGAGCTTTTGTGCGCCCAGCTTTTCTCGGAACCGCGAGAACAGCGGACTCGAGGTGACCAGGGGTTCGTCGTTTTCGACCTCGTACTGCTTGAATTTGAGCGCACCGATCCACAAGATGTTCGTCGCCAGTGCGGAGCGCAGGACCGAGAAGCCTACGGAAGCGAGGTCATCGGCCGAGGCGTGTCGTGTGCCCATCGCTCGCTCCTAGTCGCTGTGTCGACGGTCGGCGTGCCGGGGACCATTACCCGCTGGGACCCGCCACACACCGAGGACGTGCCGGTCTGGCCCGACTTGGACACCGTCCAAGCCGCCGTCGACGCCGTTCGGCACGAATACAACACCAACCGGCCGCACCAGTCCCTGAAGATGGCCGTCTCCGCCGACCGCTTCACCCCCGCCAAGGCTGCCGAGGAAATGGTGCCGGTGAAGCTGCCTCCCCGGCTCACTTAACCCGTCGACCAGACCCTCGTCTCACCGTCGCCTCCGGTCCCGGCGCCCGTTCAGGTGGTGGCGGGGGCGGTGAAGTTCGACCGGGTGGTGCCACCGTCGGGGAATCTGCAGGTGGCAGGTAAGCAATTCTGGCGGCCCGGCCTGCTCCGGTGTGACGGTCACGTCCTGGGCAGACACCGATGTCATCCATCTCCTGATCGCCGGCGTCCGGCTCAAGTCAGTGCGCTCCCACCTGTCCGCCGCCGACCTCGCTGCGCTGCTGCGCCAGGAGGCCGTCCCGCTGGTGAGCCGCCGTTGCCGCCGGCGCCACCGGGTGAAGCGGTCCAGGTCGACCGAACCATCAGCCGGGCAGGTCGCGTTTTCCTGGGCCAGCACATCGTCCTGGCCGCCGAGATCCTCGGCGGGCAACGCGTCGGCATCCGCAGCGATGACAAGACCAGCTTCTTCGACCGACACCCGCTAGCTGCCGCGCACCCGACCCAACCCGCTCACCCCCGCCGAGGTAGCCCGCCTGCGCGACGCCCGACCCGCCGGACCACCCCCGCAACCCGGGGCCGGACCGGTGCGGTGCAGCGGCGGGCCTCCAACAGCGGGCTCGTCACGGTCGTGGGGCAGAAAGTCGCCCTCGGCCGCGTCCACGCCGGCAAGAACGTCACCATTGATATCACCGACACCGAACTGGCCGTCGCGTGCGATGACAGCATCCGCACGGTCCGGCGCAGTACCGACCAGTTCGTCCGCAATCTGAAAGCCAGCGACCTCGCAAAGTGGCCGCCGATGCCTAGGCCTGTCTCAAACTCCGGCTTATTTGATCTTGTGGCAAGATCGCCGGATGCTGCAACTCACCGATTTCATCATCGACTGCCCGGACACGATGGCGCTGGCAGCCTTCTATTCAGAGGTGACGGGTCGCCCGGTCAAGGAGGGCAGCCACGGCAACTGGGCCGGTATCCGGTTCGGCGAGATCGAGCTGGCCTTCATCCGGGTGGAGGACTACCGCGCCCCGCAGTGGCCCGACAGCGAGCACCCCAAGCAGTTCCATCTCGACTTCGAAGTCGACGACATCGAGGCCGAACAGAGCCGCGTCCTGGCCCTCGGCGCGACCCTGCAGCAGGACTCCATCGGCCCCGACGGCTACGGCTGGCGCGTCTACGCCGACCCCGTCGGCCACCCGTTCTGCCTCTGCCACAACAAGGGTGTCACCTGGACCGACCAGGGCCCCATCTGGCCCAAGAGCGAGTAGAGCGTGTATCTGAAGTGGGTCAAAGCCATTCGTTGATCGCGGCGATGTGTACGACGGCCGCGTAGCGCACGGCAAGCTTGTCGAAGCGCGTGGCGACGCCGCGGTTGCGTTTGAGCCGGTTGATGCCGCACTCCACAGCGTGACGCTGCTTGTAGGCATCGCGGTCGAAGGCAGGTGGCCGTCCGCCCTTCGACCCTCGCTTACGGCGGTGAGCGTCTTGGTCGGCTTTGCTCGGGATAGTCGCCTTGATCCCGCGTCGGCGCAGATAGGCGCGGGTCGCCCGAGAGGTGTACGCCTTGTCGGCCAGCACCCGGTCAGGCCGGGTCCGGGGCCGGCCACCGGTCGGGCGGGGCACACGGATGCCGGCCAGGACCGCGATGAACTATGGGCTGTCTCCGCGTTGCCCAGCAGTCAACACGATCGACAGCGGCTTTTGGCCCTGCTCGCAGCCCAGATGAAGCTTCGTGGTCAGTCCGCCGCGGGACCGACCAAGAGCGTGATCGGCTGGCTCCACGTATACGCCACCAGGCGTTTCTGCCTGCAGATCCCCCTTTTCCGGACGCCAGCGGCATGCTGATGCGCTCGGGCAGTTGTCGAGTCCACAGACACGTCCCAGGTGATGCGGCCGGCCGCGTCCACGAGGGTCTGCAACGCGGTCATGATGCGGGCCCAGGTCCCGTCGCGCTGCCAGCGGCGGAACAACGCGTACGCCGCCGACCAGGAGCCGTAGCAGGCCGGGACGTCCCGCCATGGGGCACCGACCCGGATCCGCCACCGGATCGCGTCGATGAGCTGCCGTCTGGTCCATCGAGGTGGCCGACCGGGCCTGCGTGCGACCGGCAGCAGAGGCTGCAACACTCTCCACTGCGCGTACGTCGAAACGCCGCCGCACCTGCCGGACAAGCCCTGGCGCGGATCCCCGGTTCGGACCGGACTCGGACCGGCGGCATCGCCTACAGCTTGGCTCACTTCGTGCTCATCGCCGGGATCATCTACCTGGCCCTCGGCATCGAGGTGGTCCTCGCCCACATGACCCACCACCCACTTCAGCAGCCCGCTGGGGTCCCGCTGGACTGGACTTCGACCGCAGCTCTGTTCGGCGGCCCGGCCCTTTACCTCGTTGGTCGGGCCCTGTTCCTTCAACTCACCGTCCGGCACACCCCACTCGCCCCGATCCTCGCGGCCGGCACCATCCTCGAGCTGCTGCCCGTCGCCCGACACCTTCCCGCCCTCGCCGCCCTCGCTCTAGTCGCCATCATCTTGATCGCCCTGGTCTGCTATGAACGGATCAGTTGGCAGCCAACTGCCGCAGCGAAATGACCACGTATCCGGCCTGCCGAACCCGAAGACCGGCAGTCTGGTCCAGTTCCCCGCTGCCACTGAGAACCTCGCTGACGCCCGCGAGGACCTCCTCGCGTTCACTGAGGTGATCTCAACAAGAATCCGGTAGGTACCGGTATTCGAAATGTGTGAGGTTGAGCGCGGCGCGGACGTGGTCGCCGAGGTTTCGGGGGCTG
>NZ_JBIALB010000008.1:199843-340545 GCF_042872965.1 Micromonospora sp. NPDC005087 | reverse complement strand
CTCGAGTACCCCGAAGGGCCTTTCCGCTCGACTTGCATGTGTTAAGCACGCCGCCAGCGTTCGTCCTGAGCCAGGATCAAACTCTCCAACAAAAACTTGTCGAACAGCATCCTGACAACAAAAGTGTTGCCAAAGGAATCCCAACCAGCAATCCAAAAGGACCACCAGTCCGGGGTATAAATCATAATTGGCACTGGCTTATCAAGCACCCTGTTGAGTTCTCAAAGAACAACCACACACCGATCAAAAGCCCCACTCGCTGGGACCCCATCTCGGGGCAACCGCTCAAACTTACTTGGTCGAACTTTCGTTGTCAACCTCGTGTCCGAGGTGATCAACTTTTTGGTCCTGATCCACGACGACGCACGCCGTACCCGGCGGTCGTTACTGTCGTGGGAAGCCGCAGACCGGCCGATCACCGCTTCGCGGCTCTCCGCCCGGCTCCTGCCGGCTTCAGCACTCTACCCGGTCGGCTTCGCGTCTGCAACCCCGTTTCCGGAGTGATCCGCACCGCCCGATTTCTCAGTCTCGCTCGGCGTTCCCGCCACGAGCCTGGCGCCCGCTCTCGGCCGGTTTGTCCGGCCTCCCCCGTGCAGAGAGCAAGTTACGCGGACGGCCCGGAGAAGGCAAATCAGGGTTCATCACTGGTTGGTCGAAGGGGGCCGGCGGCGGTCCCCGCGTAGCCCGCGACGCGGAGCGCATCGGCGTGCCAGAGTGTCAGGCATGGATGAGTCCGGGCTCGGCGTCACGGTGCACGCCGAGGAGGCGCTGCTCGGCCTCCTCCTGCCGTTCTGGCAGTTGGTGATCGGCGCGGTCGTCCTGGTCGTCCTGGTGCTCTCGGTGGGGCGACTGGCCCGGAGGGGCCGATCCCGGATGACCACCGCTCTGCTGGTGACCGCCGCGGTCATCGCGGGCTTCACGGTGCTCGGCGTGCTGCTGGAGGGCTGAGGGCTCAGAGCCGGCGGTTGGCCAGGCTCGGCAGTTCGGCCCGGATCTGGACGAGCCGGTCGAGGTCGAGGTCGACGACGGACACCCCCGGGCCGTCCGGCAACTGGGTGAGGATCGTCCCCCACGGGTCGACCACCATGCTGCGCCCGAAACAGGTGCGGCCGGGCTCGTGGTCGCCGGTCTGGCCGGCGGCCGCGACGAAGCACTGGTTCTCGATCGCCCGCGCCCGCAGCAGGACCTCCCAGTGGTCCCGTCCGGTGTGCAGCATGAACGCCGCCGGGACCACCAGCAGGTGGGCGCCACCCTCGGTGGCCAGGCGCCGATACAGCTCCGGGAAGCGCAGGTCGTAACAGATGGACAGGCCCACCCGGAGCCCCTCGACGTCGACCACCACCGGCCGGTCGCCAGCGGCGACGCTCGCCGACTCCAGGTAGGAGACCCGGCCGGGTATCTCCACGTCGTACAGGTGGATCTTGCGGTAGCTCGCGGCCAGGCTGCCGGACCGGTCGAAGACCAGCGACGTGTTCCAGGTGTGCTCCGGGTCGGGGCCGGCCTCGTGGAACGAGCCGGCCACCACCCAGATGCCGAGTCGCCGGGCGATGCCGGCGAAGAAGCTGCCCACCTCGCCGTCCACCGGCTCCGGCTCGGGCAACCCGGCGGCGGGGCCCAGGTAGTCGACGTACTCCGGCAGGACCGCGAGGTCCGCGCCGCCGGCGGCGGCACGTTCCAGCAGGACCTCCGCGGCTGCCAGGTTGGCTTTGCGGTCATCCCGGGCGTTCAGCTGGCAGACGGCGACGCGCATGGGCCAAGGGTACGGCCGAACGGGCTGCATCGGCAGCCTCAGATGCTGGCCAGCACCAGAGCCCCGGCGGCGAAGCCGAGCCCGGCGACCTGGACCGGTCGCAACTTCTCCCGGTCGACGGCGAGCGCGAGCAGCACCGTGCTGGCCGGGTAGAGCGCGGCGATCGCCGCGACGATGCTCAGGTGACCGCGGGCGGCGGCGGCGAGGAAGAGCGCGTTCGCGGCACTGTCGAGCAGGCCGGCGACCGCGGCCCACACCAGTACGCGCCGCCCGAGCCGGAGCCGCACGCCGGTGCCGGCGGCCAGGGCGAGGCCGAACGCGATCGAGCTGGCCCGTAC
The DNA here is from genome assembly GCF_042872965.1 of Micromonospora sp. NPDC005087. Lineage (NCBI taxonomy): Bacteria > Bacillati > Actinomycetota > Actinomycetes > Micromonosporales > Micromonosporaceae > Micromonospora > Micromonospora sp. NPDC005087. The sequence continues at coordinate 338,457 of NZ_JBIALB010000008.1, read as the reverse complement.
GGCCGCCACCGGCCACATGCCGGCCCCCTCGCCGGCCTGGCCGAGCAGCGTGAAGAAGACGCCGAAGAGCGCCCCGGCGCCCAGCGCCAGCCTTACCAGCCGCGCTGGGACGGCCCGGCGGCTGCCGCCCTCGCCCAGGCTGACCAGTGCGATCGCCAGCACGGCGAGGCCGGCGCCGATGAGCGCGGGGGCGCCGGGGAACGTCGAGGTGAACAGGCCGGCGACGATCGGCACTATCGCGGCGGTGATCGCGGTGACCGGCGCCACGACGGCCATCATCCCGCCGGCGAGAGCCCGGTAGAGCAGCATGACCCCGGCCGCGCCGGCCACCCCGGCGATCAGCCCCCAGGCGATGTCGCCCACGGTGGGGGTCCCGGGCACGACCAGCACCAGGACGACCAGCAGCGGGACGCTGAGCAGCTGGGAGACCACCGTGACGGCGATCGGGTCGGCCCGGCGGGACGCCTTCCCGCCGGAGAAGTCGGCCGTGCCGAACGCGACCGCGGACACCGCTGCCAGGACAATGGGGAGCATGCGACAGTCGTATCACAATAATGACCGCATAGGATAGTTCAATGACCGAGATCGGAGCGGGCCGTGTAGGCGCGGTGACCGCCGCGGTGGCCCGACAGGTACGCGAGCTACGTGCCACGCGCGGCTGGTCCTTCGAGGAGTTGGCCGGACGGTCGGGGGTGAGCAAGGGGATGCTCGTGCAGATCGAGAGCGCGCGCACCAACCCGAGCGTCGGCACGCTCTGCCGGGTCGCCGACGCGTTCGGGGTCAACATCGCCCGCCTGCTGGAGCCCGACGAGGAACGGACCGTGAAGATCACCCCGGTCGCCGACGCGCCCGTGCTCTGGCAGGGCGAACGAGGCGGCACGGCCCACCTGCTCAGCGGGCTGGGCGAACCGGACCTGGTCGAGCTCTGGGACTGGCGGCTGGAACCCGGCGAGGCACACCGCTCCCCCGACCACCCGCGCGGCACCCGGGAGGTCCTCCACGTGCTGACCGGCGCGGTCGTCGTCCGGGTCGACGGGCAGGACCACCCCGTCCGGGCCGGCGAGACGATCGAGTTCCACGCCGACCGGGAACACGGCTATCGCAACGACACCGACGAACCGGCCCGACTGATGATGGTGACCGTCACCCCGTCGGGCGAGTGGGATCGACGGACCCGCTCACGCCGGCCGCGTCAGGACTGAGCGGCCGGCGCGACGCGAGGACGATCAGGCCGACTTCTCCTCGCGGTCCCGCCGGGCCTGACGGCCGGTGAACTCGCGGGGCACGATGGTCGGGTTGACGTTCTCCAGGACCACCTCGCGGGTGATCAGCACTCGGGCGGCGTCGGGGTTGCTCGGCACCTCGTACATCGCGGAGAGCAGAACCTCCTCGATGATGGCCCGCAGGCCGCGGGCGCCGGTGCCCCGCAGCATGGCCTGGTCGGCGATCGCCTCGAGCGCCGGCTCGTCGAACTCCAGCTCGACCCCGTCCAGCTCGAAGAGGCGCTGGTATTGCCGGACCAGGGCGTTGCGCGGCTCGGTGAGGATCCGCACCAGGGCGCTGCGGTCCAGGCTGCGCACGTTGGTGATCACCGGCAGTCGGCCCACGAACTCGGGGATCAGCCCGAACTTGAGCATGTCCTCCGGCATGACCTGGCTGAAGATGTCATCGGTCGACCGGTCGGACACCGACCGGAGCCGGGCACCGAAGCCGGTGCCACCCTGCCCGGTGCGGGACTCGATGATCTGATCCAGACCGGCGAACGCGCCACCGCAGATGAACAGCACGTTGGTGGTGTCGATCTGGATGAACTCCTGGTGCGGGTGCTTGCGCCCGCCCTGCGGCGGCACGTTGGCCACCGTGCCTTCCAGCATCTTGAGCAGGGCCTGCTGCACACCCTCGCCGGAGACGTCCCGGGTGATCGACGGATTCTCCGACTTGCGGGCGATCTTGTCGACCTCGTCGATGTAGATGATGCCGGTCTCGGCGCGCTTGATGTCGTAGTCGGCGGCCTGGATCAGCTTGAGGAGGATGTTCTCCACGTCTTCGCCGACGTAACCCGCCTCGGTCAGCGCGGTGGCGTCGGCGATCGCGAACGGGACGTTCAACATCCGGGCCAGCGTCTGCGCCAGGTGGGTCTTGCCGCACCCGGTCGGGCCGAGCAGCAGGATGTTGGACTTGGCCAGCTCGACGGCGTCGCTGCCGGAGCCCGGCGCGCCGGCCGCCTCGGCCTGGATCCGCTTGTAGTGGTTGTAGACCGCGACGGCGAGCGCCTTCTTGGCCTGATCCTGCCCGACCACGTAGTTGTCGAGGAACTGGCAGATCTCCATCGGCTTGGGAAGCTCTTCCCACTTCACCTCGCCGGACTCGGCCAGCTCTTCTTCGATGATCTCGTTGCAGAGATCGATGCACTCGTCGCAGATGTAGACCCCGGGGCCCGCGATGAGCTTCTTCACCTGCTTCTGCGACTTGCCGCAGAAGGAGCATTTCAGTAGGTCGCCGCCGTCACCGATCCGTGCCACCTACGTTCTCCCTGCACTCATCGGCCGGAGACCCGGCCCTGACCCTGCGGACGCTGCGCGCCGTCCGGCTCCGTTCACCCCGCCGGCCCAACCGGCGAAGCGGTACGGACCCGACGTTACCCGCTGGCGGGGCATTCTCCGACCCCCAAAACGGGTGTGTCAGAGGTCGGCCGGGAACGACGCCCCGGCCAACCTCTGACCCGGTACTGCTCAGCTGGCGGCGTTGGCCGCCAGCAGACCCTTCTTGCGGCTGGTCAGGATCGTGTCGACCAGCCCGTACTCCTTGGACTCCTCGGCCGTCATGATCTTGTCCCGGTCGATGTCCTTGCGGACCTGCTCGATCGGGCGGTTGCAGTGGCGGGAGAGCATGTCCTCCAGCTGGGTCCGCATCCGCAGGATCTCCCGGGCCTGGATCTCGATGTCCGAACCCTGCCCGTAGCCGCCCTCGGTGGCCGGCTGGTGGATGATGATCCGCGAGTTCGGAAGCGCCATCCGCTTGCCCGGGGTGCCGGCCGACAGCAGCACCGCCGCCGCGCTGGCCGCCTGACCCAGGCAGACGGTGGAGATGTCCGGACGGACGTACTGCATGGTGTCGTAGATCGCCGTCATCGCGGTGAACGAGCCACCCGGCGAGTTGATGTACATGATGATGTCGCGGTCCGGGTCGGTGCCCTCGAGCGTCAGCAGCTGGGCCATCACGTCGTTGGCCGACGCGTCGTCCACCTGGACGCCGAGGAAGATGATCCGGTCCTCGAAGAGCTTGTTGTACGGGTTCGACTCCTTGACCCCGTACGACGTGCGCTCGACGAACGACGGAAGCACGTAACGGTTGTGCACGGCCGCGAACTGGGGCGGCAAGCTCAGATCGGTCATCGTCAGCTCCTCAGCTCAGGGTCCCGGCGCCATCCGGAACCTGAGCGGCCCCGATGATCACCTTGTCGATGAAGCCGTAGTCCATGGCCTCCTGGGCGGTGAACCAACGGTCCCGGTCCGAGTCCGCCTCGATCTGCGACTGGCTCTGGCCGGTGTGGTGCGCGACCCGCTCCTGGAACATCCGCTTCGTGTAGAGCATCTGCTCCGCCTGGATGGCGATGTCGGACGCCGTACCGCCCAGACCACCGGACGGCTGGTGCATCATGATCCGGGCGTGGGGCAGGGCGTACCGCTTGCCCTTGGTGCCCGCGCAGAGCAGCAGCTGGCCCATCGAGGCAGCCATGCCCATCGCCACGGTCGACACGTCGTTGTCGATGAACTGCATGGTGTCGTAGATCGCCATGCCGGAGTAGACCGAGCCACCCGGCGAGTTGATCCACAGGTTGATGTCGCGGTCCGGGTCCTCCGCGGCGAGCAGCAGCAGCTGCGCGCAGATGCGGTTGGCGACCTGGTCGGTCACCTCACTGCCCAGGAAGATGATGCGTTCCTTGAGCAACCGGTTGTAGACCGAGTCGTCGAGGTTGCCAATGGAGTCGCCACCGCGCGCGTCAATCGCCCGGAGCGACTTCTTGGGGATGTGCATGTCGGTCATGGCAGCCCTTCGCTCTCCGTACCGTCTTTCCCGACACTAACCGCTGTGCGGGGCGGCAGAGTCCCGGTCGGGGCACTGTTCGCTCTCAGCGCAGCTGCGTCGGGCGTACCCGCGGCGCGGGCTTCCGGGCGTACCCCGGAAAGGATTCGGCCGCCGTCCACCGCGCAGCGGGGGACGGCGGCCGCACCCGACGATCAGTGTTCGTGGTTGTGCTCCGCCTCGTTGGCGGCGCGCAGCGCGTCGAGGGTGATCTCGTTGCCGGCCGAGTCCTTGATCGTGATCCGCTCCATGACGGCCGCGAGCGCCTTGCCCCGCCGCACGTCACCGAAGACCGCGCCGGCCGCGCCCGAGCGCACCAGCTGGTCGTAGTACTGCTGCGGGGCCATCCCGGCCCGCTGGGCCCGGTGCACGATCTCGTGGCCGAACTCGTCGTCGGAGACCTGCACGTCCTCGGCGTCGGCCAGGGTGTCCAGCAGCAGCTGCACCTTCACGCCCTCGGTCGCCGCCTCGGTCAGCTCGGCGTCGATCTGCTCCTCGGTCTTCTCCTCGGCGGCGAGGTACTCCTCCATGGAGGCGCCGATCCGCTCCAGCTGGTCGGCCATCGCCTGCTTGCGGCTGGCCACCTCCTCGCGGACGACACCCTCCGGCGCCGGCACCTCGGCGGCCTCGACCAGCTGCGCCAGGGCCTTGTCCCGAGCCGCGTAGATCTGCTCGACCTGCTTGCCCTGGGTGACCCGCCCACGCAGGTCGCCGCGGAGCTCCTCGATCGTGTCGAACTCGCTCGCCATCTGGGCGAACTCGTCGTTCAGCTCCGGCAGCTCCTTCTCCTTGACCGTGCGCACGGTCACCGCCACCTCGGCGTCCCGGCCCGCGAAGTCGCCGCCGACCAGCTGGGTGGTGAAGGTGGTGTTCTCGCCGGCGGCGAGACCGACCACGGCCTCGTCGAGGCCCGGCAGGAGCTGCTTGCTGCCCACCTCGTGGGAGATGTTGCTCGCCTGGCCGCCCGGCACGTCCTCGCCGTCGACGGTCGCGTTCAGGTCGATCTGGACGTAGTCGCCCTCGGCGGCGGCCCGCTCGACGGTCTTGAGGGTGGCGAACCGCTCCCGCAGGTTCTTCACCTGCTCGTCGATCTCGCTCTCGTCGATCTGCAGCTCGTCGACCGTCACCTCGATGGTCGACGCGTCGGGCAGGGCGATCTCGGGGCGGACGTCCACCTCGGCGGTGAAGTTCAGCGAGTCACCGTCGTTGAACTCGGTGATCTCGACCTCGGGGCGCCCCAGCGTCTTCAGGTCGTGCTCGCGTACCGCGGCGAGGATGTTGTCCGGGATCGCGTCCTGGACCGCCTCGTTGAGGACGGTGCCCCGGCCCACCCGCTGGTCGATCACCGCGGTCGGCACCTTGCCCCGGCGGAAGCCGGGAACCTGGACCTGCGAACCGATCTCCCGGTACGCCTTCTTGAGGCTCGGCTCGAGCTCGACGAACGGCACCTCGATGGCGAGCCGCACGCGCGTCGGGCTCAGAGTCTCGACGGTGCTCTTCACAGGCGTACTCCTTGACGGATCTCAGTTGAGTCTGGGCGTGATTCAGCCCATCGAGTGTAGGTGAGCCGGCCTGACGCTCCGGCATCGCCCGGGGACCGCGCGGAAAACTCGGCGGCACCCGCGGCGGCCCGGCCGCGGACGACAGTCGGGGTGGCGGGATTTGAACCCACGGCCCCTCGCTCCCAAAGCGAGTGCGCTACCAAGCTGCGCCACACCCCGTGGCGACGTGCAGTCTATGCCGTCGGCGCACCGCAGACCTGCCGGGGCCACCTCCCACCCGGACACATTCCCGGAAAACCCCTATCGCGCCCGCGTCAGCGGCGGGCGCTCCTACTCCCTCGATCCCCGGCCCTCCCGCACGGCAAGGGGTGAGACGCGACGGCGGGACTTCGCGAAGCCGCAAGGCGGTGGCGCGGCTGCGCGTCCGGCACGACCATTGGGTACGCTGTCCGCGCGCCCCGTTTCGGCGGGGCTGAGCGCGGGCGTAGCTCAATGGTAGAGCTTCAGTCTTCCAAACTGACGGTGCGGGTTCGATTCCCGTCGCCCGCTCCACAAGACGAAGGCCCAGGTGGCCCGCACGATCGCGGCACCTGGGCCCCCGCCCGGTGAAGCCGGATCAGCTCCTCACTTCAGGTGGAACCGCTCATCGACCGCGAGGGCCGCCAACTGCGGTACGGAGAACGGAAGCGCCTTCAACTCCGGCTGGCTCTCGTCCAGCTGCGCGCCCTGCGCCACGTAGACCACCACGCCGTCCGGATGCCGGTATGCCGACCACTGGTCGAGCCGGTCGTCGCCGGTTGGTCGGGTGACGACGCCCACCTGCGCCGCTCCGACGGTCTCGACCTGGCATTCGCCCTGCATGCCCCAGAACCGGCGGGCCAGCGCACACGGTTCGGTCGGTAGCTGGTTGCCAGCGTCGTGCACCTCGACGATGACGCGCCCGGTCCCGTTGCCCTTGGCGACGGCGACCGAGGCCATGTAGCTCCACAGGTCGACGCCGTTCACCTTGTCCTCGAACTGTGCTTGCTGAGTTCGCAGTGTCCTCTGCTCGACGGGCTGGTTCGCCGGGTCCTCGGGTGCGGTGTAACCGGCGGGCACGACCGAGACGACCTCGGCGAGCAGCCGTACACCCTCGTCGTACTTCGACCCCGCCCGCGCGGTCCGATCCTCCTGTGGGCGACCGTCCGGCCCGGTCGGCCACGCCTCCTTGGTGTCCGTCGCCGACGGGGCCGGTACGGCAGGCACGCCGCCTGCCGGCTGGTAGACCTCGCCGCCCGGTGTGGCCACGGCCGCGAAGCCGGCGGCTGCCAGCACCACGGCCGCCGATCCGGCACACACCTGGACGGCACGGCGGCGACGGAAGGCCCGGCGACCGGCTCCGAGTGCCGCCGCCGTACTCAATGGTGGTGGCGGGGTGGCATCCGCCATCTCGCTGCGCAGCGCGTCGCGCAGGTCTTCTCCGTTCATCGCTCCCCCATCTCGATCCCGCTGTGTGTGGGTGCCAGGAGGCCGCGCAGCGTGTCCAGCCCGCGCGCCGCCTGGCTCTTCACCGTCCCCGGAGAGCACTGCAGCAGCGCCGCGACGTCCTCGACCGACAGGTCCTCCCAGTAGCGGAGAACCAGCACGGCCCGCTGGCGTGGCGCCACGGAGGCCAGCGCCCGCAGCAGCACCAGACGGTTCTCCGGCGAGTCGGGCGGCACCGCCTGCTCGGCGTTGTCGCCGCCCACCCGTTCACGCCGCCACCAGCCGCGGCGCCGCTCGTCGAGGAACGTCCGGATCAGGATCTGCCGCACGTAGCTGTCGAGCACCTCGTGCCGGGCGACCCGGTGCCAGACCAGGTAGAGCTTCACGAACGCGGTCTGGACCAGGTCCTCCGCCCGGTGCCAGTCGCCGCACAGCAGGTACGCGGTGCCGCGCATCGCGTCCGACCTCGCCGCGAAGTAGTCGGCGAACGCCTTGTCGCGATAGCTCATCCAAGCCTCCGATCCCCGATTCGAGATAGTCACGCCGGGTCCGGTCCAGCGGGTTGCATCTCGGAACGGAGAACTCGCGCCGTCGCCTCCAGGTTCCGGTCGTCCAGGTCGCGGTCGCGGCGCTACCGGCCTCGCGCCTTGACATGTGTCGATCTATGGACTGGTGTAAGGACCAGACCCATTGACGTCCGTCAGGAGGGCACATGATCGTCCGACGACGGTGGACAGCTGCCGCCACCACAGCGATCCTGGTCAGCGCGGTGCTGTCCCATCCCGGCCCGGGCACCGCGGCACCCGCCGCCCCGGCCACACCGATCACCCTGACCGCCACCGAGACCGCCCTGGTCCGGGTGCAGCTACGCGACCAGGCCCAGCTCGACCGCCTGGTCGCCACCGGCGCCGACCTGGCCAACCGACCCCGGGCCCGGGACGGGCGGATCCTCGCCGACCTGGTGCTGACCGGCGCCCAGCTCGCCGACCTGACCGCGCAGGGCGCGACCGCCGTGCAGATCGTGCAGCGCGCCGGGGACGGCAGCCGGCACCACGCCGAGAGCGTCCGCGCGGCTCAGGCCCGCACCGCCGCCGGGCTGCGCGCTCCGGCCGCCGGCCAGCGGACCACGGCCGCCGCCGCGGCCGTGGACACCCTCCAGGTGCAGCAGGCGTACTGGTGGACCACGAGCGGGCAGACGTTCCTGCAGGCGCGGGTCGCCACGACCGCCACCGACGACCCGGACGTTGAGATCACCGTCAGCTGGCGTACGGCGGACGGCGCCACCGGGTCGTTCCCGTTGTCCCGCTTCGAGGACTCCGGCGAGTACCAGTACCACTACGCGCTCCCCCAGCCGGTGCCGAACCGGCCGGTCCAGTTGACCGCCACCTCCAGCCTCGGCGGGGTCAGCCGCGCCGTCACACCGGCCCTCTGGCCGAACGCGACCCCGCCGCCGCTGCCGGCCGGCTACCAGAAGGACTTCATCGACGCGTACCTGACGCCGGTGGACATCCAGGCGCGGATCAAGCGGCTGGCCCGCCAGTACCGGGGCCTGGTCGACGTGATCAACCTGCCGAACCGGACCCAGGGGTACCGGCGCAACGCCGTCGCGTACCTGGGCGACCCGGCGGTGTCCGCCGTGGTGGTCGAGTCGGTCCGCTTCGGTGACCAGGGCATGAACGGTGTGCAGGTGCGGACGGTCGACCCGGGCCGGCGGAACCGACCGCTGACCGTCAGCTACCGCGACCGAGTCCTCACGGTCACGCTCGCCACCGACACCGCCGGCAAGACGGTGAGCACCACCGACGAGGTCGCGGCGGCGATCAACGCCCGCCAACCGAACCGGTTCCGGGCCACCGTCGAGGACGGCTCGGCCGGGCTGCCGATGCCGGTCGCCGGCCCGGCCCGGCTCGACGACGGGCTCCAGGGCACCGAGGTGCCGGCGAAGCCCTGGACGGTCCAGGCGCTGCGCCTCGGCGTGCACCGGGACGGCTCCCGGGTCGGGGTGCTGGCGTACTCCCAGGAACACGCCCGGGAGTGGACCACGCCGCTGGTGACGCTGGAGTTCGCCGAGCGGATGCTGGCCAACGCCCGCACCGATCCGGCCACCCGCGAGCTGCTGGAGCAGGTCGACGTGTTCGTCATCCCGACGGTCAACCCGGACGGCGCGAACTACTCGTTCAACGACTACAACTTCCAGCGCAAGAACCTGGTCAACCACTGCACCGGGCCGACCCGGGACCCGCGGTACCGCACCTCGTGGGGCGTCGACGTCAACCGCAACTACACCGTCGGGTCCTACTTCGACGGCTACGTGGGCGCCAGCGCCAACTGCCTCTCGGGCAACTACGCGGGCACCGCGGAGCTGTCCGAGGCGGAGAGCAGCAACGTGATCGCGCTCGCCCAGGCCCACCCGAACATCAAGTTCGCGATGAACGTGCACTCCTACGGCGGGTACTTCATGTGGCCGCCGGGGGCGTACCGGGCGGACGGGCGGGTCACCCTGCCCCGGCCGTCGATCGACGAGTCGAAGATGTTCCTGGACAGCGCGCGGCGGATCGTCGGCGCCATCGCGCAGGAGCGCGGGACGGTCACCTGGCCGTCGCAGACCGGCCCGGTCGCCGACGTTCTCTACTCGGCCGCCGGCAACTCCGCCGACCAGCTCTACTACGAGCTGGGCATCTTCGCCTGGGACTTCGAGGTCGGCAACGACCGGTGGAACCCGACCACCGGCCAGTGGGAGGGCGTCGGCTTCCAGCCGCCCTTCGACGAGGCACACGGCGAGGCACAGGAGTACGCCGGCGGCCTCGTCGAGCTGGTCCGGGTGGCCCGCGACCACGCGGCCGCCCAGCCCGCCGGTTGACCTTGCGGCGGGGTCGCGTCCGGCTCCCGGGCGCGGCCCCGCGCGGACCGTTCTACGACCACGACGGGATGGTCGAGCAGGTCTCGCCGTCACGTCAGTCGGACCGGCCGGCCACGGATGAACCGGGGCCGGCCGGGTAAGCAGCGGCCTTGCCTGGTGGGGAGACGACCGGTGTCGCGGCGTGCCGCGACCGTACGCTCGGGCGGGCGGCGTTGGCCGGCCCGCCCGGGCGTACCCGGATCAGTTCGAGGAGATCCAGTTCCAGGCCGAGACGACCCACTCGGTCTGCTGGAGCCAGGCCACGCCGAGGCCGGCGAGGAAGACCGCGGTCGCCAGGTGCGCGCCCCGCGCGCCGCGCCGGACCCGCCCGAGCTGCCGCTCCAGCACCACCCTGCCGACGAGCCGGGCCAGCGCGAACAGACCGACCGCCACCAGCAGGCTCAGCACCAGCACCAGCAGCGGGCCGCTCAGGTCGCCCTGGCCGGAGAGCGCCCAGATCCCCCAGCACACGAACGCGAAGAGCCCGGCCGCCGTGCTCCACTCGCCGCCGCGTCGCAGCTGCGCCAGGCGCCAGCTCAGCGGCCGGCGCGGTTCCGGGCCGTCCGGCCAGCCGGTCGGGGCCTGCTCGACGGTCGGGAAGGGCTCGGTCCGCGGGTTGCGCGGCTGACCCACCGGAGCCACGCCCCGGCGGAACCCGTCCCGCTGCGGCGGCACCCCGACGCCGGCCTGCGGTGGCACCTCCACGGTCCGCTCCGCCCACGGCTGCGTCTGGTCTGCCATCTCGTCCTCCCCCTGACCGGCGACACCACCGCCGCCTGGATCCGAGGGTAGCCAGCCGGCAAATCGGTCGCCGAGCCCGTCCGGCGCGGGCCGGGACGACCGTGCCGAATCGCACACCGGACGGGGTACGGTCGGCTGATGGGCGACCCGGAGCGACGACGACGGCGGCTGCGCCACCACCCCGACTCCGAGCCGGCCGGGCAGGGCACCGACGGTCCGACGGCCAGCACCGCCGCTGTGCACGACGGCACCGATCCACCGCCCCGCCGGCGGGGCCCGGTCAACGACGAGCGCGACGGTGAGCGAGGCCTGCGCGGGCTGGTCGGCTCCGGCTCATCGCAGGTGGGGCTGAGCGCCGCGCTGCGGGCCCGGGACGGCGCCCGACCCACCGACGACGACCTCGCCGAGGCCGAGGCCCGGGTGGTGGTCGTCCGGCGCAACTGGGTGCCCCGCGAGGAGCTGCCCCGCCCGCCGCGCTGACCGCCCGCCCAGGGTCAGGGCAGGTCGGGCAGCTCCCGGGTCTCCTCGTACGCGGCCACCTGGGCGATCCGGCGGGCGTGCCGCTCGTTGCCGGAGAAAGGGGTGTTCAGGAACGCCTCGACGATGGCGGTGGCCTCGTCCAGGGTGTGCTGGCGGGCGCCGACCGCGACCACGTTCGCGTCGTTGTGCTGGCGGGCCAGCTGGGCGGTCTCGACGTTCCAGGCCAGCGCGGCGCGGACCCCGGCGACCTTGTTCGCGGCAATCTGCTCACCGTTGCCGGACCCGCCGATGACCACCCCGAGGCCGGTCTCGTCGGCCACCACCCGGTCGCCGGTGTGCAGGCAGAACGTCGGGTAGTCGTCGTCCGGGTCGTAGCTGTGCGGGCCGACGTCGACCACGTCGTACCCCTGCTTGGCCAGGTGGTTGGCGAGGTGCACCTTCAACTCGAAACCGGCGTGGTCGGATCCCAGGTAGACGCGCATACCGGGAAGTCTGTCAGGCCGCCGGCGGAGACGCCGCAGGGGCGGCGTCCCCGAGCCGGGTTCGTCACACGGCCGTGCGGCCGGTCGCTCAGCGGGGCAGTTCGGCGACCACCAGGCCGCCACGCGCCTTCGGGGTGAACCAGGTGCTCTTTCGCGGCATCTTCTCGCGGGCCAGGTTCACCGCGACGAAGTCCGCGACGGTCACCGGCGCGATCAGGATCGCCAGCTCGGCCCGCCCGGCGTCGACCTCCCCGGTGAGCCAGCTCGCCGGGTAGTCACCACCCACGTAGGTGATCCGCTTGTCGCCCGGGTCCAGGCCCAGCACGTCGCGCAGCAGCAGCCGCTCGACCAGGGCGTGGTCCAGGTTCTCCAGGCGATCGCCGGCGGTGCCGGGCAGGCGCACCGCGTACCCCTGGCCGGGAAGCCGGAGGTGGACGGTGCCGCCAGCCGCCGGGACCTCGACCGGGCCGTCGATCGGCTCGATCTCGGCTCCCGCCGCGCGCAGCCGGTCCAGCAGCTCGTCCGGCGTGGTGGTCAGCTCGCTGACCAGCCGGTTGTACGGCTGGATGGCCACCGAGGCGGGCGTGGTCACCACGGCCAGGAAGCGCGGCAGCCCACCGGTCTGGGCGGCCAGGCTGCGGTGGTTGCCGTCGGCGACGACCAGGTCCCCGCCGCCCGCGAGGCCGGTCAACTCGTCCTGCTCCGGGCCGGGGCCGAGCAGCCAGATGGCGTGGGTGCGCCCCGCCTGGTCGGTGTCCGCCGCGGCGGGCGCGCCGGCCGCCTCGGTCGCCGCCGCGAGCGCGGCGTGCAGCTCGTCACCGCGCCCCGTCTGGAGCAGGAGTACGGGTGAGAGCAGGTGACCGAGCGACTCGGCCAGCGCCACCCGCTCACGCACCTTGGCGATGAAGACGTCCTCGTTGCGGATGACCAGGCCGGGCTCGTCGGCCCGGGTGGAGATCTGGTCGGTGTCCACCATCGCGAACAGCCCGTACGCCGGCTCGTCGTCCGGCGCGCTGATCCGGTAGAGCACCACCACCTGCTCGGCGGGGGTGTAGCTGCCGTCGGCCTTCGCCTCGGCGAGTCGGGCCACCGCGTCCGGCAGCGCGTCGAGGAAGGACTTGCCCTTACTCTCCGGCGCCCGGTGCGGCATCTCGATGCCGAGGGCACTATGCGGGTTCGCCTCGATGATCGCGGTGATCTCCGCGTCGTCGGCGAACTCGTCGTAGTTCTGCGCGCCGGTGCCGCCGGTGGTGATCCAGGCCCGGGCGATCGGATGTACGACCGTCATGTCCGCTGACGCTACCGGCGACGACGTCGCCGGTAGCGGGGACCCGCGCGGCGTCCACCAGATGAAAGCGCTGGGCCGGGGCGCGGCGATCAACCGGCCCGGCCGGACGCGCCCCGACGGTGCCGGCCGGCGACGGCGGACCCGCCGTTGCCCCGCCGGCCGGTCGCGGCGGGTCCGGTGGTCGCGTTGCGGCGCGGCGCGGCGGGCGGCCCCGGCACGGGACGCGGCTCGTGCGGCGGCGCCGGGACGGGTCGCGGGTTCAGCGGCGGCGTCGGCACCGGACGCGGGGCGGCGGGTGCCGGCGGAGGCGGCGCGGGTTCGGCCGGCGCGGCCGCCGACAGCGGGGCCGGCGCGTCCGCCGACGGTGTGGCCGCCGACAGCGGGGCCGGCGCGGGCGCCGACGGTACGGGAGCCGCCTGGACGGCCAGCGCGGGGATCCCGAGCGGCTCCGCCGGCGGGCTGTCGGCGGGCGGGGTCAGGCGGGAGGTGACCGGGACCCGGGCCACGCCGACCACGATGGGCGGGGCGAGCAGGTCCACCAGGTGGGCGGGAAGGTCGGGACGAACCACCGGCCAGCGGGAGTCGTCGACCGACCAGTAGGCCGCGCCGGAAGTCTCGATCACCCCCTGCCGGGTCAGTTGATCGTCACCGGACGCACGGTGCTTGGCCATCGGGATTGCCTCCACGAGCTGCGGGGTGCGGCCCTGCGGGTCGCTGCGGCGGACACCGAGGGAAACGAGGCCGCCCGTCCACCGGTGACGCCGTGACCGTTCCCGGCCCCGGCGGCGCACCCGGCGTCCGACGCGACGCGCCCCCGCCCGGGCAACCGACGGTGTCCGGAACGGGGGCGCGTGGTGGTCGTGGATCAGTCGAAGATCGGGCCCTGCTCGCGGGTGCGCTTGAGCTCGTAGAAGCCCGGGGTGCCGGCGACCAGCAGTACGCCGTCCCAGAGCCGGCCGGCAGCCTCCCCCTTCGGCGCCGGCGTGATCACCGGGCCGAAGAACGCGACCTGGCCACCGTCCGGGCCGGGTGCGTGGATCACCGGGGTGCCCACGTCCTGCCCGACCGGCCGCATACCGGCCTCGTGGCTGGCCCGCAGCGCCGCGTCGTGCTCGGTGCCGCCGGCCACCTCGGCCAACGACGGGTCCAGGCCGGCGTCGGTCAGCGCGGCGGCGAACAGCTCCGGCCCGAGCTGCTCCTTGCCGAGGTGGATCCGGGTGCCCAGCGCCGTGTAGAGCTTGCGGACGGCATCCGAGCCGTAGCGCTCCTCCACGGCGATGCAGACCCGCACTGGACCCCAGCCGCTCTTCATCAGCTCCTGGTACTGCTCGGGCAGGTCCCGGCCCTCGTTGAGCACCGACAGGCTCATCACGTGGAAACGGATGTCCACGTCCCGGACCTGCTCGACCTCCAACAGCCAGCGGGAGGTGATCCACGCCCACGGGCAGATCGGATCGAACCACATGTCCACGGCGACACGTTCGGTCACGGTGAGGTCCCTTCGCGACAGGTGGCGCCGGCGATCCGGCGTCTCCACGAATCTTCACCCCGGGCCGCGCCGGCTGGCACCCGAATCAGAGCGTGACCTCGGCCACCGGCGGCTGCCGGTACGTGGAAGACTCGGATCCGGACCGGCCGCCACGAGCGGTCGGCGGACGGGCGCCGCCGGGCGTACGGCGAGACGTGGGATGGAGACGAACAGTGCCGGGAGTGCGCAACCTGACGCAGGTGGAGGCGACCGAGCGGGCCCGCCTGCTCGACGTTACGGGGTACGACATCAGTCTGGACCTGTCGACGGCCGTGCTGGCGGCCGACGGCCGCACGTTCCGGTCGACGACCGAGGTCCGGTTCCGCTGTGCCGAGCCGGGCGCGAGCACGTTCATCGAGGTGGCCGCCGACGCGGTGCGTTCCGCCACCTTGAACGGCGCTCCGGTCGACCTGTCCGACTGGTCGGCCGAGAAGGGCCTGACCCTGTCCGGGCTGGACAGCGAGAACACCCTGGTGGTCGACGCCGACTTCGGCTATTCCAACAGTGGTCAGGGGCTGCACCGCACGGTCGACCCGGTGGACGGCGAGACGTACCTCTACAGCCAGTTCGAAACGGCCGACGCGCAGCGGGTCTTCGCCTGCTTCGACCAGCCGGACCTGAAGAGCGTGTACACCTGGCACGCCACCGTGCCGGCGCACTGGCGGGCGGTGTCCAACATGCCGGTGCAGCGCGAGGAGCCGGCGGGTGAGGGGCTCAAGACGCTGCACTTCACCGAGTCGCCCCGGATGAGCACCTACATCACGGCGATGTGCGCCGGGCCGTACCACGAGGTGCGCGACACCCACGACGGCATCGACCTGGGCGCGTTCTGCCGGGCGTCGATGGCGCCCTACCTCGACACGGACGACCTGTTCCTGATCACCAAGCAGGGCTTCGACTTCTTCCACGAGAAGTTCGGGGTGCGCTACCCGCTGCCGAAGTACGACCAGCTCTGGGTGCCCGACTTCAACGCCGGCGCGATGGAGAACTTCGGCTGCGTGACGCACGCCGAGTCGCACTACCTGTTCCGCTCGCAGGTCACCGACTTCGAGTACGAGCAGCGCGCCAACACGATCCTGCACGAGATGGCCCACATGTGGTTCGGCGACCTGGTCACCATGCGCTGGTGGAACGACCTGTGGCTGAACGAGTCGTTCGCCGAGTGGGCCAGCCACTGGTGCAACACCAACGCCACCCGCTTCACCGAGGCGTGGACGACGTTCCTGTCCATCCGGAAGAACTGGGGCTACCGGCAGGACCAGCTCTCCTCCACCCACCCGGTCTACACCGAGATGCCGGACATGGAGGCCGTGGAGGTCAACTTCGACGGCATCACCTACGCCAAGGGCGCGAGCGTGCTCAAGCAGCTCGTCGCGTACGTGGGTGAGGAGCCGTTCGTGGCCGGGCTGCGGGCATACTTTGGCAAGCACGCCTGGGGCAACGCCACCTTCGACGACCTGCTCACCGAGCTGGAGGCGGCCTCGGGCCGGGAGCTGCGCAAGTTCGCCGCGCAGTGGCTGGAGACCGCGCAGGTCAACACGCTGCGCCCGGAGGTGACGATCGGCGCGGACGGCACGTACCAGCAGGTCGTCGTCCGGCAGGAGGCGCCGGCCGCGTACCCGACGATGCGGACGCACCGGATCGGCGTGGGCCTGTACGACCTGACCGACGGGCGGCTGGTCCGCCGCGAGCGGCACGAGGTGGACGTGACCGGCGAGCGCACCGACCTCGCCGAGCTGCGCGGCGTCCGGGCGGCCGACGTGCTGCTGCTCAACGACGACGACCTGAGTTACACCAAGCTGCGCCTCGACGACCGGTCGATGGCCACGGTGGTGCAGCACATCGGTGGCTTCGAGTCGTCGCTGGCCCGGGCGTTGTGCTGGACCGCGGCGTGGGACATGACCCGCGACGCGGAGCTGGCGGCCCGCGACTACGTGGCGCTGGTGGTCAGCGGGCTGCCCGCCGAGACCGACATCAACCTGGTCACCGCCACCCTGCGGCAGGCGACCACCACCCTCACCCTGTACGCCGACCCCGCCTGGGCGCCGACCGGCTGGGCCGAGCTGGCCCGCACCGCGAGGGACGCGCTCGCGGCGGCCGAGGCGGGCAGCGGGTTCCAGCTGGCCTGGGCCCGGGCGTACGCCTCGGCGGCCCGCTCCGAGGAGGACCTGGCCACCCTGCGCGGCTGGATGGACGGCTCCGGCGCGCCGGCCGGGCTGACCGTGGACACCGAGCTGCGGTGGACGGTGCTCGGCGCGCTGGTGGCCAACGGCGCGGCCGGCGCCGCCGAGGTCGAGGCGGAGCTGGCCGGTGACCGCACCGCCAGTGGCGAGCGGGAGGCCGCGTACGCGCACGCGCTGGTGCCGACCGCGGAGAACAAGACCGCCGTGTGGGCGCTGCTGACCGGCCCGGACGCGCTGCCCAACTGGCGGCACCGGGCGCTGTTGCAGGGCTTCGCCCACCCGGCGCAGGTGGAGCTGGTCGCCCCGTACCGGGAGCGGTACTTCGCGGCGGTCGGCCAGGTGTGGGCCACCCGGGACAGCGAGCCGGCGCAGGAGTTCGCCCAGCTGGCGTACCCGACCTACCTGGTGGAGGACGACACGGTGGCGGCCACCGACGCGTGGCTGGCCGGCGACGGGCACCCCGGCCCGCTGCGCCGGCTGGTCGCCGAGGGCCGCGACGGCGTCGTGCGGGCGCTCAAGGCCCGAGCGAAGGACGCCCAGGGCGCCTGATCGGCCGTATCCGACCGAGGGGTCGGCGTGGGCGGCAGCCCGCGCCGGCCCCTCGGCGTGAAACCAGCCCGCACAGAGCGAAGCCCGGCCCGCTGAAAGCGGGCCGGGCTTTCTCGTATGAGGAAGGGCTCAGCCCTTGCCGGCGTGGCTGGCGAGCTGGTCGAGGCCGTTGATGATGCCGCCGGCCAGGTCGCCCCCGCTGAACGCGCCGACCATGGAGAGCGCGGCCAGCTTGGCGTACGTGTCGGGGATGCGCTTGCGGGAGTGCCGTCCGGTGACGATCTCCAGCTGCCGCTGGTTGGGCGACACCGCGATCAGCACCGACTTGTCGGGGTTGGCGAGCTGGCGGTGCAGCCGCTGGGCGTGCTCCCGGACCGGCTCGTCGAGGCCGCCGACGAAGACCGAGAAGACCAGGCCGGTGCCCTGGTCGGCCAGGCGTAGCGCCTCGTCGATGCGCAGCAACTGACGGGTCGAGAACGGCCCGTCCAGCACCTCGGGCGGATTTACCGTCCCGGCCTGCTCCTCACCAACGGTCACTTGCGCCTCCGGTTCCACCGGCCGGCGCCTCAACGCTGGCCTGCTCAAGCTTGTGGCTGGTCAGCGCGGGCGCCTGCGCGCCCGCAGTCAGCGCGGTGCCGGCCGAGTCGGCCAGCTGCTCCGGGCGGCCAAGGAACCAGACCGGAGTGAAGTCGAAGGGTCGGCCCGGGCGGTAGCGCTTGGAGCCACCACCACCACCGGTACCACCGCCGCGGCCGCCGGCGTACGCCAGGCCGGCGATCACCAGCACTGCGGCCGCCGGGATGCCGACGAAGACCAGCAACGTCTCGGTAACAGACAATCCCAACGCCCCCAGGCGGAAGAAGGACCTCGAACAACCGGGTCGGATGAACGATCATGATGGCGATCGGCCGACTCCGTCGCCATTCACGTTAGCGGAGTCGACGGCCCGCCAGATTGCGGGGTGCCGATCCCATTGGTCACACCAGTTCTCCAGTTGCGCAGCGGCCGCGATGAGTCGCGCGTCGTCGCCGTACCGGCCGGTGAGCAGCACCCCGACGGGCAGGCCGTCGGTGGTCGTGCCCAGCGGCAGGGACACGGAGGGATCGCCGGTGACGTTGAAGATGGCGCAGTAGGGCGAAAAGCGGCGTTGCCGGTCGAAATCGGCCGCCGGGTCGCCGTCCGCGGTGAACCAGCCGACGGGTGCCTGCGGTGTGGCCAGGGTGGGACAGAGCAGCAGATCGCAGCCTGCGGTGCGGCGGGCGCCCAGGCGTACCTGGGCCTGCAACTCGCCGAGGGTGGCGGCCAGGGCGCCGGCGGAGACCTCGGCACCCCGGGCTCGCAGCAGCCGGGTCAGCGGCAGCAGCTCCGACTCCCGCTGCGGTGGCACCGGGGCCAGCGCCAGCACGTACCAGATGACTTCGAACAGCGGCCACGCCTCCGGCCCGAGCGGCGCCGGCACCTCGACCACCTCGTGGCCTGCGGCGGTGAGCAGCGCGGCCGCCCGGTCCACGGCGGCCACGCAGTCGGGGTGCACCGGCTCGTCGGCGAGCATCGGGGTGGTGAACCGGCCGATCCGCAGTCGGCCGGGCTCGGCCCGGCGGGCGGCGGCCAGGTAACCGCCGGGCGGCGCGGCCGGCGGCAGGTAGGGCTCACCGGGCACCGGCACGGCCATGACGTCGAGTAGTGCGGCGACGTCGGTGACGGTCCGGCCGAGCGGCCCGCTGGTGGGCAGGCCGAAAGCGCCGGAGCCGAGCGGCCCGCCGGAGACCAGGCCGCGGCTGGGTTTGTAGCCGACCAGGCCGCAGAGCGACGCCGGGATGCGCAGCGAGCCGCCGCCGTCGGAGCCCTGGGCGACCGGGACCAGCCCGGCCGCGACCGCCGCCGCCGCGCCGCCGCTGGAGCCGCCGGCGGTGTACGCGAGCTGCCACGGATTGCGGGCCGGCGGCGCGACCCGGCCCTCCGAGTAGAGCGAGCAGCCCAGCTCGGAGGTGGTCGTCTTGCCCAGGCTCACCAGCCCGGCGGCCTTGATGAACCGGACCACGTCGGCGTCGACCGGCGGGACGAAGTCGACGAAGGCAGCCGACCCGAAGGTGGTGCGGACCCCGGCGGTCAGAGTCAGGTCCTTGATCGCGGTCGGTACGCCGTGCAGCGGGCCACGTCCCTCGGCGGGCACGGCGTCGGCCGCGCGGGCGGCCTCCCGGGCCAGTTCCGGAGTGACCGTGACGAAAGCGCCCACGGTGTCGCCGATCGCCGCCACCCGGCGCAGGTGGTGCTCGACCAGGTCCCCGCTGGACAGCTCGCCGCGCGCCACGGCGGCGGCCTGCTCCAACGCGGTCAGGTCGTGCATGTCGGCCATGCCGTCATCCTGCCGGCCGCCGGCCTCCGGTGCACTCGTCACGCGCCGACGATCGGCAACCGGCCGCCGCCGCTCTCGCCGCCGCGCCCTTGGTCGCCGTACAGCCGCTCGTCGCGGGTGCCCGCCCGGTTCCCGCTCGATTGCTCCGCCGCTGCCGCCGGACCGCCGACAGTCCTTCAGACAGCCTTTGCACTGCTTCAACGCACGCAACAAGGGAGCGTCCGATATCCGGACGGTCGGTGTTGCGTGGAGTGAAGCAGAGCAAAGGCTGTCGAGGGGGTGGGTAAGGCCGCCACCGTCGTTGGGAAGGCCGCCACCGCGGGGGGCGAGCCAGCAAGCAAGGGCGACCGCGCTCAGCCGTGCAGGAAGCGCAGGGCGTTGGTGGCGAGGACCTTGTCGCGCTGCTCGGCGGTGAGGAAGTCGGCCGCGCGGACCACCGCGCCGGCCGGCCGCTCGCCCAACGGGTACGGATAGTCGCTGCCGACCAGCACGCGGTCCTCTCCCATGGTGTCGACCAGCAGGCGCAGCGCGGGCGGCGCGAAGACCACCGAGTCGACGCTGAACCGGTCGACGTAGCTGCTCGGCGGAGCTGCCGACGCGCCACGGACCAGGTCGCCACGGCGGTGCCAGGCGTTGTCGGCGCGGCCGAGCCAGAACGGGAAGCTGCCGCCGCCGTGCGCGAAGCAGAGCCGCAACGTCTCCGGCACCCGGTCGAAGACGCCGCCCAGGATCATCGCCAACACCGACAGGTGCGTCTCGGCGGGCATCCCGGTGAGCCAGCGGGCCATCCACCGGTCCAGGCGGGGGCCGCCCGGCATGTCCCACGGATGGACGAAGACCGGCGCCCCCACCTCAGCGCAGTGCTGGAGGAAGGTGACCACGCCGGCGTCGTCCAGGTCCCGGTCGCCGACGTGGTTGCCGATCTCCACGCCGACGTGCCCGGCGGCCAGGCAGCGGTCCAGTTCGGCGCAGGCGGCGTCCGGGTCCTGCAACGGCACCTGGCAGAACGGCACCAACCGGTCGCCGCCGCCCGCGGTGACCTCCAGGGTCAGGTCGTTGAAGATCCGGGCGACCTTCACGGCCTGATCGGCGGGGCGGTCGTAGCTGAAGAAGACCGGTGTCGGCGAGACGACCTGCACGTCCACGCCGTCCGCGTCCATGTCGGCCAGTCGGCTCGCCGCATCCCAACACTCGGCGCCGACCGGCCGGAACTCCGACTCCCCCACCATGATCATCGCGGCCCGCTCGGAGTCGACCCGCAGCCAGGGCCAGCCGGACCCGCCGCACGCGGCGCCGAGGTCCGGCCATCCCTTCGGTACGACGTGCGTGTGCACGTCGACCACGCCTGCGGGCATCAGCCCTTGCCCGGGTGCAGCGTGCCGCAGTTGGCGCAGGTACGCGCGGCCTCATCGGCGTAGAACGCCTGGAACACCGGCGGCAGATCGGCGGCGATGTCCCGGACCTGCAACTCGACCTCGTGCACCTTGTGCCCGCACTCCGGGCAGTACCACTGGAACGTCTCCAGCGTGCCCTCCTCGCGGACCCGCTCGACCACGACACCGATCGAACCGGCCTCCGGCCGCTGCGGCGAGTGCGGGGTGTTCCGCGGCAGCATCCACATCTGCCCCTCGCGCACGTGCACCGTGCGCGGCCCCTCGGGGCTCATGAGGTTGATGTGCATGTTGCCCTTGACCTGGTAGAAGAACTCCTCGTACGGGTCCACGTGGAAGTCGGTGCGCTGGTTGGGCCCGCCCACCACCATCACGATGAAGTCGTCCCCGCCGGGGAACATCTCCTTGTTGCCGACCGGCGGCTTCAACAGGTGCTGGTTGTCCGCGATCCATCCCGGAAAACTGAACGGCTCGGCGATCTCACTCACGACTGACCTCCCGAGGGAAGAAGGGCCACGGCCTGAATCTCGATGAGCAGGTGCGGGTGGGGCAACTGGTGCACCGCCACCGTCGTGCGGGTCGGCCCGGACGCGTCGAAGAACTCCGCCCACACCTCGTTGTAACCACCGAAGTCGTTCATGCTGACCAGGTACGACGTCACCTGGACGAGGTCGGCCAGGTCGGCGCCGACCGAGCGCAGCAGATCCCGGACGTTCTCGACGACCGCGCGCGTCTGCACCCGGATGTCGAGGTTCGTCGTCCCGAACTCGTCCACCTCGACACCGGCGAACGAGTTGTCCGCCCGCCGGGACGACGTACCGGAGACGAAGACGAACCCGCCCGCGACCTTGACGTGCGGAAACGCCCCCCGCGGTGTGGCCTTTCCGGCCACCACCCGCGCCCCGCCGCTCATGCCGACGCCTTCAACGACGCCGTGCCGAGCTTCTCCACCACGGCCCGCACGTGCGCACCCGGACGCAGCGGCACCGCGGCGGTGGCGGCGCCGGCCAGGAAGACCCACCCGGACTGCAGGCGCACGCCGTGCCGGCCGGCCAGCCGGATGCCCTCGTCGAGCGCCCGACGCGGATCGCCGAGGATCGCCGCCGTCGAGCCGACCTGAACGACCCGCCCGTCGACCTCCAGCAACACGCCGAGGTTGTCCAACCCGTCCGGCACCGGCGACCACGGCCCGATGACGAACGCCGCGGCCGAGGTGTTGTCTGCGATCACGTCCGGCAGGGAGAACCGGAAGTCGGCGTACCGGGAGTCGATCAGCTCGATCGCCGGGGCGACCGCGCGGACCGCCGAGGCGAAGTCGCCGACCTGCTCGCCCGGCTCGGGCAGCCGGTCCAGCAGGAACGCCACCTCCGGCTCGACCCGGGGGTGGATGTACGCGGCCGGGTCGACGACGCCGCCGTCGGGCACCCGCATCGCGTCGGTGAGCCGCCCCCAGATCACCTCGTCCACGCCGACCTGCGCCATCTTCGCCTTGCTGGTCAGACCCATCTTCAGCCCGACCAGCCGCTCACCCCGGTCCAGTCGGCGCTGCACCAGCGCCGCCTGCACGCCGTACGCGCTCGGCACGTCCAGCCCCACCTCCGCGGCGAGCTGTGGAATGGCGGTGGCGGTGTCCGCCGCCGCGCCGAGTTTCGCCGCGACGCCCACGGTGTCCACGCCGATCATTGCGCCACCTTCTTCTCGCGCTGACCCACCAGGTCCAGCGCCACGTCCACGATCATGTCCTCCTGGCCGCCGACCATCCGTCGCCGTCCCAGCTCGACCAGGATCGAACGGACGTCGACGCCGTACTTCGCCGAGGCCCGTTCGGCGTGCCGCAGGAAGCTGGAGTAGACCCCGGCGTACCCCAGGGAGAGCGTCTCCCGGTCCACCTGGACCGGCCGGTCCTGCAGCGGACGGACCAGGTCGTCGGCGGCGTCCATCAGCGCGAACACGTCGCAGCCGTGCCGCCAGCCGTGCAGCTCGGCGACCGCGACGAAGACCTCCAGCGGGGCGTTGCCGGCGCCGGCGCCCATCCCGGCCAGTGAGGCGTCCACCCGCACGGTCCGACCGTGCGCCGCGTCGGCGTCGGCCGGGGCGGACCCGGTGACCCGGCCGTGCTCGACGGCGAGCACGCTGTTGGCCACCCCGAGGGACAGGTTGTGGTGGGCGTGGATGCCGATCTGCGTCTCCGGCTCCAGCACCTGCCGGTACGCGTCGACGCGCTGCGCCACGTCGGACATCAGCAGCCGGCCACCCGAGTCGGTGACGTAGACGCAGTGCGCGCCGTACGACTCCATCAGCTTGGCCTGCCCGGCCAGCCCGGCCGGGTCGTTCATGTGCGACATCATCAGGAACCCGGCCACGTCCATGCCGTTCTCCCGCGCCCAGGAGATGTGCTGGGCGGAGATGTCGGCCTCCGTGCAGTGGGTTGCGATGCGGACGCTGGTCACCCCGAGGGCCTTCGCCGCCTTCAGGTCGGCGATGGTGCCGATGCCCGGCAGCAGCAGGGTCGTCAGCTTCGCCGTGGTCAGCACCTCGGCGGCAGCGGAGATCCACTCGGCGTCGCTGGCCGCGCCGTGGCCGTAGTTGACGCTGGAGCCGGCGAGCCCGTCGCCGTGCGCCACCTCGATAGCGGCCACCCCGGCGGCGTCCAGCGCGGCGGCGATGGCGCGCACCTGGTCGACCGTGTACCGGTGGGCAATGGCGTGCATGCCGTCGCGCAGCGTCACGTCCTGGATGTACAGGGCCGTCATCGGGCGATCACCTCACGCAGCGCGACCAGCCGCTCCGCGGTACGCAGCGCGGCGGAGGTCATGATGTCCAGATTGCCGGCGTACGCCGGCAGGTAGTGCCCGGCGCCGGAGACCTCCAGGAAGACCGACACCTGCAGGGCGGTGAGCTGACGCCCGAGCGTCGGCAGGTACGCCTCCACCCGGTCGAACTGCACGTCCTGCTTGAGGCGGTAGCCGGGGACGTACTCCTGCACGGTCGCCACCATGTCGGCCACCCCGGCGGCGATGGCGGCGGTGTCGGCGTCGGCGTCCGGGCAGAGGCAGTAGACGGTGTCGCGCATCAGCAGCGGCGGGTCCGCCGGGTTCAGCACGATGATCGCCTTGCCCCGTTCGGCGCCGCCGACCACCTCGATGGCCCGGGCCGTCGTCTCGGTGAACTCGTCGATGTTGGCCCGGGTGCCCGGCCCGGCCGAGCGGGACGCGATCGACGCGACGATCTCCCCGTACGCCACCGGGGTGACCCGGCGCACCGCGGCGACGATCGGCACGGTCGCCTGCCCGCCGCAGGTCACCATGTTCACGTTCGGCTCGTGCAGGTGCTCGTCGAGGTTGACCGGCGGCACCACGTACGGGCCGAGCGCGGCGGGGGTCAGGTCGACCACCGTGCGGCCGTGCGCGCGCAGCACCTCGTCGTGTCGCCGGTGCGCGCCGGCCGACGTGGCGTCGAAGACCAGCTCGACGTCGGCGAACTCCGGCATCGCGACCAGCCCGTCCACGCCCTCGGCGGTGGTGGCCACGCCGAGCCGGCGGGCCCGTGCCAGGCCGTCGGAGGCCGGATCGATGCCGGCCATCGCCACCATCCGCAGCTGGCTGCTGAGCCGCAGCACCTTGATCATCAGGTCGGTGCCGATGTTTCCGGAACCGAGCACCGCCACACCGGTCGTCACTGACCACCCTCCTTGCTGAAACACGTCCGCACCGAGCCCAGCCCGGAGATCCGCGCCTCGTACGCGGCCCCCGGAGTGACCGGAACCATCGGGCCGAGGGCCCCGGAGAGCACCACGTCCCCGGCGCGCAGCGGGTCACCCGCGCGAGCCAGCGTGCCGGCCAGCCAGTGCAGGGCGTGCAGCGGGTTGCCCAGGCAGGCCGCGCCGGCGCCCACCGAGACCGGCTCACCGGCGTGCTCCAGCACCATCCCGCAGAGCCGCAGGTCGAGGTCGGCGAGCCGGCGCGGCGTGGTGCCGAGCACGAAGAGCCCGCTGGAGGCGTTGTCGGCGACCGTGTCCACGATGGAGATGTCCCAGGCGGCGATCCGTGAGTCGACGATCTCGATCGCCGGCAGCACGTGGTCGACGGCGCGGACCAGGTCGACCGTGGTGATCCGCGGCTCCGGTAGATCCTTGCCGAGCACGAACGCGACCTCCGCCTCGACCCGCGGCTGGAGCAGCCGGTCGATGGCCACCTCGGCGCCGTCGGCGACGGCCATCGCGTCGGTCAGCATGCCGAAGTCCGGTTGGAAGACCCCGAAGCTCTCCTGCACCGCCCGGGAGGTAAGCCCGATCTTCGCGCCGACCCGGCGCTCGCCCTGACCCTGCCAGGCCCGCGCCTGGAGCTGCTGCACGCGGTACGCCGACTCGACGTCGCCCTCCGTCAGCAGCCGGCCGCGCAGGGGTGGGCACGGCTTGCCGGTGGTGCGGGCCTCGGCCAGCTCCCGGTTGGCGGCCTCGATGTCAGCTTTCATGCCCGCTCCTCGCTGCGGTGGCTCACGACAGGTCCACGCAGACGTTGGTGAGTTCGGAGTAGAAGTTCAACGAGTGCACGCCACCCTCGCGGCCGATGCCGGACGCCTTCACCCCGCCGAACGGGGTACGCAGGTCGCGCAGGAACCAGGTGTTGACCCAGACAATGCCGGCGTCCAGCCGGGCACCGGCCCGGTGCGCACGGCCCACGTCCCGGGTCCACACCGTCGCCGCCAGCCCGTACTCGGTGCCGTTGGCCAGCGCGTACGCCTCGTCCTCGGTGTCGAACGGCGCGACGTGCACCACCGGGCCGAAGATCTCCTCGCGGTTGGTGCGGGCGTCCGCGCCGAGCCCGGTGAGCACCGTCGGCTGCACGTACGACCCGCCGTCGCGAGCGTCACCGAAGGTGGGCGTGCCGCCGCCGGTCAGCACCTTCGCGCCCTCGGCGCGGGCCAGCTCGTAGTGGCCGAGCACCTTGGCCCGGTGCTGATGGGAGATCAGCGGCATGGTGGCCGTCGCCTCGTCGGCCGGCCAGCCGTACGCCAGCTCGCCGGCCCGCTTCGCCAGCCGGGCGGTGAACTCCTCGAAGATCGGACGCTGGACGTAGATGCGCTCGGTGCAGAGGCAGACCTGCCCGCCGTTGGTGAAGCTGGAGCGCACCGAGCCGGCCACCGCAGCGTCCAGGTCGGCGTCGGCGAAGACCAGGCCGGCGTTCTTGCCGCCCAGCTCGAAGCTCACCGCCTTCACCCCGTCGGCGGCGGCTCGCATGATCGCGCCGCCGGTGGCCGACTCACCGGTGAAGGTGATCGCGTCCACCCCGGGGTGGCGGGTGAGGAACTCGCCGGCCGAGTCGGGCCCGAACCCGTGCACCAGGTTGAACACCCCGGCCGGTACGCCGGCGGCGGCCATCACCTCGGCGAGCACCGTCGCCGAGGCCGGCGTCTCCTCGCTGGGCTTGATCACCACGGCGTTGCCGCAGGCCAGCGCGGGGGCGACCTTCCAGGTGAGCAGCAGCAGCGGCAGGTTCCACGGCACGATCACCGCGACCACGCCGACCGGCTTGCGGACCGCGTAGTTGAGCGCCCGACCGCCGGTCGGCGTGACCGTGGTGAACGACTCGGTGGGCGCGGTCGCCACGATCTCCGCGAACGCCCGGAAGTTCGCCGCGCCCCGAGGGATGTCCAGCGTGCGGGCCTGGGCGATGGACTTGCCGGTGTCGGCGACCTCGGCGGTGACCAGGTCGTCGAAGCGGCGTTCCAGCTCGTCGGCGACCCGGCGCAGCACCTCGGCGCGCTCGCGTTCGCCCATCCGGCCCCACGGCCCGCGCAGCGCGGCCCGGGCGGCGGCCACCGCGTCGTCCACGGTGGACTTCGACGCCTCGGCCACCTCGAAGACCTGCTCGCCGGTCACCGGGCTCATTTTGGTGAACGTCGGCCCTCCGTCGACGAACTCGCCGGCCACGAAGTTGCGCAGCCGCGGTGGCCCGGCTGGCGCCCGGCCGTCCATCAGTCGGGGATCCCAGCTGCCAGTCATGCGCGCCTCCCTCGGCTGAGCGCCGCGCCGATCGCACCGACCAGCAGCAACGCGGCGCCGCCGGCGAGCACGCCGAGCGCCCGGTGCTGCCGGCGGACCCGACGGCGAACCTCGGCGTACGGGGTGGTGGAGAAGGACACCAGCTCGTACTGGGAAACGTACCGGCCGGGCAGCGCCCGTTCCAGTGCGTGCTCCACCCGCCGACCGAGCTGGAAGACCGGTGAGGCGACCTTGTCCCGCATCTCCACGAAGTTGGTCAACGCCATCCTCGCGATGGCCTCGGCGTTCTCCTGCCGCCGCCGCTGGAACAGGGGCAGCGCCGCCGCCCAGTCGTCGGCGCACTCGTCGAGACAGCGGTCCAGCTCCACCACGTCCTCGAAGGCGCAGTTGGCGCCCTGGCCGTAGAACGGCACGATGGCGTGCGCGGCGTCGCCGAGCAGGCCGACCGTGCCGTTGACCTGCCAGGGTGTGCAGCGGACCGTGCCGAGCACGCCCACCGGGTTGTGCTGGTAGTCGTCCACCAGGCCCGGCGCCAGCGGGATCACGTCCGGGTAGTGCTGGGCGAAGTGCCGCTCGATCGCGGCCGGGCTGTCCAGCGAGGCGAAGCTGCCTGCGCCCTGGTTGGGCCAGAACAGCGTGCAGGTGAAGGAGCGGTCCGGGTTGGGCAGGGCGATCATCATCGAGGTGCCGCGCGGCCAGATGTGCAGCGCGTCCGGATCCAGCGCGAAATCCCCGCCCAGTGGCGGCAGGGTCAGCTCCTTGTAGCCGTAGTCGAGGAGATCCACGCTCTCGCTCAGCAGCCCGTGCGCCAGCAGCTGCCCGCGTACCGCCGAGCCCGCGCCGTCGGCTCCAAGCACCACCGACGCCTTGGCGGTGACCGGGCCCTGCGGGGTGTCGAAGGTCAGGCCGCCGTCGGTCGGGTCGAGCCCGACCAGCCGGTGATCGAAGACGATCCGTACGCCGGGCAGCTCGGCGGCCGCGTCCAGCAGGGCGTTGTTCAGCGCACCCCGGCTGATCGAGTTGATCGCCCGGTCACCGGCCGCGCTGTACGACTGGAACTGCGGCTCCCCCTCGACCGGGTGGATCATCCGGCCGCGCATCGGCAGGGCGTCGGTCATCACCTGCTCGTCGAGGCCGATCCGGCGCAGCGCGTCCAGCCCGCGCTCGGAGAGCGCCAGGTTGATGGAGCGGCCCCGCTCCGCCGTGCCGGCGCGCGGGTCCGGCCGGCGCTCGTAGAGCGCCACCGGGTAGCCGCGCCGGGCCAGGAAGCAGGCGGCCAGGCAGCCAGCCAGTCCGGCGCCGATGATCGCGATCTCGTCGCGCTGGGAAGTCATGAGGACACCTGCCCAACCGTCGCGGCGAGCGCTGCGGCGGCCCGCCAACAGTCGTGATACGTGGAGTAGAGCGGCACCGGGGCGAACCGGACCACGTCCGGCTCCCGGGCGTCCGCGATCACGCCGTGTTCGTGCCGCAGGCGCTTGGTCAGCTCGGCGGCGCTACCGGCGCCGATCCGCACCGAGAGCTGGCAGCCCCGCCGGGCGGGGTCGCGCGGGGTGATGACGCGCAGCGGCCGGTCGGCGGTGACCTCGTCGAGCAGTTGCTCCAGCCAACCGGTGAGCCGCAGGCTGCGGACGCGCAACGCCGGCATGCCGACCGCGTCGAACAGCTCCAGCGAGGTGCGCACCGGGCCCATCGCGAAGATCGGCGGGTTGGAGATCTGCCAGGCCTCCACGGTGGCCGGTGGCCGGGACACCGGCGTCATCTCGAACCGGGTGGCCGCCGCGGTGCTCCACCACCCCTCGAAGCGGGGCAGGTCGGGGTCGCCGAGGTGCCGCTCGTGCACGAAGACACCGGCCAGCGCGCCCGGCCCCGAGTTCAGGTACTTGTAGGAGCACCAGGCGGCGAAGTCGACGTCCCAGTCGTGCAGGGCCAGCGGCACATTGCCGACCGCGTGCGCCAGGTCCCAACCGACCACCGCGCCGGCCGCCCGGCCGGCGGCCGTGATCGCCGGGATGTCGAGCAGCTCGCCGGTCAGGTAGTTGACCCCGCCGAGCAGCACCAGCGCCACCCGGTCACCCTCGGCGGCCAGGTATCCGGTCACGTCCTCGGTGCGCAGGGCGTCCTCGCCGGGGCGCGGGCGCAGCCGGACCACGGTCTCGTCCGGGTCCAGGCCGTGGAACCGCGCCTGGCTGCGCACCGCGTAGCTGTCCGAGGGGAACGCGGCGTCCTCGATGACGATGCGGGTGCGGGCGCCGGCCGGGCGGTAGAAGCTGACCATCAGCAGGTGCAGGTTGACCGTGAGCGAGTTCATCACCACGGTCTCCGCGGGCCGGGCGCCGACCAGTCGGGCCGCCGGCGCCGTCAACAGCTCGTGGTACGGCAGCCAGGCCCGCTCCGCCTCCAGGTGCCCCTCGACGCCGAGCCGCTGCCAGGCGTCCAGATCGGCGAGGAGTTCGTCACGGGTGGCCCGGGGCTGCAGTCCGAGCGAGTTGCCGGCGAGGTACGCCGACTCGGCGTGGCTGCCGCCGTCGGCCGGCGGCACGTGGAACAGGTGCCGGTGGCCCGGGTCGGCGTCGTCCAGGCGGCGGGCCTCCGCTTCGCCAGCGGCGAAGCCCAGTGGCTCGGTTTGAGGGGTGTGCACAGGGGTGTCTCGCTCTCCGGTCACATCGCGGTGCGGGCCGACCACAGCTCCGGGAAGACCACCCGGGCCATGCTGCGCTGCAACCACGCCAGTCCGGCGGAGCCGCCGCTGCCGACCTTGGCGCCCATTGTCCGCTGCACCGCCTTGACGTGGTTCCACCGCCAGTCGCCGAACTCCTCGGCGACCCCGCTCAACGCCTCGCCGAGCAGCCGCAGGTGGTTGTCCGGGCCGGCGTCGGCGTAGATCCGCACCCAGGCCGCCTCGACCGACGGCTGCGGGTCGTGCTCGACCGCCACGTCCCGGTCGAGCAGGTCGGCGGGGAGGTCGAAGCCGTGCCGGGCGAGCAGCGCGAGCACGTCGTCCCAGAGGCTCGGGCTGGCCAGGGCGGCGCTGAGCTCGGCGTACACCTCGGTCTGCCGGCGGAACGGCCGGATCAGCGCCGGATCGCGCAGCCCGAGCAGGAACTCCAGCTGCCGGTACATCGCCGACTGGAAGCCGGAGCCCTCGCCGAGCAGGTTGCGGAACCGGTTGAAGTCGGCCGGCGTCATCCAGCGCAGACCCTGCCAGGCGGCATTCAGCCCCTCCAGGTGCAGCGTGGCGCGGCGCAGCGGGGCCAGCGCGTCCCAGACCCGGTCGGCGCGCAGCAGTCGCTGGGTCTCCCGCAGCTCGTGGCAGGTCAGCCCGAAGTACAGCTCCATGATCTGGCTGACCACCAGGAAGGACATCTCACCCGGGTCGGTGCTGAGCGGGTGCTGCAACTGGTGCAGGGCGCTCGCCTGCACGTACGCGTCGTACGGCACCAGCTCGGCGAACTCCAACGTCGGCTCGCCGCCGTTGCGCGCGGCGCGGGCGGCCCGCTGCCGCGGGGTCACCGGTCGCACCGTGGCGGCGCGGTTCGGCGCCCGCCGCTCCGTCTGATCCACCATTGGTCTCCCTCCCCCGGACTGCCGACGTCATGATCTCGCGGTCAGATCGGCCTGCGGAATGCCGGATCAACGGCTTCCGCCGCGTTCTCCTGGTGAAACAAAGGCAGCTAGGCGAATTGAGTTCACGAAAGTAAGGTCTGAGCGTGGACGACATGGACTGGGCGCTGCTGCGTGAGTTGCAGGCCGACGCGCGGCTCTCCTTCAGCGAGTTGTCCCGGCGGGTGCACCTGTCCCCACCTGCGGTCGCCGAACGGGTCCGCCGGCTGGAGGAGGCCGGGGTGATCACCGGCTACCACGCCCACGTCGACCTGACCCGGGCCGGTCGCACCGTGGTCGCCCTGATCCGGATGTCCTGCTACGGCGCGCGGTGCATCCTGCACGATCCCGCGGTCGCCGGCTGGCCGGAGATCCTGGAGATCCACCGGATCACCGGGGACGCGTGCAGCATGCTCAAGGTGGCGGCCGGTTCGATCGGCGAGTTCGAGGCGGTCATCGACCGACTCGCCCCGTACGGTCAGCCGTCGAGCACGATGGTCCTGTCCTCCCCGCTGGACTGGCAGCCGATCACCCCGCTCCCGTCCGCCGGCACCACCTCACGCCACCGCTGACCCCACCCGCACCCTGCCCTCCTGCGGGTTTGCCCCCTGGCCAGCGGGAAATCAGCGCGGTGCCCAGGGGAGGGTTCCGGCGGTCGTCGCCGGGAGGGGGAAATCATGCAGGGTCTTCGCACGATCAACCGCGCGCTCTCGGCCGCCCTGACACTGGTCGGGCTGGTCGGGGCATTCGTCCTGATGTCGGTCTCGCCGGCACGCGCCGGTGAGAACACCTTCATCGAGGTGACGCCGAACAGCGTCCAGGCCGGCAGCCGGGTCAATATCCGGGCGAGCTGCGACAACAACAACAATGAGCAGGCCAACGTGCACTCCGACGCGTTCGGGAACGTGATGCTCAGACCGGACAAGGGGTTCCTGACCGGCGAGGTGACCGTCCCGGGCGACAAACAGCCCGGTGACTACCCGGTCGACCTGCGCTGCCAGAACGGCCAGACGGCCTCGACCATGCTGACCGTGCTGAACATGGCCTCACCCAGCAAGGGGCCGGCGACCGGGGGCGGCGGCACGGCCGGCGGTCACGGCACCGGATCGCTGCTGGTACTCGGCGGGGTGGCGCTCGTGGCCACCGCGATCGTGCTCGGCATGGCCGGGAACCGGCGCCGGACCGGAGCCGGCTCCTGAGCCGGATCAACCATGAGCCGCAGAACCGCGCGTGCGCGGCCGGACCACGGTGCCCGCAGCCGGGCCGGGGCAACGCTCCGCGCCTCCGGCCGGCTGCTGGCCCGCGCCTCCGGCCGGCTGCGCCGGGTCGCGGGGCAGGCGGTGTCGGCCAGCGTAGCCACCACCGACCCGGCGACCCGCCCGCTGCCGCCACGCCGTCCGGCCGGGTCGCCGCCGGCCCGGTGGCGGTTGGGCACCGGACCGGGAGTGCCGGTGCTGGCCGTCGCCGCGCTGATGGTGCTGATCGTGGCGATGCTCGGCGTCGAGCAGGTGACCGGGATCAGCATGCTGCCCGACCGGCTCAGCGCCGGTCTGCGGCCGCCGCCGAAGAAGTTTCCGGTACTGCCCGCCAGCCGCCCGACGGGTCTGGCCATCCGCACGCTGGACCTGCAGGCGCCGGTGCATGACGTGGGCATCGCCCCGGACGGCACCATCGCCGTGCCGGACGCGGCCCGCGCCCAGGAGGCCGGCTGGTACGACCAGGGCCCCGCACCCGGCCAGTACGGCCCGGCGGTGATCGTCGGGCACGTGGACACCACCAGCGGGCCGGCGGTCTTCCACCAGCTGCGGGAGTTGCGTTCCGGCGACCAGGTCGAGGTCACCCGCTCGGACGGCAGGATCGCCGTCTTCGAGGTCGACTCGGTGGAGCGGTTCGACAAGGGCCGGCTGCCGGTGGACGAGGTGTACGGCGACTTCAGCCGCCCGAGCCTCCGGCTGATCACCTGCGGCGGCCGCTGGGTCGGCGGCGAGACCGGCTACTCGGACAACGTGGTGGTGTTCGCCTCGTTGGTCAAGTCGCGTGAGGGTGGCTGAGGTTGGGGTTGTTGCGGGAGCCCGACCCGCTCCGGGCGGTCAGGCTTGATCCCTGCGCGGGTCGGGCTCCCGCAAACCCTCGCGCCGGCCATTGCCGCCTTGAGCCGCCGGGCTCAGGGGTGGCTTCAGCCCCGGTTGCGGCGTCGGGTCAGGCGGCGGTGTTTGGGTCAGCGGGCGGCTCTGGGTCAGGCTGCGGCTTCGGGCTCGCGCAGGTCGAGCCAGTCGGCCCAGCGCGGGTCGGGGGCGCGGTGCCCGAGCACCCGCCAGGCGGTGCCCTTTGGCGCGGCCGGCAGGGCGTGCAGCCGCCAACCCAGCTCGGCGGGGGTCTTGTCGCCCTTGGTGTGGTTGCACCGCGCGCACGCGGCGACCACGTTCTCCCAGGCGTGTCGACCGCCCCGGCTCCGCGGGAAGACGTGGTCGATGGTCTCCGCCGGGCCTCGGCAGTAGGCGCACCGCCACCCGTCCCGGGCGAAGATCGCCCGGCGGGAGAGCCCGACGTGGGTGCGGTACGGGACGCGGACGAAGCGGGTCAACCGGACGACCGATGGCACTGGGAGCGCGTCCCGCGCGCTGTGCAGGATGCCGTCACCGTCGGCGACGCAGACCGCCTTGGCGGAGAGAACGAGGATCGCGGCTCGACGCACCGACACGACACACAGCGGCTCGTAGGTGGCGTTGAGGACCAACGCGCCGGAGCCCACCGTGGGTCGTATGTCAGGCATCGCGCTCACCCTCCCGGTTCAGCGGCAGCTGGGCGCCGCCGCCGACCGGAGTGGGGCACGACGACCCACACGGTCGACGCCGGTCCGATCACCGACGTCCGTTGCGCCAATAGTCCCTGATCGGACCCCGGATTGCACGTACTAATCCCTCTTGGGGTATGAGGATCATCCGCATCCGGGCGGATCGCCGTCCCGACCTGGGAGAACTCTGCCGTTGCCTGACAGCGGTTGCCAGCCCTTGCCGGTCTCACTTGTGCCGGATCTGTGCCCGATGATCTTCGATCCCACCCCTTCCTGGAATCGCACCGACATCTTCCTATTCATCGCTCAATCTGGCTATCATCGCGTTATGGCGATTGATTGCACTCCTGGCCTGGCTCCGGCCGTGGCGCTGTTCCGGTCTCTCGGGGATCCGGCCCGGCTTGCGATTCTGCGCCGAATCGCGTCCAGCGAGGCTCGGGTGGTCGACCTGACTGGCGAGCTGGGGTTGGCGCAGTCGACGGTGTCAAAGCACTTGGCGTGTCTGCGTGACTGTGGCCTGATCGACTACCGGGTAGAGGGTCGCCAGTCGTTCTACGCCCTCACCCGGCCTGAGCTGCTGGATCTACTGCGCTCGGCGGAACAGGTCCTCGCTGCCACCGGCGAGGCCGTAGCTCTGCGCCCGGTCTACGGGACTCCGGCCGACTCCACCTTGGGAGTGAGCGCGTGAGTGCGTCGCTGCTGACTCCGGAGCGTCGGGCGGTGCTGTCCCGACGCAGCCTTTGGCTGGCCTATGCGACCGCCGGTTACAACCTGCTTGAGGGCCTCGTCGCGATCGCCGCTGGCGCGGCGGCCTCCTCCACCGCCCTGATCGGCTTCGGCCTGGACTCCTTCGTCGAGGTGTCCAGCGCAGCAGTCGTGATCTGGCAGTTCCGCTCTCGGGTGCCCGAGGACAGGGAACGACTGGCGCTGCGGCTCATCGGCGCATCGTTCTTCGCCCTGGCAGCCTGGGTCACCTTCGACGCCGTCCGCTCATTGCTGTCCGGGGGAGACGCTGACGCCAGCCGGGTCGGCATCGGCCTTGCCGTCGCGTCGCTGCTCGTGATGCCGTTGCTCGTTCGGGCCAAACGTCGCACCGGCAGGGAACTCGGCTCGGCAACAGTCATGGCCGACTCGACACAGACGATGCTGTGCACCTATCTGTCTGCGGTGCTGCTCATCGGCCTGGTCCTCAACGCCGCTTGGGGTTGGTCATGGGCCGACCCGATCGCGGCACTCGTGATCGCCGGGGTGGCAATTAAGGAAGGAATTGAGGCATGGCGGGGTGAGCACTGCGACGAATGCACACCCCTGCCTGCCGTCGATACCGCTACCGACCAAGCCTCAGGCTGCGGCAATGGCTGCTGCGCCGACCGCACGGTGTAGCCCTCTCTTCTGGTAAGCGGATCACCCGCACCGGGGCCGATTCGTACCCTTCTGGGGTCTGTGGTGTCCTTGGCGCGGTGGCAGCGCCGAGGGCGTGGCGTGTCCAAGGTCCACTCGGGGCTCGTCGCGGTGTGGACCACGCTCCGGTCGGCGGTGCTCGGGTATGGATCGGCCCGGATAAGATCGTCGGTCGTGACCCCGACCTCGCGCCGACTGTCCGCCCTACTGCGGCCGCTTCGGAGCTGGGCGCCGGCGCTGGTCCTGTTGGGGGCGGTGGTCGCGGCCGCGGGGGTCGTGGCCGTCGGACTGCGCGGTTCCCCCGCCGCGCCGTCCCGGGCTGTACTGGTCTCCAGCGGTGCGTGGGCACCGTTCGTGGGTCCCGATCTGCCCGGCGGCGGCCCGGTCACGGAGCTGGTCGTCGAATTGCTCAGCCGGTCCGGATACTCCCCCGAGGTCAGGTACACGTCCTGGCCCCTGGCCGAGGAGACGGTTTCCTCCGGAGCCTCCATCGGGGCGTTTCCGCTGGTGGCCAGCGAGTCACGGCGTACCAAGTTCCTCCTCTCCGACCCACTGATCGACTTCGAGTACGTGCTGTTCTACAACCGCCGCAACGGCGAGCCGAAGGTCTCGTCCGCCGGCGACCTCGGTGCGTTACGAGTGGGCGGCATCGCCGGGTACGACTACTGGGACGAGTTGGAGTCGGCGGTTCCCGAATTCGTGGAGTTCGAATCGGCCCTGGAGGGTTTCCAGGCGCTCGCCGACGGCCGGATCGACCTGCTCGCCGAGGGGCTGCTCCCCGGTCAGGCGGTGCTTGCCGACCCGTCCTTCGCCGGTGACGCCGGGGACTTCGGTCACCTCCAGGGCGACAACCGGCTGGTGCATTCGGTGCAGGGCCTGCACTTCATGATGGCGGACACCAACGAAACCGCCTCGGTGATGGCGAAGCTCAACGGAGTGCTCACGAAGATGCGTCAGAGCCAGGAGTACGAGGACATCATCGCCGGGCTCGAACCGTCCGCGTTCGACGAGGTGACCCTGACTCCGGTCGCTCTGTCAGGTCTGGTGGAACTCCTCGACCAGGAAGGCAAGCCGGTTCTGCTCGCTCCGAAGGGCACCAGGGCGCGAGTGCTGGCCTGGCCCGAGGCGTTCGTCGGAACCGGCGGCCCGCCGTCGGCAAAGGTCCTCGTCAAGGTGAAGGTGACCAACGGTCCCGCGCAGGGCCGGGTGCTGCACGTCGATGCCCGTGCCCTGCTGCTCGATCCGGGGACGGAATGATCCAGCTACGGATCCTGGCCCCGGTCGCGGTGGACTACTACGCCGTGCCTGGTGCGTCTCTGCGCGATCCTCATGGGTACGCGCGGTTCTGGGCCGACCAGCAGCGGGCGGTGGACGAGCTGCTGGCGGGGCTGGCGCCGGGCCCGGTGGCGGATGTGCCCCGGCGTCCCCCGTCCGTCGTGCTGGAACACACCCGGGCCACACGTTCGTTGAACCTCTACCGCACCATCGACGACCATGCGATCGAGCGGACGACGCACGTCCTCACCGGCACGCTGCACCCTGAGCACCTGCCGGGAGTGTTCGGCGGCGTCACCACCGCTCCGCATGTCGGGGTCGTCGAGATCAGCTTCCGGCTGTACGACCACGGCCTGATGTTGCTGGAGATGCTGGCCGACGTTGATCCGCGGCCCGCCGAGCACACCGAGGGCCTGGCGAGCCGCCTCGACGAACTCCAGGCCCGAGCGGTGGCGATGGGTGAGCGGGCAGCGCGGGAGATCGTCGCGCGGTACCTGGATCCGCTGCTGCGCCTGCTGCGTGCGGCCGACCGGGACAACCGGATCCTGGTCGCGGCGACCCCCGAGGGCGACCCGTTGACGGCGGAGTTCGGCGAGCCGCTCTGGGTCACCCGCAGCCTCGTACTCGACCCGGCCGAACCGGGAGCCGACGCGGTGACCCGGCACTGGATCAAAGACGTGGTGATCGCCGACGACGTCCGCGACCCGGCGGACCGGCTGCTCGACGGCGACCTGGAGCACCTGGTCCGCTGGCTGAACTACATCTTCCTGGACCGCACCGGGGTCGGCGGCCGGATGCTGCCCGGTGACCCGTTCCGCGACCAGTGGGACGCCCTGCGCTACGCGCAGGTGTTCTACGGCGCGCTGGATCGGATCGACGCCCGGCTGTCGAAGATCCTCGCGGATTCGGCGGCGGCCGATTCCCGCTGGGAACTGGAGCAGCTGAAGGGGAACCTGTTGGGGCTGAGTCAGCGCGCGGAGCTGATCATCATGGAGCGCCAGGACCTGTCGAAGTACCTCAAGCGCGCGGTACGGGCGGAGATGGACGCCATCCTCGGGTTCTGGGACTACGAGAGCTTGCTGGCACAGCCGGTCCGGTTCAAGATCGAGGTCTGCGACCGGCGCCTGGCCGAACTCGCCACACGGCGCACGGCCCGTTCGGCGATGTTCACCGACCTCATCCTGCTGGGCATCGGCGTGACGTCGATCCTGGGTACGGCGCTCGCGGTGACCGAGTTCGGGCGGTCGATGACCAACGACCCGGGCATGGCCGTCTACGACCTGGGACGCTCGTCGATCATGGCTTGGATCGCCGGGCAGCCCGCGGACGCCGTCCTGATCACGTCCGGCATGGTGTCGCTGCTGTTGGTGATCATGTATCTGTTCTTCCGTCGCGACCGGACCTGATGCGAACAGCCCTGCGCAGCCGCCCGATCCGGACGCTGGCGATCACCCAGTTCCTGCTCGAAGTGCAGTTCTGGTTTCCGATCTGGCTGATCTACCTGCTCGATCTGGGCTTCCCTCTGACAACGGCGGTACTCGCCGACGGAGCGTTCCGGATCGTCTCGGTGATCTGCGAGTTCCCGGTGGGGCTGGTCGCCGATCGGATCGGGCGGCGGGCCACCTATCTGGCGCTGGCCGGTGCGACGGTGCTGACCTTCGCCGTCATCACGCAGATCCGGTCCGTGCAGGTGCTGTTCGGAGCGTGGGTGCTCTGGGGTGTGCTGTGGGCGTTGTCGTCCGGCGCCGCCAGCACCTACCTGTACGAGCTGTGCGCCCAGGACGCTCTCGACATCGACCCGGCCAGGGCGATCGGGCTGGTACGGGCGGTCGGCAACGTGTCCGTCCTCGTCTCGCTGCTGGCCGCGGGCTACCTGTACGACGTGGACCACCGACTCCCGTTCGCCGTCACCGCCGTACTGGCCGCGGTCGCGTTCCTGCTCGCGTTCACGCTGCCGGAGATCGCCGGCTCACGGGTGGTCGCCACGGTCTCCTCGGTGCTGGCGGACATCCGGGGCGCGGCAGCCGACCCCCGCGTACGTCGGGCCGTGCGGCTGGGCGCGCTGCTGCTGCTGTTCGGCTGGAGCGCCCGCATCCTCTTCCAGCCACTCGCGCTGCATCTGGGCCTGTCTGCGCAGGTCACCGGATGGATGTACGGGGTGTTCGCGGCCGCCTCGGCGCTCGGTGGGCTGGTCGCCGGATACGTCCGCCCGGCGCACCGCGCCGGTGCGCTGAGCGCCGCGTTCCTCCTCATCCTCGCCGCGCTGGTGGCGACCAACCAGATGGACCGGCTCGGCCCGTTCCTCTTCCTGCCGATGATGGGATTCGGGTACACCCTCGGCCTGACGGTGCTGGAGGTCTTCACCAACGAGGTCACCCCGCGGGCGGTACGCGCCACGATCTTCGGGGTGATCGCCTGTGTCGGTGGTGTCGGCATCGCCGTGGCCCGCCCCGGTCTCGGGATGCTGGCGGAACGGCACTCCACGACCTTCGCGTTCGGGATCTGGGCTGGCGTGGGCGTGCTGCTGATCGGCCTGGCGGTGCCGGGAATCCGCCGGATCCGGGTGGCCGCCGCCCACCCGACATCCGACCGCTGAGCGAGCAGGTGTTCCCCGCGGCAGATCACCCGGCCGGTGGGTCGCCGATGGTCGCGCCGACCCGTTGCGGTACGAAGACAGGGTGAGTGCCGCCAGCGTGACGCCCCTTGCCCTGTCCACCGCCCCGTCGGTGAGCTGTCAGGGCAGTTCCTCCTGCGAGTTCCTGTACCGAATGACCCACTCGGCGTGGTTCGCCGAGGGCAGCTACTGGATCCTGCTCAAGCCGCTCCGGGTGCTGCTGATCGTGGCGCTGGCGATGGTCGCCCGCTGGGCGCTGCACCGGACGATCAACCGGTTGGTTCGGACCACCACCGACGGCGCGGTGCCGACGATGCTGCGGCCGCTGCGCGAACGGGTGCCCACCGCCGCGGTCAACCCGACCGAGTTCGTGCCGGAGCGGCGTCGGCAGCGGGCCGAGGCGATCGGCTCGGTGCTGCGCAGCCTGACCACCGCGTTCGTCTTCGGCATCGCGCTGCTGATGATCCTGCGCGAGTTCAGCTTTGACCTGGCTCCGCTGCTGGCCAGCGCCGGGATCGCCGGCGTCGCGCTGGGCTTCGGCGCGCAGAGCCTGGTCAAGGATCTGATCGCCGGGTTGTTCATGCTGATCGAAGACCAGTACGGCGTGGGTGACACCGTCGACCTGGGCGAGGCGACCGGTGTGGTCGAGTCGGTCGGGCTGCGGGTCACCACGGTGCGCGACGGTCGCGGCGTGCTCTGGTACATCCGCAACGGCGAGATCGTCCGGGTGGGCAACAAGAGCCAGGGGTGGGCCCTGGTGGTGGTGGACCTCCCGATCGGTTTCAGCGGCACCGAGGAGGCGACCGCCGTGTTGCGGACCGCGGCCGCCTCGGTGGCGGTGGACCCGGAGCTGTCGCCGGAGATCGTGGAGGCGCCGGAGGTGCTGGGCGTCGAACAGATGACGGTGGACGGCGCGGTGATCCGGACGGTGGTGAAGACGACCGCCGACGGGCAGTTCGCGGTGGGCCGGGAGCTGCGCCAGCGGCTGGCGGAGGCGCTGGAGAACTCGGGGATCACCGCACAAATCGCCTCCTCGCGCATTTATCCCGGTCTACTGAACCGGCCGTTGGCCGACGGCGAGACTGGTCAGGGCGGTGCGACCTGACCCGGCGGGCACTGTCCGCGAATCCAGGGGTCGCGGGCCACCCGGCCCCTCAGGTATCGTCCGTTCGTTCAGTCGGGGATGCGACGAACGATCCGTTCGCGCTAGCTAGTTGTCAGACGATCGGGCAGAATCCGGAGCACGCGTTCCCGCCGGAGCGTGATCACATCCTCGCTGATCCGTAGATCTGACGAGTGTTCCCGGCCGGGCTGCCACGAGCGGTCTCTCCGGGGGCCGATGGAGGCGACGGTGCCCGACGAGCGACCTTCCGTGGAAGGCCCGGCCACTTTCCGCGAGGTGTTCGACCAACGCGAGTTCCGGGCCGTCTTCACGGCCGGCGCCCTCTCCTGGGTGGGTGACTACGTCGCCAAGGCCGCCGTCACCCTGCTCGTCTACCAGCAGACCAAATCCGTCGCGCTCTCCGCCGCCGCCTTCGCGGTCAGCTACCTGCCCTGGCTGCTCGGTGGGCCTCTGCTCGCCGCGCTGGCCGAGCGGCACCCGTACCGGCGGGTGATGGTGGCGTGTGACGTGATCCGGATGGCGCTGATGCTGCTCATCGCCATCCCGAACCTGCCCGTCCCGGCCGTGCTGCTGCTGATCTTCGCCGCCACGCTGGCCAACCCGCCCAGCCAGGCGGCGAAGTCCGCCCTGATACCGCAGATCCTCGCCGGGGACCGGCTGGTCGTCGGGTTGTCGCTGAACAGCAGCATCGGGCAGGCCGCCCAGGTCGTCGGCTACCTCGTCGGCGCCGCCGTCGCCGCGATCGACCCGGCCCTCGCGCTGCTGATCAACGCGGTGACCTTCGCCGTCTCGGCGCTGATCGTCCGGCTGGGCGTCCGCGACCGGGCCCCACTGATGACCACCGCGCACCGCAGCCACCTGCTCCGCGAGACCGCCCAGGGGTTCCAGATCGTGTTCGGCACACCGGTGCTGCGGGCCATCGCGGTGCTGGTCTTCAGCGCGATGCTCTTCTCGATCGTTCCGGAGGGGCTGGCCGCGGCCTGGGCCAACCAGGACACCGGCGGCGACCTGGACGCGGGCGTGGCGCAGGCGGTGATCATGGTGGCCAACCCGGTCGGTTTCATCCTCGGCGGGCTGCTGGTGAGCCGACTGTTCGGCCCGGCCCGGCGGCTGGCCCTGATGCGGCCGCTGGCCGTGTTCGCCCCACTGGTCCTCGTGCCGGCGCTGTTCGACCCACCGCCGCTGGTGGTGGCTCTGCTCGCGGCCCTCTGCGGGTTCGCGGTCGCCGGCATGCTGCCGATGGCGAACGGGCTGTTCGTCCAGGCGCTGCCCGCCATCTTCCGGGCCCGCGCATTCGGCGTCATGGCCACCGGCGTGCAGGTCATCCAGGGTGTGGCGGTGCTGGTCACCGGGCTGCTCGCCGACCGGTTCGACATTCCGCTGGTGGTCGGTGTGTGGAGCGCCGCCGGGGTGCTGCTGATGATGGTGGCCGCGCTGCGGTGGCCGGACAAGCAGACCGTGGACGGGACGATCGCGGCGGCGACCGCGGCCAACGCCGAGTCACATGGCCCGGACAGCCCGAGCGCCGGCGGCACGGGGGCGGCGGCCCCCGAGCCGCGGACCGGCGACGGCCGCCGCCGGCACGCGGTCACCTGAGCCGGTCCCTGCCGGCGCCGACGGGAGCGGGCGGCGTGACCCGACGCACGGCGTCCGGGTCGGACTGGCGCGGGCCACACCTGGCAGGATGGAACGGTGAACCCCGCAGGCGAATCCGACCGACCCGGTGCATCGACAACCCTCTTCGAGGCGGTCGGCGGCGAGCCGACCTTCCGCAAGCTGGTGGCCGAGTTCTACGCCGGCGTCGCCACCGATCCCCTGCTCCGGCCCATGTACCCGGAGGAGGACCTGGGCCCGGCGGCGGACCGGATGACCCTGTTCCTGATGCAGTACTGGGGCGGCCCGAACACGTACTCCGCCCAGCGGGGGCACCCGCGGCTGCGGATGCGGCACGCGCCGTTCCGCATCGGCCTGGCCGAGCGGGACGCCTGGCTGCGGCACATGCGCCGCGCCGTGGACCGGCTCGACCTGGAGCCGGAGATCGCCGGCGCGCTCTGGGACTACCTGGAGCGGGCCGCGCACTTCATGGTCAACGCCGTGGACGAAGCGGCCGACGGCGCCTGACGGGCCCGTCACGGCGCCCGCCCGGCGGCAGCCTCAGAGCAGCGCGCCCTCGTCGTGCAGCCAGTCCACGAAGCTGGTGGCCACCGCGGCGCCGCAGTCGAGCATCTCGACCAGCAGCGCGTCGTGGGTGCCGGCAGCGAGCGGCACCTGCAGCTCGGCGTAGATCGGCAGCTGCCCGCGCTCGGTCGGGTCACCGATGTACGCCTTGCAGAACCGACGGGTGTGGTTCCACTCGTTGACCACCCGGTAGGCCCGGTCGGCCCAGTCCGGCGGCACCGTGGCGTGCGGACGGGCCCGCATCACCAGAATCTCGTCCTCCGGCCCCTCGAGGGTGACCAGCACGGCGTGCCGCTCCCACATGGCCAGCAGGTTGCCGTCACCGTCGGCCAGATATCGCACGTCGAGCAGATCGAGTGCGTCACACACGCGACGCAGGCTCACCGCCTCGACGGTGGCCGGCATCTCGGTCAGCACGGGCCGCTCGTTTCCCGGACAGTCGTCCCCCGGCTGCCGAGGGCTGGGCGGCCCGACCCGGACCGCGCTCTCGACTGTGATCCCCCTTCGGGCTTCCGGATCGCCGCCCTCAGCGGGACCCGGGCGCCATGACCACCACGGCATCGCTCGCGCACCTCACTCCCCAGCGGATCCAGCCGCCTACGGTGCGTTGGATCCGAGGATGGACGGTACCCGGACAGCCGAGTTGAAGCACCCCCCCAACGACCGCCCCAGCCCAGAAGAATGACCAGGGGTCATCCGTTCGGACGAGTCGCCAGGGGTGTGACGGCGAGATCCGTGGCCTTCTGCAACCAGGCCGCTCCGTATGGTCCCACCAGGCCAACCCAACGGCCGGCCACCCGCACCTGGACGGCGGCACCCGCGGGGGCGCCCGCCGGGCGGTCAGCCGTGCCCAGGAAGCCCATCCGCGTCAGCCCCTGCACCAGTCGCTGCGGCACCTCCACCGGCGGACCGGGCGGGTCGTCCGGAGTGACCAGCACGGCCACGTGGTCGAGCAGCGCGTCACGCAGCGCGCGTTGGCCCACCGCGCGACCGGCCACGCCGTGCTCACTCGCGGCGCGCAGGGTGCCGGCCGCCGCGCCCGCGATCCGCCACAGCTCGGCGGCGGGCAGCGCCTCCACCGGTTGGCTGCGGGCCGGCGGCAACGGCCACCGCCACTGCGCGTCCCGGCGGGCCGGCAGGGCCGCGCCCCCACGCTCCAGCTCCGCCAGCAGCTCCGGAGCCGCCACGGTGACGTCCGTGGACGCGCCGTCGGCCGGGCCGCCGTCCACCGTCCGGACCACCAGCACCTGCCACGGCAGCCGGGCCCAGAGGGCGACCCGGCCGGCGGCACCGGCCGGCCGCAGCCGGACCGGCGCCACCGGATCCAGCCGGACCAGCCGGGCCAGGAAGGCACCCGCGTCGGCCACCCCGGTGAGGCCGTGCCCGGGCGGCGCCGCCCGGTCCGGCCCAGCCGTGTCCGGCCGGGTCACGCAGCGCCGCCCTGCGGGGCGTAGGTGAGCAGGAACTCGCGCTCCTCGGCGCTGATCCGCCGGGGCACCTGGCGGGTCAGGTCGAACGGCACCAGCACCGAGCGGGCCCGGCTGGCCAGCACCTCGCCGTCGTACAGCTCGTAGGCGACGGTGAACCGGGAGGCCCGGATCTCCTCCACCCACAGCTCGATCCGGACGGTGGGTGCGGCCTCCGCGGTGGCCCGACCCAGCGCGTAGTCGACCGGGCGCAGGTAGTCGACCTCGTGCCGGCGGATCACCACCCCGTCGGCGAACGAGCCGACCCCCCAGGCCCGGCCGCCGGCGAACATCAACGCCACCCGCGCCTCCTCGTACAGGGTGAGGAAGCGCGAGTTGTTGACGTGGCCGTACGCGTCCAGGTCGGACCAGCGCAGTGTGCAGTGGTAGACGAACCGGTCAGACACCTTGTCGGCCGGTCAGTCGCGGGTC
The DNA here is from genome assembly GCF_042872965.1 of Micromonospora sp. NPDC005087. Lineage (NCBI taxonomy): Bacteria > Bacillati > Actinomycetota > Actinomycetes > Micromonosporales > Micromonosporaceae > Micromonospora > Micromonospora sp. NPDC005087. Next base: position 294,618 of record NZ_JBIALB010000008.1, on the reverse strand, counting down.
AGCTTGCGGTAGGTCACCCGGTGCGGCCGGGCGGCCTCCGCGCCGAGGCGGTCGATCTTGTTCTTCTCGTACGCCTCGAAGTTGCCCTCGAACCAGAACCACTTCGCCGGGTTCTGGTCGTCGCCCTCCCAGGCCAGGATGTGCGTGGCGACCCGGTCCAGGAACATCCGGTCGTGGGAGATGACCACGGCGCAGCCGGGGAACTCCAGCAGCGCGTTCTCCAGGCTGGAGAGCGTCTCCACGTCCAGGTCGTTCGTCGGCTCGTCGAGCAGGATGACGTTGCCGCCGATCTTGAGCGTCAGCGCCAGGTTGAGCCGGTTACGCTCGCCACCGGAGAGCACCTTGGTCGGCTTCTGCTGGTCCGGTCCCTTGAAGCCGAACGCGGCGATGTACGCCCGCGACGGCATCTCGACCTTGCCGACCATCAGGTAGTCCAGCCCGTCGGAGACGACCTCCCAGACGGTCTTGTCGCCGTCGAGGCCCTGCCGGTTCTGGTCGACGTACGACAGCGAGACGGTGGGACCGACCCGGACGTCGCCGCCGGTCGGCTCCTCCAACCCGACGATGGTCTTGAACAGCGTGGTCTTGCCGACACCGTTCGGGCCGATGATGCCGACGATGCCGTTGCGGGGCAGCGAGAACGACAGGTTGTCGATCAGCAGCCGATCGCCGAAGCCCTTGCTGAGACTCTGCGCCTCGATGACCGTGCTGCCCAGGCGCGGGCCCGGCGGGATCTGGATCTCCTCGAAGTCCAGCTTCCGGGTCTTCTCCGCCTCGGTGGCCATCTCGTCGTACCGGTCCAGGCGTGCCTTGGACTTGGTCTGCCGGGCCTTGGCGTTGGAGCGGACCCACTCCAGCTCCTCGGTGAGGCGCTTCTTCATCTTGGCGTCGCGGCGACCCTCGACGGCCAGCCGGGCGGCCTTCTTCTCCAGGTACGTGGAGTAGTTGCCCTCGTACGGGTAGGTGCGGCCGCGGTCCAGCTCCAGGATCCAGTTGGCCACGTTGTCGAGGAAGTACCGGTCGTGCGTGATCGCCATGACGGTGCCGGCGTACTTGGCCAGGTGCTGCTCCAGCCAGGAGACGCTCTCCGCGTCCAGGTGGTTCGTGGGCTCGTCGAGCAGCAGCAGGTCGGGCGCCTCCAGCAGCAGCTTGCAGAGCGCGACGCGGCGGCGCTCACCACCGGAGAGCTGGGTCACGTCGGCGTCCGGCGGCGGGCAGCGCAGGGCGTCCATGGCCAGTTCGAGCTTGGAGTCGACGTCCCAGGCGTCGAGGTGGTCCAGCTCCTCCTGGAGCTTGCCCATCTTCTCCATCAGCTCGTCGGAGTAGTCGGTCGCCATCTGCTCGGCGATCTTGTTGAACCGCTCCAGCTTGGCCTTGGTCTCGGCGACCGCCTCCTCGACGTTGCCGAGCACGGTCTTGGCGTCGTTGAGCGGAGGCTCCTGGGCGAGCATTCCGACGGTGTAGCCGGGCATCAGCCGGGCCTCGCCGTTGCTCGGCTTGTCCAACCCTGCCATGATCTTGAGGAGGCTGGACTTACCGGCGCCGTTCGGGCCGAGCACACCGATCTTGGCCCCCGGCAGGAAGCTCAACGTCACGTTGTCGAGCACGACCTTGTCGCCGTGCGCCTTGCGCGCCTTTTCCAGGACGTAGATGTACTGGGCCACGGTGCGGGCTACCTCCGTCGGTTGCTGTCGCATGATCGGCGGCGCGGCGCGGGCTGCGACCTCCGCCCGCCGCCACCGGCCGGGAGCCGGCCACGCGCACGCCATCGTCAATCCTGACAGGTACGGCCCGCTTCGCCCACATCACCCCGCCCCAGGAGTACGTCGTGCCGCTCACCGAGCCACCCTGTCAACAAGATCACGATTCCGATTCAGCCCACGCTGAGCGGGTACGGAACTCCGGCACGGGGCAACAGACGCCGCAGCTACGCTCAGTACGCTCATCGCGGTGGACCCGTCAGCACCCGGAGGTGGCCGATCGTGACCGTCCGTAGCTCCTTTGTCGTAGTGGCGAACCGCCTGCCGGTCGACGAGGTGAGCACACCCGAGGGACGGCAGTGGCGACGCAGCCCCGGCGGGCTCGTCACCGCGCTGCATCCCGTGCTCGCCGAGCACCAGGGCACCTGGGTCGGCTGGGCCGGCGGCACCGGCGCCGCCCCCGAGCCGTTCGACCTGGAGGGCATCCGGCTGCATCCGGTCCCGTTGAGCGCCGAAGAGTTGGAGCGCTACTACGAGGGCCAGTCCAACGCGACGATCTGGCCGCTCTATCACGACGCGGTGGAGACGCCGGCCTACAAGCGCCGCTGGCGGGAGGCGTACCGCCTGGTCAACGCCCGGTTCGCGGAGGCCGCGGCGGACGTCGCGGCCGAGGGCGCGACGGTCTGGGTGCAGGACTACCAGCTCCAGCTGGTCCCGGCGATGCTCCGGGAGCTGCGGCCGGACCTGCGGATCGGCTTCTTCCTGCACATCCCGTTCCCGCCGATCGAGCTGTTCATGCAGATGCCGTTCCGCACCGAGATCCTTCGCGGCCTGCTCGGCGCCGACCTGGTCGGCTTCCAGCAGCGGCTGGCCGCGCAGAACTTCGTCCGGCTGGCCCGGCACCTGCTCGGGCTCCGCTACGAGGGGCAGATGATCCAGGTCGACGGCCGGCAGGTGAAGGCGGGCGCCTTCCCCATCTCGATCGACACCCAGGAGATGGAACGGATGGCCGCCGACCCGGCGGTGCAGGCCCGTGCCAAGCAGATTCGGGCCGAGCTGGGCGACCCGAAGACGATAATCCTGGGCGTGGACCGGCTGGATTACACCAAGGGCATCGAGCTGCGGCTGAAGGCTTTTCGCGAGCTGCTGGCTGACGGAAAGTTGACAGTCCCGGACGCGGTTATGGTGCAGGTGGCCACGCCGAGCCGGGAACGCGTCGAGCACTACCAGGCGCTTCGGGTCAAGGTGGAGCGCGAAGTCGGTCGGATTAATGGTGAATTCGGCAGGGTCGGCGTGCCGGCGGTGCACTACCTGCATCAGTCGTACAGTCGCAGTGAACTGGCCGCGATGTACGTCGCTGCCGACGTCATGATGGTGACCCCGCTGCGAGACGGAATGAATCTGGTGGCCAAGGAGTACGTCGCATCGCGCGCCGACCAGGGTGGCGCGCTCGTGCTCAGTGAGTTCGCCGGCGCCGCCACCGAGCTGCGCCAGGCCTTTTTGTGTAACCCGCACGACCCGGACGCGGTCAAGGACGCCCTGCTCCGGGCCGTGCACGTGGAGAAAACCGAGGCACGCCGCCGGATGCGGACAATGCAACGTCACCTGCGTACCCACGACGTGGGGCACTGGGCCAAGTCTTTCCTCTCCGAGCTTGGAGTTTCCGAGGCGGAGGCCGCGTGAACACGTCCGTCAACGACGGAGCGGCGACCGCCACCGGGGTGATGGACCCCGAGCTGCGCTCCGCCATCGGCCGGATCGCCCGGGTCCCCCAGCTCCTGATCGCCTGCGACTACGACGGCACACTGGCGCCGATCGTGGAGGACCCGAGCACGGCCGTACCGCTGCCCGAGTCGGTGGCCGCGATCCGCGCGCTCGCCGCGCTGCCGCAGACCACCGTGGCGGTGATCTCCGGCCGGGCGCTGCGCGACCTGGCCGCGCTCTCCCGGCTGCCCAGCGAGGTGCACCTCGTCGGCAGCCACGGCTCCGAGTTCGACATCGGCTTCGTCGAGCGCCTCTCCCCCGAGCTGGTCGCCGTGCGCACCCGGGTGCGGAACGCGCTACGCGAGATCGCCGCCGAGCATCCCGGCATCCGCCTGGAGCGCAAGCCGGCCAGCGTCGCCGTGCACACCCGGGGGGTCGCTCCGCAGGTCGCCGCCGCTGCCATCGAGGCGGTACGCAACGGGCCGGCCACCTTCGACGGCGTCACGGTCACCCAGGGCAAGGAGGTCATCGAGCTCTCCGTGGTGGCCACCCACAAGGGCACCGCGATCGACCAGCTGCGGACCCAGCTCGCGGCCAGCGCCGTGCTCTTCATCGGTGACGACGTGACCGACGAGAACGCGTTCGGCAACCTGCACGGCCCGGACCTCGGCATCAAGATCGGTCCCGGGGACACCCAGGCCGGCTACCGGGTGGCCGAGCCGCTCGAAGCGGCCCGCGCGCTCGGGCTGCTGCTGGAGACCCGCCGGCACTGGCTGTTCGGCGAGCGGGCGGTGCCGATCGAGCGGCACTCCATGCTGGCCAACGGCCGCACCGTCGCGCTGCTCACCCCCGATGCCAAGGTCAGCTGGCTGTGTCACCCCAAGCCGGACTCGGCGGCGATCTTCGCCGACCTGGTCGGTGGCAGCCCGGCCGGCCACTTCAGCATCGTCCCGGAACGCGGCGGCATCCCGCTGGGCCAGCGCTACCGCTCCGGCACGATGACCGTGGAGACCCGGTGGTCCGGGCTCACCGTCACCGACTGGCTGGACAAGCCGGCCCGGGAGACCACCCCGGACGGCCCCGCGGTGATCACCGGCGACTCGACCCTGATCCGGGTGCTCACCGGCAGCGGCCGGGTTCGGGTGGAGTTCGCGCCGCGCCCCGAGTTCGGTCAGGTCGCCGTCCAGTTGCAGCCGCTCGGCGACGGCCTGCTGGTGCTCGGCTCCAACGAGCCGATCGCGCTCTACTCCCCGGGGGTGGAGTGGCAGGTCAACAATGACGGCGGCTACGAGACCGCCAAGGCGGTCGTCGACCTCTCCGCCGCCGGCGGGCAGGTCGTGCTGGAGCTGCGCTTCGCCACGCACAGCCTGGAGCACCACCGGGTGCCGATCCACGACCGGCAGGCCGCGGCCGAGCAGCCGTGGAAGGACTGGGTCGCCTCGCTGCGGCTGCCGTCCACCGCCCGCGACCTGGTCGCCCGCAGCGCGCTCACCCTGCGCGGGCTGTGCCACGAGGCGACCGGTTCGATCCTCGCCGCGGCGACCACCTCGCTCCCCGAGGAGCTGGGCGGCGTCCGCAACTGGGACTACCGCTACTGCTGGCTCCGCGACGCGGCGCTGACCGCCCGCGCGTTGGTCGACCTGGGTTCCATCGAGGAGGCCGAGGGGCTGCTGCGCTGGGTGGACGGCTGCATCGAACGCACCGGCGGCCACCCGGAGCGGTTGCACCCGCTCTACACCATCGACGGCTACGAGCTGGGCGCCGAGGCGGTCATCGACACCCTGCCCGGGTATGCCGGCTCCCGACCGGTCCGGGTCGGCAACCTCGCCAACCACCAGCTCCAGCTGGACGTCTTCGGCCCGATCTCCGACCTGATCGCGGCCGTCGCCGATGCCCGCGGCTCGGTCCGCGAGGACGAGTGGCGGGTGCTGGAGAACATGGTCGAGGCGGTCCGCCGCCGCTGGCACGAGCCCGACCACGGCATCTGGGAGGCCCGGCTCCCACCCCGGCACCACGTCTTCTCCAAGGTGATGTGCTGGATGACCGTCGACCGGGCGCTGCACGTGATGCGCCAGCACGGCGGCGAGGACCGGCCCGACTGGAAGGAACTCCGCGACCGGATCGCCGCCAACGTGCTGGAGCACGGCTGGCACGAGGAGGTCGAGGCGTACAGCGTCGCGTACGGCGACGAGGACATGGACGCCTCGTCGCTCTGGATCGGGCTGTCCGGCCTGCTTCCAGGCGACGACCCGCGCTTCCTGTCCACGGTGCTCCGGATCGAGGCGGACCTGCGCAGCGGCCCGGTCGTCTACCGCTACCACTGGGACGACGGCCTGCCGGGCCGCGAGGGCGGCTTCCACATCTGCACGGCGTGGCTGATCGAGGCGTACCTGCGCACCGGCCGCCGCACCGACGCCGAGGAGCTGTTCGCGCAGATGGTGCTCACCGCCGGCCCGACCGGGCTGCTCCCCGAGCAGTACGACCCGCTCGCCGAGCGCGGGCTGGGCAACCACCCGCAGGCGTACAGCCACCTCGGTCTGATCCGCTGCGCCCTGCTGCTGGACAACATGCTCAAGCAGTAGCCGATCGCCAGTTCAACGGCGGGCCGGAGCTTCACCGCTCCGGCCCGCCGTCTGTCCAGGGGCAGCGACCGGGGGGTGGCGCCTGCCGGGGGTCGGTGCCGCCGGCCCGGAGTCGGTGCCTCCGGCCGAGGAGCGTTGCCGGCGGGCCCGGGGTCGGCGCTGGCGACCGACGACCGGCGCCGCCGACCGAGGAGCGGGGACTACTCGCAAGCCCTTTGCTCTGCTTCAACCAACGCAACAGAGATGGCCTCTGGGTGTTGCGCCGGTTGAAGCAGAGCAAAGGAGGGCAGGAGGGTCCGCCGCCGGTGCCGCGCCGCTCGTTCCCGCCACCGCACGGCGAGGCACCGTGCACCGCGCGCCGCGGCATCGCACGGCCAAAGCACCGCACGGCCAAAGCACCGCCCACCGAGGCACCGCACGCCGGGAGCACCGCCCGCCGGAGCCCCGCATCGAGGCCGGCTGACGTCAGGTGTCCAGCGCGTGCACCACGTCGCCCACCACGACGACCGCGGGCGGGCGCAGGTCGGCGGTGAGCAGGTCGCCGGCCACCGCGCCGAGCGTCGACCGCAGCACCCGCTGGGCGCCTGTCGTGGCCTCCTGGACGATGGCGGCTGGCGTCTGCGGCGACCGGCCGTGTGCGATCAGAGTGGCCGTGATGGCGGCGAGGTTCTTCAACCCCATGAGGATCACCAGGGTGCCTCGCAACCCGGCGAGCGCCTCCCAGCGCACCAGCGAGGCCGGTGAGTCGGGCGCGACGTGCCCGGAGACCACGGTGAACTCGTGCGCCACCGCCCGGTGGGTGACCGGGATATTGGCGGCGGCGGGGGCGGCTATCGAGCTGGTCACTCCGGGGACCACGGTCACCGGTACGCCGGCCGCCGCGCACGCCAACAGCTCCTCGCCGCCCCGGCCGAAGACGTACGGGTCACCGCCCTTGAGCCGGACCACCAGGGCGCCGGACCGGGCACGGTCCACCAGGATCCGGTTGATCTCCTCCTGGGCCCGGGACGGTCCGTAGGGGATCTTCGAGGCATCCACCAGCTCGACGTCGGCGCGTAGCTCGTCCAGGAGCAGCCCGGGCACCAACCGGTCGGCGACCACCACGTCCGCCTCGGTCAGCAGCCGCCAACCCTTCACGGTGATCAGCTCGGGGTCGCCCGGACCCGCCCCGACTAGCGCCACCCGCCCGCCCGCGTCAGGAAGGGACCCTTCCACTACCGCAGGTGTTAGCAGGGGGCCCTTCCTTGCGCTCAGGAGGTCGCGGATGGCGTCCCGGACGGTCATCGCGCGGCGCGGGTCGCCGCCGCCGAGCACCGCCACGGTGACCGGGCCGTGCCGGGTCACCGCCGGGGTCCAGGCGGTGGCCGCCAGGCGGTCGTCGGCCCGGACGCAGAAGATCCGGCGCTCGGCGGCGACGGCGCTCACCGAGGCAGCCGCGACCGGGTCGTCGATGGCCACCTGGACCAGCCACGCCCCGTCCAGGTCAGCCGGCTCGAACCGGCGGGGCACCCAGCGCAGCCGGTTTGCGTCCGCCCGGGCGCGCAGCGCCGGGGTCAGCTCCGGTGCCACCAGCAGGACGTCCCCGCCGGCGTCCAGCAGCGCCGGGACACGTCGGGTGGCGACGGCGCCACCGCCCACCACGACCACCCGCCGCCCGTCGAGCCGCAGGCCGAGGGGGTACGGGTTGGTGCTCACGCCGCCTCCTCGCCCCGCCGGGCGGCGATGCCGGGCACCGCACCGCCGAGCCGGATCGTCCGCTCGCCGGGTCCGCTCACTTCTCCGCCACGCCCGCCGAGTCGAAGGTGGCCACCTCGTGCAGCACCCGAACCGCGCCGGTGACCACCGGCAGCGCCAGCAGCGCTCCGGTGCCCTCCCCGAGGCGCAGCCCCAGGTCGATCAGCGGGTCGAGGCCGAGGTGGCGCAGCGCCACCGTCGCGCCCGGCTCGGCCGAGCGGTGGCCGGCGACCATGGCGCTGACCGCGTCCGGGGCGAACGCGGCGGCGGCGAGGGCGGCGGAGACCGCGATCACCCCGTCCAGCAGCACCGGTGTGCGGCGCGCCGCGGCGCCCAGGATCAGCCCGGCCAGGGCGGCGTGCTCCAGGCCGCCGACGGCGGCCAGCACACCCAGCGGGTCGGCCGGGTCGGGCGCGTGCCGGGCCAGCGCGGCCCGCACCACGGCCACCTTGCGGGCGTACGTCGGGTCGTCGACCCCGGTTCCTCGGCCGGTGGCGTCGAGCGGGTCGGCGCCGGTGAAGGCGGCGATCAGCGCAGCGGCCGGCGTGGTGTTGCCGATGCCCATGTCGCCGGTGAGCAGGATGGCCGCCCCAGCGTCGATCAACTCGTCGGCGATCCGGATGCCGGTCTGCACCGCCGCCCTCGCCTCGTCCCGGGTGAGCGCGGCGGTCACCGCGAGATCCCGGGTGCCCCGGCGAACGCACGCGGCGACCAGCCGGGGCGTGGACGGGTCGAGGACGACCGGGCCGGATGCCTCAGCGGCCGGCTGAGCGGGCAGCGGCGTGGCCACGCCGACGTCGACCACGGTGACCGAGGCGCCCGCCTGCCGGGCGAAAGCGTTGACCACCGCACCGCCGGCCAGGAAGTTGCCGATCATCTGCCCGGTGACCTCCTGCGGCCACGGAGTCACCCCCTGGGCGTGCACCCCGTGGTCCCCCGCGAAGATCGCCACCGCGGCCGGCTCGGGCAGGGGCGGCGGGCAGGCACCGGCCAGGCCGGCGAGGCGTACTGACAGCTCCTCCAGCGCGCCCAGGGAGCCGGCCGGCTTGGTGAGCCGGCCGTGCAGCGCACGGGCGTCGGCCATCGCCGACTCGTCCGGCGGTTGGATCGCCGCGATCGTGGTCTCCAGCATCATGCCTCCATGGTCTCGCGCAGCACCTCGATGAACGCATCGGTGGTGGATCGGTCGCGCACCGCCACCCGCAGCCAGTCCGGGCCGAGCCCAGGGAACGTGTCACCCCGGCGTACCGCCCAGCCACGCTCGCGCAAAGTCGCCCGGACGCGGGTCGCTCCGGGCAGGTGCAGCAGCACGAACGCGCTGGCCGGGCGGCCGACGACGCGTACACCGGGCAGGTCGGCCAGGCGGGCGGTCAGGTGGTCGCGGTCGGCGGCGAGGTCGGCGGCGATCGCGCGTTCGGCCTGGACCGCGACGGGGGTGGCGCAGGCCGACGCGGCGGCCAGCGCCGGTGTGGAGACCGCCCAGAGCGGCTGGACGGCGGCCAGCCGGGACAGCAGCTCCGGTGCGCCGAGCAGGTAGCCGATGCGCAGGCCGGCCAGGCCCCAGGTCTTGGTGAGGCTGCGCAGCACGAGCAGCCCGGGCAGGTCGCGCCGCTCGGCCAGCGACTCCGGTTCGCCGGGTCGCCCGGGTACGGCGGTGGTGTCGGCGAACGCCTCGTCGACCACCAGGATCCGACCCGGTCGGGCCAGCGCGGCCAGGGTGCGCGCCGGGTGCAGCACCGAGGTCGGGTTCGTCGGGTTGCCGATCATCACCAGGTCGGCGTCGGCGGGCACCCGGTCCGGGTCGAGCCGGAAGTCGTCGGCGGCGTCCAGCAGCACCCGCTCCACCGGGTGCCCGGCGGCTCGCAGCGCCGCCTCCGGCTCGGTGAACTGGGGGTGCACCACGACCGGCCGGCGGACACCGCGCAGCGCCTGGGCGATCAGCACGAACCCCTCGGCGGCGCCGGCGGTGAGCAGTACCTCGTCCGGGTGACGCCGGTGCCGGGCGGCGACCGCGGCTCGGGCCGGTGCCGGGTCCGGATATCGGCCCAGGTCGCTGAGGGTGGCGGTGATCGGGTCGGCCAGCCAGTCCGGCAGCGGTGCCTGGCGGACGTTGACGGCGAGGTCGACCAGGCCGGCACCGACCTCCACGTCGCCGTGGTGTCCCAGGTCCGGCTCGGGAACTGCGGCCGGTCCGGTCCCGGCGACCGGTGCCACTCCGCTCGGCTGATCACGCATGTCCGCGATCCTGCCGGGAAGGTCGCCGATGGAACAGCTGATCTCCGCGTAAGCCGCGTCACCACCCGCCGGTTTATGAGTTCTTCTCATGTACGAATCGGAAATGTCATAACTTGGCCACGTGAGCAACCGACCCCTTGCTGCCGCTGGTCGACTCGTCCCTCTCCTCCGCGCCGGGCTGATCGCCGGCATCGTGATCGCCGCCGCCGCGTACCCGCTGGTCGCCCTCACCGGGCTCGGCGCGAAGGCCACCGCGCACGCCGTGGAGCAGAAGACCAGGCTGCTGACCACCGCCCTGCCCGCCGAGACCTCGTACCTCTACGCCCCGGACGGCAAGACCGTGCTGACCATGTTCTACGAGGAGTACCGGCAGTACACCAAGCTGTCGGACATGTCGCCGAACATCCAGCAGGCGATCGTCGCCGCCGAGGACTCCCGCTTCTACCAGCACCACGGCGTCGACCCGAAGGGCGTGGCCCGGGCCTTCGTGGCCAACACCCGCTCCAGCGGCGTCTCCCAGGGCGCCTCCACCCTGACCATGCAGTACGTCCGGATGGCCCTGCGGGACAGCGCGACCACCCCCAAGGAGGTCCAGGAGGCCACCCAGCAGACCAGCCTGCGCAAGGTCAAGGAGATGCGGATGGCGCTGGACCTGGAGAAGGAGATGAGCAAGGAGCAGATCCTGGAGCGCTACCTGAACTCGGCGTACTTCGGGCACCGGGCGTACGGCATCTACGCGGCCAGCGAGATCTTCTTCTCCAAGACCCCGAAGGACCTCACCCCCGTCGAGGCGGCCACCCTCGCCGGGCTGGTCAAGTCGCCGTCGGAGTACGACCCGGCCGACTCCGACCAGAAGGAGGCCACCGGGCGGCGCAACTACGTCCTGGACCGGATGAGCCAACTCGGCTACCTCTCCCCCGACTCGGCCGCCGCCGCGAAGACCGAACCGATCCGGCTGAAGCTGACCAGCCCGCCGAACGACTGCGCCGCGGTGTCGGAGAAGTACAACAGTTGGGGCTTCGCCTGCGACTACCTGAAGAACTGGTGGAGCGCGCAGCCCGCGTTCGGGGCGAACCGGCTGGAACGGATGGACAAGCTGCGCCGAGGCGGCTACCGGATCGTGCTCAGCATCGACCCGAAGATCCAGGAGGCGGCGGAGAAGAACGTCGGCAGCAAGGAGAGCACCGGCAGCCCGTTCGCCAACGGCATCGTCGTCTCCGAGCCCGGCACCGGACGGGTCAAGGCGATGGCGGTGAACCGGGCGTACTCGCTGGACCTGAGCGAGAATCCGCTGAGCTCCAACCCGGAGGCCGGGCCGAAAGTGAAGGCGAACTATCCGAACACGGTGGCACCCCTGCTCGGCGGCGGTGACCTGCCGGGCTACCAGGCGGGATCGACGTTCAAGATGTTCCCGATGCTGGCCGCGCTCAACGACGGGATGCCGCTGTCCACCGAGATCAACTCTCCGTACCGCTACCAGTCGCGGGTCTACGACGGCTGGGCCCCATCCAACGCCAGCGGCGCCATGACCGGCCGGCAGACCATGTGGTCCGGGTTCGGCAAGTCGGTGAACACGTTCTTCGTGCAGCTGGAGGAGAAGATCGGGGCGGAGAAGGGGGTCCGCCTCGCCGAGCAGCTCGGGCTTCGCTGGCGGACCGACGTGGACCGGGACCACGCCTCCCCTACCAAGGCGAACAAATGGGGTGCGTTCACCCTGGGTGTCTCCGACGCCACCCCGCTGGAGATGGCGAACGCGTACGCCGCCATCGCCGCCGACGGCCGGTACTGCGAGGCGATCCCGGTGCAGGCGATCATGAACCGGGACGGCACGCCGACCACGTACGCCACCGCCAGCGGCATCCACCGCGAGGTCGCCAAGCCGCGCTGCCGGCAGGTGGTCAGCGCGGACGCCGCCCGGGCGGCCACCGACGCCGCCCGCTGCCCGACCGGGGACACCCCGGCACGCGGGGGCTGCGGCGGCTGGTCCACCGCCGACAGCGTCCGGGGTACGGTCGGGCGCCCCGTGGCCGGCAAGACCGGTACCACCGACAGCACCCGGTCCGCCTGGTTCGTCGGCTACACCCCGGAGTTGGCCGCGGCGAGCTTCATCTCCGACCCGGACAACCCGTTCAACGCGGTGGGCGACGGGCAGTCCCAGATCCCGATCGCGGCGGTCGCGGAGACCCTGCGCGACGGACTGAAGGGCCAACCGACCCGCCAGTTCACCGCGCCCTCGGACGCCATCGTCGGGTGACCGGCACGGGTCAGCGCAGGTCGGCGGCGACGAACGACCAGAGTTCGAGGTCCACCCGGCCGCCGCGGACGAACCCGGCGTTGCGTAGCAGGCCCTCGTAACTGAAGCCGGCCTTCTCGGCGACGCGGCGGGAGGCCAGGTTGCCGGGGGCCACGCGCAGCTCGACCCGCTGGAAGCCGTGCTCCAGGATCAGCGCGATGGCCACCGCGTCCACGGCCTCGGCCGCCAGGCCGAACCCGCGCGCGTGCGGCGCCATCGCGTAGGAGATCTCGGTGGCCCGGGCGCCCCAGTCGGTGCGCCGGGTCCACAGCGAGCCCACCACCTGGCCGTCCTCCCGGCGGAGCACCGCCCAGTGGTCCCCGTCGCCGCTGTCGCGCCGCTGCCGTGCCAGGTCGGTGCACCATGCGTGCCCGTCGATCGGGCCGGAGTCGTCGGCCAGCGGCAGCCAGCGCCGGGTCAGCTTGTCGGCGAAGATCTCCCCGACCGCCGCCGCGTCGGCCGCGGTGTGCCGCCGCACCTCGGTGCGCGGGGTGGAGACGGTCAGCGCCGGGAAGCGGCGCACCGCCACCTGACCGATCACGCCGGCACCCCGCCGGGTTCCACGGGCACCGCCTCGGCCGCCGGGTCGGCTGCCGCCGCCGCGACCAGCCGGGCGGCGGTCGCCGGGTGGCCGGCCCAGTGCAGGGTGAGCTGCGAGGCGTGCACGTTGCGCCAGACGAAGCCCTCCGGCGTGCCGCCGTCCCAGCTCCACGCCGGGCGTTGACCGGATCGCGGGGTGAGCACCGCCCGGTGCTCCTTGTGCCCGACCAGCACCGTGCCGCTCGCGGCGACCACGCTGTCGGTCTGGGCGGTGGCCTCGCGGTAGCCCACCACCAGGCCGTCCCGGCTGACGCCGACCGCGTCCAACACCCCGCACATCGGCAGGCCGTCCAGCTCCCGGGCCAGCCAGAGCAGGCCGGTGCCCTCGGCGACCACCGGACGCCCGGTGCGCGCCAGCTCGGCCACGGCGATGCAGAGCCGCCGGTTGGCGGACAGCTGCTCGGCGTACGCCTCGGGCAGCGCGCCGCCGACGACCAGCGCACGGGTGCCGGCCGGCAGCGCCTCGTCGCGCAGCGGATCGAGCGTGACCACCTCGGCGCCGGCGGCCCGCAGCAGCTCGGCGGTCTCCGGATGGCTGAAGCTGCTGCCCGGCCCGCCGGCGAGCGCCACCAGCGGGCGGTCCGCCGGGACCGTCACCGGACCGAGCGCCTCCTCCGGCGACCACGCCGAGGCGGGCAGCGGCGGAGCGGAGCGGGCCAGCCCGAGCAGCCGTTCCAGGTCGACCGTGGCGGCGACGGCCTCGCCCAGCCGGCGGACCGCGCGGGCGGCGTCGGCGGACCCGCCGACCACCGGAACCACGCCGTGCCGGCGCGACGGCAGCACCGCCGGCAGGTCCTGCCGGCGCAACGCGCCGTAGACCGGCACGTTCACGTCATCCAGCGCCTCGCGCAGCATCCCCTCGTGCCGCGAGGACGCCACCCGGTTGAGGATCACCCCGCCGAGCCAGAGCTGCTCGTCGTACGAGCGGAAACCGTGCACCAGGGCGGCCACCGACTGACCCATCGCGGCCACGTCGACCACGAGCACCACGGGGCTGCGCAGCGCGGCGGCCGCGGCGGCGGTGGACTCCTGTTCCGGGCGGCCGCCGACCGAGTCGTACAGGCCCATGCTGCCCTGCACCACGGCGAGCCCCGCGCCCTCGGCGCCGTGCGCGACCAGCGGAGCGAGCCGGTCGACGCCGACCAGCCGGGGATCGATCGACCGGCCCGGCCGACCGGAGGCGAGACCGAGGTAGGCGGCGTCGACGTGATCCGGGCCGAGCTTGAACCCGGCGACGTCGACACCCCGCTCGGCGAGGGCGGCGAGCAGCCCGATAGCCAGCGCGTTCTTGCCGTGCCCGGAGGACGGCGCGCTGAGCACCAGGCGCGGCACGACGGTCATCATCGACTCCTCGCGGGGGCGGCGGGTACGCGACGGCGGACCGGTTGGACCGATCCGTCCGCGTGACGATACCCGCCCCGCCCGACACGCGAGCACCGCCGATCGGGGCCGGTTGGGCCGTCGCGGCCCGGTCCAGGTCAGTGGCGTCGGTCATACGGGTAGCCTCGTTGCCGTGTACCGGTTCCTGCTGAGCCCACGCTGGCTGGGCGCTCTCGCCCTGACCCTGGTCGCCGCCGCGGTCATGGTCCTGCTCGGCAACTGGCAGCTGGACCGCTACCGGGGGCGCACCGAGGTCAACGAGCGGATCGACGCCGGCCTGCGGATGGCCCCGGCTCCGCTGGCCGAGGCGCTGCGCGCTCCCGCCGGCGGCCCGGGAACGGTCGGCCCGGCCCCCGCCGAGGACAAGGTGTGGACCCGGGTCACCGTCAGCGGCCGGTACGACCCGACGAACACCGTCCTGGTCCGTGGCCGGACGGTGGACAGCCGGGTCGGCTTCGAGGTGCTCACCCCGCTGGTGCTCGCCGACGGCACGGCGCTGCTGGTGGACCGGGGTTGGGTCCCGCCGGCGCCGGGTGGGGCGATGGCCCAGCCGACGGTGCCCGCCGCGCCGACCGGTGACGTGAAGGTGGTCGGCCGGGTGCACGAGACCGAGAGCGGCGCCGGCGCGGTGAACCGCCGCGACGGACGGCTGGAGACCCGACGGGTCGGGGTGTCCCGGCTGGCCCGCGAACTGCCCTACCCGGTGTACGGCGCCTACCTGCTGCTGGACGAGCAGACTCCGGCGGCCGACCCGGTGTTCAAGGCGGTGCCGGTCGGGCACACCAACAACTGGCAGAACTTCGGCTACGTCGTGCAGTGGTGGCTCTTCGCCGTGATGGCCCTGTTCGGCTACGGCTGGGTGGCCCGCCGGGAGGCCCGCCGGGCCGCCGGCATCGGCACCACGTCAGCCCCGTTGGACCGGGCCGCCGAGCCGACGCCGAGCGCGTCCGCCTGACCGCCTGACCTCGGCCGGTGCGGCCGGTCAGCCGGTGGGACGGCCGGCGTGGATGGCGCGGACCGCGTCGATGGTGTCCGCCTCGGCGGCGGACTTGTCGTCGCGATACCGCACCACGCGGGCGAACCGCAGCGCCATCCCGCCCGGATAGCGCGAACTCGTCTGCACCCCGTCGAAGGCGATCTCCACCACCTGCTCGGGGCGGACCCGGACCACCCAGTCGCCGCGCTCCACCGCGAGGTCGAGGAAGCGCTCGGTCTGCCAGCGCAGCAGCTCGTCGGTGAGCCCCTTGAACGTCTTGCCGAGCATCACGAAGTCGCCGGTGCGCGGGTCCCGCGCGCCGAGGTGCAGGTTGGACAACCAACCCTGCCGCCGGCCGCTGCCCCACTCGACGGCGAGCACCACCAGGTCGAGGGTGTGCCGGGGTTTGACCTTGACCCAGGCCGCGCCGCGCCGACCGGCGTCGTAGGGCGCGTCCGGCGCCTTGACCACCACGCCCTCCTGGCCGGCGTCGATGGCGGCGGCGAACGCCGCACCCGCCTGCTCCGGGTTGTCAACCTCCAGCCGCCCGACCAGCAGCGACGCGTCCACCGCGCCGGCGAGCGCCGCCCACCGCTCCCGGCCGGGCAGGTCGATCAGATCCTGGCCGTCGAGGTGCAGCAGGTCGAAGAAGTACGGCGTCAGCACGGTCTCGCCGGCGCTGGCGGCGGCCGCGAGCACCGCCGGGGCGACCGGTGTGCGCCCCGTGGTGCTGGGTGTGGTGCGCCGGGCGGCCCGGCTGGACGTCTGCTGGAACGGCAGGGGGCGGCCGGTCTCGTCCAGGCCGATCGCCTCGCCGTCGAGCACCAACTCCCGGCCGGGCAGGGCGCGGACCGCAGCGACCACCTCGGGCACCCGGGTGGTGATCTCGTCGAGGCTGCGGGTGAAGACGGCGATGTCGGCGCCGGAGCGGTGCACCTGGATGCGGATGCCGTCGAGCTTCACGTCGACCACCGCCGGCGCGCCGGTCGCGGCCAGCGCCTCATCGACCGAGGGGGCGCTCTGGGCGAGCATCGGCGCCAGCGGACGGCCGACCCGCAGGCCGAACCCGGCCAGCTCGGCGGCGCCTCCGGCCATGGCGGCCACCGCCACCGCGCGCAGGTCACCGGCGAGCAGCAGGGCTCGACGGACCACCGCCACCGGCACCTCGGCCGCCCGGGCCACCGCGTCGGCGAGCAGCCCGGCCTGGGCGCCCTGCCGCAGCTCACCGCTGAACAGGTTGGTGAGCAGCCGCTGCTCCTCGGCCGTCGCCGCCGCGTAGAGGGCCCCGAGCAGCGCACGGCGTCGTGCCTGCGAGCCCGCGCCGTGCACCGCGGCGATCTGCTCGATGGCCGCGTCGACGGCGGCCACGGTCAACGTCGGCTCGGCGGCCGGCGGCGGCAGGTCACGCAGGCTCGCATAACCCACGCCGGTCTGCCGCTGACGCAGCTCACCGGCGAGATAGCCGGCGCCGGGCTCCACCTCGGCCGGGTCGAGACGGCGCAGCGCGTCGGCGAGCAACTCCACCTTGGCGCGCCGGCCGCTGGTGGCGCCGACGGCGGCGGACGTGGCTGCCAGGTCGAGGAACCGCACGAGCCTCATCCTGCCAGTCGCCCCCGACACCGCCCGGGCATTGCCATGCCCGGGCGGTGTCGGCAGGGTGCCGCCGCCCACGTGGACGGCGGATCAGGCGGAGACGGGTTCCTCGATGCGCAGCCCCCGGGCGCGGACCTCGCCGGCGACCCGGGAGAGCACCGAGTCGAGGGCGACCAGGGCGGTGGAGAGCTCACCGAGCTGTTCTTTGAGCGTGTCCTCGGACCACGCGGAGACGTCGACGTCCCCCAGCGCGCTGACAGCGGCCCCCAACCGGGCCATCACCTCGTTCGTACTCATGTTCGAAAGGCTATAGCAGCCCCGCGCCCGACACACCGCAAACTCCCAGATCAGACCGGAAGTTACGGTTCCGACACCTAACTCCCGTTCGTGCCCGCCGCGGCCACCTTGCCCAACAGCAGCGCCTCGGCCAGGCAGACCCGGGCGAACTCCCCGAGGTGCAGGCTCTCGTTCGGGCCGTGCGCGCGGGCGTGCGGGTCCTCCACACCGGTGACCAGGATCGCCGCCTTGGGGAACATCTCCTGAAAGGTGGCGATGAACGGGATCGACCCGCCGACGCCGATGTCCACCGGATCGGTGCCGTCCCAGGCCTCCCGGAACGCCGAGCGGGCGGCGTCGAACATCGGCCCGGACGCGTCGATCACGCAGGGGTCGCCGTCGTGCTCGAAGGAGACCGTCACCTGCGCGCCCCACGGCGCGTGCTTCTCCAGGTGCGCGCGCACCGCCGCGTACGCCCGCTTGGGGTCGTCGCCCGGGGCGAGGCGGATGCTCAGCTTCGCCTTCGCAGACGGGACCAGGGCGTTCGGCGCCTCGCCGGTGGACGGCGCGTCGATGCCGAGCACCGCCAGCGCGGGCTTGGTCCAGAGCCGGTCGGTGATCCGGCCGCTGCCGATGAACTGCACGCCCTCGGCCAGCCCGGCCTCGCCCCGGATCCGGTCCTCCGGGTAGTCGACGGTGGCGCCCTCGCGGCCGATGAGCCCGTCCACCGCCACGTCACCGGCGTCGTCGTGCAGGGTGGCCAGCAGCCGGACCAGCGCGGTGAGCGCGTCCGGGACGGCACCGCCGAACATGCCGCTGTGCACCGCGTGGTCCAGCGTGCGGACCTCGACGAAGCAGTTGACGATGCCGCGCAGCGAGGTGGTCAGCGCCGGTACGCCGATGTCCCAGTTGCCGGAGTCGGCGATCACGATGACGTCCGAGGCGATCTCGTCGCGGTGCTCGTCCAGCAACCGCTCCAGCGAGTCGGAGCCGTACTCCTCCTCGCCCTCGATGAAGAGGACCACGCCGACCGGCAGCGCGTCACCGTACGCGCGCAGCGCCGCGATGTGCGCCATGATACCGGCCTTGTCGTCGGCCGCGCCGCGACCGTAGAGCCGGCCGTCCCGCTCGACCGGTTCGAACGGGTCGGACTCCCACAGCGACCGGTCGCCGACCGGCTGCACGTCGTGGTGGGCGTAGAGCAGCACGGTGGGCGCACCGGCCGGGGCGGCACGGCGGCCGATCACCGCGGGCTGCCCGCCGGAACGCACGATGTCGACGTCCAGGCCACACCCGCGCAGCAGTTCGGCGACCGCCTCGGCGGAGCGCTCCACGTGTGAGTGGTCGAAGCCCTCGAAGGCGATGCCGGGGATGCGGACGAGTCGTTCCAGGTCGGCCCGGACACCGGGCATCTCCCGCTCGACGGCGGCCCGCACCTGGGACTCGGACATGATCGGTGTGGTCATGACCGGCATCGTATGCCGGCCTTACCCGGGCGTGCCGGCCGAGCCCGTACTGTCACCGGCTCCCGGGCCGGCACCCGCCGTCGCGCCGGGCGCGGTCCGGCCCGCGCGGTGCGCGCGGCCGGCGGCCTCGGTGGCGGCGTCCATCCAGGAACGGGCCCGGCCCGCGGTGCCGCCCACCCACTCACCGACGTCGCTGGCGCCGTCGCCGAGCCGACGCAGCAGCCCGACCAGCGGGTCGGTGGACCGGCTGAACTCCTCCCGGTACGACTCGGCCGCCGCCTTGATCTCCTCCGAGACGCTGGTCGAGCCGTCGTCGTCGCGGCGCGGGTAGTCCCCGGCCAGCACCCGCCCGTACGCCCCGGAGTCGATCCACTGCCGCAGCTGGGCGGCGCGCGCCACCGGCACCGGGTGCGTGCTCCACGCGGTCATCCGGATCTTGTGCAGGCTGTCCCGCAGGTCGCCGCCACCGGCGTACTCGGCCGCCTGCTCCAGGAAGGCGGTGGTGTCGATCTGGGACAGGTCGCCGCCACCGGCGAGCTTCATCAGCAGCCGCAGGGCGGCCGCCGGGTCCTGCCCGGCGAGCAGACCGGCCCGGTCGGCGGAGAGCTCCGCCTTGCGCCACCACTCCAGCATCGCCGCGATGATCGCGCGCAGCGCGAACGCGCCGACCGGCAACCAGCTCAGGTTTGCCGCCCAGCGGGTGAGGATCATGAGCATCGTCTTGTAGACGGCGTGCCCGCTGCCGACGTGCCCCAGCTCGTGGCCGAGCAGGCAACGCAGCTCGTCCTCGTCGAGCTCCTGCACGCAGGCGGAGTTCAGCACGATGAACGGCCGGTCCAGGCCGACCGCCTCGGCGCCCAGCCAGGGCGACTGCGTCACGTACAGCTCAGGCAGCTCGGCGACGTCGAGCGCCGCGGCGGCCTCGGTGTAGCGCTGCCAGACCGCCGGGTACTGCCGGTGGTCGACCCGGATGCCCGAGGCCAGCACGGAGAGCCGGAAGCCGCGCTCGTTCCACATGCCGAAGAACGCCCGCACCACGTCGTCGAAACCCCGCAGCTCACGCAGCGCGACCAGGGCGCCCCGGTCGGCCGAGTGCTCCCAGGCCCGCGAGCTGATGCCGGTGAGGGTGATGCGGCGCCGCGCGGGCGAATCCGCTGCCGACATGATGAGTCCCCCGTTCGCCGCGCCCTGAGCCTTCTCGGATCGTGCCGTGGCCGATGGCAGCCTCCTCGCATCGTGCCGCAGCCGGTGGCACACGTCCATGCCCCGCTCAGCGGATGCGCACGTAGTACCGGTCCGCGTCGTGCGGCAACCTCGGCGCGCCGTCGACCACCAGGTCGACCCCGGTTGCCGTGTGGTCGGCGACGAAGTGCGCACGTTCCCCGTCGTGCCAGCGACGCAGCTCGGGCAGGATCTCCGGCCCGTCGCGCTCGACCGCGCGGGCCAGCCGCAACGAGGCGGGCGCGGTGACGAAGGCGGCCAGGGTCACCTCCGGCCGGACAACCGCGCGTGCCGCGCTGACCCCCTCCAGGATCAGCACCGGCGCGACCGGCACCGGGACCGGGCGGGGCAGGAAGCATCGCCGCACCCAGCTGTAACGCCGGTAGGAGCCGGGCCGCCCCGCACGCAGCGGATCCAGCACCCACTCATCGAGCCGGGGCCAGAAGGTGAGTTGGTCGTCCCAGCCGTCGAGCAGGTCGTCGGTGTGCACCACCGGCGGCCGGGCACCGCCGGGAAGCGCCGCCAGGGCGTCCGCGAGGTGCACGGCGAACCGGCTCTTGCCCGCGCCGCTCGGCCCGTCGACCGCGACCAGCCGGGTCCGCCCCAACCGCGCCGGGCCCGCGACAACCCGGCGCGCCAGCATGGAGTACGCCTCGACGACCGCCACCGGCAGCACCCCGTCCACGCCGCTCCCCGTCACCCCGCCAAGTCCACACGATCGACTTGCGATCACGGAAACCGGGGTATCCCACCGACAGGGACACCACGACTTCAAGGAAGCCGAGTCGATCGTGCCTGATCGAGGTGGCCGCAACTCGTCCGGCTGACCGCCACGACCGGGCACCGTCACGTCCGAGGGATTTGGGGCGACGACGGGTGATGCGCGGCCCGTTCGCCGCCCGACGCGCACCCGAATCGGCATGATCGGGTGGTGCTCCGAGACGTGATGAGCCCCGGCATCGACGCCCTGCTCGAACAGGCGCGCGCCGGGCTGCACCGACTGACTCCGCAGCAGACCGTCGAGGCGGTCCGCTGCGGCGCGCTGCTGGTCGACACCCGTACCGAGATGCAGCGCCGCGACCAGGGCGACCTGCCCGGGGCGGTCGTCATCGACCGGACGGTGCTGGAGTGGCGACTCGATCCGGCCAGCGAATGGCGGATTCCGGAGGCCACCGGCTACGACCGGGAAATCGTGCTGGTGTGCCGGGAGGGCTACAGCTCCAGCCTGGCCGCCGCCAGCCTGCAGACGCTCGGGCTGCGCCGGGCCACCGACATGATCGGCGGCGTCGACGCGTGGCTCACCGCCGGCCTTCCCACCACCGACCGCCCCGCCGACGTCCGGCACTGACGCCGACGCCGGTCCGGGGACGCGGTGGCCGAACGGGCGGCGTCGCCGGTCCGGGGACGCGGTGGCCGAACGGGCGGCGTCGCCGGTCCGGGGACGCGGTGGCCGAACGGGCGGCGTCGCCGGTCCGGGGAGCGGTGACCGAGCCGGCGGCGTCGCCGGTCAGGCCGGTGGCGGACCGGGTGGGATGAAGGG
The DNA here is from genome assembly GCF_042872965.1 of Micromonospora sp. NPDC005087. Classification (NCBI taxonomy): domain Bacteria; kingdom Bacillati; phylum Actinomycetota; class Actinomycetes; order Micromonosporales; family Micromonosporaceae; genus Micromonospora; species Micromonospora sp. NPDC005087. The sequence continues at coordinate 273,318 of NZ_JBIALB010000008.1, read as the reverse complement.
CAGGCCGGCGGGCGGGCCGGTCTCGATGAGGCGCCAGAGGGCGTCGGTGTCCAGATGTTCCTCCACCAGGTCGCCGAGCAGGTCGAGCGAGCGTTCCCGGGCGGCCGCGAAGCTGGTGTCGAGTGCGACCCGGAACCCGGTGCGCCCGGCCATCCGGGCCGCCTCGGTGAGGAAGCGGCGGCGGAAGCCGTCCGACTCGAACGCCCCATGCCAGTGCGTGCCGTGCACCACGCCGAGCACCGCGCCCTCGCCGGCACCGTCGCTCCCGGTCAGCAGCGGGGCCAGGGTCGGATCGGTGTGCGAGACGTACCCGTGGTGGATCTCGTAGCCGTGGACCGGCAGGTCGCCGTGGGCGGTGCCCACCGACTGCCGGACGGTCTTGCGCGGATCGAAGGTGATCTCGATGGGCAGCAGGCCGAGGCCTGGCACGCTGCCCTGGCGGCTCTCCACCGGATCGTGGATCGCGCGCCCGAGCATCTGGAAGCCGCCGCAGAGACCCAGCAGTGGCTTGCCGGCCGTCGCGTGGGCCAGGACCGCGTCGGCGAGGCCGGTCTCGCGTAGCCAGGCGAGGTCCGCCACGGTCGACTTGGACCCGGGCAGGACGACCAGGTCGGCGGCGGCCAGCTCGGCTGGTTCGACGGTGAGGCGTACGCGGACGCCCGGCTCGGTGGCCAGCGCCTCCACGTCGGTGGCGTTGCTGATCCGGGGCAGCCGGACGACGGCCACGTCCAGCCACTCGGTGCCGTGCGGGGCGGCCGGGCGGCCGAGCACCCGACCGTAGGCGAGCGAGTCCTCGGCGTCGAGCCAGAGGTCGAGTGCCCAGGGCAGCACCCCGTACGTGGGGCGGCCGGTGACGTGGCGCAGCATGTCCAGCCCCGGCTGGAGCAGGCCGAGGTCGCCCCGGAACTTGTTGATCACGAAGCCGGCGATCAGCGCCTGGTCGGCCGGGTCGAGCAGGGCCACGGTGCCGAACATCGAGGCGAAGACGCCGCCCCGGTCGATGTCGCCGACCACGATGGTGGGCAGGTTGGCGTGCCGGGCCAACCCCATGTTGACGTAGTCCCCGGCCCGCAGGTTGATCTCGGCGGGGCTGCCGGCGCCCTCGCAGATCACCACGTCGTACGCGGCCCGCAGCTCGGCCAGCGCCGCGTACGCGGTCTCGGCGAGCCGGGGACGCAGGTGCCGGAAGGTGCCGGCGGTGATCGTGTCGACCGCCTCGCCGAGCAGCACGACCTGGCTGGCCAGGTCACTGCCCGGCTTGAGCAGCACCGGGTTGAAGCGCAGGTCGGGGGCGATGCCGCAGGCGGCGGCCTGCATGGCCTGGGCCCGGCCGATCTCGCCGCCACGCCCGTCCGGCCCGACCACCACCGCCGAGTTGTTCGACATGTTCTGCGCCTTGAACGGCGCCACCTTCACGCCTTGCCGGTGCAGCCAGCGGCAGATGCCGGCGGTCAGCACACTCTTGCCGGCGTCGGACGTGGTGCCGGCGACCAGCAGCCCGCCGCTCACCGCCCGCTCCCCCGCCCCGACACGACGGCTCGCGGCCCGCGCCGGGCACCAGCACCGGCCAGCCCGCGTCGCCCGACGGCGGCGCTCCACCCGCGTCGCCCGACGGCGGCGGCCAGACGCCCGACGGTCAACGGGTACGCGGCGGCCAGCCCGAGGGCGGCCAGGCCGACCGCGCCGGAGATCCGGGCAGCCCGCCTGAGGTGCCGCGCCTCGGGGCGGGGACCGTCGCCCAGGAAGGGGCGCACCTCGGAGCGCCCGAAGTAGACGTTGCGGCCGCCGAGGCGGACCCCCAGCGCGCCGGCCATCGCCGCCTCGCACTGACCGGCGTTGGGGCTCGGGTGGTCGTTGCGGTCGCGCCGCCACACCCGCCATGCGCGTTCCCGGTCGCCGTTCGCGACCGGCGCGACGGCGATGGTGAGCAGCCCGGTCAGCCGGGACGGCACCAGGTTGAGCAGGTCGTCGAGCCGGGCGGCGGGGGTGCCGAACCGCGCGTAGCGCGCCGACCGGTGCCCGACCATCGCGTCGAGGGTGTTGGCCGCGCGGTAGCCCAGCAGCCCGGGCAGGCCGGCGACCGCGCCCCAGACCAGAGGGGCGACCACCGCGTCGGAGGTGTTCTCCGCGACCGACTCGACGGTGGCCCGGGCCAGTTCCGACTCGCCCAGAGTCGACGGGTCCCGACCGCAGAGGTGACCGAGGCGTCGCCGGGCGGCGGGCAGGTCGCCGTCGCGCAGCGCCCCACCCATGGTGGTGGCCTCGTGCCGCAGGGTGCGACCGCCCAGCACGGTCCAGGTGCCGGCGGCGACGAGCACCGCCCGGGTCACCGGCCGGTGCCGGGTGGCTGCCGCAGCGGCCGCCCCGAGCAGCACCGGCCCACCAACGGCCAGCGCGGTGAACACCGCCCCGGCCGTCCGGTCCGGTCGGTAGAGCCGCCGCTCCAGCGCGCCGGCGACCTGCCCGAAGCCGGCCACCGGGTGCCACCGGCGTGGGTCGCCGAGCAGCCTGTCCAGCGCGTACCCGGCCAGCAGCCCCACCGCGTTCGCCACCGGCGCTGTCCGTCGCACGCGCACCACCTCCGGCCGGCCAGCCTAGACGAGCGTCCCGTGAACCAACCTGGCCCGGCACGCCCCGGCCCACCCCGTCCAGGCTGCTCGCCGCGCCGGGCAGCGGGGCGGTGGCAGGTGCGGCAGAGGCCGGAAGCAGGGCGGCGCTGGGTGTGGAGGGACGGGCCAGGGGCGTCACGCGGGGTGACGACGCCGGTCGCGTCGCCACCCCGCCCCCGTTCGTGACATGTCGCGGAGCACCCGCCGGGAGCGGGTGGTGGGCGCGGAGGTCGCGGCACCGGTGCTGCCCGCACACCGCTCGCGCCGCCGCCTGGCCGCCACCCCGGCCGTCGTCCACGACAGCCGGGATGGCCGAGCCGAGGGGTCAGACCGGTTGCGGGACCCGCCCCCGGCCACGCCGTCCCCGGCCGGACGGCGTGGGCTCCGGCCGGCCCTCGTCCGGCACCGGCCCCAACTCGTCGTCCGGCCGGTCGTCGTCCGGCCGGTCGTCGTCCGACTGGTCGTCGTCAGCCCCGAGAGGGAACGCCAACTCGTCGTCGTCGAGCCCAGCCGGGCCGTCGGTGTCGCCGCCCTGCGCGCCGCCGACGCTGAGGGAAGCGTCGTCGACCGGGCCGGCCGCGCTGAACGGGCCGGGACGCAGCGCGCCGAAGTCGGACAGCTCGAAGTCGTCGTCGAGCGGGCGGTCGTCGGGCAGGACGGGCGTCTGCCCGGCCGGGACCGGCTCGGTGGGCTCGCCGTGCACCCGGCTCTCCGCCTCCGCGTCCTCCGTCGTGCTGGTGGTCATGCTCGGGCGGTTGCGCAGGAACCGCGCCCGACCCCGGGACAGGTCGTGGCCGACGGCGACGGCCTCCAGCTCGTAAAGGGTGCGGTGGTTGCCGGCGTCGTCGGTCCAGTCGCGGGTGTAGAGCCGGCCGCAGACCACCACCGGGTCGCCGACCATCACCGAGGCGGCCACCCCCTCGGCGAGCTTGCGCCAACAGTTGACGCGGACCCGGAGCGAGTTCCCGTCGACCCAGCGGCCGCTGTCCCGGTCGAGCCGGCGGGCGGTGGAGGCGACCTTGAAGTTGGCCACCAGGGTGTTGCTCTGGGTGGTACGCCGCCACTCGGGCGTGGTCAGCACATTGCCGACAATTGTCACGTAGGTGTCGAACATCGTCCCTCCAGGGGGATCGGGGGCCTGCCAGCGCGAGTCGACTCGACACCGAGCCTCGACGCGGCGGACGGTCCTCGCCAGCACCCCACCCCCGACCTGTGGACAACGACGCCACCTGTGGACAACGCCCTGATCAGGCCCGGATGTGGTACGGCCGACCCACCCGGACGGGCGTCAGCGGTTTCCGGGTCCGACCAACCTGGGTATGGACTTGATCAAGCACCACCGACAGCTCCACGTCGACGAGAGGTCAGCGCCATGATGATCACCACGATCGGCTCCGCAACCGCTTGCGAGGCGCGGCGATGAGCGCCGTGACGAACCCGGCCACCGTGGCCGAGTGCCTGCGGGTGGGCGCCGGGTTCTCGCAGGGCGACCGCGCCTGGATCGCCGAGCAGTTCGCCACCCTCGACGCCCGGCTGGCCGGCTTCCACGCCGACGCCACCGAGCTGGAGGTGTCGGTGAAGGACCGCGAGGCGCGGGGGCAGAAGGTCACCCTGGAGTGCTGGATCGCCGGCCGGCAGAAGATCGTCACCACCTCCGGCGAGGAGGACCTGCACGCCGCGCTCAACGACGTCCGCGACGACCTGCGCCGGCGGCTCAACGACGCCAAGACCCGCCAGGAGCCTCGGCACAACAAGCACCTGCGCGACGTCAGCCAGCCGCGGGATCAGGTCGACCCGGCCGAGGAGCCCGAGGCGCTGCCCGCCGGCGACCCGAGCCGCGCCGACGCGGAAACCGTCTGACGCGTACTCCCGCATGCCCCGGCCGGCCGGCTGGCACGGCCGGTCGGGGCGGCCGGATCCCGGGGACTACCGCCGGGTAGCTTGGCGGCGTAGCGTCGCGAACGTGGAACCGGACGTGTTGGGGCCGCCGTACGAGCGGCAGACGATCGACCTGGGCACCGACGACGAGGGCGCGGTCGTCGCGACCCTGGTCCGGCGGCGGGCCGAGCGCCCCACCGGGCGGGCCGTGCTCTACGTGCACGGCTTCGTCGACTACTTCTTCCAGACCCACCTGGCCGACTTCTTCGCCGAGCGGGGCTGGGACTTCTACGCCCTCGACCTGCGCAAGTACGGTCGCAGCCTGCTCCCGCACCAGACCCCGAACTTCTGCCAGGACATCAGCGACTACTTCCCTGAGCTGGACGCCGCCGCCGAGATCATCCGCACCGACGACGAGCACGACACCCTGCTGGCGATGGGCCACTCCACCGGCGGCCTGATCACCTCGCTCTGGGCGGACGCCCGCCGCGACGCCGGCACCGTCGACGGCCTGGTGCTCAACAGCCCCTTCTTCGACCTGAACGCCCCCTGGGCGGTGCGCAGACCCCTCGCGGCCGCCGTCTCCCGGCTGGGCCGCCGGGCGCCGCACCGCATCGTGCCGTTCGGGCTGGGCACGGTGTACGGCGAGAGCCTCCACACCGACCACCGGGGCGAGTGGACCTACGACCTGGCGTGGAAGCCGCTGGCCGGGTTCCCGGTCCGGGCCGGCTGGCTGAACGCGATCCGCACCGGCCAACGCCGGCTGCGCGCCGGGCTGGACATCCAGGTGCCGGTGCTGCTGGCCTGCTCGACCCGCTCGTTCCGGGGCACCAAGTGGCACGACAGCGCCACGCTGGCCGACGCCGTGCTGGACGTGGAGCACATGGTGCGGTATGCGCCCCGCCTCGGCCGGCACGTCACCCTGGCCCGCTTCGACGGCGGGCTGCACGACCTCACGCTCTCCGGCCCCGCCGTACGCCGAAAGGTCTTCGACGAGGTCGGCCGGTGGGCCGAGACGTTCCTCGCCGCTGGCCCCACCGCCCCGGCCGACGACGTGGCGACCGACGACGCTGCCCAGCTGCCGGAAAGCCGGCGTCCCGCGTCCGATCCGGCAGGTGCGGCGACGGCGGGCGGCTGACCCGGCCGGGCCACGGCTCGCCGCGCCACCCGCCGAGTGGCGTGTCTCAGTCGCCGGGTGTCGCCGGAAGAACGGCCCGGATCCGGTCGAAGGTCGCCACCGGGTGAGCGCCGACGCCGGGCAGCACCAGGCCCAGGCAGTACAGCGACACCTCCCCGACCGGGTCCGCCTGCACAATGAAGACCGGCGCCCCGACGTACCCCGGCGGCAGTTCAGTGGTGATCCGCACGGCGTCCCCGTCGCGGACCACCCGCTCGATGGCCACCTCCAGTGGCCGCGACCCGTCCTCGCGTACCCCATGGGCCAGCACGAAAGCGGAACTGGCGTCGGCGCCGAGGCGGGCGACCACCTCGGGCCCGGCGGCGATCCCGGCGGGCACCGGCTGCACCCGCCACCGCCAGCCGCCGTCACCGGCGTACCGGTGCAGCCCGCCGGTGGGCAGCACCGCGACGCCGTCCCCCGGGAAGCGCGCCCAGCCAAGCCTCATCTCGGCGTCCGCGACGGCGTCCGGTGCGACCCCGGCCGGCTCGGTGACGCTCGCCCGCAGGCCCAACTCCCCATCCGGCGTGCCGGTCAGGTCGGCCGCCGTCAGCAGCGACTCCCCCACCGGGTCGTCGGTGCCCTGGAAAAAGAACGCGGTGCCGAAGCGCTGGCCGGTGGCGTCCGACGACCGGTACGGCAGGATGGCACGGCCCACGATCTGGCACAGCTCGTAGGCGACGTCGTTCTCGGCGTCGGGGTCCAGCAGCACCAGCCGAGGGTACGGGCCTGCGGCGGGTCGGTCCGTGGGAACCCGGATGCCAGTCAACCGGCCTCCGTGAGACCCTGCTCGGCAACGTGGACGCGGGCACCCTTTTCCCCGCCGGCCGGCGGGTCGGCGGTACCCTCTGGGCGCGACACCCACGCCGCGCGCCCGTAGCTCAGCGGATAGAGCAGGGGACTTCTAATCCCAAGGCCGCAGGTTCGAATCCTGCCGGGCGCACCCACCCCGCCGCAGATGATGCGGTTACCCAAGGTCTAGTTCAATCCGATTTCCAAGCTGTCCGTGCGACAGGGCGACGATGACCGCTGAGGGGCCGTCACCGGGCCGTCAAGGGCCGACCAATAGCGACCAACGGCGACCAGCAACGCCCGAAGAAACAGCGGGCCATTCCTGGCTGCAAAGACGTTGACGGAGATCATTTTGCCGACTAGCTTGACCACGCTATGACGTCTTGAGAATTCGGGGGCTTGAATGTTAATTGGATCAACCTCGGGCACGCGCAAGCGTTCTACTCGCCGTGGGCTCGTTGCGATGACCGCGTCGCTGGTGCTGTTGGCCGTCGGTTCGATGCTGCTGGCGCCCCCCGCGTCCGCGGCCGTCACGGGTTCGGTCAAGACGAAGGCTCCCCTCCAGCCGACGATCAGCTTCCCGAACGGGGACAGCGTGGTCGAAGGCGGCCAGCTCGCCATCAGGTTCGACGCGAACGGTGACACCTCGGTGACCAGCTACAGGTACAGCGTCGGTGACACCAACCTGGGCAGCGTGGTCCGGTCGGGGCGTGATGGTGCCGCCACTGTGACGATCGACGTCGGCAACGTGAGCGGTGAGCGTCCGGTGTACGCGGTGGCGGTCGACCGCCGGGGCCGGCTCAGTCCCCTGACGCAGGGATCCTTCACGGTGTCCGTCATGTGGAGCCTCAGGGGCCAGGCGATCGACACGACCACCTGGCTGCCGGTGGTGGAGGCGACGATCCGGCTGGAGCCGGTCGGGATCGAGGCTGTCACTGGCCCTGACGGCGGCTATCAGTTCGCCGTCGACCCGGGCCTCTACACGCTCACAGGCACCTACGCCGGCCCGCCCAGCCTCTCGGGCAGCAGCCAGCAGTTGGAGGTTGACGGTCAGGGACTGTGGTTCGACCTGTACCTGTCGCCGGATTCCGGGAACTGATGACCACTACCCATCGCGATTAGATGGGCTCGCTCGATGGCCCCGGCGCTCAACGCCGCGGCCATCGTCTCGAAGGTCTACTGCCTGCCGACCGAGGAATCCGCCTGGCGCCGGCTTAAACACCGGCCTTCCTCTCAACCTCCCGCACGAAATTTCGCGCGGCCCGATACCAAGGTGCGTTGCCTGCCTGCCCGTCCATGTGCCTGGCCCTACCGAGCGGGTGCGACAAGGCACCCCCACTGCCGCGGATTTGATTAGGTCGGGGCGCCCGGCCAGCCGATTCCGTCGAGGAATTCGTCCACGGCGACCACGACCCGGCTGAGCACCGCGATCGAGTCCGTCAGCGGACCCGGTACGTACATCCCGTGATCCGCTTCGGGCACCTCCAGCACGTGGGGTGACAGCCGGCGAGCGGCGTCACCGTCCCACAGCTTGTCGGCCGTGCCACCGACGAGGAGAAACGGTGCGGTCGCCCGGCTCAGGGCGTCAACCACCCATGGCAGGGTGAGTACGGGCGTGATCCACACCGCGGGCAGGGACCGCTTGGCGGCGATGGCCGCCGCGTTGGTGCCGAGCGACTTGGCGATCAGCAGCGGGCGACCGCTGACGCTGTCGATCAGCGGAGTGATTTGACCGCGCACCCAGCCTTCTATCTCCGGCGCGTCCGGCCGTGCTGGCTCCTCGGACCACGAGTGTCGGTGCACCGTCGCACCGCGCTGTTCGGCGACATCGCCGGCATACATCAGGAGAGGCGCACCAGGTCCGAACGTACGGCCGGGGATCACGACTGCGTCAGCCACGCCGCCAACGCTACCCAGGACGGTGCTGGCGCGTGGCTCTGGAGCGACCCTCCACGCTGCGGCTGCGGCCACGCAGAACTCGTTGCCTTCCGGGTCGGCCATCACCACGTGGTGGCCGTCGACTTCCTCCAGGACACTCCCGCCCGCCTTCACCAGGCGTTTCGACTCCGCCTTGATCCGCGCCCACCGCTCGTCGGGGCTTCCGTGGCCGGGCAGCCGAATGTCGATGTGGAGCCGGTTTTTCGCCGTCTTGGGCTCGGGAACGTTGAGGATGGAGAGGCGGGGGCCGACGCCATCCGGATCGCACAGCCACGCACCATCATCCGCCAGGTCATCCTCCGGCAGGTCGAACTGCGCGAGCCACTCCTCACGGGTGGTGAAGGGCGCGGGTGGCGGCTCGTCGACGTAGCCCACGGCCGTCTTCCAGAACGCGGCGAGCACCCGGGCGTCGGTGGACTCGAGCGTCAGATCAATGCTGGCTGCCATGCCGGGAGGGTAGGTCGCACCTCTGACTTCCACCCGAGGCGCTATCGCGCGGTCTCGCTGGCGGCCCCGCGATGGTGCCGGTCACCTGGGTTCGCTCTTGAGCGCGTGGGCGGATTTCCAGGCCACGGCGCGGTTGATCCGGTCCGGGTAGCGCTCGATGATCGCGTCGTACAACTCCTCGGCGCTCTCCGTCCGCTCCGCGGCTGCCTGGACCTCCCGCAGGTAGCTGGCGGTCTCCTCGACGTTGTGCGGGTCGTCGTCGGCGCCGTCGGGTTTGTGGCCGGCGATCACCACGCACGGCCGCAATGAGTTGACAATGGTGAGCGCGTCGAGCCAGGCCCCAATCCCGCCGTGGCCGGCCTCGCCGAGATACAGGTGGACGTCGTTGTAGACCACGTCGCCGGCCACGACGAGACCACGCGACGGTACGTGCAGCACGCTCGTGCCGTTGGTGTCGGTGCGGCCGGTCTCGACCGCCACCAACCGCTCCCCCTCAAGGTCGATGTTGTTGTCCTCCAGCGGCTCGGCGATCGGTGGACGCTCGGCGATCTGCTCGGGGAAACCCTTGCGCCAGACATCGTTGAGCCACCGCTCCCCCAACTGATCGTGCATCTTGTCCACCACGCTCACGGGTGCCACCATCCGCGCCCGGGGAAAGCGCTCCAGCACGGCGGCCGCCCCGAAGAAGTGGTCGCCGTGGGCGTGGGTGATGTAGATCGTCGTGAGGTTTTTGCCGCTCGCCGCGACCCAGTCGGCCAGGGCCCGGCCCTCGTCGAGGGTGAGCAACGCGTCGACCAGGACGGCGTCGCGGTCTCCGTAGATCAGCGTGGAGCTGGTAGGCGACCACATCTCGCGGCCCTCGCCCGGCGGCAGGTCCGTCGACACGACCGGCTTGGCCGGGGCGACATAGGTTGACCAGGCCAACGAACCCACGACTGCTCCTCACCCCACCGGCGCGCTCCCCGTCCCAGTCCAGCAGACCGCAACGCCACTCCGGGCGAGATCACGGAAAGAGCCAACAAAGGCCTGCTCAGCCCAGCAGCTCGGTCAGCGTGACGTCGCCCTGCCCGAGCTGTGCCCCGCCGGTGGCCGGCACGACCAGGATGCGTCGGCAGCCGTCCAGTTCCACGTACCGGTCGGGTCCACCGGTGCCGTCCAGCGGGCGCAGCACCGCGAATCGCGACGCCGGGGTGACGCACGTCGTCGCCGGTCCGGCGGTGGCCAGTGCGCGGAGCACCGCCGCCTGCCGCTCGGGCGTCAGCGGCCCGCCGTACGCGAACTCACCCGCCGGCTTGCCGCCGCCCCGCTCCGACGCGGGCACCTGGTAGACGCAGAGGCGCAGCGGCTCCACGGCCGGGACCGTCGCCGGCGCGGGCCATCCGGGGCGTCCCGTCGTGGTCTCCACCCACACCATGTCCGCCCACCGCCGCGCGCAGCCGGCGGCCTCGGCCGCCGGGGATCCGACCCGCCCGACGGTACGGCTGTCCACCGTGGTCAGCCGCAGCCCGTCGAGCGCCGCGCGCACCTCCACGCGGGCCTTGCCGCAGACGTCCCTCGGCAGGTACGGGCGCAGCCAGCGACCTCGCTCGTCGAGCAGGGCCAGCCAGGGCGGGACGACCATGTCGGCTGTGCAGACGATCTTCCCGTCCGTTCGCCGGTCCGGCAGGCGCAGCGCGGCGACCAGCGCGGCGATGTCGTCGGCACGCCGCTCGGTGGCCACCTGCTCCGCACCGCCGCCGGGGCGCGGCCGTATCTCCCGGCCGCAGAGCACTGCGGCGACCGGTGTGAACGCGGGGTCGATCCGTCCGATCGCCGGATCGTCCCCGGGCGGCACCGGCTCATCCCCGTCCGGCGCCGGAAGCACGACACCGGCGCCGGCCCATGGTGCCGCCTCGGCGCAGGAGGTCCACTTCCCGACGATCCGGGCCGGGCCGGGATCGTCCCCCGGACCCGGCCCGGCGTCCCGGACCGCGTAGCCGACCACCGCCACGCCGACCAGCGCCACGCCGAGCAGCGCCACCGCCAGTACCGTCCCGCCCGAGCGCATCCGGCTCACCACCTCTCCGCCGAGTGATGGGACGGGCGGGAACCGTGCCCGGTTCCGCAGCGGGCACCGAGGCCGGCGCTGGACGGGTGCAGCTCACATCCGCCGAACGCCGATCGGGGTTGCCGTCCGTCCGCCGGCATGATGACCCGATGGCACATCTGGGACTGGTCGCGTTGCTGGTACGGGAGTACGACGAGGCGATCGACTTCTACGTCGGCGGCCTCGGCTTCGAGCTGGTGGAGGACACCCCACGTCCGGACGGCTCGCGATGGGTGGTGGTCCGCCCGCCGGGCGCCCGGGAGACGGCACTGCTGCTGGCCCGGCCGAGCAGCGCCGAGCAGCGGGCCCGGATCGGCGACCAGACCGGCGGTCGGGTCGGCCTGTTCCTGTACACCGAGGACTTCGCCCGGGACCACGCCCGGATGGTCGCGGCCGGGGTGCGGTTCCTGGAGGAGCCGCGGCACGAGGCGTACGGCGCGGTCGCGGTCTTCGCCGACCTCTACGGCAACCGCTGGGACCTGCTCCAGCCGCGCAGCACGGAGTGACACATCGGCGACACACCGGGCACAATGGGTGATTGCTTGCCATCGACCATGCTATTTTCCGATGTCGATCTCCGCCGCGCGGACCCGGACCGGGTCGTTGTCGGAAGGACACTTCCCGATGCCGGCCGTTGCCACCCCGACCGCGTCGCCACCTGCGCTGGACAATCCGGCCGGCGGCGCGTTCAGCCTCATCTTCACCACGTTGCCGGCGCTGCTGCGGCTCACCTGCGGGCTGGTCGGCGCGGTGGTGGCGCTGTCGGTACGTACCCCGCCGGTCGAGCCCGCCCTGCTCCTGCCCGGCGTGGCCGTGCTGACCGGCTGGTCGCTCTGGTACGCCGGCCGCGCGATGCGCCACGGCATCACCCCGACCCTGGTCGCCGGTGACGTCGCGGTGACAACCGTGGCCTGCCTGCTCATCCCCCGCCTGGTGGCGCCCGGGGTGCTGCCCGGCGAGGGCAGCTGGATCGCGGTGCTGGCCAGCACCACGGTGATCAACGCGCAGGCCACCGCTCCGGCACGCTGGTCGGTCCCGGCCGGGCTGCTGGTCACCGCCGCGTACGCGATGGGGGCGCACGGGGCCGGCAATCCCGCCGAGGCCCGGGCGCACGCGGCCACCCTGCTGGTGCAGACCGCCTGCACGGCGATGATGACGTCGGTGATGCGCCACCGGATCGGGCGGGCGGACCGGGCGTTCGCCGAGCACCAGCGGCTGACCCGGGACGCGTTGATCGCCCGGGCCGCCCGGGAGGCCGAGCGGCGGCAGAACCGCGACCTGCACGACACGGTCCTCGGCACGTTGACCATGGTGGGGCTCGGCGCGGTGCCCGGGCCATCCGCCGCGTTGCGCGAGCGGTGCGCGGCCGACCTGCGTACCCTCGTCGCGCTGACCGACGCCGGCCCGGTGCCCGGTGACGGCCCGGTGCCCCTGGACGGGCGGCTGCGGACGGTGCCCGACCGACTGCCCGAGCTGCGGGTGGGCCTGGAGCTGGCGTCGTGCGCGGTGCCCGCCGGTGTGGCCGACGCGATCACCGAGAGCGCCTACGCGGCGCTGTCCAACGTGGTCCGGCACGCGCCGGGCGCACACGTCACGCTGCGGATGACCCGGGACGCGATCGCCGTCGTGGTCGAGGTGACCGACGACGGCCCCGGCTTCGACCCGGCCGGTGTCCCCCCACACCGGTACGGGCTGCGAGAGTCGATCCGCGGCCGGATGGCGGCGGTCGGCGGGCGGGCCGAGGTCCGCTCCGCCCCCGGCGCGGGCACCACGATCCGGCTGGAGTGGCCCGGTGTCGGCTGACCCTCGGCGCCTCGACGGACCGCACCGCGGCGCCCGGGGCCACGGATCCGCAGCCGGGTCGGGCCAGCGTGCCAGCGCCCCGGGGCCCGGCACCCAAGGCGGTGCTCGCCGCGCCGGCGGCCGTGGCGCACGCCTCCGACCGGGGTGCCCGGATCGTCTCCGTCGCGATAGCGCTGGCCTGGCACATCGCGATCGGTCTGCCCGCGGTGCTGGGCGCCCGCGCGGACTTCGCCGCGCCGGCGGTGGTGCTCGGCGGCTGGCTGCTGGTCGCCGGGGCCGGGGTGGTGGCCGGGGTACGGCTGCTGCGCGGGGCGCCGCTGCCGCCGTGGCCTTTCGCCGCGCTGCTGCTCGCCGTCGACGCGGCGGTCTTCGCGGCGGTTGGTGAACAACACCTGTTCGCCGCCGCCAACTGGGTGTGGAGCACCCTCGGCTGGTTCTTCCTGCTGGCGATGTGGGGCCGGCGGGTCACCGGGCTCGTCGCGCTGCTGACCACGCACGCGGTGATCGCCCTGGTCGCCGTGCTCGGGCACGGCCACGATCCGGCCGACCTGGCCCGCTACATGATGTACGTCTACGGCACCTTCTCGCTGCCGGTGGCGGTCTTCGTGGGAGGCGCGACGATCGTCGGCCTGGCCCGCGAACGGGCCGCCTCGGCGGCCGCCATGCACGCGATGGCCGCGGAACGGGACGCCGCCGAACAGGGCCTGCGGGAACGTCGGGACCGGCTCGCCCTGGTCGGCGTGGCGGCCGGGCGGGTGCTCGGGGAACTGGCCGACGGGCAGGCCGATCCGGACGACCCGGAGGTGCAGCGCCGGTGCGTGCTGGCCGCGGCCCGGCTGCGCCGCCTGATCGCCGAATCCGACGACGTGCCCGACCCGCTGCTGCACGAGCTGCGCGCCGCCGCCGACCTGGCCGAACGCAACGGGCTGCCGATCGACCTGGTCACCATCGGCAACCCGCCACCGCTGCCGGTGGAGATCCGCCGCCGGCTCGCCGACCCGCTCACCGGCATCCTCGCCGACGCCCGGGGCTGGGCCCGACTGACCGTCGTCTCCGGCCCGGACGATGTCGTGGTCAGCCTGGTCACACCCGACCGGGAGGGGCCGGACGCGACCGGCCCGCCGCCCGGGGAGCACGACGACGGGCCGGTGCAGCACCTCTACGAACGGGACGGGGACATCAGATGGGCGCAGACCCGGTGGCGGAGATGACCGGCGACCGGACGGTCGGGGTGGCGATCGTCGACGACCACCCGGTGGTTGTCGAGGGCGTCCGCGTTTGGCTCGCCAGCGAGCCCAGGCTGACCGTGCTGTCCACCGGGGACGACCCGGACGAGGTGTTGCGGGCGGCGCCGGACGCCGACGTGGTCCTGCTCGACCTGCGACTGCACGGCCGGATGGCGCTGGACAAGCTGGCCGAGCTGAGCGCCACCGGGCGGCGGGTGGTGGTCTACTCCGAGCACACCGACCCGGAGACGATGCTGGCCGCGTTGGACGCCGGAGCGGTGGCGTTCCTGGCCAAGCACGAGGGCCGCGAGCACTGCGTGGCGACCGTGTTGGCCGCGGCGAGCGACCGCCCGTACGTGCCGCCCGCGCTGGCCGGCGCGATGGTCGGCGACCCGCGGCCGGACCGGCCGATGCTGTCCGACAAGGAGCGCGAGGCGCTGCTGCTCTGGTTCCAGTCGATGTCCAAGGCGTCGGTGGCCCGTCGGATGCGGATCAGCGAACACACGGTGAAGCAGTACGTCGACCGTGCGCGGATCAAGTACACCCGAGCGGGCGGCCGGCCGCCACAAAGGCGGCGCTGCTCGCCCGGGCGATCGAGGACGGCCTCGTCCGCCCGGAGGAGATCGGCATCTACCGGTCACAGGCGACGCACGACCGGCCGACCCCCTAACGGGCGTCATGACACGGCCCCCCCGGATCCGCGAGGCTCAACGCACACCAAGCTGACCCGGGAGGTCGTGACGATGCACGCCGACGCGTCCCCCTTCTTCATCGGTCCCCACCGGTTCGACGCGCCGGATGATGATGCGGGGCCGATCCTCGACCGCCGCTACGCCCTGCGACCGGTGCCCGGTGAGAAGGTGCTCGGCCGGTACCGGTTGCTGATCGCGGGTTACCTGCTCGGGCCGACCGAGGCGCGGCGCGGCTGGCGGCTCCCGGGGCCGGTGTCGGTGACCGTCACCGACCAACGGATCTGCTGGGTGGGCACCGGGGCGCAACTGTCCCTGGTCGCCGACGAGACGCCCCCGCGCCGAGCGGCGGGTCGACCGGCCGGCCTGATGAGCGGGCAGATCCGCTGGCAGTGGCCGTCCCGGTTGGAGCTGCCGCCGGCCGGCCCGGACGGGCCCGAGCAGCTGCTGATCGTCTGCGACGCGCTGCGCACCATCCAACAGCCGGCGCTGGCCCTCGGCGGAGCCGCCGGGGAGGTCGCCGCGCTGGCCCGGCAGGTCCGCCGGGCGGTGGCGATGTTCCGGCTCACCCGCCCGCAGCTGGTCGACCTCTCC
Organism: Micromonospora sp. NPDC005087; assembly: GCF_042872965.1. Taxonomy (NCBI): domain Bacteria; kingdom Bacillati; phylum Actinomycetota; class Actinomycetes; order Micromonosporales; family Micromonosporaceae; genus Micromonospora; species Micromonospora sp. NPDC005087. Next base: position 258,079 of record NZ_JBIALB010000008.1, on the reverse strand, counting down.
ACGCAGGAGCGCGACGTGCTGCTGCTGCGGGCCGGCCCCGCGCTGCTCGCCGGGGACTCCCGGGTCACCCTGCCCGGCTCGCTGCCGGTGGAGTTCCGATCCCGGGACGACTACTACCGCTCAGGGCCGGAGCCGACCCGGTGGAGCGGGCTCGCAGGCGGCGCAGCATCCGGGCGTCAGTGAAACCGACGGTCCGCGCCGCGGCCTCCACCGTCGCGCCGTGCCCGATCAGGTGCTCGGCGCGTTCCACCCGCAGCAGCTGCTGGTAGCCGAGCGGAGTGAGCCCGGTGGTCGCGCGGAACAGCCGGGTCAGCGTCCGCTCGGCCACGCCTCCGGAGGCGGCCAGCTCGGCCAGCGGCAGCGTCTCTGCGTACCGGCTGTCGATCATGTCCTGCACCTGGTGCACCGCGTCGGAGAGGTGCGAGCGGTGTCGCATCATCGCGCTGGCCTGCTGCTCGTGCCCGTTGCGCCGCGCGTAGACGACCAGCGTGCGGGCGATCCGGGCGGCGACCGCCGGGCCGTGCCGGGTGGCCACCAGGTGCAACGCCACGTCGATGCCGCTGGCGATGCCCGCCGAGGTGACCACCCGGTCGTCGACCACGTACAGCACGTCGCGGGCCACCCGCGCCGCCGGATGCCGACGGGCGAGGTCGTCCTGCACCTCGTGGTGGGTGGTGCAGCGCCGGCCGTCGAGCAGCCCGGCCCGGCCGAGGGCGTACGCGCCGGCGCAGACGCTCGCCACGGTGCCGCCGGCGGCGTGGTGATCGGCCAACCGGCGCAGGTCGACGGGCGAGACCGGCCCCTGCGGCCCGTGCGCCGCGGGCCGCCAGCCCGGCACCAGCACCAGGTCCTCCGGGGTCAGCTCGGGCCACCGGGTGTCGGCGACCAGCGGTACGCCCTGCACGGTGGGCACCTGCTCCCGCTCGGCGACGTAGTGCAGCCGATAGTCGTAGCCGAGGTCGGCGGCGCTGGAGAAGACCTGAGCCGGCCCGGCGAGGTCCAGCAGGTGCAACTGCGGGACCAGCAGGAAGACGACCCGGGTCACTGAGTCAGCCCCGGGCGCCGGCGTAGGTCGCGCCGATCAGCTCGTCCACCGTCCGGATGGTGGCGAAGCGGCCGGCCAGCGCGTACTCGGTGCGGGTGACGATCTCCTCGTTGCTCAGGGTGCGCGGGTCGGCGAGGATCTCCTCGACCGTGGCGGTCTCCGGCAGGTCCCGGTGCGGAATGGGGAAGGTCAGCGTGGCGTCGGTGACGAAGGTCATCCGGTAGCCGAGGTCGGCGCCGACCCGGGTGGTGGTCTCGACGCACTGCTCGGTGCGGATGCCGCAGACGGTGAGGTCGTGCACGCCTGCCACGGTGAGCAGTTGCTGGAGGTTGGTGGTGGTGAACGCGTTGTGCGCGGTCTTGACCAACGTCGGCTCACCCTCGACCGGGACCAGCCCGTCGATCAGCCGCACGTGCCCGAGGGCCGGGTCGAAGACCCCGCCCGTGCCGGGCTCCGAGTGCAGGACCCAGACCACCAGATCGCCGCGCTCGCGGGCGGCGGCGACCAGCCGGTCGACCTGCCGGACCAGGTCGGGGTTGGAGCCGTACGCCCAGATGGGGCGCTGACGGAAGGACTCCTGGGCGTCGATCACGACGAGTGCTGCTCTGCTCATGGCTCCGATCCTGACCGCAGGACCGCCCCGACGGCAGACACCATCATGCCCGGATGCGGAACGATCCGGCCACGCCCGAAGTCGTCAGGCGCTGGGGGTGCGGTGCTCGGCGGCGGCGTCCAGGGCGGCGGCCTCCTCCGGGGTCGGCGCGCTGCCGCCCAGGTGCGCCGGCAGCCACCAGGTGTCGTCCGGGCCGGCCGGCGCGTCCGGGTACTCCCGCTGCGCCCGGTCGACGAGCGCGCTGAGGCGGGTCGTCAACTCGGCGGCGAGCACGTTCGGGTCCGGGAAATCCACCGGGTCGATCGGCTCGCCGATCAGGATGCTGATCGGCGTGTGCCGGCGGGTGAGGGTGCGCGGGCGTCCCTTCGTCCAGAGGCGCTGGGTGCCCCACAGCGCGACCGGCAGCACCGGCACCTTCGCCGACCGGGCCATCCGGACGGTGCCGCTCTTGAGCTCCTTGACCGTGAACGACTGGCTGATCGTCGCCTCCGGGAAGACGCCGACGACCTCGCCGCGCTTGAGCGCGGCCACGGCGGCGCGGAACGAGGCGGCACCGGCCTGCCGGTCCACCGGGATGTGCCGCATCCCGCGCATCAGCGGGCCGGAGATCTTGTGTGCGAAGACCGACTCCTTGGCCATGAACCGGACGAGGCGACCCGACGCGTTCGCACCCAGCCCGGCGAAGATGAAGTCGAGGTAGCTGACGTGGTTGCTGGCCACCACCGCCCCGCCGGTGCGGGGTACGTGGTGGGCGCCCTCAATCGTGATCCTCAGGTCGAGGACCCGGAACATCGTCTTGGCGGCGGCGATAACGGGCGGGTACACGAGCTCCGGCATTGGCAGAATCTACCCTGCCCCACTGAGGGGCGCCTGGGTGGCGACCGGCCGGGACGGTGGTGTTCGTTCTGCCCTCGGCGGATCCCCTTGGCCGCGCGTCGGACCTGGTCGCAGGATGGCGGGATGACGGAACGAGCGGTGCTGCTCTGGATCCATGGCGGTGGCTGGCGCGGGCGGGCGAGCGAGGACGGCGCGGCTCTGGCCGTGCACGGGCTGCGGGTGGTGCAGGCCAGCTACCGGCTGGTGCACGAGGCGCACTGGCCGGCCCAGTTGGCCGACGTACGCGAGGAGGCCCGTCGCGCCCGCGACGACGGCCGGCCGCTGCTGGTGGGAGGCGACTCGGCCGGGGCCACGCTCGCCCTTCAGGCGGGTCTGCGCGGCATCGACCGTCCGGACGACGTGGCCGGGGTGCTGGCGTACTGGCCGGCCGTGGACCCGCTCGACCCCGAATGGATACGGCTGCGCGCCGGCAACGATCCGTGGGTCGACCTGCTCGGCCACCAGCCCGCCACCGGCGACCCGGCCACCGTCGACGCCACCGTCGGCACCCACGTCGGCAACCGGGTGCCGGTGCTGCTCGTGCACGGCACAGCCGATCGTTCGGTCCCGGTGAGCCAGACCGTCCGGTTCACCGGTGCGTTGCTCGCCGCCGGGCACCCGGTGCACAGCTGGGTGACACACGGTGGCCACGCGCTCGAACTGGACCGGCCGGACCTGCGGGCGGTGGCCGCCACCTTCCTGGACACCGTGCTGCCGCCCGGCTGACCGCACCGACCGCCCGGGCCGGCCCCGATGCGCGGGCCGGCCCGGGAGCGGTGGGTCAGTCGGAGAGCTCGTGGAGGTCGATTCGGCCCCGGGCGAACGCGTCCACCCGCCCCCAGCGGCCCGGGATGTCCAGCACCTCGATGCGGCCCATTCCCCTCGGCAGCCGTGGATCGACCGCCAGGTGACCCTCGTGTGGCTCCAGACCGAGCATGGTGCGCAGCAGCAGCAGCGGCGTACCGGTCGACCACGCCTGCGGGCTGCACGCCGTCGGGTACTCCACCGGGAACTTCGTCAGCTCCCGCGGGTAGCCGCCGAACGCCTCCGGCAACCGCCCGTCGAAGTAGGTCGCCGCGTCCAGGATGCCGCTGGCGATCGTGGCAGCCTCCTCGGCGAAGCCGTACCGACGCAGACCCCAGGCGATGAAGGAGTTGTCGAACGGCCAGATCGTGCCGTTGTGGTAGCCGATCGGGTTGTACCGTGCCTCCCCCTCGGCCAGCGTCCGCACCCCCCACCCGGTGAAGAGGCGCGGCCCCACCAAGTGCTGCGCGAGCTTCTCCGCCCGGTCGGGATCGACAATCCCGCTCCACAGCAGGTGGCCGATGTTCGAGCTGAGGACGTCGCACTGGCGGCCGTCCGGGTCCACGGCCAGCGCGTAGTACTCGCCGTCGGCCACCCAGAAGTCCCGGTTGAACCGCTCCTTCAGCGCCGCCGCCTCCCGCTCCAACTGGTCGGCGAACTCCGGGTCACCCCAGAACTCCCGCGCCAGCCGGGCCGCGCGGATCTTCGCGTCGTACGCGTACCCCTGCACCTCGCAGGTGGCCCGGGGGAACGGCGGCAGGGTGCCGTTGGAGTAGGAGATCGAGTCCCAGGAGTCCTTCCAGCACTGGTTCTCCAGGCCGGTGTCGGTGTTGCGCCGCTCGTACCAGATGTAGCCGTTGCCGACCAGGTCGGCGTAGCCGTCGATCCATCTCAGCGCCGCCCGGGACTCCTGCTCCAACTCCTTGACCAGCGCGACGTCCCCGGTCCACCGCTCGTACTCGTCGAGCAGCACGACGAACAGCGGCGTCGCGTCCACGGAGCCGTAGTACGGCGAGTGTGGCTGCTCCTCGAAGGCGGCGGTCTCGCCGTAGCGCATCTCGTGCAGGATCCTCCCGGGGTCCTCGTCGCGGAAGTCGTCGAACCGGCTGCCCTGGAGAGCGGCCAGGATCCGCAGGGTCGTCTTCGACAGTTGCGGGGTGAACGGCAGCGTCTGCAGGCAGGTGAGAATGCTGTCCCGGCCGAACATGGTCATGAACCAAGGCAGGCCGGCGGCCGGCAGGGTGGCGCCGCCGAGCGACAACGGCGAGAAGCGCAGCGCCGCCAGGTCGATCAGGCTGCGCTGGTACGTGCTGGAGATCCGGCCGTGCTCACTGTTGACCTTGGGCGCGCCCGCGATCCACTGCTCCAGGTCGTGCTGGAGGGCGAGCCGCTCGCCGCCGTGCACCCGCAGCCCGATCCGCAGGTCCCGGTCGCCGGGCCCGACCGCGTGTGTCTGGACGTCGATCGCGGTGTTCCACTGCTCGCTCGGTTCCAGGTGGACGGTGTACGCGAACCCCTTGCTGTCGTAGCGGGCCGGCACGGACGAGGAGATGATTGTTTCCCGCCGGAAGTTGCCCCGGCGGTAGCCCAACCGCATCCGGTCCGCCTCGACCTCGGTGTAGATCTCGCCCTTCTTGTTCAGGATCTCGTCCTTGACCTGGAAGAGGTCGGCGAAGTCCGACGCCGCCTCCATCCGGATCTCCAGGTCCACCGGCTTCTCGTCGTGGTTGAGGATGGTGATCTGCTCCCGGAAGCTGCCGCCGACCGCCCGCTCCCGGATGATCGACAACTTCGCGTCGATGTAGTGCGTGGCCATCCCCGGCACCAGGAAGAACCGCGATTCGAAGTACTGGAGGTCGTCGAAGGAGAGCGAGTTGAGCCGCTCGCCGTTCACGGTCAGCACCCAGGTGGACAGGAACCGGGTGTCGATGGAGAACAGCCCCGTCGGCTCGCTCGGTGTCGCCTCGATGTCGCCGGTGTCCTCGCAGACGACGAAGGTGTTGCCGTCCAGGATCCGGATCGTGTTGCTCTGTCCCATCAGTGCACCTCCCCGGCGAATCGGTGGCGCGGCCCGACCGAGTCCGGGGAACCCGGGAAGATCCGCTCCACCTGCACCACCAGGCGGGCGTCACCCACCACCGTCATGTCCCCCCGCAACAGGGCGGCCAGGCCGTGCTCGCGGCCCGTGGCGATGTCGTCGAAGAGGGCCGGGCTGGTCCCGATGACCGTGTCGGCCTCCCGGTCCTCCTGACTCACGTTCAGCCTGCCGTGGTCGATACTCAGCAGCCAGTGCCGGGTCTGCGCCCCCTCGTGCAGGTCGATGCGCAGTGTCCCGGAGGTCTTCGCCAGCCGGGGCTCGTACCCCCGCCGGTCAAGCTCCTCGAAGAACCTCGTGGTCGCGTCCACCATCGGGTCCACTCCTCCCCCAGTTGCGCCCGCCCGGGATCCCCGCCGCGCTCGCGTGGCGCGCAGGACCGGCGTTGCACGTCCCCGCACGGGTCCCCGCCGGTTCTCCGGTCAACCTCGCCCGGATCGGGTGAGCCGCCGGGAGGTGTCGGACCGGCGGGGTAGCGTGCCGGGCAGAACGGTGGAAGCGCTGGGACGTCCGTGACGGAGGGGCTCATGACGGGGCAGGCGCCGCGGGTCGACCGGCGGCAGGTCCTCGCGTACCGAATCGCGGCCCAGCAGCTCGACCGCTCCGGCGGCAGGCGTCCCGGCGACCTGGCGGTGCTGTCCCTGGGCGTTCAGGACACGCCGTACGGCTCGGCCCGGCAGGCGCTGGCGGCGCGCGGCGCGACCGAGCCGGACGACCGGCTGGAGCTGGTGTGGTCGATGCGCGGGGCACCGCACCTGCACCGGCGTGCCGAGCTGCCGGCCCTGGCTGCGGCGCTCTGGCCGCTCAGCGACGCCGACGCCACCCGCCGGATCCCCGGGCAGATCGGTGCGGGGGCCAAGCTCGGGCTGGCTGCGTTCCGGGCCACCGCCGAGGCTTTCCAGGCGGTGGTCACCACCGAGCTGGAGCGCGGCGTGGTCAGCCGGGCGGTCTCCGAGCGGGTGCCCGCCGAGCTGACCTACGACTGCCGGGCGTGCCAGGCGCGGCACATCTCGGGGTCGGTGTTTCAGCAGGCCGGGCTCGCCGGCGGGGTGCGCCTGGTGGTCGCCGGCCGGGCCGCCCGGCTCGCCCCGCTGCCCGACTGGTCCGGCCCACCCGCCGCCGCGGCGCACACCGCCGAGCTGGTCACGACCTACCTGCGACTGCTCGGCCCGGCCGCCCCGGCCGACGCGGCCGGCTTCCTCGGCACCGCCGCCGCGGAGCTGCGCCGGGTCTGGCCGGCCGGCCTGGTTGAGGTGCTGGTCGACGGCCGGGCCGTGTGGCTGCCGGCCGAGGCGCTCGACGCGTTGACCGGGGCCCCGGCGCCCCGCCTGGTGCGGCTGCTGCCACCGGGAGACCCCTTCCTCGCCGGCCGCGACCGTGACCTGCTGGTGCCCGCGAAGGAGCACCAGCGGCAGCTGTGGCGGGCGATCGGCAATCCGGGTGCGCTGCTGTTGGATGGCGAGATCGCCGGCACCTGGCGGGCGCGGCAGGCTGGAAAGGGGCGGCTGGAGCTGACCGTCAGCCCGTTCTCGGCGCTGCCCGCCCGGGTCCGGCGGGAGGTCGACGCCGAGGCGGCCACGGTCGCCGCCGCTCGCGCCGCCGCCGATGTGCAGGTCCGGGTCGAGCCCACCTGACCGGGTGGCGTGCGCCGGCCAGCGCAACGCCGGCCCTCCCCGGAGGGAGAGCCGGCGCGCGCCCGCGGCGGACGGGTCAGTTGTTCGGATCGTCGGCGCTGATGTCCGCCAGCACCGACTGCGGTTCGCGCTCGACCGCGAGGTCGCCCATCGAGACGAGGCCGACCAGGCGCCCGTCGTCGATCACCGGCAACCGGCGTACGGCGTAGGTGCGCATCAGATCCGCGGCGGCAACGGCGTCGTCGTACTGGCTCACCGTGACCACATCGCGGGTGGTGATCTGGTTCAGCCGGGTCGAGCCCGGGTCCATGTTCTCCGCGACACCCCGGACCGTGATGTCCCGGTCCGTGACGATCCCGACCACGCTGTCGCCGTCGGTCACCACCACGTCACCGATCGCGCTGTCCCGCATCTCCTGCGCGGCCGCGATGAGTGTGTCGTTGCCGTCCATCGTCACCAACCGGGTCGTCATGAACTCTCCGACCGTTGTCATGGTGCTCCCCTCTCGGTGTCGGCACGGCCCGTCTACCCGCCGTCCGGGGCGGGGTAACGCGTGCTACCCGCCGGGCAACGGTCCCGACGCGGCCGGCGCGGCGCGACCCAGCTCAGCGCGCTTGATCGAACTCGACTTCCTGGAGGTCGGGCTATCCGGGTGGCCGGGACAGCCCGACTTCCGGGAAGTTGAGTCGATCCCTACGCGCGGCACGGCGGGCCCCACACGGTCCCGGTAGGTGGACGCGGCCCGGTGCGCCCTTCTCGGGGGCGGTCGCTGTTGTGAGCGATATACCTGTGAGGCATAAATATGCCTCTGAGGTATACCGCTCGCTGACCACCTCGCCTCCGCGGTGGTCGACTCGATGTCAGCGATGTCGTAGTGTCCCGGGCCTCCGGATGGCCCGGTATCGGCGATACCGAGATGATCCGGCGAGGCAGCAGCCCGGCGGGGCGGGGCGGCGCGGGGCGGGGCGGCGCGGGGCGAGGCGAGGCGGCGGCCAGTTGCGCGCCCTACCGGCGCGACCCCGACGGCGGGGCGGCGGGGCCGCGCTTCGCTGCCTACGGTGGGCGGGTGATGACGGGCGAGCATGAGCTGCGCGCACTGGTCGCCGGCAGCGGATGGCTGACCCGCGCACTGGTCGTGGTGCGTGACTCCGGCCTGCCGGACGCCTGGATCGGCGCGGGCGCCCTGCGCGACCTCGTCTGGGGTGAGCGGTACGGCGACGGGTTCGACCCGGCGACGGTCCGGGACGTGGACGTGGTGTTCTTCGACCCGATCGAGCTGAGCCGGGAGGCCGACGACCGGGCGACTGCCCGTCTGACGGCGGCCTGGCCCGAGCCGCCCTGGCAGGCCCGCAACCAGGCGGCGGTGCACACCTGGTACGCGGCGAAGTTCGGCGGCGCCCCGATCGCTCCGTATCGCAGCGTGGCCGAGGCGGTCGCCACCTGGCCGGAGTACGCCACCGCCGTGGCGGTCCGGCTGGACCGGGCCGACAGGTTGGTCGTCTGCGCCCCGTACGGCCTGACCGATCTTCTGGGCGGGGTGTGGCGGCACAATCCCGCCCGGGTGGACATCGCGCGGTCCCGCCAGCGGCTGGCCCGGCACCGGCCGGCGCAGCGCTGGCCCGGCGTGACCGTGATCGACCCGGGCTGACCGGGGAGTGGACGGCCCGTCAGCCGCGGGGCGGCATGCCGTAGATGCGCTCGACGTGCAGGCGCAGCACCAGCCGCCCCTCGGCGACCATGGCCTGGCGGTAGTCGTCCCAGTCCGGGTGTTCGCCGCGTAGCGACCGGTAGAGCCCCACCAGTTCCTCGACGGTGGCGTCGCCCGGTTCGGTGGCCGGCGGGGTCAGCTCGGCGCGGCCCTCGACCACCGCGTACGCCCAGCCGTCCTCGCTGCCCACGTGGAAGCTGGCTCGCGGGTCGCGGCGCAGGTTGGCGGTCTTGGCCCGACCGTCGGTGACGGAAACCCGGATCAGCCCCGCCTCGCGGTCGAAGGAGTAGATCACAGTGGACAGCTGGGGCCGCCCGTCCCGCTTGATCGTCGCGAGCACGCCCATCGAGCGGCCGCCGATCAGGTCGGTCAACGCCTGCTGGGTCCGGTCATCCGGCACGGCATCCTCCAGGTGGCAGAGTCGGCTTCGTCCATCCAAGCACGACCGGAGGGCTGCCGTGCCCGCCGAGCCACGGCCCACGCACACCGAGGCCCCCGCCGGAAGCCGGCGGGGGCATGACGTAACGGCGACGGTCAGCGACGCTCGGCGGCGACCAACTCGGCGATCTGCACGGCGTTGAGCGCGGCGCCCTTGCGGAGGTTGTCGTTGGAGCAGAACAGCGCGAGGCCGTACTCGACGGTCTCGTCGGCGCGGATCCGGCCCACGTAGGTTGGGTCCTGCCCGGCCGCCTGCAACGGCGTCGGCACGGCGGTCAACGCGACCCCGGGCGCGCTTTCGAGCAGTTCGTGGGTCCGCTGCGGGGTGAGCGGCCGGGCGAACCGGGCGTTGATCTGGAGCGAGTGGCCCGTGAAGACCGGCACCCGGACGCACGTGCCGGAGACCTTCAGGTCGGGGATCTCCAGGATCTTGCGGCTCTCGTTGCGGAGCTTCTGCTCCTCGTCGGTCTCGAACGAGCCGTCGTCGACGATCGAGCCGGCCAGCGGGAGCACGTTGAAGGCGATCGGCTCGGCGAACGAGCGCGGCGCGGGGAACTCCACGGCCGACCCGTCGAAGGCGAGCCCCGAGGCGTGCTCGGCGACCTTGCGGACCTGCTCGTCCAGCTCGGCGACGCCGGCCAGCCCCGCGCCGGAGACCGCCTGGTAGGTCGAGACCACCAGACCGACCAGACCGGCCTCGGCGTGCAGCGGACGCAGCACCGGCATCGCGGCCATCGTGGTGCAGTTGGGGTTGGCGATGATGCCCTTCGGCCGATCGGCGGCGGCGTGCGGGTTGACCTCGGCGACCACCAGCGGCACCAGGGGGTCCATCCGGAACGCCGAGGAGTTGTCGATCACCACGGCGCCGGCCTCGGCGACCCGGGGGGCCAGCTCGAGCGAGGTGCCCTTACCGGCCGAGAAGAGCACGACGTCCAGCCCGGAGTAGTCCGCGGTCGCGGCGTCCTCGACGGTCACCTCGCCGTCTCGCCACGGCAGCGTACGCCCGGCGGACCGCGCCGAGGCGAACAACCGCACCTGCTCCGCCGGGAACTCCCGCTCCGCCAGCACCCGCCGCATCACGCCACCGACCTGGCCGGTGGCCCCCACAATGCCGATCCTCATGCCCGCGAGGCTACCCAGCTCGCCCCCACAACCGGGAGCCCTTTCCCACCCCCCGGGTCCCGCATCACACCCACCCGCACCCTCACTCCCACCTGCGGTCAGAGGTGGGTGATCATCTCGCCCAGGGCGGCGGCGGTGAGATCGTCCCGGATGAGGGCGGCGTCGCCCTCGATGACCAGGGTCAACGCGTCCGGGTGCAGGTGGGTCGCGGCAGCCGCGGAGACCTGGTCCACGTCGGCGGCGAGCAACTTCTCGCGCAGCCGGGCGTGGTAGTCGTCCGGCAGGTCGTGCACCACCAGCGTGGTCAGCGCGGAGGCGATCGCCCGGGGGCTCTGCAACTCGACCGAGAGCTGCCCGGCCCGCCAGGAGCGGGCCACCGCCAGCTCGTCCTCGGTCACCCCACCGACCTGGGTACGGGTGATCTCCCCCACCGCCTCGACCAGGGCCGGCGCGGTCACCGCAGTCTGCACCCCGGAGCTGACCGCGAACCGGCCGAACCGGCGGGACGAGGCGAAGTCACCCCGAATGCCGTACGTGTAGCCGTGCACCTCGCGGATCAGGTGGTTGAGCCGGGAGGTGAACGCCCCGCCGAGGACCGTGCCGGCGAGCGTCATCGGCACATGGTCGGGATGCGCCCGGTGCGGCGCCGGGTGGCCCAGCCGCAGCGTGGACTGCACCGAGCCCGGACGGTCCACCAGGATGATCCGCCGCCCGGTGCGCACCGGCACCTCGATCGGGCCGCCCCGGTCGGCCGGGCCCCCGCCGGTGCCGGCGAACACCGCGGCGGCCAGCGCGTCCAGGTCGATCCGGTCCAGGTCACCGGCGACGACCAGGGTGCCCGGCCGCAGGAACCACTCGGAGTGGAAGACGGTCACGTCCTCGACGTCCAGCCCGGCCACCGACTCCGGGTCGCCGTACATCGGGCGCCCCCACCGGTTCTGCGCGCCGAACAGGTCGGCGCGCAACGCGGCGTCGGCGCGCGGGCCCGGGTTCGCCCAGTCCATCCGCAGCGCGTTGGCCTCGTCGTCGCGGACCCGCCGGACGTCGGCCGGGTCGAGTCGGGGCGTCCGCACGGCCTCGGCGAGCAGCTGCACCGCGGCGGTCAACCGGTCGACCGGCACCTGGACGCTGACCTGGAACGAGTCCCAGTCCAGCCCGGTCACCAGCTCGGTGCCGAGCGCCTCGATGGCCAGCGCGTACGCGGTCGCGTCCCGCTGTGCGGTGCCCTCCTCCAATGCCTTGGCCAGCACCCCGCCCAGCCCCTCCTTGCCGGTCGGCTCCCGACCGGCGCCGGCGTCGAGCAGCAGCAGCGCCACGGCGAGGTTCTGCCCGGGCAGGTGCGCGGCGACCACCTGACCACCGGCCACGGCGCGGCGAACCACCGGCGGGAACCGGTACGGGCGGGCGGCGCCCGGGCCGGGACGGTCGACGATCAGCGTCATGCGGTCTCCTCGGGCAGGTAGGTCAGGGTCGCCCGGTCGGCCGCGCCGAGCACGTCGACGGCCGCCTCGGCGATCTGCTCGGCGGTCACCGCGAGCCAGGCGGGCAGCCGGTCGGCGGCCCGGGCCGGGTCACCGAACTGGGTGGCGTACCGGCCGAGCGTGTCCGCGCGGCCGTCCACTGTCGACATCTGACGCCACCACGCGGTGCTCAGCAACGCCTTGGCGCGGTCCAGCTCGGCCGCGGTCACCGGCACGGTGGCCAGCTCGTCGACGACCGCGGTCAGCCCCTCGGCCAGCCGCTCGGCGCTGACTCCGGGGCGGGCGGTGGCGGTGGCGATAAGCGGCGCCGGGGCGTGCGCCAGGTCCACCCCGTACGCGCCGACCAGGTCCGGCTGGGCGATCCGCTCACCGTCGGCGAGACGCTGGTAGAGCCGGCTGCCACGACCACTGCCGAGCACGGTGGCGAGCACGGTGAGCACGTCGTACCCCGGGCTGCCGAACGGGTAGCCGCGGTGCGCGACGTACACGCGGGGGGCCGGCACGTCGGCGGTCACCTTCTCCACGGCCGGCCGCCCGGTCGCCGGGACGGTCCGACCGTCCGGGGCCTGCGGGATGTCGTCGCGCGCGGGCAGCGCGCCGAAGTACTTGTCAGCCAGCGCGAACACCTCGGTGGCCTCGGCGTCGCCGACCACGGTGAGCACGGCGTTGTTCGGCGCGTAGTACGTCTGGTGGAACGCCTGGAAGGTGGCGAGGTCGGCGGCGTTGAGGTCGGCCATCGAGCCGATCGTCGCGTGATGGTACGGGTGACCCGGCGGGTAGAGCAGCGGCAGCAGCCGCAGCCAGGCGTCGCCGTACGGGACGTTCTCGTAGCGCTGCCGGCGCTCGTTCTTCACCACGTCACGCTGGTTGTCCAGGGTCTCCTGGGTGAGCGCGGGGACCAGGCCGCCCATCCGGTCGGCCTCCAGCCAGAGCGCCAGCTCCAGGTGCTCGGCCGGGACCGTCTCGAAGTAGTTGGTCCGGTCCGGGTTGGTGGTGGCGTTGAGCGAACCACCGGAGCCCTGGATCAGCTTCATGTGCTCGGTCTTCGCCACGTTCACCGAGCCCTCGAACATCAGGTGCTCGAAGAGGTGGGCGAAGCCGGTCTGCCCACCCGGCTCGTGCCGGGAGCCGACGTCGTACCAGAGGTTGACGGCCACCGCCGGGGCGGTGCGGTCCTCGCTCACCACCACGCGCAGGCCGTTGTCCAGTCGGGACGTCTCAATGGGCCAGGGGTAACCGCTGTCGGGCATGGCACGACGCTATCCGATCTCGCGGGCGGAAAGGTGACGTGCGGTCGGTCGGCGAGCGGGCCGGGGTTGCGGCCGGCCCGCTGGCCTGGCTGCGGGAGCAGACCTACCGGGGCTCACGCCGGGGGCGCGGAGCGAGCGTTCAGTCCGGCGGCTCGGACGCGACCACCGTCTGATCCGAGGTGCGGCGCTCCAGCACGGTGTCGGGCGCAGCGTTCTGGTCCTCCTCGCGGATGTCCGACTCGGTGAGGATGGCGTCGGCCTGCGCCTCCGGGTCGTCGCTGCCGACCGCCGCCTCCTCGGGCAGGAGGTGCGCGCGGGACTCCACCCGGTCCTGGTCGCTCTGCTCGTCAGTCATGGCACCCCTGTTACCCCGACCCCGGCCCCGGCACGCGGTGTTCCGCCGCTTGGTTGTGCGGGTCCCGCTCTCCGTCGGGTACGCTGACGTCGTGACGCTTTCGTATCGATGGTTTAGGCAGCCGGCTCGCACGCCGGTGACTTCACCATGATCTGACGTCACCACGTACCGAGCCGGCTGGGCAGGAGCTGTCGCTCCTGCCCTTTTGCGTACGAGCAGCCGGCTCGTCCCGGGCACCGGCCCCGGGCACGGTCGGCGGAAGGATGCCCACCGTGACGACCCCGGAGACCGATCGGGTCAGCGATCAGCGGATCGACCGTGTCGTGCCGCTGACCACGCCCGCGCTGCTGCACCACGAGCTGCCCCTGGACGCCCCGCTCGCCTCGGCCGTGCTGACCGGCCGACGCGCGGTGGGTCGGGTCCTGGACCGCGAGGACGACCGCCTGCTGGTGGTGGTCGGCCCGTGCTCGGTGCACGACCCGGCTGCGGCCCTCGACTACGCGCAGCGGCTGCGGACCGCCGCCGACCGGCTCGCCGACGACCTGCTGATCGTCATGCGGGTCTACTTCGAAAAGCCGCGTTCCACGGTGGGCTGGAAGGGGCTGATCAACGACCCGGGGCTGGACGGCAGCGGGGACGTCAACACCGGCCTGCGGCGGGCCCGGGCGCTGCTGCTCGACGTACTGCGCCTCGGGCTGCCGGTGGGCTGCGAGTTCCTCGACCCGATCACGCCGCAGTACATCGCCGACACGGTGGCCTGGGGCGCGATCGGTGCCCGCACGGTGGAGAGCCAGGTGCACCGGCAGCTCGCCTCCGGCCTGTCCATGCCGATCGGCATGAAGAACCGCCCGGACGGCAGCATCGGCACCGCCGTGGACGCGATCCGCGCGGCCGGCGTTCCGCACGTCTTCCCCGGCATCGACTTCTCCGGCACCCCGGCGATCATGCACACCCGGGGTAACACCGACGGGCACCTGGTGCTGCGTGGCGGGGGCGGCCGGCCCAACTACGACGCGGAGTCGGTGGCCGGTGCGCTGGACCTGCTCCGCGCGGCCGGGCTGCCGGAGCGTCTGGTGATCGACGCCAGCCACGCCAACAGCGGCAAGGACCACCGCAACCAGCCGCTGGTCGCCGCGGACGTGGCCGCCCAACTGGCCGACGGCCAGCGCGGGATCACCGGCGTGATGCTGGAGTCGTTCCTGCTGCCCGGCCGGCAGGACCTCGACCCCACCCGGGAGCTGGTGTACGGCCGCTCGGTCACCGACGCCTGCCTCGGCTGGGACGACACCGCCGAGGTGCTCGACCACCTGGCCACCGCCGTCCGGGCCCGCCGGGCCACCCTGCCGACCCCCGCCTGACCCACCAGGGGGCTGTGACGACGGACACGGCGGTGGACGGAACAGTTCCGGGGGTCGGCCCGTTGACTGAGGTGTCGGTGTGTCCAGTGTCCCCGGGCCTCACCCAAATAGCCTTCGCGGAATACCGTCCGGCTGGAGCCGCGTAGTGCCACTCGCCGAGAGGCGACCTGCACACCGACACCAGCGCCGCCCCCGGCCACCCGGCCGGGGGCGGCGCTGTCTGTACGCCCGCCGGGGCCAGCCACAAGCCCGCCGGGGGTCAGCCACTGCGGCGTGACGTTTGACCGATTCCGGCCCGGGTAGCTGATCGGCGTGACCGACGACGCATCCGTGGCCGGCGAACCGGACACCGAGGCCCTCGACGACCTGCTCGACGACATGTACCGGGGTCAAGAGCGGGTCACCCAGGCGGACATCTACCGCCGGGCGGTGGCCGCCGACCTCCCGGCGGACCTGCTCGCCCGGATCGACTCGCTGCCCGAGGGCGAGTACGCGGTGGACGAGGTCAGCGACCTGCTGGGCGGCTCCGTCGGGTGAGCGCGCCCGCCGCATCGCATCCCGGGCCGAGCGCGCCCGGTTCGCCGACCACCTCAGAGGAGACACCCACATGACGCACCACGAGGACCACGACGAGAAGGTGCCGGCGCTCGGCGAACCGCCAAAGGGCAGGGACACCACGCCCGAGCCGGACTTCGCCAACGAACACGACCGGACCGCCGTGGACCGGGACATCATCACCGGGGCGGACGAGGACGAACGGGAGCCGGAGTCCCCGCACGGCTGGTCCGGCATGCAGCGCTGACGCGTACGCGAGCGGGGGCCGGCATCCGTCGGCCCCCGCTTCGTTCGTCCGCGAATCAATCGTCGTCGTGGCCGCCCTCGGCGGCCTGCTGTGCGCTCGCGTACGCCATCTGCAGGAAGTCGGACGCGGCGACCGCGGTGAGCGCGGTGGCCACCAGCCGGGTCAGCCGGGGCGCGAGGACCAGCCCGCCGGTCAGCCCGGTGGCCACCCAGACGGCCAGACAGAACGGGCAGCTCAGCAGCTCCCCGATGGCGTGCCGGGTGGAGCTGCCCGAGTCACGGACCTGTTCCATCACCTCGCCGCTGCCGATCGGGCGGTCGTAGCGGGTGAACGGTGCCCGCAGCGGGCTGGTCACCGCGTCCTTGGACAGTAGCCGGCTCAGCTTGTGCGTGGCGATGGAGAGCAGCACCACGTCGGCCGGGGCGGGCCGCTCGGGCACCGGCCGCCCGGTCACCCGGACCAGGCCGGCGATGGCACCGGTCACCCCCGCGTAGGTGCCCATCGCCACCAGGTAGCCGCCGAGCGGGCGGTGCTCGTGCGGCGCGTACGCCCGACGCAGCCGGGCCGCCTTCTGTCGCAGGCCAATGCCGGTCACCCGACCTCCTCACATGTCGTGGTGGTGCGGGAGCAGTCCTCCCGCGTGGCCGGTGACGTCTCAGCCGGCCTGGAGGTTGTCGGCGACCTCGCGTACCAGGTTGCTCAGCGCCTCGTCGGCCAACTGGTCCGGGGCCGCCCCACCCGAGCCGTCGGCCAGGTCGAGCTGGATCCGCGCCCCGCCGGCGTCCGCCGGCTCCACCTTGATCTCCGCGGACCAGTCGGTGTCGCCGCCGCCCCAGCGGGCCCGCAGTTCCTCGCTGCTGATCTCCGTCGCTGGGCTGCCGTCGCCGCGCAACGGCTCCGGCAGCCACGCCGAAGCCCGGGCCGGGTCGGTGGCCGTGTTGAAGACCACCTCGGGCGGCGCCGACATGCCCCGCACAGCACGCGCCGCCATCAGGCGTCCCGCAGGCGGCTCGGGTCCACCTCCCGGCCCGGGTGGCGGGCCAGGTACTCGGTCTCCAGCTCCGCCGTGCGCCGCAGGTGGTTGGCGAGCGCGGAGTCCGCCGCGTGCCGGAGGGTGTCCAGACGAGTGCGGTGCAGGCTGTGCATCTCGCGGATCAGATCCTCGTCGCTCAGCTCCGTCGGGTCGACGCCGAGCTCGTCGCCTTCGAGTTCCGCGCCAGCGCTCGCCGGGTCGGCGAGGTGGTCGCCGCCCCACTCCGGCACCCGCTGCTCGGGGCTCATGTCCCTGCTGCCACTGGACGGAAAGCCGTCCTCGCGTACCGATCCGGTCATCATCGCCCCCCTGGTCTCGTTTGGGCTGGCGTCTAGACGGATGCCCACACCGGGTGTCGCCAAACCATGCCCCGCCGTACGACAACTACGACACGGTGTCGGAGATCCGCCCGGTCCCCGGTACCCTCGACGCCATGAGGTGGCTCTGGACCCCGGCGTGGATCGCGCGTCACGTGGCCATGGTCGTGCTGGTCGTGGGCTTCCTCGGGCTGGGCTGGTGGCAGGTCAGCCGGGCCACCGCCGGCAACAGCATCAGTTGGGGGTACGCGGTCGAGTGGCCGGTCTTCGCCGGCTTCGTGGTCTACGTGTGGTGGCGTGAGGTGCGCCTGGCCCGCCGGAGGACGGCGGCCGCCGTTGAACCGCCCGCCGACCCCGCCGACGCACCGGTCGACGAGGCGGCGCCGACCGTGACCACCGGGTCCCGTCCGGCGGTACGCCGACCGGTGCGGGTCGCCCGGGTCCCCGCCGGAGGCGAGGCTCCCGACGACTCGGACCTGGCCGCCTACAACGACTACCTGTCATGGTTGAACGCCAATCCGGGCGCCCGGCCCGGTGACTATCCCGGCTGAGCCGGGGCTCGGAAGGACGGACGAAGGTGGGCGCAGCCCTTACCCGGTACCGCGTGATCGCCTGGATCGTGGGCGTGGCGCTGATCCTGCTGGTCGTGATCGGCATGCCGCTGAAGTACGTGTTCGACAACCCGGTCGTGGTGGAGACGGTGGGGCAGGCGCACGGCTTCTTGTACATGGTCTACCTGCTGGCCGCGTTCGACCTGAGCCGTCGGGTCGGGTGGCCGCTGAAGCGGATGCTGCTGGTGATGCTGGCCGGTACCGTGCCGTTCGTCTCGTTCTACGCCGAGCGCCGGGTCACCGGGTGGCTGGCTCGCCCCACGGAGCGTACGCCGGAGCCGGTCGCCAGCTGAGCGGCCGATCGTCGGCACCCCCGGCGCGGCCCGTGTCGGGGACGGCGCGGGTCAGCGGTTGGGTCGCCACGGGTCCGCGGAGGCGAGCGGATCCGCCCAGCCGCCGTACCGGTTCACTTCCCGGGCTCGCAGCAGCGCCCGGGTGACCTGGCCGAACTGCCGCTCGTCGTCGGCGCTGAACAGAAGCACCTCCGCGCCCCGGTGCCACCCCCACAGCTCGTGCGGGGGCGGCCGCCAGCGATCGCCGACCAGAGCCAGCGCCGCCGGCAGCAGGAACACCGCCCCGAGGATGAGGTACGCCTCCGCGGTCAGCCGTTGCAGGCCGCCGGTGAAGCCGAGCAGCAGCCCGACGCCACCGAGCATGGCGGCGGTGATCGCGACCGCCCGGACGGCGATCCGGTCGTGCGGACCCCGGGTAGTGCGCAGGTGGGTCAAATCGGCGATCCGGTAACTGGTCCGGCCGACGGTGAACCGGTCGACGGTCACGATGATGCCGGGCCGCGCGTACAGCAGGGTGGACCTGGCACCGGGCACCGTTCGCTGCGGTCGCGTCGTCGCGCCTTCACGATTCACGGTTCCTCCCGTGGGGCGGTTCGCCGGGCTGGCCCGCAGGTCACAGGCATCGCTGCCTGTCGACGGGATTCCCGGCTCCGGTGTTCATTGTGTTGCGGCACCACCAGCCCTCCGGCCCAATTACCGGCTTCCGACAGCTCGCCCGACCGGCGGACATCGTCGAGAAACAGCATCCATTTCAGGTTTTATCGGTTATGGAGCGCAGGTATCCGGCGGCATACGCCCGGAACGACGAAGACCATAAAGCCGTCATTTAGTGACAAGAAGGACGTGTTGACCGGCTCGCGGAGCGTCAGCAGCCCCGATGAAGTCACTGGGCGCAGGGGCACCAGCCCGCCACAATGCCAACATTCGCCCCGACTTCAACTGCGGACGACAGCCGCCCCGGGTTAGGTTGAGCGAGCCGGTCCGGCCCAGCGCCGTCCACCCGGATGGCCCCGGTCGGTGTCGCCGAGGGCGTCAGCAGCCCCGTCGGCGGCCGTGGGAGAGGGGCCTTCAGCTCTTGTCATCCCTGAAAAACCTGCTGCGCACCATGGCGCTCGCCGGCATGTCGGCCGCGTTGATCGCCCCGTCGGCGGCGGCACACGCCGAGCCGTCCCCCGCCGACCTGACCCGCCGGATCGAGACGTCCTCGGCCGAGTTGGAGCGGGTCGTCGAGTCGTACAACAAGCTCACCGAGGAGATCAAGACCAACAAGACCTCGGCGGCCCGATTACAGGCCCGCATCGGCCCACTGGAACAGCAGGCCGAGCAGAGCCGGGCGGACGTCGCCGAGCTGGCCAACACCGCCTACAAGAGCGGCGAGCTGCGCACCGCGGACGCGCTGCTGCGTTCCGGCGGCTCGGCCGCGCTGCTGGATCGGCTCGGAGCGCTCGATCAGCTCACCCGTCAGCGCCAGGAACGCATCTCCGGCTTCACCGCCAGCCAGGAACGGCTGCTCGACGAGAAGCGCCGCCTGGACGCCACGCTGACCCGGCAGGCCGCGCAGGCCCGCCATCTGGCGACGGCCAAAAAGCAGATCGAGAGAGACCTGACCAAGCTGTACGAGCTGCGCCGGCAGGCGTACGGGGCGCCCACCGAGCGACCCGCGCCCAAGCCGGCGGCCGAGGCCGCGAACGTTCCCGCTGTCGCCGGTGCGGCCGGCACCGCGGTGCGCTACGCCTACGGCGCGTTGGGCAAGCCGTACGTCTGGGCGGCCGACGGGCCGAACGGCTACGACTGCTCCGGGCTGACCTCCGCCGCCTGGCGGGCGGCCGGGAAGTCGCTGCCGCACAACACCCGGATGCAGTGGGGGGCGGTCGCCCACATCGGTCGGAGTGACCTGCGCCCGGGAGACCTGGTGTTCTACCGAGGGCTCGGGCACGTCGCCCTCTACGTGGGCGGCAACCAGGTGATCGACGCACCGAGCGCCGGCCGCAACGTGCTCAAGCGGGGCATGAACATGATGCCCATCCAGGGCTACGGCCGGGTCCGCTAGCCACGCCCGGATACGGCGAACGGCCGGCGTCCGCGGACGCCGGCCGTTCGCCGTTATTACTACCAGGTCAGGCTGCCTGCAGCCCCTCCGCGCGGGCCAGCTCACGGAGCCGGCCGAGGGCCTGGATCTCCAGCTGCCGGATCCGCTCGCGGGACAGCGAGAACCGGGACGCGACCTCGGTGAGCGAGTGCTCACGGCCGTCCTCCAGCCCGTAGCGGGCCCGCATAATGCCGGCCGACCGGTCGTCCAGGTGGTTGAGCAGCCCCTCGATGCGCTGCCGCTCCAGCCCGGAGAGGACGATGTCCTCCGGCGACGGGGCGTCCGTGTCGGCGACCAGGTCGCCGAGCTTGGTGTCGCCGTCGTCGCCGATGGGGGTGTCCAGCGAGACGGTGTCCTGCGACCAGCGGCGCAGCTCGTTCACCCGCTCGACGGTGACGCCGAGCGACGCCGCGATCTGCTCCGGCTCCGGGTCGCTGCCCAGCTCACGGGTGAGCTGGCGCGCCACGTTGCGCATCCGGTTAACGTCCTCCACCAGGTGCACCGGCAGTCGGACGGTGCGCTCCTGCTGGGCGATGGCCCGGCTGATCGCCTGGCGGATCCACCAGGTGGCGTAGGTGGAGAACTTGTAGCCACGCTCGTAGTCGAACTTCTCAACCGCCCGGACCAGACCCGTGTTGCCCTCCTGGATCAGATCCAGCATGGGCATGCCCGAGCGCACGTAACGGCGGGCGATCGACACGACCAGTCGCAGGTTGGCGCGAATGAAGAGGTCCTTCGCGTGCTCACCCTCGACGACCAGTCGCTCCAGGTCGGCCCGGTCGACGCCATCGGGGACGCGGTCCTCACCGAGCAGGTGCTCGGCGTAGAGGCCGGCCTCGATCGCCTTGGAGAGATCGACCTCCCGGGCGGCGTCCAGCAGTGGCGTCCGGGAGATCTCGTGCAGGTAGACGCCGACGAGGTCGCGCTCCTCGGCGACCTGATCGGTTCGCATGCCGATGTTCTTGTCCACGTTGCCCACGGTCCCCTCGCTCGCGCCGGTTGCCCGGTTCCTTGCCATCCCCACGTCCGTCAGCCCCGGTAACTTCCGCTGTGCCCACCGGTGCTGACACCTACACAACAGATGAGACGTGTCGGGGATTCCATGTACTGAGTCGAAAGTGTCACGAATGCCTGAGTAGTTGCTGAGAGCACGGTCCATGTTTGCTGTCAGCACCCCGTCGGGTGGCTCGCCGCTGGGCACCACGTACGGGTCGGCGGATCGACGAATCGCCGAACGCCCGTACCAATGGCAACACCGCCCGCCGCGGGGGCACAGCGACCCGGGTCACCACTGCGCTGCGATCCTGGTCACTGCCAAATACGCACCGGTGGACCGGTCGGTTCATCCACGAGGGTGTTATTACCCCCCGCCAAGATGAACAATCCGGAGCCTCGTTCGCTTCCCGCCGGCGACCCGGGCGGGTGGAGTCAGGTGGCGAGCAGGGCGAGGGCGCCGCGAACCTGGTCGGCGGAGCGGGCCAGCGCGGCCCGCGCGGCGGCGACCTCGGCGCCGGAGACCAGCGAGACCAGGGCGGTCTTCAGATCGCCGTCGGCCTCGTTGAGGGCCCGCCGGGAGACCTCCTCCGAGCAGCCGGTGGCCTCGACCAGGATCGAGATCATCCGCCCGCGGAGCTTCGCGTTCGTCGCCACCATGTCGATCATGAGGTTCGAGTAGACCCGACCCAGTCGCACCATGACGGCGGTCGAGAACGTGTTGAGCACCAACTTCTGCGCGGTGCCCGCCTTCATCCGGGTCGACCCGGTGACGACCTCCGGTCCGGTGTCCACCCCGATGAACACGTCGACCGACCGGGCCGCCTCCGCCTCCGGATTGGCGCAGAGCAGCACCGTCGAGGCGCCCTTGGCGCGGGACGCGGCGAGCGCCCCGAGGACGTACGGGGTGCGTCCGCTGGCGGCGAGACCGACCACCAGGTCACCGGCGCGCACACATCCGGCCGCATCGACCGCGCCGCCCCGCTCGTCGTCCTCGGCGTCCTCCACGGCACGCCACATGGCGTCCGGACCGCCGGCGAGGTGGGAGCAGAACCAGTGCCGGGGCGAGTTGAAGGTGGGGGCCAGCTCGGCGGCGTCGAGCACGCCCAGCCGGCCGGAGGTGCCGGCCCCGAAATAGTGCACCCGGTGGCCGCCGCGCAGCGCCGCGACCGCCAGGTCGACCGTGGCGGCGATCTCGTCGAGCACCGCGGCGACGGCCGCCGGCACCCGCCGGTCGGCCTCGTTGATGACGGTGAGCACGTCCCGGGTCGACATCAGGTCGAGGTCGGCGCTGAGCGGGTTGCGCCGCTCGGTGGGGGCGCCCACCCGGACGATCGGGCGGGCGGGCGGTGCTGGCATGTCCTCGTCCGGCTCCACCGCACCGGCCGTCATCCTCGCCTCCGGTTCGCACCCACCCGGTGCGACAGGACGGCCTCGGCGGTCGCCTCGAGGGCCTTGCGCGCCCGGGACCGGTTGCGGGCGGCCACGCCGACGAACAGGCAGTCGACCACGGTGAGTTGGGCCAACCGGCTGGCCGTCGCGCCGGAGCGGTAGGTGGTCTCCCGGGCGGCGGTGGTCAGCACGAAGTCGGCCACGTCGGTGATCGGCGAGCGCGGGAAGTTGGTCAGCGCCACGGTGACGGCGCCCCGCGTCCGGGCCTGCTCCAGCACCTCGATCACGTCGGAGGTGGTGCCGGTGTGCGAGATGCCGACCGCCACGTCGCCCCGGCCGAGCAGCGCGGCCGAGGTCAGGGCGGTGTGCACGTCCGGGAAGTAGAAGGCGATCCGGCCGATGCGGTGCAGCTTCTGCTGAAAGTCGGAGGCGACGAACCCGCTGGCGCCGGCGCCGTAGATGTCGATCCGGCCGGCGTTGGCGATCGCCTCGACCACCTGCTCACAGATGGCGGGGTCGAGCTGCTCGGCAGTCTCCTCGACCGCGCGGGCGTCGTTGAACGCGATGGTGGCGATGATCTGGGCGAGGTCGGCGCCGGGCGGGATGTCACCGCCGACGACCCGGGCGTCCGGCGGTTCGACCCGGCGGGCGGCCTCGGCGGCGAGCCGGATGCGCAGCTGCGGGTAACCGTCCATGCCCACCGAGCGGCAGAACCGGATGACCGTCGCTTCAGACGTCTCGGCTGCGGTGGCGAGGTCGGTGATCGTCCGGCGGGCGGCGGCAGCCGGGTCGGAGACGACCAACCGGGCGACCCGCTGCTCAGCGGGCGACAGCGACGGCAGCAGCCCGCTGATGTGGACGATCAGCCCACCGGGCTCGTGACTCGCAGAAATCTTCGGACTCTTCGCCACGGATGAAACTTACTTTCACGAGGCGTGAGCGTCAACCATGACTCCACGTGTTGGGGAAAGTACCGCCGATCGGGCGAGCCCGTCAGGCCAAGCGTGCCACCGGCGGGACCGCGCCACCTCCCCCGCCGGGCCGGGTCAACCTGCCGGACGGCTCCGGGCTCGCGGAAAACCGGGTCCGGCCAGACCGTACGGCGTCCCCGACCAGCCACACCGGGCAGGGCTCCCCCGCCGACGCGTCGACCCGAGCCGACCGGACGGCGTGGACCCGGCGGAGCGGTTCGGGGCGGTGGAGAGGCCGGGGCGGCGCTAGCGTGTGCTGCATGGCGGAGCGCAGTGTGCTGATCACCGGAGGCACGGGCGGGCTCGGCGGGGCGGTCACCACCGCCTTTCGGACGGCCGGCTGGCGGGTGGTCGTACCGGAGCGGGGTGCTCGGCCCCGGTCGGAGCCAGCGGCCGACGGGCTGGTCCGGCTCGTCGCGGACCTGACCGATCCGGCCGGCGCGGCACGGGCCGTCGAGGCGGCCGTCGGCGAACCGGCCGCGCCGCTGCGAGCGGTGGTCAACCTGGTCGGCGGTTACGCCAGCGGCGGGCTGGTGCATGAGACGCCGGTCGAGGAGTTCGAGCGGATGCTCACCGCCAACCTGCGGCCGACCTACCTGGTCACCCGGGCCGCGCTGCCCCACCTGGTGGCGGCCGGTGGCGGCGCGGTGGTCTGCGTCTCGGCCCGCGCGGCGGTCGCCCCGTTCCCCGGCGCGGCCGGCTATGTGACGGCCAAGGCCGCGGTGCTCGCCTTCGCCAACGCGGTCGCGGTCGAGTACCGGTCCCGCAACGTGCGCTGCAACACCGTGCTGCCCAGCGTCATCGACACCCCGGCGAACCGTGCCGCTCAGCCCGACGCCGACCACTCCCGCTGGGTGACCCCGGCCGAGATCGCCCCGGTGATCCACTTCCTCGCTTCGGCGGAGTCCGCGCCGACCAGCGGCGCCACCGTCCCGGTCTACGGGCGGGCCTGAGCCACCAGCGGCCCGATGGCCCCGTGGCCGGTCCGCTCCCCCGCCGCCGGCACGTCGGACGGCGGCGGTTCGGCGGACGGACGGCCCGGGTCGGGTCGGACGGACGGCGGCAGCCAGGTCGCCAGGTGCGCCTGGATCTGCTCGGTCACCTCCTCGGCCGGGCGGCCCGCGTCCACCAGGACGAAGGTCGGATACTCGGGCAGGGCGCGGTAGGCGGTGTCGGCGGCGGTCAGCCAGCCCATCGTCTCGTGGTCGGTGCCCCGCTGCTCGATCCGCCGGTACGCCTCAGCCGGGTCGACGGCGAGCAGGAAGGTCACCTGCGGCGTCGGAAAGAACCGGTAGCCGGCCCGGGCCAGCCGCTCCCAGCGGTGCCCGCCGTGCGCGCGGATGCTGGCGTACTGGCAGGCCGAGTAGCGGTCCATCACCGCCGTCCGGCCGGTGAGCAGGCAACTGAGCAGGGCGGCGGCGATGGCGAGCCAGCGCAGCACGGATTCCACCGCCAGCACGCCGTCGCGCCCGACGAGTCGCTGGGCGTCGGGGCGGCCCAGCCGGTGGGCGAGCCGGCCGAGCCAGCGACGCCCGCTGGCGTTGCGGCGGTAGGTGGCCGGGCGGCCGGCGGCGGTCAACGCGGCGGCCAGCCGGTGCGCCTGTGTGGTCTTGCCCGAACCGTCGATGCCGATCAGGGCCACGGTGCGCAACCGGGTCCTGCCGCGTCGCGTCCCCGATGATCTGGCCACCCTCGACAGGTTATCCGACCTGAGCTCCAGCTGCGCAGTTTGTGGTACTTGATCCCTGTTCGAACCCGCCCGCGACCGGCCCAGGTGTGGACGACCGGAATGCCGGGTACGGGAGTTCGAATCCAACCGCCTGTCCACCAACACGACCGACGGGAGAACCAGATGGCTGAGCGCGGGGACGAGAGTCTGGTGCACACCCTGAAGAAGGTCGCCGCCGTGCTCAAGCAGTCCGAGATCCCGTTCGCGCTGGGCGGCAGCTTCGCCGTCTACGCCCACGGTGGTCACTCCAGCGATCACGACGTCGATTTCCTGATCCGGGAGGCCGACGTCGAGGGAGCGCTGGAGGCCCTGGTGGCCGCCGGCTTCGTCGCCGAGCGTCCACCGGAGGACTGGCTGGTGAAGGTCTTCGACGACGGGCGGATGGTCGATCTGATCCACCGGCCGATCGAGACGCCGGTGACCGAGGAGACGTTCGCCGACACGGTCGTCCGGCCGGTGGACGCGATTCACATGCCGGTCCTGTCCGCCACCCAGCTGATGGTGCACAAGCTCCTCAGCTTCTCCCAGCACTACTGCGACTTCGCCCGTGGCCTGCCGCTGGCCCGGTCGCTGCGGGAGCAGATCGACTGGGAACGGGTACGCAAGGAGACGCAGCACTCGCCGTACGCCGAGGCGTTCCTGGTGCTGTTGGACCGGCTCGAGGTGGTGCCGGAAACCGGCACCCCGGCAGGAGAGGGGACACCGTGACCCACCATCGCGACAGCGGCGGCGGACCACCCGACGAGTACGTCGAGGCCGAGATCCACCGGCTGCTCGCCGAGGATCCCGCCGTCGCCGAACAGGGAATCACCGTGGTCCGGAGGGAGCGCGCCCTCGTGCTCTACGGCGAGGTGGAGAGCCCGCACCGGCGTGCGGAGATCCTGCGTCGGGTGGCCGAGCGCTTCCCGGACGTGCCGATCACCAGCGACATCGGGGTGATCCGCACTCAGGCGCCCACGCAGATCGAGCAACTGCCCTGAGGGAGGCTTCATGGTGATCCGGATCGCCGCCGTGGGCGACGTGCATCTGGACGAGGACGTGGTCGGCCGGTTCCGCCCGGCGTTGGAGGAGCTGCCGGACTGCGCCGACGTGCTCCTGCTGACCGGGGACCTGACCCGGCACGGCACCGAGTCGGAGGCGCGCTGCGTGGCGCAGGAGTTCGGCGGGCTGGCCGTGCCGGTGGTGACCGTGCTGGGCAACCACGACCATCAGTGTGACCAGGTGCCGCAGGTGGTCAAGGTGCTCGAGGACGCGGGTATCACCGTGCTGGAGGGCAACGGCGTGGTGCTGGACTGCGCGGGCGGCCGGCTCGGCATCGCCGGTGTCAAGGGCTTCGGCGGCGGATTCGCCGGGCGGTGTGCGAGCGACTTCGGCGAGCCGGAGATGAAGGCGTTCGTCCGCACCACCGTTGACAGCGCGGACCGCCTCGGTACGGCGCTGCGCTCCCTCGACTGCGACATGCTGGTGGCGCTCACCCACTACTCACCGGTGCCGGACACGCTGGCCGGCGAGCCTCTGGAGATCTACCCGTTCCTCGGCTCGTACCAGCTCGGGCAGGCGATCGACTCGGCGCCCACCGCGCTGGCCCTGCACGGGCACGCGCACGCCGGCACCGAGCGCGGCACCACTCCCGGTGGGGTGCGGGTACGTAACGTCGCGCACCCGGTGATCAAGCAGGCCTACAGCGTCTTCCATGTCGGCGATCAACCCGACACCGACCAGGTTTCCCCGATCGGACGCTCGGGTAGTCAGTGGTCATGGAGCTGATTCTCTGGATTCTCGCAGTCGTACTCGTGGTCGCCGGCATCCTCGCGCTGTTCCGCCGGCAGATCCTGTGGGGCATCGTCCTCATCGTCGTCGGGCTGTTGGTCGGCCCGGGTGGTGTCAGCATCTTCAATTGACGTTCGCACCTCGTAACACCGGGACCCGCCGGGGTCGCCGTGGCCGGAGCTCCGTCCTCCCGACAGGAGCACCGGACGTGGCGATCCCGGCGCTTTGCTGTGTGACATCCGCGGGCCGGACCGCCCGAAGGGCTGCCCAGACCGTACGAAAGCGGACCCGGACCGTACGGCCCGGGCCCCGCAGCGGTTTGACCGCCGACAGGACGGAAACATCTCGACCATGGAGACATCCCAGGACGTGCCGCCGACCACCGGCCGACGGTCCCGCTGGGCGCTCGCCTGCTTCGCGGCGGCAGTCTTCGTCGCGGCCGCGATCGGCGGGCTGGGCGTGCGGGGCACCACCGACGAGTACGCCGGCCTGCGGCAACCCGACTGGGCGCCGCCCTCGTGGCTGTTCGGCCCGGTCTGGACGGTGCTGTACGCGCTGATCGCGGTGGCCGGCTGGCTGGTCTGGCGCCGAGTCGGCTTCGGGCCGGCGCTCTGGGCGTGGACCGCCCAGTTGGTGCTCAACGCGATCTGGACCCCGCTGTTCTTCGGCGCGGGGCAGTACGGGCTGGCGTTCGCCGAGATCGTGGCGATGTGGCTGGCGATCGGGCTCACCGTCGCGCTGTCCGCCCGGGTCTCCCGGGTCGCGGCGGCGCTGCTGCTGCCCTACTGGGCCTGGGTCACCTTCGCCGCCGCCCTGAACCTGTCGATCTGGCGGCTGAACTCCTGACCGACGGTTCCCCGGCGGCGCCGCCCGCCGGAGACCGTCGTCGTTCAACCCCTCAGCAGCGGGGCACGCCGGGGATGTAGCCGTCGTGACCGGTGTACACGTACGCGTCGGCGATGAAGCGGCCGGAGCCGATCCGGTCCCAGATCGAGCTGGTGCCGTAGGTGCCGGTGACCGTGGTGCCGCTGGTCTGGCAGGCGATGGTCACCCGGGTGCCGTCGGCGACGGTCCCGACGGAGGCGTACCCCGTGCCCGGGCCGGAGCGGACGGTCAGCGGGGTGCCGCTGGTGTCGACCGTGCCGTTGCCGCTGCCCGAGCCGCACCCGTTGTCGCTGGTGTAGCTCCTGGTGCCCCAGTACAGGCCGAGGGTGCCGTTGAACCGCACCTGGATGTCGCTGCCGTTGAGGCGCTGCTCGTAGTGCAGGTGCGGGCCGGTGGAGCCGCCGGTGCTGCCGACCCAGCCGAGCACCTTGCCGTAGCCGACCGTCTGGCCGACCGACACGTTGAAGCCGTTGAGGTGGGCGTAGTACGTGCTGTAACCGCCACCGTGGTTGATCCGGACGTACTTGCCGTAGCTGGTGCCGCCGAGGTCGGTCACGCGGTCGACGGTGCCGGGGGCGCTGGCCACCACCGGGTCGCCGAGGTCGTCGGTGCGGTTGAAGTCGACGGCGTTCGCCGGGCTGTGGTTCGACCGGGTCTGCCCGGACCAGGACTGGCCGCACGGGAACGGCACCTTGAAGGTCGGCGCGGCCAGCGCCGGGCTGGCCGGGGCCAGGACTCCCCCGACGAGCAGGCCCGTCACCAGCAGGCTGATCCACCGCTTACGCATACAGCTCCTCCTATGTCGAAAACCTTCGATGTGGTGGTCTCAGCCTGACAGATATCGTCATTCTTCGAAAGAGTCGAAGATCTGGTCCGGGAGCGCGCCCACGGGGCGGCCGGGAGGTTTCCGGATTGTTACTCGCTCGTGTCTGACAGGGGCTGGACCGGACCGGATGCAAGCGCTTACATGTGTGCACAGCCATCGGGACCGGCGCCGGGCCATTGAGCACGACCGCGCCGGCTAGAAAGGAGGACGGCATGGCGGTCTTTACCAGACCACGCCAGGCCTTCGCGATCGCCGGCGTACTGGGGCTGGCGCTCAGCGCCACCGCTTGCGGTACCGGCGACGACAAGAAGAGCGACAACGCGGGCTCCGCGGAGTGTGCCGCATACGAGAAGTACGAGGGCCACGACGGCAAGAAGGTCTCCATCTACGCGTCCATCCGTGACGCCGAGGCTGACCTGCTGGAGCGCTCCTGGTCGCAGTTCACCGACTGCACCGGCATCGAGATCGACTATGAGGGCAACGCCGAGTTCGAGGCGCAGCTCCCGGTCCGGGTCGACGGCGGCAACGCGCCCGACCTGGCCTTCGTGCCCCAGCCGGGTCTGGTCAAGCGGTTCGCCGACGCCGGCAAGCTGAAGTCCCTCGGGGCCGACACCAAGACGATGGCCGAGCAGAACCTGCCGGCCGACTGGCTGAAGTACGGCACCGTCAACGGCACCCTCTACGGCGTGCCGCTCGGCGCCAACGTGAAGTCCTTCGTCTGGTACTCGCCGAAGCTCTTCAAGGAGAAGGGCTGGACGGTCCCGACCAGCTGGGACGACATGATCAAGCTCAGCGACACGATCGCGGCGACCGGCATCAAGCCGTGGTGCGCCGGCATCGAGTCCGGTGACGCCACCGGCTGGCCGGCCACGGACTGGATCGAGGACGTGATCCTGCGTACGCAGGGCCCCGAGGTCTACGACCAGTGGACCACCCACGCCATCCCGTTCAACGACCCGCGGATCGTCGACGCGGTCAACCGGGCCGGCACGATCCTGAAGAACGAGAAGTACATGAACGGCGGCTTCGGCGGGGTGAAGAGCATCGGCACCACCGCCTTCGGTGAGGCCGGGCTGCCGGTCACCACCGGCAGGTGCGCCATGCACCGGCAGGCGTCGTTCTACGCCAACCAGTTCCCCGAGGGCACCAAGGTGGCCGAGGACGGTGACGCCTTCGCGTTCTACTTCCCGGCCATCGACACGGCCAAGGGCAAGCCGGTGCTCGGCGCGGGCGAGTTCGTCGTCGGCTACGCCGACCGCCCCGAGGTGCAGGCGGTGCAGACCTACCTCGCCTCCGGCGAGTACGTCAACAGCCGCGCGAAGCTGGGCAACTGGGTCACGGCGAACAACAAGCTGGACATCGCCAACGTCGCCAGCCCGATCGACAAGCTCTCCGTCCAGATCCTGCAGGACAAGACCGGCGTCTTCCGCTTCGACGGATCCGACCTGATGCCGGCCGCGGTCGGCGCGGGGACGTTCTGGAAGGGCATGGTCGAGTGGATCAACGGCAAGGACACCGCGTCGGTGCTCCAGGGCATCGAGAGCAGCTGGAAGTGATCTGAACGGTGGGCCGGTCCGCACCCGCGGGCCGGCCCACCGGCGGATCCAGACCTGGGAGGGTCGATGGAGTTCGACTTCGCGGAGGAGCAGCCGAAGTTCCTCATGCTGATGTACGGGCTGATCGCTTTCGTCGCGGTGGTGGGCGGTCTGCTCCTGCTCCTCGACGTGGTGCCGGCCTGGTTCGCTCGGCGGCGGGAGGCGCAGTTGGTCGCCGCGTCCGTCAGCGGCACCCCGCTCCCCCGCCGGCGCAAGCGGGGGGAGGGACTCTTCGCGCTCTTCTTCCTGCTGCCGACGCTGCTGCTGCTCACGGTCGGGTTGGTCGTTCCGGCCATCCGCACCACACTGCTGTCGTTCATGGACGCGGGCAGCAACAACTGGGTTGGGCTGCGCAACTACGGCTGGATGTTCTCCGACAGCTCGATCGTCCGGGTCCTGATCAACACCCTGGTCTGGGTGGTCCTGGTCCCGCTGGTCGCGACCGCGTTCGGCCTGATCTACGCCGTCCTGGTGGACAAGGCCCGCTTCGAGGCGGTGGCCAAGTCACTGATCTTCCTGCCGATGGCGATCTCCTTCGTCGGCGCCAGCATCATCTGGAAGTTCGTCTACGCCTACCGCGGCGACGGCGACCAGATCGGTCTGCTCAACCAGATCGTGGTCAGCCTCGGCGGCGAGCCCAAGCAGTGGCTGCTCGAATCACCGCTGAACACGCTGCTGCTGATCGTCATCATGGTCTGGATCCAGGCCGGTTTCGCCATGGTGGTGCTCTCCGCCGCGATCAAGTCCATCCCCGGTGACATCGTGGAGGCCGCCCGGCTCGACGGCGTCAGCCCGTGGCAGATGTTCTGGCGAATCACCATGCCGAGCATCCGGCCTGCGCTGATCGTGGTGGTGGTGACGCTCACGATCGCCACGCTCAAGGTCTTCGACATCGTCCGGACCGCGACCAACGGCAACTACGACACCAGCGTGATCGCCAGCGAGATGTACAACCAGGCGTTCCGGTACGGCCAGAACGGGCAGGGCTCAGCGCTCGCGGTCTTCCTCTTCATCCTGGTCATCCCGGTCGTGATCTACCAGATCCGCAACCTCCGTCAGCAGCGGGAGGGCTGAGATGACGACTGCAACGCCCACCGTCGCCGCCGGCACCCAGAAGACCGACGGCACCACGCCCACCACCGCTGGGCGGGTCCGCAAGCGGCTGAACAGCCGTACCGCGACCCTTGTCTCGATCGTCATCGCGGTGGTCTGGACCATC
The DNA here is from genome assembly GCF_042872965.1 of Micromonospora sp. NPDC005087. Taxonomy (NCBI): domain Bacteria; kingdom Bacillati; phylum Actinomycetota; class Actinomycetes; order Micromonosporales; family Micromonosporaceae; genus Micromonospora; species Micromonospora sp. NPDC005087. The sequence continues at coordinate 226,775 of NZ_JBIALB010000008.1, read as the reverse complement.
CCGACCTTCGGCCTGTTCATCTCCTCCCTCCGGCCCGAGGACGAGATCAAGACCACCGGCTGGTGGACGGCCTTCACCAACCCGCAGTTCACGCTGGAGAACTATCAGCAGGTCTTGTTCGGGCGGTCGTCGTCATCGGGGCAGCTCGCCAGCTACTTCGTCAACTCGTTGGCGATCACCATCCCCTCGGTGCTCTTCCCGCTCGCCTTCGCGGCCCTGGCCGCGTACGCGCTGGCGTGGATCAACTTCCGTGGCCGGGACTGGCTCTACATCGCGATCTTCGCGTTGCAGATCGTGCCGCTGCAGATGGCCCTGGTGCCGCTGCTGAAGTTCTTCTCCACCGGCGTCACCCTCGGCGGCGTGACCCTGATGCCGGCCTGGGATCTCGTCGACGAACAGAAGTTCGCGCAGGTGTGGTTCGCGCACACCTGCTTCGCACTTCCGTTCGCCGTCTTCCTGTTGCACAACTTCATCTCGCAACTGCCGGGAGACCTGATGGAGGCGGCCCGGGTCGATGGGGCCAGCCACCCGAAGATCTTCCGCACCATCGTGCTGCCGCTGATCATGCCGGCGCTGGCCGCGTTCGGCATCTTCCAGTTCCTCTGGGTCTGGAACGACCTGCTGGTCGCGCTGATCTTCGCTGGCGGCGGCAACGAGACCGCTCCGCTCACCGTCCGGCTGGCCGAGATGGCCGGCACCCGAGGCAACGAGTGGCAGCGGCTGACGGCAGGGGCGTTCGTCTCGATCGTCGTACCGCTCGTCGTGTTCCTGTCCCTCCAGCGCTTCTTCGTGCGAGGTCTGCTCGCCGGCAGCGTCAAGGGCTGACCCGCTTGCTCGCCGCCGCCTGGCCCCTCGGGCGGCGGCGGGCGCCGGGTACCGAGCGGGGGAACCGTGACGAAGATTGATGATGTGGCCCGGCTGGCCGGGGTGTCCACGGCCACCGTCTCGCGGGCGCTGCGCGGGCTGCCGACGGTCTCCGCCGCCACCCGACGCCGGGTCCTCGCAGCCGCCGAGCAGCTCGACTACGAGGTCTCGCCGAGCGCGTCCCGGCTCGCCGGTGGCCGCACCGGCACGGTCGCGGTGGTTGTCCCCCGGATCACCCGATGGTTCTTCAGCACGGTCGTCGAGGCGGTCGAGGAGTTCCTCCACGAGTCCGGTTACGACCTGCTGCTCTACAACCTGGGTGGTCGGGAGCAGGTCCGCCAGCGGGTGCTGCGTACCGCCAACCTGCACAAGCGGGTGGACGCCATCATGCTGGTCGCCACGCCGCTGCGCCCGGCCGACCTGACCGCGCTGGCCGCCCTCGACCTGCCCGGGGTGACCATCAGCTCGGGGACCAGGGTGCCCAACTGGCCGTGCGTACGGATCGACGATGTCGCTGCCGCCCGTACCGCCACCCGGCACCTGCTCGACCTCGGCCACCGCCGGATCGCGCACATCTCCGGCGACCCCGACGACGAGCTGGCCTTCACCACCCACCTGGACCGACGCCGGGGGTACCAGGAGGAACTGCGGGCGGCCGGTCTGCACCTCGACCCGAGCCTGGACGTCGAGTCGACGTTCACCATCGACGGCGGCAACCGGGCGGCAGCCGAGCTGCTGTCCCGGGGCGAACCGCCGACCGCGATCCTCGCCGCCTGTGACGAGATGGCGATGGGCGCGATGACCGCGCTGCGCGACGCCGGGCTGCGCGTACCGCAGGACGTCAGCGTGATCGGCATCGACGACCACGACCTGGCCGGCGTGCTCGGGCTCAGCACCATCGCCCAGCCCGCCGCCGAGCAGGGCCGGCTGGCCGCCCGGATGCTGCTCGACCCGCTCGGGGCCCGGAACCTGGGCCCGATCGTCGGTCAACGGACCGCCGGTTGCGACACCCCGGTGATCCTGCCCACTCGGCTGGTGGTCCGGGAATCGACCGCACCGCCCCGGGCACACTGAAACTCAACCATCCGCCGCCGGCCGGCGGCTGGCGGCGACGCGGCCGGCAGCAGCACCGGCAGTCCACCCACCGCTCGACACGGGAGACGACCCTGAACACCGATCCGACGCAGCAGACCCCCTCCGGTCCCCCGGTCACCGGCTGGTGGACCGAAGCCGCCATCTACCAGATCTACCCCCGCTCGTTCGCCGACTCGGACGGGGACGGCGTCGGCGACCTGCCGGGCATCACCGCCCGCCTCGACCACCTGGTCGAACTGGGCGTGGACGCGGTGTGGCTCTCCCCGTTCTACCCGTCCCCCCAGGCCGACGCCGGCTACGACGTGGCCGACTACCGGGACGTCGACCCGCTGTTCGGCACCCTCGCCGACGCGGACAAGCTGATCGCGGAGGCCCGCTCCCGCGGCCTGCGGGTGATCGTCGACCTGGTTCCGAACCACACCTCCTCGGCGCACCGCTGGTTCCAGGCCGCGCTGCCCGCCGCGCCCGGCAGCCCGGAGCGGTCCCGGTACATCTTCCGGGACGGTCTGGGCCCGGCCGGCGACCAGCCGCCGAACGACTGGCAGAGCGTCTTCGGCGGCCCGGCCTGGACCCGGACGGTCGACCCGGACGGGCAGCCCGGCCAGTGGTACCTGCACCTGTTCGACACGGGACAGCCGGACCTCAACTGGGACCACCCGGAGGTGCACGCGGAGTTCCTGGACGTGCTGCGGTTCTGGTTGGAACGCGGGGTGGACGGCTTCCGGGTCGACGTGGCGCACGGTCTGGTGAAGCAGACCGACCTGGCCGACTGGCAGGAGCCGCAGGAGATCCTGTCCGGCAACGAGGTGGACAAGCCGCGCCCGCCGATGTGGGACCAGGAGGGCGTGCACGACATCTACCGCCAGTGGCGGCAGCTCCTGGACAGCTACCCCGGCGAGCGGGTGCTGGTCGCCGAGGCGTGGGTGGAGCCGGCCGAGCGGCTGGCCCGCTACGTCCGCCCGGACGAGATGCATCAGGCGTTCAACTTCGAGTACCTGCTCGCCGCCTGGACCGCGCCGGCCCAGTACGCGGTGATCACCCGCTCGTTGGAGGCGACCGACTCGGTCGGCGCGCCGACGACCTGGGTGCTGTCCAACCACGACGTGGTGCGGCACGCCTCCCGGCTGGGCCTGCCGATCGGCGCCGTCCGACCCAACGGCATCGGCATCGGCGACCCGCAGCCGGACGCCGCGCTCGGCCTGCGCCGGGCCCGGGCGGCCACGCTGCTGATGCTCGCCCTGCCCGGCTCGGCCTACCTCTACCAGGGTGAGGAGCTGGGCCTGCCCGAGCACACCACGCTGCCCGACGAGGCCCGTCAGGACCCGACCTGGGCGCGCAGCGGGCACACCCAGCGCGGCCGGGACGGCTGCCGGGTGCCGATCCCGTGGGAGGCGGACGCGCCGTCGTACGGCTTCGGCCCGTCCGACGCCAGCTGGCTGCCGCAGCCCCCGCTGTTCGCGGAGTACGCGCTGGACCGGCAGCGCGACGTGCCCGGCTCGACGTACGAGCTGTACCGCACGGCGTTGCGGCTGCGCCGCGCCCACGGGCTCGGCCGCGGCACCCTGGAATGGCTATCCTCCGGCGACGAGGTGCTGACCTTCCGCAACGGTGAGCTGACCGTGCTGACCAACTTCGGCACCGCTCCGGTGCCGGTTCCGGCCGGCGCCGAACTGCTCGCCGCCAGCGCACCGCTGGACGACGACGGGGCGGTCCCGACCGACGTGACGGTCTGGGTGCGCGCCTGACCCAGGTGTTAAGAAGGGCCCCCTGTACAACGCGTGGCGTTAACAGGGGGCCCTTCCTTACAGACGGTCGGCGCGGATGTGTAGCAGCTCGTGCACGTTCTCGATGTCGGCCGGTGAGGTCCGCGAGGCGAGCCAGTACATGACGCCGGTGGGAATGAAGAAGAGCTGGAACGCGGCCAGCCCGACGGCGAAGTTCAGCGGCGGCGGGAAGGCCACCTTCAGGCCCTGGAACGCCACCCCGACCAACCCGTTGCCGGCGGCCCGGCCGACCCCGTTGACCAGGTTGCCCAGGCTGTACACCGTCCCCCGGTGCTCCGGCGGGTTCACGTCGGCGATCAGCGCGAACCAGTTCGGCGAGTTGGCCGAGGTCAGTGCGAGCGCCACCACCGCGGTGAGCAGGCTCAGCCCGACCGACGGTTCGGTGAACACACTGGACAGGATCGCGCCGATCACCGCGCCGGTGCTGCCGCCGTCCGGCACGTCGATGCTCACCGGCACGAAGAACAGCACCAGGTAGAACGGCAGCGCGGCGAGGATGCCGACCGCGGCGACCAGCGCCCGGCCCCCCGGGTTACGCCGCTGCACCGCGTCGCCGATCAGCCCGCCGACGATGGAGAGCACCCCGCCGAGCTGGAAGAGCGTGGCGAAGACGCTGCCCACCACCACCGCGGTCGACTCCGAGTAGCCCTGCGCCTCGGCCCGCTCGGCGAAGAGCACCGGGAGCCAGACCAGCGAGCCGAACGCGGCCTGCGCGGTCAGGCCCTGCAGGATCAGCCACCGGTTGGTCCGCCGGGCCAGGATCCGCGGCAGGTCCGCCCGACTGATCCGGTAGTCGTACTCGGCGCCCTCGTGCAGGGCGTGGGCCAGCTCCGGCTCGCTCTGGCCGCGCCGGATGTCGTACGTGAACAGGTAGGCCACGGTGGCGGCCAGGCCCACACCGGTCAGCAGCAGGAACGGACGCCGCCAGTCGGTCGCCCCGAGCAGCCCGCCGACCAGCGTGCCGGCCAGCGTGCCGACCCCCTGGGAGAGGCCCCAGAAGCTCATCACCAGCCCCCGCCGGGTCGGCGAGATCAGGTCGGTGACCACCGAGAAGCCCACCGAGCCGACCGCACCGAGACCGACCGCCGCGACGAGCTGCGCGGCCAGGAACGTCAGGTAGCCGCCGGCGAGCGCGCTCCCGCCGGTGCCCGCCGCCCAGAGCAGCGTGCCCACCATGAGCAGCGGCTTGCGGTTGGTCCGGTCGCCGACGTACGCCCAGCCGACCGCGGCCACCGCGCTGACCAGGAAGCTGACCGCGGTGACCAGGCCGAGCAGCCGCCCCGACACGTCGAACGCGTCGGCGATCGGCCCGTACAACGGCGGGACCAGCCCGATCGCCACGTTGTCCAGCGAGGCGAGCAGCACGAACACCACGACGCTGTACAACCGGTGCGCCGGGCCGCCGCCACGGGCCCGCCGGGGCCCGCCACTGGTCAGGGTCATGACCGGCAGCCAACCAGACCGGGCCGGCGAGGTCGTCACGCGGGTGGGTGCCGCCGGTCAGCGGCGGTCGAGGACCAGCCCCCGGGCGGCGGCGTACTGGTCACGGACGGCGGGGACGGGCTCGGCGGCGTACTCCTCGGTGCCCTGGAGTGTCCACCGAGGTGGCGCGTCACCGCCGAGGGCGACCCAGGCGGCCTGCCGGGCGGCGCCGTCGGCGACGTACTCCCCGGCCGGCGGGACGACCACCGGGCAGCCGAAGACCTGCGGCGCGATCCGGCGCACCGCGGCCGACCGGGCCCCGCCGCCGACCAGGATGACGCGGCGGACGGTGGCGCCCTGGGCGGTCAACGCGTCCAGGCCGTCGGCGAGCGCGCAGAGCATGCCCTCCACGGCCGCCCGCGCCAGGTGCGCGGGGGTCGAGGTGCGCAGCGTCAGCCCGTGCACCGCGCCGGTGGCCAACGGGCGGTTCGGCGTCCGCTCCCCCTCCAGGTACGGCACCATCACCAGCCCGTCCGCCCCGGCCGGCGCGGAGAGCGCCAGCTCGGCCAGCTCGTCCAGGTTGACGCCGAGCATCGCGGCGGCGGCGTCCAGCACCCGGGCGGCGTTGAGTGTGCAGACCAGCGGCAGGAACCGGCCGGCCGCGTCGGCGAAGCCGGCCACCGCGCCGCTGTCGTCGGCCGCCGCCACGTCGGCGACGCTGAACACCGTGCCGGAGGTGCCGATCGAGACGACCACGTCACCCGGACCGGCACCGACACCGAGCGCGGCGGCGGCGTTGTCCCCGGTGCCGGCGCCGAGCAACGCGCCGCCCGGCCCACCCAGCTCCCCGGCCGACAGGGTGCCGGCCGACCCGGCCGGACCGAGCACCTCGGGCACCGCCAGCCGCCGGCCGAAGGCCCGCTCCAGCAGGTCCAGCCGGTAGCCGCCGGTAGCCGGCGACCAGTAGCCGGTGCCGCTGGCGTCGCCCCGGTCCGTCTGCAGCGCGGCCAGGCCGGGCGCACCGGCCAGCCGCCAGGTCAGCCAGTCGTGCGGCAGGCAGACAGCGGCCACCCGGGCCGCCAGCTCCGGCTCGTGCCGGGCCAGCCAGCGCAGCTTGGTGATGGTGAAGCTGGCCACCGGCACGCTGCCGGTGGCCTCGGCCCAGAAGCGGCGCCCCGCGGCGCCGCCGCCGGCCTCCTCGACCAGGTCGGCGGCGGCGTCGGCGGAGCGGGTGTCGTTCCACAGCAGCGCCGGGCGGACCACCCCGCCGTCCTCGTCGAGGCAGACCATGCCGTGCTGCTGGCCGGCGACGGAGACCGCCGCCACGTCGGCGAGCCCGCCGGCCTCCTCGGCGGCGCTGCGCAGCGCCTGCCACCAGGCTTCCGGGTCGACCTCGGTGCCGTCCGGGTGCGGCGCCCGGCCCTGCCGGAGCAGGGCGCCGGTCTCCGCGTCCCGGATGACCACCTTGCAGGACTGTGTGGACGAGTCAACGCCCGCGACCAGCGGCATGGCGGGGCCTCAGCGGGCGCCGAGCAGGTGCTCGACGGCGAGCTGGTTGAGCCGGACGAAGGCGAAGCCCCGGGCGGCCGCCGCGTCGACGTCGAACTCCTCGAACGCGGACCGGTCGGCGAGGAATTCGTCGTACCCCTCGCCGGGGTTCAGGGTCGGGGTGCTCAGCTCGCCGACCTTGCTGGCTGTCAGTGCCTCGATCACCTCGGGGTCGGCGCGGAACGCCGCGGTCCGCTCCTTGAGCAGCAGGTACGTGCTCATGTTGGCCGCCGCCGATGCCCACACCCCGTCCATGTCCTCGGTGCGGGAGGGCTTGTAATCGAAGTGCCGGGGGCCGTCGTAGGTCGGCCCGCCGTTCGGGCCGCCGTTCTCCAGAAGGTCCACCAGGGCGAACGCGTTCATCAGGTCACCGTGGCCGAAGACCAGGTCCTGGTCGTACTTGACGCCGCGCTGGCCGTTGAGGTCCAGGTGGAACAGCTTGCCCTGCCAGAGCGCCTGGGCGATGCCGTGGGCGTAGTTGAGCCCGGCCATCTGCTCGTGCCCGACCTCCGGGTTGAGACCGACCAGCTCCGGGTGGGCCAGCTGGGAGATGAAGGCGAGCGCGTGCCCGACGGTCGGCAGCAGGATGTCGCCACGCGGCTCGTTGGGCTTGGGCTCCAGCGCGAAGCGCAGGTTGTAGCCCCGGTCGATGACGTACTGGGTGAGCAGGTCGACCGCCTCGCGGTAGCGGTCCAGCGCGGCGCGGACGTCCTTGGCGACGTCGTACTCCGAGCCCTCCCGGCCGCCCCACATCACGAACGTGCTCGCACCCAGCTCGGCGGCCAGGTCGACGTTGCGCAGCACCTTGCGCAGCGCGTACCGACGGACGTCGCGGTCGTTGCTGGTGAAGCCGCCGTCCTTGAAGACCGGGTGGTTGAAGAGGTTGGTGGTGACCATCGGCACCACCAGGCCGGTCTCGTCGAGGGCCTTACGGAACCGGGCGATGTGCTGGTCGCGGGTGGCGGCGTCGACCCCGAACGGGACCAGGTCGTCGTCGTGGAAGGTGACCCCGTAGGCGCCCAGCTCGGCGAGCCGGTTGACCGTCTCGACCGGGTCCAGCTCCGGGCGGGTCGCGTCACCGAACGGGTCACGGGCCTGCCAGCCCACGGTCCAGAGCCCGAAGGAGAATTTGTCGGCGGGGGTGGGACGGGGTGCCATGAGGGCCTCCGGGGTGTGTCGTCCACTATTTGTTCAGCGATTGAATTATTTGCGCGGCCTGTGGCACTGTCAAGGGGTGAGCCTCACCAACGCTCCGGCCGGCGCGGTCCGTCAGGGCAGCCTCCGCGAGCTCAACCTCGCCCTGGTGCTCGGCCGGATCGCCGCCGCCGACCGTCCCCCGTCCCGGGCCGACCTCGCCACGGCGACCGGCCTGACCCGGGCCACCGTCTCCGCGGTGGTCGAGGACCTGCTCGCCGGCCGGCTGGTCGGCGAGGCCGATCCGGCGCCCCGGGCCGGCGCCGGCCGACCGGCCCGGGGTCTGGTGCTGGCCGACCAGGGGCCGGCCGGGCTCGGCCTGGAGGTCAACGTCGACTACCTGGCGGTCTGCGTGGTGGACCTCTCCGGCCAGGTCCGGCACCGCACCGTGCACCGGGCCGACCTGCGCCCGGTCGCCCCCGCCGAGGCACTCGCCCGACTCGTCGAGATGGCCGCGCGGGCCCGCGCCGACGCCGCCCGGCAGGGCCTCACCCTGGCCGGTGCGGCGCTCGCCGTGCCGGGCCTGGTGGACGGCGTCGGGCTGGTCCGGCTCGCGCCGAACCTCGGTTGGCACGACGTGCCGGTGCCTGCGCTGCTCGCCGGGCACCCGCCGTTGACCGAGCGGGTGCCCGGCGTACCGGCGCTGGTGGTGGACAACGAGGCCAACCTCGCCGCGCTCGGCGAGCTGCACTCCCGGCCGCCCGGCCCGGCCAGCTTCCTGCACATCTCCGGCGAGGTCGGCATCGGCGCCGGAATCGTGCTGGGCGGTGCGCTGTTTCGCGGCGTACGCGGTTGGAGCGGTGAGATCGGGCACCTCCCGGTCCACCCGGAGGGCCGCCCGTGCCGCTGCGGTGGGCAGGGCTGCCTGGAGCAGTACGCCGGCCAGGAGGCGATCGTGGCCGCCGCCGGGCTGACCCGGGCGGAACTTCCCGCGGACACCGCGACGGCGCGGTTGGCCGAGCTGGCCGAGGCCGGCGACGCTGACGCGCTGCGGGCACTGCACGACGCCGGGACGGCGTTGGGTGTCGCGGTGGCCGGCGTGGTCAACCTGCTGGACCTGGACACCGTCGTGCTCGGCGGCGGGTACGCCCCGCTGGCGCCCTGGCTGTGCCCCCCGGTGCTCGCCGAGATCGCCAGCCGCGTGCTCACCGCCGCCTGGTCGCCGGTGACGGTCCGGCCGGCGACGCTCGGCGCGGAGGCCGCTGTGGTGGGCGCGGCCGGCTCGGTGGTGCGCCAGATCGTCGCCCGACCCGCCGGCTGGCTGGCCCGCTCCGGCTGACCGGCGCCCGGTCCCCGCCGGGGCGGCATCGCCGGTCCGGTCAGCGGTGCGGGAGCCTGGGGCCACCCGGCGCCGCCGCGGTCAGGCGGTCCGAGCCACCGGAGGTTCCCCGGTCGGCGACTCCCGATGTGCGCCCACCGGCCCGCCGTGGCCATCCGACAGGTTCGTCCACACCGCCCGGCGCGGCCGGTCCGGGTCCTCCGGCCAGTCGCCCGCCCGCCCGGTGGGCCGCTCCAGGTCGTCCGGCGCCGACGTCTGCGCCTGCTGCCGGCGGGCGGTCTCGTCGAATTCCCGCATCCCGTGCAGCAGCGCGGTGCGACCCGCGGGGCTCATCCCGGCCAGCACGACGGCGAGTTGCGCCTGTCGGTCGGCGCGCAGCTCGGCGAGGAGCCGGCGGGCCTCCGGGGTGAGGTGCAGGGCAATCTCCCGCCGGTCGAAACGGCCTGGCTCACGCTCCAGCATTCCGGCGGCGACCAGCCGGTCGCAGAGCCGACTGGCGGAGCTGAGCAGCATGCCGAGTCGGGAGGCGAGCCCGCGCAGGTTGATCCCGTCGTACAGCTCGACGACCATCACAGCCCGTAGCTGCGCTCCGGACACCCGGCTGGCGGTTCCCTCCCGAGCCGACTCCCACAGGGTCAGCAGGGCAGCCGCCGCCGCGTCTAGAGCGGCAGCCATACTCGTCTCAGGGTCCGGCGGACCGTTCACTTCGGCCATGGTGGCCCGAGACTACTCCGAACCCACTGGTGGTCGAGCTTTGATCAAGGGAGCGGTGATGAGCGAACCGGTCAATCGGGCACGACGTACCCTGAACGAGACACCCGCCGACCGCCTCGTCGGCGGCGTCGGCGACGTTCTTGCCGCCTCGTACGGGATCACCGAGACGGAGCTGTACCAGGTCGACTACCGACTCTCGGAGCTGTTGCCCCTCACCGAGGGTGACCCTGTCACGGGTCCCGGGCACCCCGCCTGGCGTGCCTTCGACCACCAGTCGCCGGTGCTCGCCGCCGGCACCGTCTGGCTCCCGGTCAGCATGCGCGGCGAGCGTCGGGGGGTCCTGCGACTGGCGCCGGTCCCGGACGACCCGGCCCTCCTCGGCGAGCTGGCCGACATCGCCACCGCGCTCGCCCACGAGCTGGCCGCCGTCGCCGCCGGCACCGACGTCTATCGCGCCGCGCGGCGCAGCCAGCGGCTCACCCTGGCGGCGGAGATGCAGTGGGACCTGCTGCCGGGTCGCAGCCGGATCCGGCCGTCGTTCAGTCTGGCCGGGCAGCTGGAGCCGGCGTACACGGTGCGCGGCGACAGCTTCGACTGGTCCGACGACGGGCAGCAGCTCTGGCTGTCCACCGTCAACGGCACCGGCGAGGGCGTCGCGGCCTCCCTGCTCACCTCGCTGGCCACCCACGCGCTGCGCAACGCCCGCCGGGCCGGGCTCGGCCTGGCCGACCAGGCCGCCCTCGCCGACCAGGCGCTGTACGACGAGTACCGGGGTGAACGGCACCTCTCCGCCCTGCTGATGGAGCTGGACCTGCGCTCCGGGGTGCTGACGGTGGTCGACGCCGGCTCGCCCCGTCTGGTCCTGTTGCGCGAGGGGAAGGTCACCGAGCAGCCGCTGGAGGCGCAGTTCCCACTCGGCATGTTCGAGGCGACCGACTACCACGAGCAGCGGTTCCCGCTGGAGCGCGGCGACCGGATCTTCGTGGTCAGCGACGGGGTGGTGGAGGCCGCCGGGCAGCACACGCGCTACGGCGAGACAGCGCTGGACCGGTTCCTGCGGCGGACCGGCCCGATGGAGCCGCTGGACGCCGTCCGGTCGCTGATCGGTGACCTGCGCGCGTTCGTCTCCGGTGACCTGGTCGACGACGCGGTGGTGGTCTGCCTGGACTGGACCGGCCCGCAGCCGTGACCGGCCCGGCTGAAACACGCCCTAATACGCACCGCGGCTGTTCACCACCGCGCCGAAGGTCTTCCAGAGGATGGTGAGGTCGGCGGCGAGGGACCAGTTCTCCACGTAGTAGAGGTCGAGCCGGATGCCGTCCTCCCAGCTCAGGTCGGACCGGCCGCTGACCTGCCACAGACCGGTCATGCCGGGCTTGACCAGCAGCCGCCGGGCCACGTCGCCGTCGTAGCGGGCCACCTCGGAGGGCAGCGGCGGGCGCGGCCCGACCAGGCTCATCTGGCCCAGCAGCACGTTGACCAGCTGCGGCAGCTCGTCGAGCGACCACTTGCGCAGCAGCCGGCCGACCCGGGTGACCCGAGGATCGTCACGCATCTTGAACATCAGACCGTCGGTCTCGTTGCGGGCGATCAGCTCGGCGAGCAGCGCGTCGGCGTTCACCACCATGGTCCGGAACTTGAACACCCCGAACTCCTGCCCGCCCCGACCGACCCGGACCTGCCGGAACAGCACCGGGCCCCGGCTGTTCAGCTTGATGGCCAAGGCGATGATCGCGATCAGCGGCAGCAGCAGCGCGAGCGCCAGCGAGGAGGCGGACCGGTCGACGAAGCCCTTGACCAGCTTTCGGGCGCCGCGGAACTCGGGCGCCTCGACGTGGATCAGCGGCAGCCCGGCGACCGGGCGGGTGTGGATCCGCGGGCCGGCCACGTCCGTCAGCGCGGGCGCGACGACCAGGTCGACGCCCGTCCCCTCCAGCTGCCAGCCGAGCCGGCGCAACCGGGCGGCGGTCAGCTCGCCGGAGGCCGTGACCGCGACGGTGTCCGCGCCGATCGCGGTGGCGGCCTCCGGGATGCCGCGGAACGATCCCACCACCGGCACGTCACCCAACCGCTGCGCCACCGGCGCCAGCAGCGCGTCCGGGATGCACGCGCCGACCACGTGGTAGCCGGCGTACGGCTCCCGGCGCAACGTGTGCACAAGCTCCAGCACGTGCGCGGTGTCGCCGACCACCAGCACCTTCCGGGACCAGCCGGCGCCACTTGAGCGGGCCCGGTGCAGACGCTTACGGGCGGCGAAGCGGGCGACTTCCAGCCCGACGGTGCCCACCGCGAAGGTGATGCCGAGGAAGCCCCGGGAGACGCCGACGTCGGCGATGTACCCGGCAATGGCGATCGCACCGGCGAGCCGCAGGCTGGCCGAGCTGACCCGCCGGTACTCGTCCGCCCCGTAACCGATCACCCGGTCGTCGTAGCAGCCGAGCGCCTTGAGCGAGACCAGCCAGGCCAGCACCAGCCCCGGCGCGACCAGCACGTACGGGATGTCCGAGCCGCTCGGCTCATCGTCACCGAACCGGGCGACGTACCCGACGAGCAGCGCGATGATGAGGATGGTGGTGTCCAGCACCACCAGGACCCGGACGTACGACCGTTCGTCGGCGCGCGTCACCAGCCCGGCCAGACGGCTGCCAGGCTGTCCCGACCTGTTGGCGGGGGTCAACAGTGTCGCCGCGGTCACCGGCCCTCCCACTCTGATCAGGACGGCCCCGGCCGACGGGTCGGATCGGGGGGCCGAACGACAACGCCGGAACCTGTCGACATCCTGCCCTGACAACTATGGCCGCCGGTTACTTCCGACGTATTGCCGTCACTTTTCTTCAACAGTCGAGGGCTACCGAGAAGGAGCCCGCCGTACCGAATCAGCGGACGGCGGGCCCCTTTCGCGGCTGTGCCTCGAATCAGCGCGGCGCCGGCGGGCGGAGCGCGATGGCGTTGAGGAAGATGTTGCCGATCTCGCTCGGGTCCTTGGTGACGAAGCTGCCGCCACCGGTCACCTTCGTGATCGACTCCAGCTCGGCCTTGCTGACGCCCTCGCCGATACCGATCATGATGACCTGGACCGGTCGCTCCGGGTCGGCGATCTGCTTCAGCTTGGCGAGCAACTGGGCCTGGCTGAGGCCGTTGGTGTCCTCGTTCTTGCCGTCGGTGAACAGCACGATGGAGTTGACCCGGCCGGGCTGCCAGTCCTCCTGCACCGCCTGGTACGCGGCGAGCGTGGTGTCGTAGAGGCCGGTGTCGCCGCTGGAGGGCTTGATCGAGCCGAGCGCCCCCTCCAGCTGGGCCCGCTGGGCGGAGAGTGGGCCGATGGGGATCAGCTGCTTGTAGTCCCGGCTGCCGACCAGCTTGGTGGAGAAGGTCCACAGGCCGATCGACCAGGAGTCGTCGAAGAGGCCGAGGCCGCGGCGGGCCGCGTCCACGGTGACCTCCTCCCGGCTCCGGTTGTTGGCGCTCGGCACCTCTGCCTTCATCGAGCCGGAGACGTCGACGACGGCAAGCATCCGGCCGGACTGGGTGGCGATCGACCAGCTGGAGACGACCCGCTGTATCGCGGCCGGGTCCAGGCCACCCGCGGCGGTGCCGCCGGCGGGCGGCGCGGACGACGCGCCGCCGGCCGGGCTCGGCGCACCCTGCGGCGCCTTGAAGCCGGCGCCCCAGTTGCCGTCTGGCGCGCGCAGCGACTGCGCCGCCAGCCGGTCGCGGAACGCGCGGGTGGTGAGCAACTCGTACAGCACCCGGGCCGCCGAGGCCTTGGTCGGCTCGATGCCGGGCAGCACCGCGTACGGGTAGTCCAGCGGCATCGGCGCCGGCTCCATGTAGAGCGCGGCGAGCTTTACCGGCGGCTCCTTGCTGTTGTAGGCGATCACGTCCTCTTCGGACAGTGCCGCCGCGCCGAGACCGCTGGCGATGGACGTCGGGTCCGTGGCGGCCGGGAACCGGGCCAGCAGGTCGTTGCGGAGCGAGGACCGCCCCGTGGCCAGCGCCCGCAGCGCACCGACGGTGTTGCGCTGCGCGTCGCCGCCGGCGGCGCTGGCCGCCGCGGTCAACGACAGCAGGCCGGACAGGCCGGCCGCGTCCCGGGTCGGCTCGACGATCCCGGTGCGCAGCGGGGTGCCCGGGTTGTTGACCTGCTTGAGCAGGTCCGTCCAGGTGAACTTCTTCTTGGGCCAGCCCAACCGCCCGGCCACCGGCTCGGGCATCGCCACGACGACGGGACTGCGCGCGATGGAGGCGCTGTTGGTCGGAGCGAACGCCGTGGCGTCCTTCTTCAACCGCAGCAGCCAGGTCGAGGAGTCCGGCACCCAGACGTCCGGGGTGATGGCGGTGCCGCTGGCCTGCCCGACGCCGGCCAGGACGGCACCGTGCTTGGCCGCCACCACGGCGGCCACGTCGACGGGGTCGGAGGCGGAGACGTCCACCCGGATGCAGGTGCCGCCTACCGCGGCGCCGTCCTTGACCCATTGCGACGCGGCGGCGTCCACCGCCGGCGCGAGCTCGGAGGCGACTGCCACGGCGAGCCGAATCTCCCCCGAACAGCTCGGCTGGATCAGCTCCCGATAGCCGAACCAGACGCCGGTCGTGACGACGAGCACCGTCGCCGTAGCGGCGGCGGCTGCTAGATGAAGTTTCGAACGCATGCGATGGCGGCCTGCTGACACGGTGACCATCTTGCGTACAAGGTGCCCCCTCTGCCACATCCGTTCGGACTAAAGTTACGGAGGAGAAACAGTTGATCGCTGTTTAGCAACACAGAGTGACGAAGCGGCCCCATGGTGTTGCCAAATCGGTGCCAGCCTCACGTCTCGCCCCATCGGCTCCACAGCTCACGGCAGCACGCAGGTCGGGCTCGGCACCGGCACGGGCTCGCCGATCGGCGACGGGACGCCGGTGCCGGCGTCCCACCGGAAAACCCGCACCATGTCGGCCCGCTCGTCGGCGACGTACAGGTGCTCCCCGATCAACGCAAAGTGCCGGGGCCACTCGCCACCGGTGTCCACTTCGGCCACCAGCTCGGGCAGCTCGCCGGCCAGGCCGAAGACGGCGATGGTGCCCACACCCCGGTTGGCGACGTAGAGGAACCGGCCGTCCGGGGCGACCGCGACCTCCGACGGTTGGACATGGCCGGCTCGCTCGCTCGCCTCGACCCGGCCGCGTTGGTGCAGCGCGCCGTCGTCGGTCAGCTCGTACGCGGTGACCGAGGCGTCCAGCTCGCCCACGAGGTAGCAGCGCCGCCCGTCGGGGTGGCGGGCCAGGTGCCGGGGACCCGTGCCGGGCGCCGTACGGATCCGGGGCCGGCGGGGCACCAGCCGACCGCTCGCGCCGTCCAGGTCGTACCGGTAGACCGAGTCGGTGCCGAGGTCGACCGCGAGCAGCGGCCCTTGACCGCGGCCCGGGGAGACCATGTGGCTGTGCGCCCGCTCCTGACGCTCCGGGTCGGCGCCGTGCCCCTCGTGCACCACCAGGTCGGTGCGCTCACCGGGCACGCCCCGCCCGTCGAGCGGGAAGACCGCGACGCTGCCGCCGCCGTAGTTGGCCGCCACCAGATGCCCTCCGTCGGGCAGCACGGCCAGGTGGCAGGGGTCCGCGCCGCCGGTCGACCAGCTGCCCAGCGGATCCAGCGCCCCGTCGGGGCCGACCTGCCAGGCGCTGACCTCCCCGTCTGTCAGCTCGTTCACCGCGTAGAGCACCGGGCGGGTGGGGTGCCGGGCCAGGAAGGAGGGCGACGGGGTGACCGCCACCGTGCCGAGCGGTGTCAGCTCCCCGGTGGCCGGGTCACGGCGGGCCGCGACGATGCCACTGCCCCGCCCGCCGCTCTGCGCGGTGTAAACCCCGATGTGGACGACCTCGACCTGACCACTCACGTCCAACCCCTCCGCCGGCTTCCTGCGTCGATCCAACCAGAGGCTGCCCGCGATGCCGGCCCGTTAACCGGCTTTCCGGCCCGGGGATCGGCGCCGCGGCGGCGACTCAGGCGGCCGGCACCGGCTCGCCGCGCTGCCGGGCCACGTGCTCGACCAGGGAGATCAACACCAGCTTGCCGGACTGCCGGTCCCGCGCGTCGCAGAGCACCATCGGCACGTCCGGGTCGAGGTCCAGCGCCCGGCGCACGGTCTCCAGGTTGAACCGGCGGGAGTCGTCGAAGCAGTTCACGCCCACCACGAACGGGATGCCGCGCTGCTCGAAGTAGTCGATGGAGGGGAAGCAGTCGGCCAGCCGCCGGGTGTCGGCGAGCACCACCGCGCCGAGTGCGCCGAAGGCCAGCTCGTCCCAGAGGAACCAGAACCGGTCCTGGCCCGGTGTGCCGAACAGGTAGACCTGGAGATCGTCGTTGATGGTGATCCGGCCGAAGTCCATCGCCACCGTGGTGGTCGACTTCCCCTCCACCCCGGAGATGTCGTCGGTGCCGATCCCGGCGCCCGTCAGCACCTCCTCGGTCTGCAACGGCCGAACCTCGCTCAGCGCGCTCACCAGCGTCGTCTTGCCGGCCCCGAAGCCTCCGGCGATCAGGATCTTCAGTGCCAGCGGGATGGTGGTGCCGGAGCCCGCATGGTCATAGCGCACGAAGTCCACTGACCACCGCCTTGAGGATGTCGTTGTCAGGAAGGTGGCCGGCGGCCGGCGGCTCGTGCACCGCGACCAGGCCCCGGGCGAGGAGGTCTCCGAGCAGCACCCGGACCACCCCGACCGCGAGGTCCAGTTCGGCCGCCAGCTCGGCCACCGACACCGGCCGGCGGGCCAGCGCGACCAGCCGCCGGTGCTCCGGGAGCAGCCGCGGGTCGGCCGCCGGGTCGAGATCCGACTCGGCCAGTACGAACGCGACGAGGTCGAACCCATCGACGGCGGAGCGTACCCGGCCGCCGGTGAGGGTGTACGGGCGCACTACCGGGCCGGCGTCGCCGTCCAGCCACTCGTGCTGCGGCCCGGGCGGCTCAGTTCGCATCACCGGCGCCCGCCGACGATCGGGCTGGCGCGGTGAGGTACTCCCCCACCCGGATCACCAGCATCGCCATCTCGTACGCGACCAGGCCGATGTCGGCGTCGGTGTCGCTCACCACGGCCAGGCAGGTGCCCTGCCCGGCGGCGGTGACGAAGAGGTACGCCGACTCCATCTCCACCACGGTCTGCCGGACCGGACCGCCGTCCACGTGCCGGCTCGCGCCCCGGGCCAGGCTGGAGAAGCCGGCGGCGAGGGCGCAGAGGTGCTCGGCGTCGGAGCGCTCCAGCTCGGCCGAGGAGCCGAGCAGCAGCCCGTCGGCGGAGAGCACCACCGCCTCCCGAGCCGCCGGTACCCGTTCCACCAACTCGTCGAGCAGCCAGTCGAGGCCTGCGCTCTGCTTCGTCGAATGCGGCACTAGGCGTCCCTCTCAGTCGCGGTCAGGGGTTCGGAGGCCGCCGCGGGCGCGGGGGCGACGGCCGGGGTGGGCCCCGGGTCGGCGGCTCGGGCAGGTATCGGGCCGGCGGCCGGGGGGACGACGGTGGCGCGGCCCCGGGCGGTGCCGGCCTGGAGAGCCGACATCACCCGACGCACCTCCTCGGGCGATCGGGGCGTCGGGGTGTCGGTGACCGTCGACCGGGGCCGGGATGCCGGGGTACGCCGCCGCACCCGGCGGGGCAACCCGTCCAGCTCGTCCACCGCCTCGCCGCCGGACGGCACCCCGTCGGCCGCACCGTCACCTGGCCCGCGGACGGTGGCCGGTCCGGTCGGCGACAACTCGCCATCGCCCGACCCGTTGGCGCCCGGCCCGTTCGCGGGCGCCGGGTCCGGCACCGGTGTGCCGGTGGGTCGGGCGGCCGGGGCGCTGGCGGTGAGCGGGGCGGTGAGTGACCGGTTGCGGCCGGCCCGGGGCCGGGGCACGGCAGCGCGCCGGCCGGTCCGCGCCAGCCGCCGGTCCGGGCCGGCCGGCGCGGCGCCCAGCCCGGCCGGATCGGGACCGGCCGGCGGCTCGGTGGTGATCAGGTCGGCCGGGACCAGCACCACGGCGGTCACCCCGCCCTCCCCGGACGGGCGCAGCCGCACCCGCACCCCGTGCCGTGCGGCGAGGCGGGCCACCACGAAGAGACCGAGTCGGGCGCTCTGCGCCGGGTCGAACTCGGGCGAGCTGGCGAGCCGGACGTTGGCGCCCTCCAGCGCCGCGGCGGACATCCCCAGCCCCCGGTCGGTGATCTCCAGCGCGTACCCGCTGGCCACCTGCTCCCCGGTGACGGTGACCCGGGTGTCCGGCGGTGAGAAGGCCGTGGCGTTCTCGATCAGCTCCGCGAGCAGGTGGATGACGTCGCCGACGGCCCGGCCCAGCACGCCGGCCGGCTGCACGGCGGTGATGTCCACCCGGTCGTACGACTCGACCTCGGAGCTCGCGCCCCGGATCAGGTCGACCATCGCGACCGGGTTGCGCCAGCCCCGGCCCGGCGCGGAACCGGCGAGAATGACCAGGTCCTCGGCGTGTCGGCGGAGCCGGGTGGCCAGGTGATCCACCTGGAACAGTTCGGCCAGCTCGTCCGGGTCCTCGGCGCGACGTTCCATGCGGTCCAGCAGGTGCAACTGCCGGTGCACCAGGCTCTGGCTGCGCCGGGCGATGTTGAGGAAGACCTCATTGAGCCCTCGGCGCAGGGTGACCTCGTCCACCGCGGCCTGGACCGCGGTGCGCTGCACCTCGGTGAAGGCTCGCCCAACCTCGCCGATCTCGTCGTGGCCGTATTCCAGTGGGGGCGCCTCCCGGGCCACGTCGACCTGCTCACCACGGCGCAGCCGGGTCACCACGTCCGGCAGCCGGTGCTCGGCCAGCTCTAGCGCGGCGGTGCGGACCCCGCCGAGCCGTCGGACCAGCGTCCGGCCGACCCGCAGCGCCACCAGCACCGAGATCACCACGGCGACGAGCCCGAGCACCCCGGCGGCGGCCAGCCGGACCAGGATCCGGACCGCCATCGGCACCGAGCGGTCGGCGAGCCCGTCGGCCTCGGCCAACTCGAAGTCGCGCAGCTGCTGCTGCACCGCGTCGTGGCTGGCCTGCCAGGTCGCCGCGTCCACCGGTGGCCGGCCGGACCGGTTGGCCACGACCAGCGCGTCCTGCATGGTGCGTAGCCGGGTGAACGCCGCACCCTCGGTCAGCCGCTGGTACGCGGCCCGACCCGCCTCGGGCAGGTCGGCCACCGCGCTCTCGGTGAGCCACCGCTGGTTGCCGATGGCCTGCACGAGCTGGGTGTGCTCCCCCTCGGCGAACCGGCCCGCCGCCAGCGCGCCGGCCAGCAGGGCGTCGGCCTGGCCGAGCAGCTCCCGCGAGCGGCCCAGCGCGGTGAGCGCCAGCGCCTGCCGGTTGAGGTCGGGCTCGGTCAGGTTCGCCATGCCGGCGAACGCCTGGAAGGCCGAGGAGATCATGCCGCTGTAGAGGCCGATGGCGCCGGCCCGGTCCACCTTGCGGTCGTCGATGAAGTCCCGGCCGGCCGGCAGCGCCGCGAGGGCGGTGACCAGCTGGTCGACCCGGGTGTCGAGCAGGTCGTCGGCGGCGTCGCGCAGCTCCTCCCCGTCGACCCGGCGGCGCAGCTCGGCGACCGCCCGGTCGGTGCGCTGCCGCTGCTCGACCAGGGCTGGCAGCTCGGTGGTGCCGGCGAGCTGCACCACCGAGAGGCGGCGTTCCCGTTGCAGCTCGGTGACCACAACCTCGCCCGGGCGGCCCAGGTCGTACAGCAGGGTGCGGGCGGAGAGCAGGTTCAGGGCGGGACCGAAGGTCAGCGTGGTGGCGAAGATCCACAACGCCAGCAGCGCGGTCACCGGCGCGACGACCAATGCGGTCAGCTTCGAGCGGATCGGCCAGTCGCGGGTTCTCATCAGACCTCGCCCGTGCAGGGGTGGCAGGAGGTGCGCCGGCACCGCCGGGCAACGCGCCGGCCGGTTGCGCCCGGCCATGGGGCCGGGCACGGGCGCGGGCGCCTTGGGCAGGATACGTAATCACACCGCGTTGCACTACCGCCTGTCGCGCCAACATGGACGCTCCGACATGCAATCCGTCCGATACGGCGAGCGCCCCCGTCGGCGAACCGGCGGGGCGCTCGTCGTGGCGCGGTGCGGATCAGGCGTCGGCGGCGATGCCGAGCCCCTCGGCGACCCGCCGGCCGTAGTTCTCGTCGCACTGGCTGAAGTGCCAGACCATCTTCTCCTGGATGTGCTTGTCGCACTGGGCCAGCAGGGTGGTCAGGTTGAGGATCAGGTCGTCGCGCTCCCAGTCCGCCATCTCACGGAAGCGCCGGCCGGCCTGGGAGTAGTTGTTCTGCCGCTCGATCGGGGCCTTCATGATCTGCCCGGAGACGAACGGGCGGTACTCCCGGTAGGACTCGTCGGCCTCCTGGAGACCGGCGACCGAGGACGGCTCGAAGTTGATGTGCGGGTTGCCGCCCCGGTGGTCCACCCCGTACGACATCTGGCCGCCGCCCTGGTTGGTGCTGACCTGCACGTCCTCGCGCGGCCGGTTGACCGGCAGTTGGAGGTAGTTCGGGCCGACCCGGTAGCGCTGGGTGTCCGAGTAGGAGAAGGTGCGACCGACCAGCATCTTGTCGTCGGAGAAGTCGATGCCGTCGACCAGCACACCGGTGCCGAAGGCGATCTGCTCGTTCTCGTCGTGGTGGTCGGTGATGTTGCGGTTGAGGGTCATCATGCCCACCGGCAGGTAGGGGAACTGCTCCTCCGGCCAGATCTTGGTGTCGTCGAGCGGGTCGAAGTCCAGCTCCGGGTGCTCGTCGTCGCTCATGATCTGCACGTTGAGCTCCCACTGCGGGTACTCGCCGCGCTCGATCGCCTCGTAGAGGTCCTTGGAGGCGTGGCCCAGCTCGGTGGCCTGGATCGCGTCCGCCTCGGCCTGGGTGAGGTTGCGCTCGCCCTGCTGGGTCATCCAGTGGAACTTGACCAGCACGCCCTCGCCCTGGCCGTTGACGAGACGGTAGGTGTTGACCCCGGAGCCCCGCATGGTGCGGTAGTTCTTCGGGATGCCGTACGGGGAGAAGAGCCAGGTCAGCATGTGCATCGACTCCGGCGTGTTCGACATGAAGTCGAAGATCCGGTTCGGTTCCTGGCGGAAGGTCACCGGGTCTGGCTTCAGCGCGTGGATCACGTCGGGGAACTTGATCGCGTCGCGGATGAAGAAGACCTGGAGGTTGTTGCCCACCATGTCCCAGTTGCCGTCCTCGGTGCGGAACTTGACCGCGAAGCCGCGCGGGTCGCGGGCGGCCTCGGAGGAGTCCCGGCCGCCGATGACGGTGGAGAACCGGATGGTGACCGGAGTCTTCCTGCCCTTGGTCTGGAACAGCTTGGCGCGGCTGTAGGTGGCCGCCGGTTCGTCACCGATCGTCCCGTACGCCTCGAACTCGCCGTGCGCGACGAAGCCGCGCGCGTGCACGACCCGCTCCGGGATGCGCTCCCGGTCGAAGTGGCTGATCTTCTCCAGGAAGTGGTAGTTCTCCAGCGTGGCGGGGCCGCGCGAACCGACCGTCCGCTGCTGCTGGTTGTTGTGCACGGGGTGGCCCTGCCGGGTGGTGAGGATCGGCTTGTTGGCCTGTGGGTCGCTCATCGCTCTCCTCCAGATGGTTTCGTGCTGCCGGCCGGGGCGAACCATCCAACACAATCGCGTTTTCTGGAACGAGTCAAGTTTTGGCCGAATCCCGTGCTGTGGCCCTCGTCATCGCACGATCGGAGGCAGGTCCCGCGACACCGGACACGGACCGATGAGGAAAGTGCCCCGGATCGGGATTGGCGATCAGTGCGCCGAGGGAATACGAGGTGACGAAGGAGGAGCCATGTCGCCCACGCAGATAATCGTCATCGTGCTCGTCGTGCTGGCCATCGCGGCACTGGTCGTGGCCGTCCGGACACTCGGCCGACGCCGCGCGCTGCGCGGCCGTTTCGGGCCGGAGTACGACCGGGTGGTGGCGGAGCAGGACAGCCGGTCCGCCGCAGAGCGCGAGCTGCGCGACCGGGAACGCCGGCACGCCGAGCTCACGCTCACGCCGCTCACCCCGCAGTCCCGGGCCCGCTACGCCGCCGCCTGGGAGGAGCTTCAGGTCCGTTTCGTCGACTCGCCGCAAGAGACCGTGGGCGACGCGGATGATCTGGTCACCCGGCTCATCGAGGAGCAGGGATACCCGACCGGGGACTTCTCGGACCAGATCGCCCATCTCTCCGTCGACCACGCACGCACGCTGACCAACTACCGGGACGCGCACGAGATCCATCTGCGTAATTCTCGGGGCGAGGCCAGCACCGAGGAGCTGCGTCAGGCGGTCGTGCACTACCGGGCACTCTTCGCCGACCTGCTCGGTGAGGAGCCGGTCGGCCACCGCCCGCCCGAGCAGCGCCATCCGGACACCCCGCACGACGCCACGAGCCGCTGAGGAGGCCACCGATGCGCCAGGAAGAGCAGCAGGTGAGCAACGACCATTCGGAGGCCGTCCGGTCCGCGCCGGTGCCGGTGCCGCCGGCCGGCGACCGGGCGGGTCGCGCGGACGTGCCCGAGGACGCCCTGGACGACCGGGGCACCTTCGACGACCCGTCAGCCGCCGACGACCGCATCGACGAGGGCGGATTCCATGAGCCCGGGCCGCTGCCGACCACCTTCGGCGCCACCACGGTGGCCGATGCGGTGGCGGCGTCCGCGCTGGCCAGCCCGCGCCCGGAGGATCAGCCGGACCCCCGGGCCGAGCGGACCGCCCAGCCCGGCGACGGCGCCGAGGACGGCGAGCGTGAGGGTCTGCGGGCCGACCCCACCGCCGAACTGCACCGCCGGGGCACCGATCCGAAGACCGACGACGCCCGGGCCGACGCGGACACCTCCGCGCGGACCGTCGCCCCGCCGGGAAGCACCGACGGTGGGCCCGAGCGGCGCAGTGATCTGACCGATCCCGGCGGCGACGCGGACCCGGCCGCCTACGGCAGCGCCACTCCGGAGATGGTCGACCCGGACGCGGTCTCGCCGGATGCCGACCCGGTGCTCGCCGCCAGTGGCGGCGGCGCCTCGTTGGAGTCGGCCGGTACGTCGCGACCCGTCGGGTCGACCGTGGCGGCCGAGCCGGCCACGCTCCTCGACGCGGACGCGGCACAGCGTTTCCGGGACCGCTGGCGGGACGTGCAGCTGCGCTTCGTGGACGATCCGCAGGCGGCGGCCGGCGAGGCACAGTCGCTGGTGGAGGAGGCCATCCAGGCGCTCGCGTCGGCGCTGGCCGCGCAGAAGAACGCGCTGGGCGGATGGCAGGACGCCGGTTCGGCGGACACCGAGCAACTGCGGATGGCGGTACGCCGCTACCGGGACTTCCTGGACCGCGTGCTGGGTCGCTGAGCGACACACCACGGGCACCCCGGCCAGCCGGCCGGGGTGCCCCCGTACGCCCGGACGGTCCGCCTGCCGGATCGCCCGAGCGGGCCGGAACAGGGCGGGACCCGACAGCAGATGGACAACCATGGCCAGCCGGCACAAGATCCGCTGATCGACGAGACGCAGGCGGAGCAGCGCCGCTCCGCGCGCCGGGCGGTCGGCGCGCATCGGCCCACCGGGGGGCATGGGCACGGCCCGAGAGGGTACGCGAGGGGGATCAGGCAACGTGTCGGACACAGGAGGCAGCACCATGACCGATCGCGACCGCCGACCGCCGCTGGAGGAGAGCCCGGAGATGGCCGCCGCGGCGGACGATGACAGCACCGTCCCGCAGCTGCGGACCGGGGGCGGCCCGGACCGGGACACTCCATCCTTCGGCGAGCCCCGCAACCGGCCGGACGACCTCGCGCCGGGCACCGACGACCTGCTCGGCGACCCGTACGCCGCCGGCACCGGGGCGACCGGGACGGGCACCGGCGCCGGTGGGGACAACATCCGTACCGGCGCGGAACAGCCCTGGGAGCCGGAGGATCTGGTGATGGCCCGCGGGCAGGACCTCACCCCGGAGAACCTGGACAAGGCCCGCCGCGACCTGGCCGAGCAGGGTCGGGCGGCGATCGAGCGCACCGTGCCCTGAGCAGGGCGCACGAGGGGGTCCCCGGTCCGACCGTCACGGTCGGACCGGGGACCCGGGGAACCTGCCGCCGGCGGTGCCTCACCTACCGCCGGCGGCGGGTGGGTGCGGGAGCGATCCGGTCAGAGCGCCGGGTACGCGTTGCGCATCAGCTCCTGGAACTGGGCGGAGAACCACGCGCCGGAGATCGGCGCGTTCGGCAGGGCGCCCGTCGCGCTGTTGCCGTTGCGGGCGTTGCCGGTGTACGTCGGGTCGCACATCCGGTCGAAGCCCTTGCCCTCGTCGTTCGGGATCAGCTCGCTGGAACCGTCCGACTCGCCCGGAGGCTTCACCCAGACGTACGCGTCGATGCCCGGCTCGGGAGCCGACCTGGGCCGCTCGCCGAGGCCAGCGCCGGACTGGTTGCACCAGTTGCCGGCGTGGATCCGGCGGTCGATCCGGCCACCGTTGACGTAGGTGTCCACGCTGGTCGTCGCGCCCGGTCCGGTGGGCCGGGCGGTGCCGCCCCAGCCGTTGCGGGAGGTGTCGATCAGCATGCCGATGTTGGCGTCGAAGCCGACCTGGACCAGCTTCTGCCGGAACGCCTGGGCGAACGACAGCTCGTCGACGTAGAAGTTCCAGTCGACCCACTTCGACTGTCGCACCGACGTGCCGTTCACCGTATCGGTGATCTTGACGTACGGCTCGCGCAGCGCCGAGTAGTTCGCCGTGTTGACGATGAACCCGTGCACGTTGGCCACGGTGCTGCCGGAGGCGACCGCGGCGGCCTTCAGGAGGTCGGCGGTCGGGCCGAAGTTGGTGTCCCAGCCGATCCAGCCGTGGTGCGCGGCGTCGATGTAGTTGTAGACGTTGCCGAGCGTACCCAGCTTCGCCAGGGCGTAGCCGACGCCGTTGACGTACGCGCCGTTGGCCTTGACCGTGTCACACATCGCCGTGCCGCCGGCCTGCCCGGAGGTGTTGGTCACCAGGTTGGGCAGCGAGTCGATCTCGATGATGTTGATGATCCGGATGTTCCGGTACTCCGGGTCGGCCTGGATCGCGGCGATCGGGTCGATGTACTCGGCCTTGTACCTGGGCAGGTCGTTCGGGCCCAGCTCACCGTTGGAGGCGAGCGCGGCGCAGTCCCGGCCGGGCAGGTTGTAGATCACGAACTGGATGTAGCCGGCGCCCTGGCGCAGCGCCTCCTCCAGGTGGTCACGCACGCCGAAGGCGCCGTTGGAGCTGCTGTCCGGGGTGCCGTTGATGGCGGCGATCCGGTCCAGCCACACCGCGGTCGGGTTGTTGGACACCCTGCTGCCGCCCGGCTCGGCGTCCGCCTTGGCCTTCCACTCGGGGTTCA
The DNA here is from genome assembly GCF_042872965.1 of Micromonospora sp. NPDC005087. NCBI lineage: Bacteria > Bacillati > Actinomycetota > Actinomycetes > Micromonosporales > Micromonosporaceae > Micromonospora > Micromonospora sp. NPDC005087. The sequence goes on along the minus strand of NZ_JBIALB010000008.1, from coordinate 201,535 downwards.
CGTATCCCCGGACCCCGGCGTACGGGTTGTCCACCATGCTGCCGGCGGGCGGGGGCGTGGTCGGCGGCGGAGTGGTCGGCGGGGGTGTGGTCGGGGGCGGGGTCGTCGGCGGGGGCGTGGTCGGCGGCGTGGTGCCACCGTTGCAGGTCACCCCGTTGAGGGTGAACGAGGTCGGCCTGGGGTTGCTGCCGCTCCACGCGCCGTTGAACCCGATGCTGGTCGACGCGCCGGTGGCGAGGCTGCCGTTGTAGGACAGGCTGCGCGCGGTGACCTGGCTGCCGGACTGGGTGAACTCGGCCGACCAGCCCTGCTGCACCCGCTGGCTGGAGTTCGGGAAGGTCCACCCGAGCGTCCAGCCGTTGATCGGGTCGCCGACGTTCCTGATGGTGATGCTCGCGGTGAAGCCACCGGGCCACTCGTTCGCCGAGTAGGCGATGTCGCACTGGGTCGCGGCCTGCGCCGCGGTGACGGGGATCGTCACCAACCCGCCGGCGACCAGGACGCCCGCGCCGGCGAGCGCGAGGGCCCGGCGTGGGCCGGACAGCCTTCTCCACACATTCATGCCACTGATCTCCTTGGGCGAGACCGGGCTCGCGTACGGCCCGGCGAGACGGCCCGGTGGGCGTCCGGAACGGACGGCCACCGGCGCCAACGGGGTTCTGCGGGGGGTGCCCGACCCGGACGGGTGGTGGTGGTGGTGGTGAACGACCGGCGAGCGGTCGGTCGGCGGCGGGATGTCGTCCGGCGGACCGGATGCCCTCGACTTCCCTGCCTGCGCGGTGTGGCTCCCCGAACCGCGTGCGCCGATTCTTGCATGGGAGCGCTTCCATGGCAATGGCTCGATGCGTTCCGGCGGCGGCGCCCGTGACCCGACTCGGACGATACCTCCGAGACCGCGCGACCAGCACGAGCGGAACCACGCCGCCGCTACCGGATTAGCCGACCGAGCCGGCACAGCGAGCGCGGAACGCCGTGGCGACGCAGAACCCGGTGTCACGCTCCCACACGGCGCACGGCGGGGAGAAGGCCGCGTAGCACCCCTTTATCACTTACTAACAGTAAAGGTCAGAACACGAATGTTTCCCTTCATAGTTCATGAAACGGTCTAACGTTGGTCTTAGCTCGGTTGTCGCCGGGCTCAGGACAACAGGGATGGAGTGACGCAGGTCATGGCTAAGAAGATGCTCGGGAAGGTCGTTGCGGGCGCCGCGCTCGGCGGTGCGGCGCTCCTGGTGTTCACGCCCGGGATCGCGTTCGCCGATGGGCACCACGACGGTGGCAAGGACCGTGACGGCAAGGTTTTCGCCAAGCCGCACGTCGTCAAGGCCGGCGAAGAGGTCAAGCTCCTCGAGATCTGCCCGGATCGCCAGGAGCACGCCTTCGTGTGGTCCAAGGTCACCGGCAAGGTGAAGCTCAAGCCGGTGCACGACGACAAGGGCGATTGGCGCGAGGAGGACAACTCCTCCGGCCGCGACGGCAAGGACGAGCACGGCAAGGACGACAAGGGCAAGGACGAGCACGGCAAGGACGACAAGGGCAAGGACCACGAGGGCAAGGACGAGAACGGCAAGGACGAGCACGGCAAGGACGACAAGGGCAAGGACCACGAGGGCAAGGACGAGAACGGCAAGGACGAGAACGGCAAGGACGAGCACGGCAAGGACGACAAGGGCAAGGACCACGAGGGCAAGG
>NZ_JBIALB010000008.1:0-199747 GCF_042872965.1 Micromonospora sp. NPDC005087 | reverse complement strand
AAGGACGAGAACAGCAAGGACGAGAACAGCAAGGACGAGAACAGCAAGGACGAGAACAGCAAGGACGAGAACAGCAAGGACGAGAACAGCAAGGACGAGAACAGCAAGGACTACGAGGGCATGTACGAGTACGGCCAGGGCGGCGGCGCCGCCGCCGACGGCCACCGCGACGAGGACAGCAAGGACTGGAAGGGCGAAGAGCACGGCCAGGAAGGCCGCGACGCCAAGGACGAGGGCAAGAAGGACTGGGAGTCCAAGGACGAAGACAAGAAGGACCGGGACTCCAAGGACCACGACAAGAAGGACTGGGACTCCAAGGACGAAGACAAGAAGGACCGGGACTCCAAGGACCGCTGGGAGAACAAGCGGGACTTCGTCTACTACGGCGAGGCCAAGGTCGACAAGGACGCCCGCCCGGGTCGCTACGAGCTCAAGGGCTCGTGCGGCGAGGGTGAGCTCGTCGTGCTGCCCCGCGGCGGGGTCGACGGCGGTGACGGTGGCGCGAGCACCGGCACCGACCGTGGCCTGGCCACCGGTGGGGCGAGCCTGCTCGGCGCTTCCGCGCTGGGCGGGATCGTGCTGATGCGTCGTCGGCGGACCGATGGTTCGCTCGTCTGACGTGACGACGACACGGGCCGGCGGCCGTCACGGGAAACCGTGGCGCGCCGCCGGCGCGGTCGTCGTCGTCACCCTGGCCATGATCGGTGCTGGCATGATCGGCACCTCGATGAAGACCACGCCCCCTCCCCGCCCGCCGCAGCCGCTGGCCCAGGCCGGTCCCGAGGTCACCGGGCCGGCGGTCACCGGTACGGTTCCGCCGGCCGACGGGGAGCCCGTAGGGGCCGTCCAGGCTGGACTGGAGCGGTCCGCCCCGACCAGCATCGAGATCCCCAAGATCAGCGTCAACGCGACGATCATGTCGCTGGGCACCAACCCGGACGGCACCGTCGAGGTTCCCCCGCTTGAGCAGGCCGACCAGGCCGGCTGGTACGAACCGGGCCCGAGCCCCGGCGAAACCGGTAACGCGGTCATCGTCGGGCACGTGGACTCGGCGAAGCTCGGACCGGCCGTCTTCTTCGATCTCGGCTCTCTCGTCCCCGGCGACACCATCACCGTGCGGCGGGCCGACGGCCAACCGGTCGCCTTCAAGGTCGACTCGGTGAAGTCGTACCCGAAGACGTCCTTCCCCACGGAGCTGGTGTACGGGCCGAACGACCGGCCCGGCCTGCGGGTGGTCACCTGCGGCGGTCAGTTCGACGAGGCCGTCAAGAGCTACCCGGACAACGTGGTCGTTTTCGCCACCCTGGTGAAGTGACCCGCGACAACGAAAGCGGTCCGGCCGATCGGGTCACCTCGATCGGCCGGACCGTGTCCGGCGTACCGACTCAGGCCGCGGCGGAGGTCCGCACCAGGGTGCGGATCTGACGCAGCAGCACGGACAGGGCGGCGAGATCCGCGCGCGACTCGTCGAACTCCCCCATCGCCCGGCGCGCTCGGTGGATCGAGGTGGCGTTCGACTGCTCCCACTGCTGCACCCGCTCGTGCGGCGGCAGCTCGTCAGGAGTGGAGTCGAGCACCTCCGCGGTGAGCGCGGCCAGCGCGGCGTACAGGTCGTACCGCAGCGCCATCCGGGCCAGCGTCTGCCAACGGTCCTCGCGCGGCAGCAGGGAGATCTTCGACAGCAGCGAGTCCACCCGGAACAGGTCGGAGAGCACGAAGTAGACCGAGGCCACCTCGCCCACGTCCCGACCGCTGCGGGTCGCGGTCTCCACCACGTCCAGCAGGCCGAAGCTGTACATCAGACGGGTCGCCTGCTCCGCCAACTCCCGGGGCAGCCCCCGCTCGGTCATCGAGTCGATGTGCGCCGCGATGGCCTGCCGCTCGCTGCCGTAGAACAGTTCCTCCAGGCCCGGCAGCAGCCGGGTCACCCCGTCCCGCAGGCGGGCGATCTCGGTCGGCACGTCGATCGGCGAGCGCCGGTTGGTCACCAGCCAGCGCACCGCGCGGTCGAGCAGCCGGCGGGTGTCCAGGTAGACGCTGGTCTGCAGCTCGGGCGAGACCTTGTTGTCCAGCGCCTCGACCGCGTCCCACAGCTCACGCAGCCCAAACACCTCGCGGACCACCACGTACGCCCGGATCACGTCGGCCGCGCTGGCCGCGGTCTCCTCGACCACCCGGAAGACGAACGTGATGCCGCCCCGGTTGATCGCCTCGTTGACCAGCACGGTGGTGACGATGTCCCGGCGTAGCCGGTGCCGGCCCATCCGGTCGGCGAACCGCTCGCGCATCGGCGTCGGGAAGTAGTTGACCATGACCTCGGTCGTCCACTCCTCGTCCGCCAACCCCTCGGTGAGGATCTCCCGCTCAAGGACGATCTTCACGTACGCGAGCAGCACCGCGAACTCCGGCGCGGTCAGCCCGGACTCGCTGCGGACCGCCAGCTCCTCGTCCGGCGGCAGCGCCTCCAGCGACCGGTCCAACGCGCCGGAGCGCTCCAGGTCGTTGATCATCCGACGGTGCACCGGGAGCAGCGAGGCGGCCTGGGCCTGGGCGTTGTTGATCGCCCGGGCCTGGTCGTAGTTGTCCCGCAGCACCAGCTCCCTGACCTCGTCGGTCATCTCGGCCAGCAGCTCGTCGCGGGCGGCCATGGCCAGGTCTCCGTCGCCGACAGCGGTGTTCAGCAGGATCTTGATGTTCACCTCGTGGTCGGAGGTGTCCACCCCGGCCGCGTTGTCGATGAAGTCGGTGTAGATCCGGCCACCGGTCAAGGCGTACTCGATCCGACCGAGCTGGGTCCAGCCCAGGTTGCCGCCCTCGCCGGCCACCCGGCAGCGCAGGCTGCGCCCGTCCACCCGGATCGCGTCGTTGGACTTGTCGCCCACCTCGGCGTTGGTCTGGCTGGACGCCTTGACGTAGGTGCCGATGCCGCCGTTCCAGAACAGGTCCACCGGCGCGGTGAGGATGGCCTTCATCAGCTCCTGCGGCGACATCTGCGTGACGTCGTCGTCCAGGCCGATCGCCGCCCGCACCTGCGGGGTGATCGGAATGGACTTGGCGGTACGCGAGAAGATGCCGCCGCCGGCCGAGATCAGCTCCGGGTTGTAGTCCTCCCAGGACGATCGGGTCAGGTCGAACAGCCGCTTGCGCTCGGCGTACGAGGTGGCCGCGTCCGGGTCCGGGTCCAGGAAGATGTGCCGGTGGTCGAAGGCGGCCACCAACCGGATGTGCTCGGAGAGCAGCATCCCGTTGCCGAACACGTCGCCGGACATGTCGCCGACACCGACCACGGTGAAGTCCTGGGCCTGGGTGTCCAGACCCAACTCCCGGAAGTGCCGCTTGACCGACTCCCAGGCGCCCCGGGCGGTGATGCCCATCTTCTTGTGGTCGTAGCCCGCCGAACCGCCGGAGGCGAACGCGTCGCCCAGCCAGAAGTTGTGGGCCGCGGAGATCTCGTTGGCGATGTCGGAGAACGTCGCGGTGCCCTTGTCCGCCGCCACGACCAGGTACGGGTCGTCGCCGTCGTGGCGGACCACGTCGACGGGCGGCACGATCTGCCCGCTGACGATGTTGTCGGTGACGTCCAGCATCGCGCCGACGAACTCCTGATAGCAGGCGACCGCCTCGTCCCGGTCGCCCGGCTTCTGCTTGAGCACGAAGCCGCCCTTGGCGCCCACCGGCACGATCACGGTGTTCTTCACCATCTGCGCCTTGACCAGGCCGAGCACCTCCGTGCGGAAGTCCTCCCGACGGTCGGACCAGCGCAGCCCGCCCCGGGCCACCGGCCCGAACCGCAGGTGCACGCCCTCGAACCGGGGCGAGTAGACGAAGATCTCGAACTTCGGCCGTGGGGCCGGCAGGTCCGGGATCGCCTGCGGATCGAGCTTGAAGGCCACGTACGCCTTCGGCCGCCCACCGACCGGCTTCTGGTAGAAGCTGGTCCGCAGGGTCGCCTCGATCAGCGTCAGGTACGAGCGCAGGATCCGGTCCTGGTCGAGGCTGGCCACGTCGTCCAGCGCGCCCCGGATCGTCTCCACCAGCTCACCGCTGCGCTGCTGGCGCTGCTCCGCGCTGAACTCACCCGGCGCGAATCGGGTCTCGAAGAGCTCCACCAGCAGCGCGGCGACCTTCGGGTACGCGATAAAGGTCTGCTCCATGTAGTCCTGCGAGAAGACCGTGCCGGCCTGCCGCAGGTACTTCGCGTACGCCCGCAGCACCACCACCTGTCGCCAGGTCAGCCCGCCGCGCAGCACCAGCTCGTTGAACCGGTCCACCTCGGCCTCGCCGCGCCAGGCCGCCGCGAACGCGTTCTCCACGTGCGGGCGCACCTCGGCCAGCTCCTGGTGCCCCTCGGGCAGCATGAGACCGAAGTCGTAGAGGTACACCCGGCCGTCGACCCGGTCCACCTCGTACGGGTGCTCGTCGACCACGCGGACGCCGAGCGAGTGCAGCACCGGCAGCACCGCGGAGAGCATCATCGGCTCGCCGTACCGGTAGACCTTGAACCGGACGTCCATGGCCTCGGCCAGGTCGGCACCCGGGACCCGGGTGCCGGGCCGGGGGGCGAGCTGCTTGCGGAACAGGTGCATCTCCAGCTGGCCGGGCTCCTCCAGCAGCTCCAGCTTGGCCAGGTCCTTCATCGCCTCGTACGGCGTGTGCCCGTCCTTGTAGCCCTCCGGGAACGCGTCGGCGTACCGGGCGAAGAGGTGCTTGGCCTGCTCGTCGCCGAGTTTGCGCTCCAGCACCAGCCGGTAGTCGTCGTCCCAGAGCCGGGTCGCGTCGGCGAGCTCCTCGGCGAGCAGGTCGGCGTCGATCTCGCCGGGCGGCCGGGTCGGGTCGGTCCGGACGATGAAGTGGACCCGGGCCAGCATCGACTCGGTGACCCGGGTGGTGTAGTCCACCCCGACACCGTTCAGCTCGCGCAGCAGGATGTCCTGCATCCGTAGCCGGTTCTGTGTGGTGAACCGGTCCCGGGGCAGGTAGATCAGGCAGGAGATGAACCGTCCGTAGGCGTCCCGACGCAGGAAGACCCGCAGCTGCCGGCGGCCGGCCATCCGCAGCACGCCGATCACGGCGTGGTACAGGTCGTCGGTCTTGATCTGGAACAGCTCGTCGCGCGGGTAGGTCTCCAGAATCTGGAGCAGATCCTTGCCGGAGTGGCTGCGCCGGCTCAGGCCGGAGCGGTCCAGGACCTCGGCCACCTTGCGGCGCACCACCGGCAGCTCCCGCACGCTGGTCCGGTACGCGGCGGTGGAGAACAACCCCAGGAAGCGCCGCTCGCCGATCACGTCGCCGGCCTCGTTGAAGATCTTGAAGCCGATGTAGTCCAGGTACGCCGAGCGGTGCACGGTGGCCCGCGAGTTGGCCTTGGTGATGATGAGCAGGCGCTTTTCCAGCACCTTCTCGTGGGCCTCCGGCGTCATCGACGCCAGCGAACGGGCCTCCGGGGAATCCGACCGCAGGATGCCCAGACCGGTGCCGAGCACCGCCTCCAGGGCCTTGCCGTCGACCACGTCCGCGCCGTCCCCGCCGGGAGCATCCACCAACCGGTACTCCCGGTAGCCGAGGAAGGTGAAGTGGTCCTGGGCGAGCCAGCGCAGCAGCTCCACCGAATCGGTGATGTCCTTCTCCGGCACCGGTGGGCGGTTGTCGGAGGTCCGCGCGGCGGCCAACTCGTCGGCCAGAGCCAGGGCGCGCTGGCGCATCTTCGGCCAGTCCTCCACCGCCTCCCGCACGTCGGTGAGCACCCGCTGCAGCTCGCGGCGCAGCCGCTCCCGCTCGGCCGCGTCCCGGACCGGGTCGATCTCGATCCGCATCCAGCTCTCGATGATGTCGCCGGCGATCGCGTCGTCCGGCTCCACGTCCGCGGAGACCTCGGTGAGGCGGCCCAGCGGCTCGCGCCGGACCACGACCAGCGGGTGCACCAGCAGGTGCACGTCCAGGTGGTACGAGTTCAGCAGCGCGGTCACCGAGTCGACAAGGAACGGCATGTCGTCGGTGACGAACTCGACGACCGTGTGGTGCTGATCCGCGTGCGGCTCGTGGATCCGCAGCTTCAGCTCCCCGGGCACCCGCTGCTGGGCGAGATCCCGGTGCGCCCGGGCCGCGTCGAGCATCTCTTCCGCCGTGAAGCCGACCAGCTCCTCGTCCGGGGCGAACCGCCAGAAGCGTCCGACCAGGGTCGCCGCGTCGTGGTCGTCCCCCGCGAGCGCGACAGCCTGCGCCACCAGGCGCTCCGCGTTGGGCACCGGCTCGTCGAGCTCGGCATCCTCCACGTCGTCGGCCATCGCCTCGGTCGGCAGGCCCAGATCGTAGATGGTGTCGATGCTCGACCCGGTCAGCCCGGTCACTCCCGAGTCGAGCCGGCCGTAGCCGTCCCCGTCGGTCGCCGAATCGAAGCTGTCGTCGTCCCGGCCGGAGTCATCCTGCCGGAGGTCGGGTTCCGGTTTGATCGCCGGACGCCGGTCCATCGGTGCCACTCCCCTCGACCCACCGCGTTGTGGGTCACTCTGCCGCCCAGCCTAGGCCTACCGCTCTGCACCTTCGTCGGTGGACCACTGGCCGGACGTCCGGATCGGGACTCTGTCCTTTCACCCGTTGCGGGTCCGAGGTTGGCCGGTTGCGGGATACCCCGCCGCGCGATGTTCATCACACGGGCGCGCGCCGTCTTTCCGCACGTCGGGCGGCACCGCGGGACGCTCCGGACAGCGGCCGCGTACTACCGTGCAGAGGCTGTCCGAGATCGGAAGGACCCGCTCCATGCCCTTGTCGTACCCCCGGCCCCACCGACCGAACCACCGGCGGAGCGTCGCCGCCCTCGCCGCGACCCTGCTCACCGCCGGTCTCCTGGCCGCCTGCTCGGGTGAGGACGGGCCGGAACGCAGCGTCGACGCCTTTCTCGCGGGCTGGCGCAGCGGCGACCTCCAGGCGGTCGGCGTGGTCGACACGACCGGCGCCAAACTGCCGTCGACCGAGGTGGCGCGCGAGATCAAGGAGCTCTCCGGTGAGCTGGCGGCCACCCTGCCCACGCTGACCCGCCAAGGCGAGCCGAAGATCACCGCCGACACCGCGACCGCGAGCGTCCGGGTGGAGTGGCAGCTTCCCGGTCAGGTCCGCTGGGCGTACGACCGGGAGGTGCGGCTCACCCACGGCGACGACGACCAGTGGCAGGTGATCTGGGAGCCCCGGGTGGTGCACGAGCAGCTCACCAAGGGCGACCGGCTGGCGCTGCGCCGCGACACCGGCCCCCGGGCGGGGCTGCTGGACGGCGCCGGGCAACCGATCGTGACACCCCGCCCGGTGGTCCGGGTGGGTGTGCAGCCGCGTGAGGTCACCGACGTCAAGAAGCTGGTCAAGGACCTCGACGCGGCCTTCAAGGCGATCCGTCCGGCGTTGGTCCCCGCAGTCGACCTGTCCGATCTGCCCGAGCGGATAGCCAAGGCCGAGCCGGATGCCCTCGTCGAGGTGGTGACACTGCGCCAGGAGGCGTACCGGCAGATCAAGCCCCGGATCTACGACCTGCCCGGCACCAAGTTCCCGACCGACAAGCTCGACCTGGCGCCGACCCGGGAGTTCGCGCGGGCACTGCTCGGATCGGTCGACCCGGCGCAGGCCGACGACCTGGCCGCGCACCCGGACCGCTACGTCGCCGGTGACCTGGTCGGGCACGGCGGGCTCCAGGGCCGTTACGACGAGCGGCTGCGCGGCGGCCCGGGGCTGACCGTGCTGGTCGAGCGCCCCGCCGAGGACGGCAAGCTGGAATCCACCGGCACCGAGCTGTTCCGCCGGGAGCCGCAGCCCGGGCAGGCGTTGAAGACCACCCTGGACGTGGCCACCCAGAACGCGGCCGACGGGGCGCTGCGCGCGGAGTCGCGCCGGTCCACCCTGGTGGCGGTGCGGATCAGCGACGGCGCGGTGCTCGCCGCGGCCAACGGGCCCGGGCCGGCCGGGGAGAACCTGGCCTTCACCGCCCAGGTGCCGCCGGGCTCGACGTTCAAGATGGTCAGCACGTTGGGCCTGCTGGATCGCGGCGCGGTCACGCTGGACGGGCCGGTGGCGTGCCCGAAGACCTTCACCGTCGACGGTCGGTCCTTCAAGAACTCGGACAACTTCGAGCTCGGCTCGGTGCCGTTCCGCACCGACTTCGCCAAGTCCTGCAACACGGCGTTCGCCTCGCTGGCGCCGAAGCTCGGCGGCGACGGGCTGGCCGCCGCCGGCCGCTCGCTGGGCCTGGAGGGGCAGTGGGACCTGGGCACGGACGCGTTCACCGGCAAGGTGTCGACGGGCGGCAGCCTCGCCGAGCAGGCCGCCGCCTCGTTCGGGCAGGGCACCACGCTGGTCAGCCCGCTGGCGATGGCCGGCGCCACCGCCACGGTCGCCCGGGGTGCCTTCATCCAGCCGAAGCTGCTGATCGACCCGGCGCCGGCCAAGCCGGCCGCGACCGGCGGACCGCTCAAGCCGCAGTCGATCGAGGCGCTGCGCACCATGATGCGCGAGGTGGTCACCGCCGGCAGCGGCAGCGCGCTCAAGGACGTCCCGGGCGGCGAGGTGTACGGCAAGACCGGCACCGCCGAGTACGACGACAACCCGGCCCACACGCACGCCTGGTTCGTCGGCTGGCGGGGTGACGTCGCGTTCGCCGTCTTCGTGGAGAAGGGCGGCGCCAGCACCGCGTCCGCCGTACCGATCACCGAGCGTTTCCTGCGCGCCCTCCCAACCCCCTGACCCACCCACCCCTCCTCGACTCGGGTGATCAAGAGGTTTGCGTCAGTTCTGAGCGGGATCCTGACGCGAACCTCTTGATCACCCGGGTGGCCAGGTGGGTGGGAGCGGGACGGGGGCAGTGAGTGGGTCAGGCGGTGTCGGCGTTGGAACGGCCGGCGGGGTCCGGGGCGGCTGGCGAGGGTCGTCGTAGCAGGCCTGGGCCGGCCGACGCGGGTGGGCCGACCGGTTCCCGCTCGACCGGAGCGGGGGCGCCGGCCGGCTCCGAGTGGCTCGGGCCGAGGATCCCCAACGACTCCGGCTCGGCAGGGGCCGGAACGCCGCGAGGCAGCCGGCCCGCCGACGGGCGGACGCCGGAGGGCTCGGCGTCGGCGGGCGAGCCGGCAGTGACGGGGAGGTCGAGCGCGGCGGGATCGCCGAACCGTGCCTCGGCGCCGGTCGCGGGACGCGGACCGTCGAGCCGCTCGGAATCGGCCCCGGGCCGACCCTTGCCGCGGCGCGGCGTTGGCGCCGGCCGGGCCGACAGCAACCGGGGCGGCACCGCCTCGGGGGCGGTCACCGGGGCCAGCCCGGCCACCACGGTGTTGACGATCTCGGCCGCGTAGGAGCCGTCCGGGTCGTAGTCGGGGTCGAAGACGGTCAGCTCGACGCCGAGGCAGTGCGGGGTGTCGACCAATCCGGCGAGCAGGATCTCCAGCTCGGCGAAGGCGATCCCGCCCGGGTCCGGCGCGTCCACGGCGGGCATCACCGCCGGGTCGAGCACGTCCACGTCGATGTGCACCCAGTAGCCCGCGCAGTCGGCGAGCTGTTCGTGGGCCCACTGGGCCGTCCGGGCGGCGCCCTCGGCGCGCAGCGCCGGCACCGGCCGGGTGACGATCCCGGCCGCCTGGAGGTCGAGCCGGTATTCGTCCTGCGCCCGGATGCCGAGCACCACCACGTCGATGTCACGGAAGTAGGGTCGGCGCCCCTCCAGCGCGGCCAGGTCGGCCTGGCCCCGCCCGGTGACCAGGGCCAAATCCTCGCCAGCCGCCGCACCCACGTAGGAGGCGTTGCCGGGGTGCCGGAAGTCGGAGTGCCCGTCCACGAAGACCAGCCCGATCCGCCCGCCGACCGCCTCGCCGAGGCGGTGCATGGCCAGCGCCGAGCCGAGCAGCACGGAGCAGTCGCCGCCCAGCACCACCGGGAACTCCCCCCGGTCGATGATGGAGCCGATCCGCTCGGCGAGCGCCAGCGAGTAGTCGGCGATCTCCCGGGCGTGGCACACCCCGTCGCCGGGCCGCCAGTCACCCGGGTCGTACCGGGGTGGGGTGAGGCAGCCGGCGTCGCGGGCCCGCAGTCGGGCCAGCAGGTCGTGGTCGCGCAGCGCGCCGGGCGCCTTCGCGCAGCCCGGGACCGAGGTGGACGTCGGCGGCCGCAGACCGAGATTTGTCGGCGCGTCGAGGACGGCGATCCGGCGCATCATGAGCTCCCGTCCTCGGTGGTCGGGCGGGCCGGCCGGAACGCCGGCCCGCGCTGGCGTGCTACGAACTCAGAACAGGGCGCTGGCCAGGGCCCGGCGTGCCGAGGCGACCGCCGGATCATCCGGGCCGGCGATGGTGAACAGTGAGACCAGGTGCTGGCGTACCGTCTCGCGGTCCTCGCCGACGGTGCGCCGGACGAGGCTGACGAGCCGGGCGTACGCCTGGTCGGCCAGGCCGCTGAGCACCTCGATGTCGGCGGCGAGCAGTTGGGCCGCCACGTCGTCGGGGGCACTCTCGGCGGCGGCCAGCGCGGTTGCCGGGTCGGCGCCGGCCACCCGGCGGGCAACTCCGACCTGGGCCAGGCCCGCCTCGGCGGCGGCGTCCGCCGGGCTGTCCGCCAGGATCTTGCAGTACGCCCGCTCGGCGGCGTCCAGATCGCCGCTCATCAGGGCGTCGTCCGCCTCGTCGAGGCGGGGGTCCTCCGGCTCGGCGACGGCCACGCCACCGGCCTTGAGCACGGCCTGGATCCACTGGCGCAGCTGCGCCTCGGGCACCACGCCGGAGAAGGCGTCGATCGGCTGGCCACCGACGACCGCGTAGACCATGGGGATGCCCTGGACCCGGAACATCTGGGCGATCCGGGGGTTCTCCTGCACGTCGACCCGTGCCAGCACCCATGTGCCGGCGCTCTCGGCGGCCAGCCGCTCCAGCACCGGGGCGAACTCGTCGCTCTCCGGGAAGCCGGCCGCGCCGAAGAAGACGATGACGGGCATGGCCATCGACCGCTCGAGCACGTCGGCCTGGATGGTCGCCTCGGTGACGTCGACGATGGCGGCGTTACCGCCGGCAGTGGGTGCGCCGGGAGTGCCGGCGGCCGGGCCGCCCTGCGGGGGTGTGCCGGGGCGGGTACTGGCTGGTGCGGGGCCGCGCAGCGTGCTGAGGTCGACCGCGCCGCGGGTGAAGATCGACGAGGTGATCCGTGGGTCGCTCATGGTTACCTAGTCTCGCACGTGAGCCCGCGATCTCCGCTCACCCGCAACTGGGACGTTGCAACTCTCACCCGCACCGCCACAACCCCCGTGATCATGCACTTTCCGCCCCGGAGATGCGGCATCTCCGGGGCGGCACGTGCAGGTTTGGCGGGGTGCGTCAGAAGCGCGCGGGTTCGCGGTACGTGCCCCATTCCGCCCGGAGGGCGTCGCAAATCTCACCGAGGGTGGCTTCGGCGCGGACGGCGTCGAGCATGGCGGGGACCATGTTCTGGTCGGTGCGACTGACGTCGACCATCCGGGCGACCGCCGCGCGGACCGCGGCCTCGTCCCGGGCGCTCTTGCGCTCGGCGAGCACCCGGCGCTGCTCCAGCTCCACCTCGTGCGAGATGCGCAGGATCTCCAGCTCCTTGGCGACCGTGCCGGTGTGGCAGTTGACGCCGACGATCTTCTTGTCGCCCTTCTCCAGCGCCTGCTGGTAGACGAAGGCCGACTCGGCGATGTGCCCGGTGAACCAGCCGTCCTCGATGCCGCGCAGGATGCCGGAGGTCATCGGGCCGATCTGGTGCGGGCCCTCCCCGCCGAGCTGCCGGATCCGGGCGAAGATCTCCTCTGCCTCGGCCTCGATCTTGTCGGTCAGCGCCTCCACGTACCAGGAGCCGCCGAGCGGGTCGGCCACGTTGACCACGCCGGTCTCCTCCATCAGCACCTGCTGGGTACGCAGGGCGATCTCGGCGGACTCGTCGGTGGGCAGCGCCAGGGTCTCGTCCAGCGCGTTGGTGTGCAGCGAGTTGGTCCCGCCGAGCACCGCGGCGAGGGCCTCGACGGCGGTGCGTACGACGTTGTTGACCGGCTGCTGGGCGGTCAGCGACACCCCGGCGGTCTGCGTGTGGAACCGCAGCCAGAGGGCCTTCTCGCTGGTCGCTCCGTAGACCTCGCGCAGCCACCGGGCCCAGATCCGCCGGGCGGCGCGGAACTTGGCGATCTCCTCGAAGAAGTCGACGTGCGAGTCGAAGAAGAAGCTGAGCCCCGGCGCGAAGACGTTGACGTCCAGCCCGCGGCTCAAGCCCAGCTCCACGTAGCCGAAACCGTCGGCCAGGGTGTACGCCAGCTCCTGCGCGGCGGTCGAGCCGGCCTCGCGGATGTGGTAGCCGGAGACCGACAGCGGCTTGTAGCGCGGGATCTCCCGGGCGCAGTACTCCATCAGGTCGCCGATCAGGCGCAGGTGCGGCTCGGGGTCGAAGAGCCACTCCTTCTGCGCGATGTACTCCTTGAAGATGTCGGTCTGCAGCGTGCCGTCCAGCGTGGACAGATCCGCGCCCTGCCGCTCGGCGGCGACCAGGTACATGCAGAACACCGGCACGGCCGGGCCGGAGATCGTCATCGAGGTGGTGACGCCGGCCAGGTCGATGCCGTCGAAGAGCGCCGCCATGTCGGTGGCGGTGTCGATGGCGACGCCGCAGTGGCCGACCTCGCCGAGCGCCTGCGGGTCGTCGGAGTCGCGGCCCATCAGGGTCGGCATGTCGAACGCGACCGAGAGGCCACCACCGCCGGCGCCGAGGATCATCTTGTAGCGCTCGTTGGTCTGCTGGGCGTTGCCGAAGCCGGCGAACTGCCGGATCGTCCAGGTCCGCCCGCGGTAGCCGGTCGGATGCAGCCCCCGGGTGTACGGGTACTCGCCCGGCCAGCCGATCCGCTCGAACCCCGGGTAGGCGGTGCCCTCCGGCGGCCCGTACACCGGATCGACCGGCATCCCGGAGAGCGTGGTGAAGTCCGCGTCCCGCTTGCGCGCGGAGTCGTACCGGGCCTGCCAGCGTGCCCGTCCGGCGGCGATCTCGTCGGCGTCCATGCGCAGGGCTCCTCCTCGGTCCTCGACTGCACGTCGAGTGTAGAGCCCTTGCCTGAACGATCGCTAAGTCGCGTCGTACTGGCGGGTAACCTGAGCTGCGCCGATGGTCAGACGGCCGGCGTCGCCGGTCCGCCCATCGCCACGTCGTCGACCCGGATGTTGACCTCGTCCACCCGCAGCCCGTACGCCTCGACCGCCTCGGTGACCCGGGCCCGCACCTGGCCGGTGATCTCCGGCACCGGCTGACCGGCCTGGATGACCAGCACCAGGTTGACCACGGCCGCGTCCCCGGTCACGTGCGCCGAGCAGCCCCGCCGGGCATCGCCCACCTGGTCCAGCCCGACCCGGTCGAGGACCGAGTTGAAGAACCGGGCGACGTCCCCGCCCATCTCGGCCACCCCGGGCACCGCGCGGGCCGCCGCGACGGCGATCTTCTCGATCACCTCGTCGGAGACCTGCGTCGACCCGCCAGCCACCGATGGCACCGTGGTGAGCTCCTGCGTCGCCTCGTGGTTCACGTCCCGCTCCCCTGCTCCTCGCGCCACCGCGCCGGCACCCCGGCCGGCCCCCACCGCCGTGGGGCGGTGCGAGCCTACAAGGACGCCGGGACACGAGGGTGTCCCCGGTGGACGGTCAGCGGGCGACCTGGGTCAGCAGAGCGTCCGACGCCGCGTACGGGTCGAGGGCGCCCTCGGCGACCTTCGCGGCGAGCGCGGGCAGCTCCGTACCGTCGCGCAGGGAACCGATCCGGGCGCGGAGCACGCCGAGCGCGATGGCCTCGATCTCGGCTGCGGCCCGCGCCTCCTGGCGGCGGCGCAGCTCACCGTGCTCGACCAGCCAGCCACGGTGCTTGTCGATCGCGGCGGCGATGTCGTCGATGCCCTCACCGCGCGCGGCGACCGACCGGACCACCTGCGGCCGCCACATCCCCGGGCCGCGCTCACCGAGGGCGATCATGCCCTGGATGTCGCGGACGGTGGCGTCGGCGCCGTCCCGGTCGGCCTTGTTGACCACGAACACGTCGGCGATCTCCAGAATGCCGGCCTTGACCGCCTGGATCGCGTCGCCCATGCCGGGGGCGAGCAGCACCAGCGTGGTGTCGGCCAGCGAGGCGACCTCCACCTCGGCCTGCCCGACGCCGACGGTCTCCACCAGCACCACGTCGCAGCCGGCGCCCTCCAGCACCCGGACCGCCTGCGGCGTCGCCGCGGCCAACCCGCCGAGGTGCCCCCGGCTGGACATCGACCGGATGTAGACGCCCGGGTCGGTGGCGTGGTCCTGCATCCGCACCCGGTCACCGAGGATCGCGCCGCCGGTGAACGGGCTGGACGGGTCGACCGCCAGCACGCCGACCCGGTGACCGCGCGCCCGCAGCGCGCGGACCAGCTCGTTCGTGGTGGTCGACTTGCCCACGCCGGGCGAGCCGGTCAGCCCCACCACCTGGGCCTGGCCGGCGTACGGCGCCAGGGCCGCGGCGATCTCCGGCAGCAGCTCGTCGCCGTTCTCCACCAGCGTGATCAGTCGGGCCACCGCGCGGGGGTCACCCGCGCGGGCCCGCTCGACCAGCAGCGGTACGTCCCGGGTCCGGCGCACCGACGGTGCACCGGCCGCCGGAACGTGCTCGACCGCTTCACTCACTGGCTGGTCTCAGCCTTTCCCGGTACATGGATGATCAGGGCGTCCCCCTGGCCGCCGCCGCCACAGAGCGCCGCCGCGCCGGTGCCGCCGCCACGCCGCTTCAACTCCAGCGCGAGCGTGAGCACCAGCCGGGCGCCGGACATGCCGATCGGGTGCCCCAGCGCGATCGCGCCGCCGTTGACGTTGACCTTGTCCGGGCTGATGCCCAGGTCACGGGTGGACTGGATGCCAACCTGGGCGAACGCTTCGTTGATCTCGATGAGGTCCAGGTCCTCGACGCTCAGGCCGCCCTTCTTCAGGGCGTGGTTGATCGCGTTGGACGGCTGCGAGTGCAGGGAGTTGTCCGGGCCCGCCACGTTGCCGTGCGCGCCGATCTCGGCCAGCCAGGTCAGCCCCAGCTCCTTGGCCTTCGCCATGCTCATCACGACCACCGCGGCGGCGCCGTCGGAGATGGGCGAGGAGCTGCCGGCGGTGATGGTGCCGTCCTTGGTGAACGCGGGACGCAGCTTGGCCAGCGACTCGACGGTGGTGTCCGGGCGGATGCCCTCGTCCTCGCTGATCACCAGCGGGTCGCCCTTGCGCTGCGGGATCACCACGGGGGTGATCTCGTCGGCGAAGTGGCCGTTCTTCTGGGCGGCGGCGGCCCGCTGGTGGCTGGCCGCTGCGAAGGCGTCCTGCTCCTCGCGGGGGATGCCGTGCTTCGTGCCGAGCCGCTCGGTGGACTCGCCCATCGAGCAGCAGTCCCAGGCGTCGCTGAGCCCGTCGTGCGCCATGTGGTCCTTGACCACCACGTCGCCGTACTTGTAACCGGAGCGCTGGCCGAGCAGCAGGTGCGGGGCGTTGGTCATCGACTCCATGCCGCCGGCCACCACGATGTCGAACTCGCCGGCCCGGATGAGCTGGTCGGCCAGGGCGATCGCGTCCAGGCCGGAGAGGCAGACCTTGTTGATGGTCAGCGCCGGCACGGACATCGGCACGCCGGCCTCGACCGCCGCCTGCCGGGCCGGGATCTGACCGGCGCCGGCCTGCAGCACCTGCCCCATGATCACGTACTGGACCTGATCCGGGCTGACGCCGGCGCGCTCCAGCGCCGCCTTGATCGCGATCCCGCCGAGCTTCGTGGCCGGGAGGTCCTTGAGGTTGCCCAGCAGCCGCCCCATCGGGGTCCGCGCGCCGCTGACGATCACCGAAGCCATGCCTGCCTCCGAGGGGGGTGCCGAGCTGTACGCCTTAACGATTGTTCGGCCAGACTAGCGCCATGGCTGAGAACTCCCCCGCCGAGCCCGGTGCGGACTACGTCACAGACATCGGGCTTCGCAAGATTGACCACGTCGGGATCGCCGTGGCCGACCTGGACGCCGCGATCGACTTCTACCAGCGAACGTTCGGAATGCGCTGCGTGCACACCGAGACCAACGCTGAGCAGGGCGTCCGGGAAGCGATGCTGGCCGTCGGGCCGACCGCCGAGGGCGGGTGCGTGCAGTTGCTCGCCCCGCTCACCCCGGAGTCGACGATCGCCAGGTTCCTGGACCGCAACGGGCCGGGCGTGCAGCAGGTCGCGTACACCGTGGTGGACATCGACGTGGCCTGCGCCGCGCTGCGGGCGCGCGGAATGCGGCTGCTCTACGACGCGCCGCGGCGCGGCACCGCCAACTCCCGGATCAACTTCGTGCACCCCAAGGACGCCGGCGGCGTCCTGGTCGAACTCGTCGAACCCGCCACCACCCACTGACCGTGCAAGGAAGGGCCCCTTCTTATCGCCTCGTGTATAGGAAGGGGCCCTTCCTAACACCGCCGCGGCGGCTCGGAGGCCGGTGCGCGAGCGCGTGGGTGCGCGGTTGACGGGGTGCTCGGACACCTTCACGCATCGGCGGATGCAGTTTTTCACAGAGGACTTCCGGCTTTAGCTACCGTTCAGTAACGTCCCGGCTCACAGGAGCGCGACCGGTGCCGGATGTGTCGAATGCCGACATGGCGGTCGCGCCCACCGGCGCCGACGATGGCAGCACCCGGGCCCGTGCGGGTGCGGATGAACCGGAGGTCACCGTGCAGGACATCCTCGAAGCGATCATGGCGGCGGAGGAATCAAGCGATCCGGACCGCGAACTCGCCGGCGTCGGCGGGCTGCCCGTTCCGGAGAGCTACCGGGGCGTGGTCGTCCGCGCCGAAGAGGCCCGGATGTTCGACGGCATGGCCACCCGGGACAAGGACCCCCGCAAGGCGCTGCACGTGCAGGAGGTGCCGACGCCGGAGTTGGGGCCGGGCGAGGCGCTGGTGGCGGTGATGGCCAGCGCGATCAACTACAACACGGTGTGGACCAGCATCTTCGAGCCGCTGCCCACCTTCAAGTTCCTCCAGCGCTACGGCCGGATCTCGGAGCTGACCCGCCGGCACGACCTGCCGTACCACGTGGTCGGCTCGGACGCGGCCGGCGTGGTGCTGCGCACCGGCCCCGGGGTGACCCGGTGGGCCGCCGGCGACGAGGTGGTCGCGCACTGCCTCTCCGTCGAGCTGGAGGACGCGGCCGGGCACGACGACACCATGCTCGACCCGCAGCAGCGGATCTGGGGCTTCGAAACCAACTTCGGTGGGCTGGCCGAGCTGGCCGTGGTCAAGGCCAACCAGCTGATGCCCAAGCCGCGACACCTGAGCTGGGAGGAGGCGGCCAGCCCCGGGCTGGTCAACTCCACCGCGTACCGGCAGCTCGTCTCGCACCACGGCGCGAACATGAAGCAGGGCGACGTGGTGCTGATCTGGGGCGCCTCCGGCGGTCTCGGCGGGTACGCCACCCAGATGGCGCTGAACGGCGGGGCGATCCCGGTCTGCGTCGTCTCCTCGCCGGAGAAGGCCGAGCTGTGCCGCCGGATGGGCGCGGAGCTGGTCATCGACCGGGCGGCGGAGGGTTTCCGGTTCTGGAAGGACGAGGAGACCCAGGACCCGGACGAGTGGAAGCGCTTCGGCGAGCGGATCCGCGAGCTGACCGGCGGCGAGGACCCGGACATCGTCTTCGAGCACCCCGGCCGGGAGACCTTCGGCGCGAGCGTCTACGTGGCCCGGCGTGGTGGCACCATCGTCACCTGCGCGTCCACCAGCGGCTTCCAGCACCAGTACGACAACCGGTACCTGTGGATGCACCTCAAGCGGATCGTCGGCAGCCACTTCGCCAACTACCACGAGGCGTGGCAGGCCAACCGCCTGGTCGCGCTCGGCAAGGTGCACCCGACGGTGTCCCGGACCTACCCGTTGGAGCAGACCGGTCAGGCGGCGTACGAGGTGCACCGCAACGCCCACCAGGGCAAGGTCGGCGTGCGCTGCCTCGCCCCCGCCGACGGGCTGGGCGTACGCGACGGGGAGCTGCGGGCCCGGCACGAGGACGCGATCAACCGCTTCCGGGGGCACTGATCGGCACCCCCGGTCCGGGGCACTGACCGGGCCGCCGGCCGGACGGACGAGCCCCGGACGGCCAATGGGGTGAACGGCCATTGTTCTTCCAACGCAATAGCGGGATACCCACCCGGATCGAACAAAGGGCCACGGGCACGTCCCGTGGCCCTTTTTCGCGTCACGCTGCGTGGCGTCCGACCCGCCCGGGACCTGCCAAGATCGCCCATTGGTCCGGCCTCGCTGAGCGTGGGAGTTGACCATGTAAAGAGGACACGAAAGCTGCGCACCGCTCTTGCGAAGCACCCTGGGGCGTCTGCCAGTATGTCCCAATGCCCCAGCAGCAGTCCTCCCCTCTCGCGTTCTTCGATAACGCGAACTCGCAGCCAGATTTCACCGTTGGCCTGCGCGGATACAACACCCACCAGGTCGACGACTTCATCGGCCGGATGACGGCCGCGCTGACCCAGTCCGAGCAGGCACGTGCCGAGGCCGAGCAGCGGATGAACGACGCCCAGCGTCGGCTCCGCCAAGCCGAACAGCGCATGAGTGCGCTGGAGCAGAAGCTCACCGACACGAACAAGCAGCTCGAGGAGAACAGCCGGCCCACCCTCTCCGGGCTCGGCACCCGCGTCGAGCAGATCCTCCGGCTCGCCGAGGAGCAGGCCAACGACCACCGCAACGAGGCCAAGCGCGAGTCGGAGGGCATCCTCTCCGCCGCCCGCCTCGAGGCTCGTGAGATCACCGACAAGGCCCGCGCCGAGGCCGCCGCGATGAAGGCCAGCGCCGAGCGCGAGGCCGGCAACCTGCGCACCGCCGCCGAGCGCGAGGCCGCCGAGGTCCGGGTGCAGGCCCGCCGCGAGGCCGACACGCTGCGCGCCGACGCCGACCGCGAGACCAAGCAGCTGCGTACCGTCACCGCGCACGAGGTGGCCGAGCTGAAGTCGACCGTGGAGCGGGAGGTGGCCACCCTCCGGGCCACCGCCGAGCGCGAGATCACTCAGCAGCGGGCCAAGGCGGCCCGGGAGGCCGAAGAGAAGCGCGCCGAGGCGACCAAGCTGCTCACCGACGCGCGGGACAAGCGCGACAAGGACCTCCAGGCCCTGGAGCTCCAGTTGGCCGAGCGGCGCGAGAAGTCCGAGCGCGAGGAGTCCGAGCGGCACGCCGCCCAGGTGGCGCAGACCCAGAAGATGGTCAGCGAGGCCGAGCAGCGCGCCCGGGCCGCGCAGGAGCGTGCCAAGGAGATCGAGCAGCGCGCCGAGGCCCGCCGGGTCGAGTCGGAGCGCAGCGCCAACGAGACGATCGACAAGTCCAAGGCGCTGTCCGAGAAGACGTTCAACGAGGCCAAGGCCGAGTCGCAGCGCCTGCTCACCGAGGCCCGCACCGAGGCGGAGCTGACCACCCAGGCCGCCCGCCGCGAGGTCGAGGACCTCACCCGGCAGAGGGACGCGGTCACCTCGCAGCTCGGTCAGATGCTCTCCGGGCTCGCCGGCATCGTCCCCGGCGTTCCGGCGGCGAAGCCGGAAGCCAAGCCGGAAGCCAAGAAGGCCGACGGCGGTCAGGAGCGGGTGACCGCGGAGACCGCCGGCTGACCCGAGGCGTCAGGTCGGGGCATCGACGGCGCGAGGTGACACCGGGTGACCGGTGACACCTCGCGCCGTATGCGTTTCCCACCCCTTGACATCCCGCTCTGCGTACGGAGTGAAGTAGCTCCCACAAGGGGCGTCCGTATCGCCCCAGCCGGGCCCGATGCGTGTGAGGATGGGGGCATGTCGCACGGCGAGGAACTGTTTGCACTCGGCGGGGACGTGACCACGGAGCCCAGCTTCGAGTCCGCTCTGCGGGGTTACGAGAAACGACAGGTCGACCGGTACGTGGCGCGTGCCGAGCACGAGATCGCCACCCTCGCCGCCGAACGGGAACAGGCGTACACACAGATCCACAAGCTCGCCGGCCAGGTCGAGGTGCTCCAGCGGGACCTCGCCCAGGTGCGCAAGCAGATGAACGTGGTGGACCGCGCCTCGTTCCGACACCTCGGCCCCCGGGTCGAGTCGATCCTCACCCTCGCCGAGGAGCAGGCTGAGCAGATCCTCTCCACGGCGAACGAGGAGATCGAGGCCCGTCGCGCCGCCGCCGAGCACATCATCGAGGAGGCCCGCGAGCAGGCCGCCCGGGCACTGAAGGATTTCGAGATCGCTCTCGCCGCCCGGCGCGCGGAGGAGGAGCGGCACAGCGCCGCCCGCCGCGCCGAGGCGGAGTCGACCCTGCGGTCGGCCAAGGACGAGTCGGAGAAGCTGCGCAAGACGGCGCAGGACGCGCTGGCGAAGGCCCAGCAGGAGGCCACCCAGCTGCGGGACACCGCCAAGGAAATCCACACCCGGGCCCAGCAGGAATCCACGAAGCTGCGCGAAACGGCCCGCGAGGCGCTGGCCACCGCCCGGCAGGAGGCCGGCGAGCTGCGCGAGGCCGCCAAGGAGGTGCACGCCAAGGCCCTTCAGGAGGCCAAGCGGCTCACCGACACGGCGACCGAGGCCGGCCGGGCCACCCACGCCAAGGCGCAGCGGGAAGCCAAGCAGATCATCGACGACGCGTCGATGGCCGGGCGGGCCACCCGGGCGAAGGCCCAGCAGGAGGCGGAGCGGGTGGTCACGCAGGCCACCGAGTCGGCCAAGCGCAGCCGGACCGAGACCGAGTCGTACGTGCAGCGGATGCGCAGCGAGACCGAGGCGTACGTGCAGCACGCGCGGGCGCAGACCCAGCAGGAGCTGGGCGCCTGGCGGGCCGGGGTGGAGCAGGAGGTCAACTCCCGACGGGAGACGGCCGACCGGGAGCTGGCCCAGCGGCGGTCCGCCGCCGAGCAGGAGTTCGCCAAGCGCCGCGACGAGCTGGAAAAGCAGTACAAGTCCCGCCTGCACGAGCTGGAGACCGGCTTCACCAGCCGTCAGCAGGAGCTGGAAACCACGTTCGGCGGCCGCCAGCAGGAGCTGGAGACGGGCTTCACCACCCGTCGCGACCAGTTGGAAACCGAGTACTCCAGCCGCAAGAACGAGCTGGAGACCGAGTACGCCACCCGCAAGAACGAGATCGAGCAGGGCGCCGCGGCGGTCCGCCAGGCGGCTGAGCAGGACGCACTGACCATGCGCCTGCGGGCCGAGGAGGAGGCCACCACGCTGCTGAGCCGGTCCGAGACCGAGGCGGGCGACAAGCGCCGCGAGGCGGACGAGCATGTCGCGGCTTCCCGCCGCCAGTTCGAGGAGTACGCGGCCACCACGCAGCAGCACCTGGCCACCACCCAGCAGCACCTGGCGGCCACCCAGCAGGAGGCGGCCGCCGGCCGGCAGCAGCTCGCCCAGGTGATGCTGGAGATCGCCCAGGCCCAGCAGCAGCTCGCCGACCTGCGGCAGGAGACCTGGAAGTCCCGGCAGGAGTCCGACGAGCTCCAGCGTCAGGTGGCCGAGCTGCGGTTGCAGAGCGCCACCGTTCCGGCCGCCGGCGACGGCCCGGCCACCAGTCCCGCGCCCGCCGCAGCGGCCACCGGAGCCGCACCCGCCAGGACGGCGAACGGCGTGGCCGCCGGGACCGCTACGACGGCGAACGGCACGGCAACCGCCGGGGCCGGCACGGCCAACGGGATCAAGGCCGATCCCGCCGACGCCGCGCGGCCCGCCGGCCCCGCACAGCCCGGCGACGCCGGACAGCCCGCCGACGCCCGACAGCCGGCTGATGCCGCCCGCCCGACCGAGGCCGGACAGCCCGCCGACGCCGGACAGTCGGCGGACGCCGGGGACGAGCCGGAAACGGACTCCGGGCAGACCAGGACCAAGCCGGTCGCCGAGCCGGTGACCACTGTCGACGGCGGCGGGGCCAGCGCCGGGGTGGACGGCGAGCCGACCGTGGCCGCTGTCCCAGGGGAGGGCGGCCGGGGCGCCAAGCCGACCAAGATCACCAGCACCGGCGAGAACGGCAAGCGTCCCAGCAAGCCGACCACCGACGAGCGCAGCGCCAAGCCCAGCAAGGTCACTGTCGAGAAGGACTGACCGGTACGGCGACACCGCGCGCCCGCGCACGAGTCACGGCAAACTTGGACAGTTTCCGTTCACGCGTAACGGAAACTGTCCAAGATCTGTGTGCCGGGAGCCGGGTGTCAGATCAGGGCCCGGTGGCGGGCGGGTCGATGACCGGACGGCGGAACGGGCCCCAGGCCACGAAGCGTTCGAACAGCTCCCGTGGTGTCGGCCCGCCGTAGGGGTTGAGCTGGTACAGGTCATGCGCCGCCTCGTGATAGAGCCCGGCCAGGTAGATGGTCAGGGCCGCCGGGTCCGCGTCGAACTCCGCCTTCAGCAGCAGCCGAGCCTCCGCGCACGGCCACGGCCGGCCGTCGGCACGGCAGCACCACATCGGCCGCAGCGGGGTGTGCGGCGTCCGGTCACCGCAGGGTCGGGGATGCGAGGGGTACGGCCCGAGCCGCGGCTGTGGCAGCCCGGACCTCGGCGTACGGGCTGGGTGCGGCCGGCCGGAGTCCGGCGAGCAGCCAGCGGACGACCTCGGCGCCGGCCCGGCGCGCAGGGACCGTCCGAGGCGGCCGGCGCGGCTGGAGCGGGGCATGGGGTACCTCCTCGGCTGGGGCACGGGACGCGTACGGCGGCCCGGCGCGGTGGGGGACCGGAGTGACCGGCAGCAGATCCGGTACGTGACAGTCTGCTGATCGCACCGCTACGGTCGGAAGGCGTCGGCGCTTCCCCAGGCGTGACTGCGTCGGTGACGCGACCCGCCGGGCGAGCCGGTGGAGAGGACCTGCGACCTGCGGAGGCACTGTGGAAGGCGACGCCGCGCCGACGGCCGACATGATCCGCGCTCAACTGCGGCGGCTGCGGACGGCCGCCGGGATGAGCCAGGAGGAGTTCGGCCGGCTGGTGCACTACTCCGGCTCGATGGTGTCCGCTCTGGAGCTGGGTCAGCGTCCGCTGGACCGGCTGTTCCTGGCCCGCGCCGACGAGGTGCTGGCCACCGGCGGCCTGCTGGTCTACCTGCTCAAGCTCGCCGAGCGGGACGGCCAGCCGAGCTGGTTCCGACCCTGGCTGGACGCCGAGCGCAGCGCCCGCCAGCTGCGCTGCTTCCAGCCCACACTGATCCCCGGCCTGCTACAGACCGAGAACTACGCCCGCGCGGTCATTCGGTGCGACGACCTGCTCAGCGACGACGAGGTGGAACGTCGGGTGCACGCCCGGCTGGACCGACAGTCGCTGCTGATCCAGCCGGAACCGCCGCAGTTCATCGCGGTCGTCGACGAGTTGGTGCTGCGGCGTGCCGGGGAGGACGTGCGAGGGCTGTTGGTCGAGCAGATCACGCATCTGGTCGCCAGCCTGGAACGGCCACACATCAGTCTGCACATCATCCCGGCCGAGGTCGGGCTGCACGTCGGCCTGTCGGGGCCGTTCAATCTGGCGCGGGGCGAGGACGGTGGTTGGGTGGGCCACATGGAGCACCAGATTGACGGCCTCGTCGTCGATGGCGACCATGAGGTGGCTACGCTGCTGGCTCGCTGGGAGATGATCAGGAACAGTGCGCTGTCCCGCCGGCAGTCGATCGAGCTGATGAAGGAAGTTGTGACCTCATGGACCTGACCGACGCCCGGTGGCGGACGTCCAGCCGGAGCGGCAACGGAGAGTGTGTCGAGGTGGCGGACAATCTGCCCGGGGTGGTGGGCGTGCGAGACAGCAAGGACCCGACCGGCCCGGTGCTGGTGTTCGCGCCGTCCGCCTGGCGGGCGTTCGTCGCCGTCGCCCGTCGCCCCACCGTCTGACCCGGGAGGTCCCTGGTGCCGCAGCACGGCCCGCCGGCCGACGATCCGGACGCAACCCCCGCTCCCCCGCCGGCCGGTCCCCCGGCGGCCGAGACGCCACACCCGGTGCCGATCCCCGGCCCGGGCGTCGACCCGGACGAGCCGCCGGCCGTCCCGTCCGGCAAGTTCGGTACGCCGGGGCGTCCGCTGCGGCGCAGCAGCTTCCTGCTCGGCTTCACGGGCGCGCTCGGCGTGCTGCTGGCGTACACCCTCTATCTGGGGATTCGTAACGCCGGCGGCATCCTGGTGCTGGTGGTGATCGCGCTCTTCCTGGCGGTCGGTCTCTACCCGGCGGTGGCCCGGCTGCGCCGCTGGGGGCTGCCCCACGGCCTGGCGGTCGCGGTGGTGGCGCTGACCGTGGTGCTGCTGCTCTGCGGCGGCGTGGTGGCGCTGGTCCCGCCGATCGTGACCCAGTCCGGGCAGTTCATCGACCAACTGCCGACGTACGTCGAGGAGCTGCGCCGAAACCCGACGGTCAACGACCTGGTGGAGCGGTACGACCTGGTGAAGCGGGTGCAGGGTGCGGTCAACGCGGGCACCGTCGGCCGGGCTCTCGGCGGGGTGCTCGGCGGCGCCCAACTGATCTTCGGCACGGTGTTCCGGGCGTTGACCGTGCTGGTGCTGACCATCTACTTCCTGGCGTACTTCAACCGGCTGCGTTCTCTGGGCTACGCGCTGGTGCCCCGGACGCGACGCGAGCGGGTGCAGCTGATCGGCGACGAGATCCTGGCCAAGGTGGGCGCTTACATGGTCGGCGCGCTCAGCATCGCGGTGCTGGCCGGCGCGACCACCTTCGTCTTCGCGTTGATCGTCGGGTTGCTGTACCCCTTCGCGCTGGCCGTGGTGGTCGCGGTGACCGACCTGATCCCGCAGATCGGCGCCACCCTGGGTGCGGTGGTCGTGAGCCTGGTCGGCTTCGCCACCGACCTGCCGACCGGCATCGCCTGCGCGGTCTTCTTCCTCATCTACCAGCAGGTGGAGAACTACCTGATCTACCCGAAGGTGATGCGACGCTCGGTGGAGGTCAACGAGGTGGCCGCCCTGCTGGCCGCGCTGCTCGGGGTGGCGCTGCTGGGCGTGGTGGGCGCGCTGATCGCCATCCCCACGGTGGCCGCGCTGCAACTGATCCTGCGCGAGGTGGTGCTGCCCCGCCAGGAGACCCGCTGAGCCGTGCGGGTCAGTCCGCCCGGCCGGCGGGCGGACCGGGAACGGGCGTGTCGGCGAACGAGGCCACCGTCCGGTCGGCGTACGCGCTGACGTCGCCGGTCTCCATCGGGCCGTCCCAGGTCGTCGGCAGAGGCACCTCGACCGCCGGGTTCACCCGGCGGACGATCTCGTCGAGCACCGTCTCCGCGTCACCGACCCAGAGGTGCTTGGCGTTCGGCACGCCCACCACCTCGGCCTGCGGAACCGCGGCGAACCGCTCCCCGGCCTCGGCCGGGCGCAGGTAGTCGTCGAACTCCGGCACCAGGGCCACCAGCGGGCGACCGGAGCCGGCCCAGGTGGCCAGATCCTCGGGAGCCGAGAAGCGCAGCGGCGGGGAGAGCAGGATCGCGCCCGCCACCGCCGGGTCGCAGCCGTACTTGAGCGCCAGGTCGGTGCCGAACGACCAGCCGACCAGCCAGATGTTGGGCAGCTCGGCGAACTCCGCGTACTCGATGGCGGCGGCCACGTCGTAGCGCTCGCCGACGGCCTCGTCGAAGGCCCCCTCGCTGGTGCCGCGCATGCTGCTGGTCCCCCGGGTGTTGAACCGGAGCACGGCCACGTCGGCCAGCGCCGGCAGCCGCCAGGCCGCCTTGCGGAACACGTGGCTGTCCATCATCCCGCCGTGGGTGGGCAGCGGGTGCAGGCAGACCAGGGTGGCCGCCGGCGGCCGGTCGACCGGCAGTGCCAGCTCACCGACCAGCCGCAGACCGTCGGCGGTGTGCAACTCGATGTCCTCCCGGCGACCGGGCAGGACCGACGACGCGCGGATCGGTGTGCTCACCCGTCAAGTCTGGCGCGAAGCCGCCGCCTTCGCCCGCCCGGGCGCGAACAGGGTGATCCAGATCGCTCAGCCGTGGCGCGGGGCGCCCCGGCCGCGCTGCGCCGCCGGGCCACGCCGCTCCCGTGCGCGCCAGCAGCCGCTGTGCCAGTGCCGCCGGTCGGTCAGGTCACCCAGGCCGTCCGCCGGCCAGGCCACCAGGTGCGCCACCCCGGGCCGGATCTCCTGGTCACAACCGGGGCAGCGGTACGTCTTGACCGACGCGCC
This sequence comes from Micromonospora sp. NPDC005087, assembly GCF_042872965.1. Classification (NCBI taxonomy): domain Bacteria; kingdom Bacillati; phylum Actinomycetota; class Actinomycetes; order Micromonosporales; family Micromonosporaceae; genus Micromonospora; species Micromonospora sp. NPDC005087. The sequence continues at coordinate 173,619 of NZ_JBIALB010000008.1, read as the reverse complement.
CGCGCCGATCCCGCGTACCTGCCAGGCGCCGTCGGTCCACTGCTGCACCGAGGCGACGCCCTGCCGGACACGGTCGGCGTCCAGGTTGGCGTTCTCGTCCCGGCGAGGGCGGTTGCGACGGGGGCTCACAACTACCAAGCGTACGGTCCGTCGGGCGGGACGACCTCGCGGCCGGCCCCGCCCGACGCAGAGATCACTCAGACGCCGCCGGGACCGTCCGGCGTTGACCCGGTCAGCGGTGCGAGTGGTCGCGGAAGCCCCGGCGGGTCTTGCGGCCCAGGTAGCCGGCGGTGACCAGGTGCTCCAGCAGCGGCGCGGGCGCGAAGCCCGGCTCGCGCAGCTCCAGGTACAGCTCCCGCTGAATGGCCAGCGAGACGTCCAGCCCGACCACGTCGAGCAGCTCGAACGGGCCCATCGGGTAGCCGCAGCCCAGCTTCATCGCGTGGTCGATGTCGTCGGCCGTGGAGTAGCTGGCCTCCAGCATCTTCACCGCGTCGTTCAGATACGGGAAGAGCAGCGCGTTCACGATGAACCCGGACCGGTCGCCGCACACCACGCCGGTCTTGCCCAGCGCGGCACACACCGCCCGGGCGGTCGCCGTGGTCTCCGGGGAGGTACGGATGGTGCGGACCACCTCGACCAGCGGCATGATCGGCGCCGGGTTGAAGAAGTGCAGCCCCACCACGTCGGCGGGCCGCTGGGTGGCCATCGCCACGTCGATCACCGGCAGGGACGAGGTGGTGGTCGCCAGCACCACGCCCGGCTTGCAGATCTCGTCGAGGCTGGCGAAGAGCGCCTTCTTCACGCTCAACTCCTCGACCACCGCCTCGACCACCAGGTCGACGTCGGCGAGGTGGTCGAGCGTGGCCGACCAGCTGATCCGGCCCAGGGCGGCGTCCCGGTCGGCCTCGGCGAGCTTGCCGCGCACCACGCCCTTGTTCAGCGAGGTCTTCACCGCCTCGCACACCTTCGCGGACTTCTCCGCGCCCCGGGTCACCGAGATGACCTCGTAGCCGGCCTTCGCGAAGACCTCGATGATGCCGGTGGCCATCGTCCCGGAGCCCACCACGCCCACCTTGGCGATGGCGCGCGCGCCGTCGGCGAGCGCGGCCTCCGTGGCCAGCGGCGTCGCCTCGTCGGGTACGACCACCGGGGAACCGGGCCGTTCGTAGGTGTAGAAGCCTCGGCCGGACTTCCGGCCCAGCAGCCCCGCGGTGACCATCTGCTTGAGCAGCGGCACCGGGGCGTGCCGGCGGTCCCGCCCGCCGCGCCGGTACATGGTGTCCAGGATCTCGTACGCGGTGTCCAGGCCGATGAGGTCCATCAACGCCAGCGGACCCATCGGCAGGCCACAGCCGAGCTTCATCGCGGCGTCGATGTCCTCCCGCGTCGCGTAGTGCGACTCGAACATCCCGACCGCGTGGTTCAGGTAGCCGAAGAGCAGCGCGTTGGCGATGAAACCGGCCCGGTCGTTGATGGTGACGTCGACCTTGCCGAGCCGTGCGCAGAGCGCCTCCACGTCGGCGACCACCTCGGCCGAGGTGACCACGGTCCGGACCACCTCGACCAGCTTCATCACCGGCGCCGGGTTGAAGAAGTGGATGCCGATGACCTGGTTGGGCCGGTGGGTGGCCACCGAGATCTCGGTGACGCTCAACGAGGAGGTGTTGGTCGCCAGGATCGCCTCGGGCTTGCAGACCCGGTCCAGCTCGGCGAAGATCCGCTGCTTCAGGTCCAGGTGCTCGGGCACCGCCTCGATGACCAGGTCGACGGAGTGCAGCGCGTCCAGCCCGACCGCGAAGTGCACCCGGCCGAGCAGCGCGTCCCGGTCCTCCGGTGCGAGCTTGCCCTTGGCCACCGCCCGGTCCGTGGAGCCGGTGAGGTTGACCCGGCCACGCTCCAGCGCCGGCTCGGAGATCTCCACCGCGACGACGTCGATGCCGTTGCGGGCGAAGACCTCGACGATGCCGGCACCCATGGTGCCCAGCCCCACCACACCCACGGTGCTGAACTCGCGCGCCACGACCGGCCTCCCCAGACACTCCGCACGGCCACTGAACGGCCGCTAAGGTTATGCGCGCGAGTCTGCCACGTGACGCTGGGTTGTCGAGACGCCGTGGCATATTTCACCCACGACGCCACCGGCCGCCCGGCTGGCCGGGCCTGCACTCAGCCGGCCGGGACGGCGGTCAACGCCAGCAGCTCCGCGACGAACTCCGCCGGGCGCTCCAGGTGCGGGCTGTGCCCGCAACCGGGCAGCACCACCTCGTGGTACGCGCCGCCGGCCGCCGCGTACCGCTCCAGCACCGCCCGGGTCTGACCGACCATCGGCTGCGGCGGGCACTCCGCCGCACCGGGCCACCCCGGTACGGCACCCAGCGAGCCCAGGTACGCCAGGTCGAACAGCGAAGTGTCCGAGACGATCACGTCGGCGTCACCGCGTACCCAGGTGACCGGAGGCTTGTCGGCGACGGCCACCAGCTCGTCGGCGAGCCGGAACCAGGTCGGCGCGAGCGCGTTGAGCACCCCGCGCTCCCCCGGCGCCACGCCCGGCCAGTTCTCCGAGGACGCCGCCGTGCCGGGGTAGTTGTCGTCCCCCGTGACGGTGGAGAGCAGGCTGTCGAGCAGCAACTCCTCGTCGCCGCCCAGCGACGACGGATCGGCCACATAGGTCGCTCGCAGCACGGCACGCGGGCTGGTCTGGGCCTCGGTGCCGCGATCACCCGCGGTGAGCCGGGCGACGAAGTCCGGGTTCGCCGTGCCGGCACCGGTACCGGCGAAGTCGGGCGTCGTCGGCGTGCCGGCCAGGTCGCGGGTGCCACCGAAGCCGTACGGGGAGACCGGCGCGGCGAGCAGCAGCGCGCCCACCCGGTGCGGGTGGTCGACCAGCAGTCGCATCGCCACGCCCCCGCCGAGGGAGTGCCCCACCACCACCGGGCGGGCGTCGGCCGCGCCGAAGAACGTCGGGTCCTCCAGCAGCGCGGCCACGTCGTCGGAGAAATCCCGAAGACCCCGGGTCGCGTCCACCGGGGCGGTCTCCGAGGCGCCGTAACCACGCAGGTCCGGCGCGACCACCCGCAGCGTCGGCGGCAGCCGCCGGACCAGCGGCTCCCAGAACAGGGCGGACGAGCAGTTGCCGTGGATCAGCAGCACCGGAGTGCCGTCCGGCGGGCCCGCCACGCGTACCGCCTGGGTGATGCCGTTCGCTGTCACGGTCCGCTGCTCGGTCTCCACCCGCGGCATGCTGCCACCCCGGTCCGCGCCGGTCCAGGTGCCCGGCAGCCATCCCGGGTGCGCCCCGGGTGTGGGCCCGCACCAACCACGACGTCCTTTTACTCAGCGACGTGCGGTGGGCGGCGTGGCCAGCGGCAGCGGCAGCGTCGGCCGGACGTCACGCCGGGACGGGCCGAAGCTGAGCCCGACCGGATCGGTGTGGGCCACTCCCGGATCGAACAGACGCAGCTCGGTGCGGCCGAGCCGGATCACATCGCCGTCGGAGAGGAGTTCCACCTCGGTGATCCGGCGGTCGTTGAGCCAGGTGCCGTTGGTTGAGCCCAGGTCGCGCAGTGCCGGGCCCTCCGGCGCCCGCCACACCGCCGCGTGCTGCCGGCTCAGGTGCGGGTCGTTGATGACGACGTGACCGGTCGGCGCCCGACCGATCACCTGCGCCTCGGCCCGCAGACGAAAACTCGCCCCGCGCATCGACCCACCCGCGACCGTCAACAGCGGCATCAGTTCCGGATGTTCCTCCATGGACAGCCAGCCCTCCACCCCACACGACTACGCCGCGCGCCAGCCTGCCATCAGACGGTAATCGTCAATACCGACCGGCCGGTCAACTCCTCGCCACCTCCCGGCCATCTCCCGTTCGACGGTTCGGGCGGGCGGGATCCGAGCAGAGGGCCTGACCTGCTCTGATCAACGAGCGGGCGGCCCGATGCGACTCCCGTCCCGCCGGGCCGAATCGCGGCCTACCGGCGAGTAATCTTCGGGTCTAGACTTCCGCCATGACGGCTGTGCAGATCCCCGGCAACCCGGTCATCGAGGCAGGCCAACTGGTGTCCACCAGCCCCGCCACCGGCGTCGAGGCCGGTCGCCTCCCGGTCGCCACCGACGCCGACGTCCGGCGGGCCGTCGAGCGCGCCCGCACCGCCGGCGAATGGTGGGCCGGGCTGGGCTTCACCGGCCGCCGCGAACGGCTGCTGCGCTGGCGCGCCCTGCTCGCCAAGCGGATCGAGCAGCTCGCCGAGCTGGTGCACGTCGAGGGCGGCAAGCCGGTCGCCGACGCCATCGTCGAGATCGTCACCGCGATCGAGCACATCGACTGGGCCGCCCGCAACGCCGGCCGGGTGCTCGGCCCGCGCCGGGTGCGGTCCCGGCTCATCCTCGCCGAGTTCTCCGGGCACCTCGAATACCAGCCGTACGGCGTGGTCGGCGTCATCGGGCCGTGGAACTATCCGGTCTTCACCCCGATCGGCTCCGCCGCGTACGCGCTGGCCGCCGGCAACGCCGTCGTGCTCAAGCCGAGCGAGTACACGCCCGCGGCCGGCCAGTGGCTGGTGGACAGCTTCGCCGAGGTCGTACCCGAGCAACCGGTGTTCACCGCCGTGCACGGGCTGGGCGGCGTGGGCGCGGCGCTGTGCCGTTCCGGGGTGAACAAGCTCGCCTTCACCGGCTCCACCGCCACCGCCCGCAAGGTCATGGCCGCCTGCGCCGAGACGCTGACCCCGGTGCTCATCGAGGGCGGCGGCAAGGACGCCATGATCGTCGACAGCGACGCCGACCTGGACGCCGCCGCCGAGGCGTGCGTCTGGGGCGGAATGACCAACGCCGGCCAGACCTGCATCGGCATCGAACGGGTGTACGCCGTCGACCAGGTCTTCGACACCTTCGTCGACAAGGTGGTGGCCCGCGCGGGCCGGCTGACCGTCGGGCCCGAGGGCACCGACATCGGCCCGATCACCATGCCCGGCCAGGTCGACGTGATCCGCCGCCACATCGAGGCCGCGGTCAACTCCGGCGGGCGCGCCGTGCTGGGCGGCCCGAGCGCGGTGCAGCCGCCGTACGTGCACCCGACCGTGCTGGTGGACGTACCGGAGGACTCGGCCGCCGTCCGCGAGGAGACCTTCGGGCCGACGCTCACCATCAGCCGGGTCCGCGACGCCGACGAAGCCGTCGCCCGGGCCAACGCGCTCGCGTACGGCCTGGGTGGCTCGGTCTTCGGTCGGCGGCGCGCGGTTGCCATCGCCCGACGGCTGCGCTCCGGGATGGCCTCGGTCAACTCCACCCTCACCTTCGCCGGGATGTCCACCCTGCCGTTCGGCGGGGTCGGTGACTCCGGCTTCGGGCGGATCCACGGCGAGGACGGACTGCGCGAATTCGGCCGGGCCAAGGCGATCACCCGCCGGAGGGCCCGGTCGCTGCTGCCGTCCATGACCTTCGAGCGGACCCCGACCGACGTCGCCCGACTCGTCAAGGCCATCAAAATGATGTACGGCAGGTGAGTGTCGGATAACCGATCTCCACCGAGATCGACGCATCCACATGTTTGGACACGGTATTCGCGGCGGTACATTGCGTTAAATGGGCCCTAATCGATTGCGCTACCGCCTTGTCGACAGTGACCGGTCGTGGAGCGCCCGGCAGCGGCGGCGTCGCTCGGACTGGCTCGCACGCACGTTCCCGACGATCGGCGACATGCACGTGGTCGATCTCGGCGGCCGGCTCGGCACCTGGAATCGCGCCACCATCCGGCCCACTCGGGTGACCGTGGTCAACCTGGAGCAACCGCCCACCGTCGTCCCAGAGTGGGCCCACGTCGTACAGGCCGATGCCTGCGACCTGCCGCCGCAGGTCACCAACGGCGACTTCGACCTGGTCTTCTCCAACTCGGTGCTGGAGCACGTGGGCGGGCACGAACGCCAGCCGCGGTTCGCCGCGGCAGTCCACTCGTTGGCCGAACGGCACTGGGTGCAGACGCCCTACCGCTACTTCCCGATCGAGCCGCACTGGATCGCGCCCGGAATGCAGTTCCTGCCGGTCCGGCTTCGCACCGCGGTCGCCCGACGGTGGCCGCTAGGCCACAAGCCGACCCGGAGCCACGACGCCGCCATCCACCAGGTGCTCTGGACCGAACTGCTGGACCGGTCGCAGATGCGCCACTACTTCCCCGACTCGCGGATGCTCGTCGAGCGGGTGGCCGGCCTACCCAAGTCGCTGATCGCGGTGCGAACCGGGGAGTGAACCGGTCAGAAGAGGGTCAACTCGTCCTTCTCGATGCCCCGCAGCTTGTCGTAGTCCACGACCACGCACCGGATGCCCCGGTCGGCGGCGAGCACCCGCGCCTGCGGCTTGATCTCCTGCGCGGCGAAGACCCCGGTGACCGGGCTGAGCAGCGGGTCGCGGTTCATCAGTTCGAGATAGCGGGTGAGCTGCTCGACCCCGTCGATCTCACCGCGCCGCTTGACCTCGACCGCGACCGCACCGGAGTTGGCGTCCCGGCAGAGCAGGTCGACCGGGCCGATCGCCGTCATGTACTCGCGGCGGACCAGCGTGTACCCGTCGCCCAACACGCTCGGGTTGGCCGCCAGCAACTCCTGGAGATGCGCCTCCACCCCGTCCTTGCGCAGGCCGGGGTCCACCCCCAACTCGTACGAGGTGTCCTGGAAGATCTCCTCAAGGGTGATCCGCAGCTCCTCGCCAGCCTTGTTGACCACCCGCCACACGCCGGGGGCCTCCTCCAGCCGACACGGCGGGCTCATCCAGTTCAACGGCTTGTACGCCCGGTCGTCGGCATGGATCGACACCGACCCGTCCGCCTTCACCATCAGCAGCCGGGTCGCCAGCGGCAGGTGAGCCGAGAGCCGTCCGACGTAGTCCACCGAGCACTTCGCAATGACCAACCGCACCCGACGAGGGTAGCCGAGCACCCACCGGTCGCCACCGAGCGGCACTGGCGCGTCGATGGGATGCTGAGATGGTGCTCGAAGTCCTCACCGGTACCGGTCTCGCCGCCTCGGCGGGCCTGAACGCGTACATACCCCTGCTCACCCTCGGTCTGCTCGCCCGCTACACCGACCTGATCGACCTGCCCAGCGGCTGGACATGGCTCGGCAACGGCTGGGTCGTCGCCATCCTGGCCCTGCTGCTCGCCGTCGAGATGGTGGCGGACAAGGTGCCGGTGGTCGACCACATCAACGACGTGGTGCAGACCGTGGTCCGACCCACCGCCGGCGGCCTGGCCTTCGGCGCCGGATCGTCGTCGGAGACGGTGACGGTCACCGACCCGGGCAGCTTCTTCTCGTCGCACCAGTGGGTGCAAGTGGTCACCGGCGTTCTGCTCGCGTTCGGCGTACACCTGCTCAAGTCCGCAGCGCGGCCGGTAGTCAACGCGACCACCGCCGGGTTCGGCGCCCCAGTGGCCAGCACCGCCGAGGACGCCACCAGCGTGGTGGTCTCCCTGGTGGCGATCATCCTGCCGGTGCTGGTGCTCGCCTTCCTGCTCGGCCTGGTGGCGTTCGTCTACTGGTTCCTACGCCGACGCTCCGAACGCCGCCGGGAACGCGAGGCAGCACGCGCCGCCGGCTTCCGCGTCTGACGAGCCGCGGGCCGCGGGCCAGGGCGTTCCCGCCGGTCCAGACATGCCGCTGGCCGGCACCCCGGGGTGGGGTGCCGGCCAGCGGTCGATGTCGTGCGGTGGTGCGGTGGGTCAGCTGTTCCAGTGCTGGGCGACCAGGTCGGTGGCCTGCTGCTCCCACTGGGCGTAGGCGTCGGGGTAGGCCGAGACCTGCACGGTCTGCGCGGCGTCGGTCAACGCCATGTCCTGCCACCCGTCAACCTGCTTCAAACCCTTGAGGAACGCGGTGGTGGAGTACTCGGGGTTGGTGATCTGCTCGGGCGTGCCCCAACCACTGGTCGGGCGCTGCTGGAACAGGCCCAGCGAGTCATGGTCGTTGGCGTCGCCGAGGTGACCCAGGTTCTCCAGCTTCGACTCCTGCAGACTCGTGGCGATCGAGATCACCGCGGCCCGCTCAGGCAGACCAGCCTTCTTCGTCGCCGCGATGATCGCCTTCACATTGCCGGTCTGCTCGTCGTTCAGGTCGATGTGCGACTGCGCGCCCTGCACCTTGGCCGTCTGCACCGCGACCGCGACCGGCTTGCCATCCACGGGGGTGGCGGCGTGCGCGGCGATCGGACCGGCGAACACGCCACCGGCGAACGCGAGACCAGCAACAGACAGCATGCTCTTACGAATAATCGTGTTCATGAGAGGTCAGCTCCTTCAGGGGGGTAGACACCCACACGCCCGAGGGGGACGGCGCAAGGATGCGAGCACCTCGTCCGGCGCTTCCAACTGCAAGGGGGGAAAGTCATCGTCGGCGGCCTACGGGCGGGGGCTCGTGGCGCCGGGACTGTATGTAACGACCGCCGGGCCGCCGGCATTCCGGGGGTGGCCCATCCATCGGCACCCCGGTGAGCGGGGGCTCCGTTCCAGCGGCCCCCGAGTGAGGGGGTCGGTCAGGGGTCTGCAACGACCGGCCACCCGCGGGCATTCCAACCCGGGCCCGGCCGCCATCCCAACCCCCAGAGGGGCGGGGTGCCGGACCGGTGGTGCTGCGATCGTCAGGGTGTGTAACGACCCCCGGCCCGCCACGATTCCACCCCACGGATGCAGCCGGTCACACGCCAGAGACCTCCGATACGGGACATACGGCACGAAATTGCCGGCTGTCGCGGGCGTCAACTCGACCGGCTGGGGTTGATCGACTCGGTATCACCGATATCGGGCCATCCGGCCGCCCAGGACACCGGGACATCCCCGAAATCGCCGACATCGCCGACATCGCCGACATCGCTGACACGCTGACATCGAGTCGACCACCGCGAACGAGGATGAAGCGAACCCGGGGCGAGGTGGTCAACGAGGGGTATACCTCGGAGGCATATTTATGCCTCCGAGGTATATCGCTCACAACAGCGACCGCCCCCCAGAAGGGAGCACCCGGCCGCGTCCAACTACAGGGACCAATCAGACCCCGCCACCCCGCCAGACGGAATGGTCCGTCACGCAGCGGAGGGATCAGGACGAACGGCGACCACCGACGGTGTGGGGCCCGCCGTGCCCGGCGTAGGGATCAAGCCTGACCGCCCGAAGCCGGGCACGGCGGGCCCCACACCGCCCACGACGCACCGCACCGCGCCCGACAACCCACGACCCACCCGCACCGCGCCCGACAACCCACGACCCACCGCCGCCGCACCCGACAAACCCACAACGCACCACACCGCGCGGCCGACAAAGCCACGACCCACCGCACCGGGTGGCCGACAAACCAGACAGCTACCCAGCGTCGCGGCATAGCAAGGATCACGAAGCCGGCAAAAGCCTACGATCGGTCAAGAAGCCTAGAGGAGGTCGGCATGACTACAGCGATGGAGATGCCCCGGGTCCAGGAGTGCGTGGTCGTGGCCTGCGCGTACAACAACGCCGGCGACTGCCACGCCTTCGCGATCACGATCGGCAGCATGGATCACGCGCACTGCCACACCTTCGTCGAGTCGCCGGTGCGCGGCGGTGTGGACAGCCTGATCGCTCAGGTGGGCGCGTGCCAGCGGTCCGACTGTCGGCACAATGAGCAGCTCGAGTGCCACGCCTCGTCCATAAGGGTCGGCCCGGACAACGACATGGCCGACTGCATGACCTACGCCGGCCGCTGACCGGTCACACCAGCCCGGGTCAGGGCAGGTCGTTGGCGCGCCGGATGACCGTCACCAGGTCGTCGATGATGCCGGTGAGGGCGAAGTCCTTCGGGGTGAAGACCCGAGCCACCCCGGCCGCCCGCAGCGTGTCGGCGTCGCCGGCGGGGATGATGCCGCCCACCACCACCGGCAGGTCCGCCCGACCGGCGGCGCGCAGCCCGTCGAGCACGGCCGGCACGGCGGCAAGGTGCGAGCCGGAGAGCACGGAGAGCCCGACCAGGTCGACGTCCTCCTCAACGGCCGCGGCGACGATCTGCCCGGCGGTCAGCCGGATGCCCTGGTAGACGACCTCGAAGCCGGCGTCGCGGGCGCGTACCGCGATCTGCTCGGCGCCGTTGGAGTGCCCGTCCAGGCCGGGCTTGCCGACCAGCAGCCGCAGCCGGCCGCTGCCCAGCTCGCGGGCTGTGGCGGTAACCCGTGCGCGGACGGCCGCGAGGCCCGGGTCGCCGCCGGTGCCGGTGGCGCCGGCCAGTCCGGTGGGCGCCCGGTACTCGCCGAAGACCTGGCGCAGCGCGCCGGCCCACTCGCCGGTGGTCACGCCGGCCCGCACGCACTCCAGGGTGGCCGGCATCAGGTTCGCGGTGGTCGCGGCGGCCGCCCTGAGCCGGGCCAGGGCCGCCTCGACGGCCGCGGCGTCCCGGTCGGCCCGCCACCGGCGTACGCCGGTGGCGGCGGCGGTTTCGACCGCCGGATCGACCTGCTCGACCGCCTCCGCTCCGGCCGCGGTCAGCGGGGACGACTCGGTCCCAGTGAACCGGTTGACGCCGACCACCACGTCGGCACCGGACTCCATCCGGCGGCGGCGCTCGGCCAGCGAGGCGACCAGCGCGCTCTTGAGGTAACCGGTCTCCACGGCGGCGACCACGCCGCCCAACTCCAGCACCTTGTCCAGCTCGACGCGGGCACCGGTGACGATCTCGTCGACCAGCGCGGTCATCACGTGCGAGCCGGCGAAGAGGTCGGGGTATTCGAGCAGGTCCGACTCGTACGCCAGGACCTGCTGCATCCGCAGCGACCATTGCTGGTCCCACGGGCGGGGCAGGCCGAGCGCCTCGTTCCAGGCGGGCAGCTGCACCGCGCGGGCCCGGGCGTCGCGGGACAACGTCACGCCGAGCATCTCCAGCACGATGCGCTGGATGTTGTTCTCCGGCTGCGCTTCGGTCAGGCCGAGCGAGTTGACCTGAACGCCGTAGCGGAACCGGCGCTGCCTGGCCTCGGTGACGCCATACCGGTCCCGGGTGATCTCGTCCCAGAGCACGCTGAACGCGCGCATCTTGGCGATCTCCTCCACGAACCGCACCCCGGCGTTGACGAAGAACGAGATCCGCTGCACCACGTCACCGATCCGCTCGGCGGGCACCTGGCCCGAGTCGCGGACCGCGTCAAGCACGGCGACCGCCGTGGCCAGCGCGAAGCCGACCTCCTGCACCGGCGTGGCACCGGCCTCCTGGAGGTGGTACGAGCAGATGTTGACCGGGTTCCACCGCGGCATCTCACGCAGCGTGTAGGCCACCACGTCGGCGGTGAGCCGCAGCGACGCCGCCGGCGGGAAGATGTACGTCCCCCGGGACAGGTACTCCTTGATGATGTCGTTCTGCGTGGTGCCGGCGCAGCGCGCCAGCTCGGCGTTCTGCTCCAGCCCCACGGTGCCGTACAGGGCGAGCAGCCACATCGCCGGGGCGTTGATGGTCATCGAGGTGTTCATGTCGGCCAGCGGAATGCCGTCGAAGAGCGCCCGCATGTCGCCGAGGTGGGCCACCGGCACGCCGACCCGGCCGACCTCACCGGTGGCCAGCTCGTGGTCGGGGTCGTACCCGGTCTGGGTGGGCAGGTCGAAGGCGACCGAGAGACCGGTCTGCCCCTTCGCCAGGTTGCGGCGGAAGAGGGCGTTGGTCGCGGCGGCCGACGAGTGACCGGCGTAGGTGCGCATCACCCACGGGCGGTCCCGCTCGGGCAACCGCCCCGAAGATGCCTTCTCATCCATGGCCGGAGTCTAAGTTACCGTTCAGTAAAACGGGTTGTGGAAAACCACACAGGTCCATGTCGCGGACGTCCGGGTGCGAAGCGCCCGGAGTGTCCCGGACCGCCACACCCCGGGCGCCACGCCACCCCGGTCAGGACGCACACTGGACACCATGGATGACGAGCTGGCCATCTCCGTCCGGGGGCTGCGCAAGGCGTACGGCGACAACGTGGCCGTGGCGGGCGTGGACCTCGACGTCCACCGCGGCGAGGTGTTCGCCCTGCTCGGCCCGAACGGCGCCGGCAAGACCACGACCGTGGAGATCCTGGAGGGCTACCGACGCCGGGACGCCGGCGAGGTCGCCGTGCTCGGGGCCGACCCCGCCCACCCGGACGCCGGCTGGCGGTCCCGGGTCGGCATCGTGCTCCAGGGCACCGGCGAGTTCGACGAGCTGACCGTGGCCGAGGTGATCCGGCACTTCTCCGGCTTCTACCCGGACGCCGACGACCCGGACAAGGTGATCGAGCGGGTCGGGCTGGCCGGCAAGGCGAAGGCCCGTACGCACACCCTCTCGGGTGGGCAGAAGCGCCGCCTCGACGTGGCGCTGGGCATCATCGGCCGCCCCGAGCTGCTCTTCCTCGACGAGCCGACCACCGGCTTCGACCCGGAGGCCCGCCGCGAGTTCTGGGAACTGATCCGCGACCTCGCGGCGGCCGGCACCACCATCGTGCTGACCACCCACTACCTGGACGAAGCGGAGGCGCTGGCCGACCGGGTGGGTGTGATCGCCGGCGGCCGGCTCGTGGAGGTCGCCGCACCGAACCAGCTGGGCAACCGGCAGGAGGCGCTGGCGACGGTCTCCTGGCGTACCCCGGACGGGACGCTGGAGCGCGCGCCGAGCGCGACGCCGACGGCCCTGGTGGCCGAGCTGGCCGCGCGCTACGGCGGCGAGGTCCCCGGGCTCACCGTGACCCGGCCGACCCTGGAGGACGTCTACCTCACGATGATCGGACACGCGCGATGACGACCACGACGAAGCCGGCGACGCCGGTCGCCGCGACCCCGGGCCGCCGGCCGGGCGCGGGCGCGCTGGCCCTGCGGCAGGGCCGGCTGGAGATCACCCAGTTCCTGCGCAGCCGGGAGTCCGTGGTCTTCACGATGGGCTTCCCTATCATCATGATCCTGATCTTCGCGTCGATCTTCGGCGGCACGATCGGCGGCGGGGTCAAGTTCACCCAGTACTTCATCACCGGCATGATCGCGACCGGCCTGATGACGGTGAGCTTCCAGAACCTCGGCATCTGGATCCCGATCGAGCGGGACCGGGGCGTGCTCAAGCGCTACCGGGGCACGCCGATGCCGAAGTGGGTCTGGTTCGCCGGCAAGGTGATCATGGTGGTGGCGATCGGCATCGCCGAGACCGCGCTGCTGCTGGCGGTCGCGGTGGCGCTGTTCGACCTCGACCTGCCGGGTACCGCCGGGAAGTGGTTCACCTTCGGTTGGGTCTCCGTGCTCGGGGTGACCGCCTGCACGCTCTGCGGGATCGCCATCTCGTCGCTGGCCCGCACCGCGCGCAGCGGCTCGGCGGTGGTCACCCCGGTCGCCCTGGTGCTCCAGTTCATCTCCGGAGTGTTCTTCGTCTTCACCGACCTGCCCACCTGGATGCAGCAGGTGGCCGCGCTGTTCCCGCTCAAGTGGATGTGCCAGGGGCTACGGGCGGTCTTCCTGCCGTCGAGCTTCGGCGCGCAGGAGCCCGGGGGCTCGTTCGAGCTGGGCCGCGTCGCGCTGGTGCTGGCCCTGTGGTGCGTGATCGGCCTGGTGCTCTGCCTGACCACCTTCGGCTGGACGACCAAGCGCGACGGCTGACCGGTAAGCAGACAGTTCCCCGTCGGCTTTTTTCGACCGCACGACGGGACACCGGGTTCCGCCAAGGGCTGCGACACTCGGACCATGGCGGCTCGACCGACCCGGCGTGGTCTCCTGCTCGCGGGGGCGGGGGCGGGTGCACTGGCCGTCGGCATCGGCTGGACGGCGCGCGACCTGATCCGGCCCGCGCCGGCACGGCCGGTGCCTCCGAAGGCACCGGCCGGCGACGAACGGCTCACCAGCCGCCCGTCCGCCGCGCGGGGCCGCACGGTCGACTTCTACACGGCCGTCCCGGACGGGTACGGCGACGGGCGGGGACTGCCGGTCTGCCTCGTGCTGCACGGCGCTTCCACCACCGCGCGGGACTTCCCCGGGCTCGGCCTGGGCCGTTTCCTGACCGACGCGGTACGCCGGGGCGCTCCGCCGTTCGTGCTCGCTGGGGCAACCGGCGACCGACTCTCCTGGCGTCCGTCCGGGCGGGACGACCCGCAACGGATGGTGCGCGAGGAACTACCGGCCTGGTGCGCCGAGCGGGGCTTCGATTCCGCCCGACTGGCGGCCTGGGGCTGGTCGATGGGGGGCTTCGGCTCGCTGTTGCTCGCCGGGACCTGGCCGGGGTTCCTCCGGGCGGTGGCGGCCTTCTCCCCCGCCGTCGCACCTGGCGACGCCGTCTTCGCCAGCGTCGATCGGCTGCGCGGCACTCGGCTGGGCATCTGGTGCGGTCGGCAGGACGACTTCCTCGCCGACGTGCAAGCGCTGGAGCGTGCTCTTCCAGAGCCGGCCGCCTAGGTGGAGTACGCCGACGGCCGACACGACTTCGGCTACTGGGGTCGGGTCATCCCAGACGCCTTCGACTTCGTCGCGGCAGCGCTGGCAGACCCCGACCCGGCTTCCAGTCCGGGATGAGCACCGCCCCGGGCCCGCGGTAGCGAGTGATCGCCACTGCGGGCCCGTAGCTGCGTGTTCTCAGTACGTGTAGAAGCCCTTGCCGGTCTTGCGGCCCAGGTCGCCGGCGGTGACCATGCGCTGGAGCAGCTCCGGTGGGAAGAACTTCTCGTCCGCCGTGTCGGTGTAGATGTTCTTCGAGGCGTGCAGCAGCACATCCACGCCGGTCAGGTCGGTGGTGGCCAGCGGGCCCATGGCGTGCCCGAAGCCCAGCCGACAGGCGGTGTCCAGGTCCTCCGCCGACACCACGCCGGACTCGACGAGCTTGACCGCCTCCACCACCAGGGCGGAGATCAGGCGGGTGGTCACGAAGCCGGCGATGTCCCGGTTGACCACCACCACCGTCTTGCCGATCTCCTCGGCGAAGGCCCGGACGGTGGCCAGCGTGGCGTCGCTGGTCTTGTAGCCGCGGACCAGCTCGCAGAGCTGCATCATCGGCACCGGGGAGAAGAAGTGGGTGCCGACGACCGCCTCGGGCCGCTCGGTGACCGCGGCGATCTGGGTCACCGGGATGGCCGAGGTGTTGGTGGCGAGCACCGCGTCGGCCTTGCAGATCTTGTCCAGGGCGCGAAACACCTCGTGCTTGATCTCCAGACGCTCGAAGACCGCCTCGACCACGATGTCCGCGTCCGCCGCCGCCTCCAAGTCGGTGGTCGGGGTGATCCGGGCGAGCGTCGCCTCGACGTCCGACGCCTCGATCTTGCCCTTCTCGGCGAACTTCTCCAGCGACTTCCGAATGCCGCCGAGCCCTCGCTTGGTGGCCGCGTCGTCCAGGTCGCGCAGCGTCACCTGCCAGCCCGCCTGCGCCGCCACCTGGGCGATGCCGGAGCCCATCAGCCCGGCCCCGACGACCGCGAGTCGACCCGCCATCTGCTTCTCCCTCGCTGCGATTGAGTGCCTGCCTGCACCCTAGTCGGCGAGCCTGAACGACGGCTAAGGGGCTGTCGGGAGACCCGACAACCCCCTGGACCCGGTCTGCGTCAGATTTCCAGCTCCGGCTCCTCCGGCGTCGTCCCGCGCTCGACAGCCACTCCGAGCGCGCGCAGGTCAGCCACGAAGTCCGGGTAGCCCCGGTCGACGTGGTGCACGTGGGAGACCTCGGTGGCCCCGTCCGCGCAGAGCCCGGCGATGATCAGGCCGGCCCCGGCGCGAATGTCCGTGGCCCGCACCGGCGCTCCGGAGAGTCGGCTCCGGCCCCGGACCACCGCGTGGTGGCCGTCGGTCTTGATGTCCGCGCCGAGGCGCATCATCTCGTTGGCGAACATGAACCGGCCGTCGAAGATGTTCTCGGTGATCAACGAGGCACCGTCACTGACCGCGGCCAGGCCGATCGCCATCGGCAGCAGGTCGGTGGCGAAGCCCGGGTACGGCAGCGTCACCACGTCGACCGCGCGGGGCCGGTCGTCCATCCGCACCCGGAAGCCGTCTCCCCGGGTCTCCACCAGGCCGCCGGCCGCCACCACCTTGTCCAGCGCGACCTCCAGGAAGGCCGGGTCGAGCCCGGTCACGGTCACGTCGCCTCGGGTCATCGCCGCGCCGAAGGCCCAGGTGCCGGCCACGATCCGGTCCCCCACGGTGGCGTGCCGCACCGGGCGCAGCCCGGGTACGCCGGTGATCCGCAGGGTGGACGTTCCGGCGCCGGAGATCCGCGCGCCCATCTGGTTGAGCATGGTGCAGATGTCAACGATCTCCGGCTCCCGAGCCGCGTTGTCGATCGTCGTGGTGCCCTGGGCCAGCACCGCCGCCATCACCAGGTTCTCGGTGGCGCCCACACTGGGGAAGTCCAGCACGATGTCCGCGCCGCGGAGCCCGTGCGGTGCGGTAGCGATGACGAAGCCGTGCTCACCGGAGATGTCCGCGCCCATCCGGGTCAGCCCGGAGACGTGCATGTCCAGCCCGCGCGAGCCGATCGCGTCGCCGCCCGGGTGAGCCACCCGCACGTACCCCCGGCGGGCCAGCAACGGGCCGAGCACGCAGATCGACGCACGCAGCCGGCGGACCAGGTCGTAGTCCGCGTCGGCGCCCGGCTGTTCGGGTACATCGATGGTCACCGAGCGCGACCGGGCCACCCCGCCCCGCGCGACCATCGGATCCACCGGGTCGTCCGCGTCGAACCGCACGTCGCACCCCAGCCGGCGCAGCACCTCCCCCATGATCGCGATGTCGGTGATCCGCGGGACGTTGGTGATCACGCTCCGGCCCGGAGCGAGCAGCGCGGCTGCCATCAACTTCAACGCCGAGTTCTTGGCACCCACCACGTGCACGGTGCCGGCCAGCCGGGCGTCACCGCGTACCCGGATGACGTCGACATCGTTGACCGCCGGATCGCCCGCGTCCCCGGGGCCCACCACCGCCGGCCAGCCGGCGGTGGTGTCCGGCCGCGCCGGGATCGTCAGGTCCGGTATCCGTAGGCTGTGCGTCATGGCCGTCCACCTCACGCGCATCTACACCAAGGCCGGCGACGCCGGCATGACCAGGCTGAGCAACAACGAGCAGGTGCCGAAGACCGATCCACGGATCGCCGCGTACGCGGATGTCGACGAGTGCAACGCGGCGATCGGCGTCGCGCTCGCCCTGGGCCAGCTCGACGAGGAACTGCGGGCCGTGCTGGCGTCGATCCAGAACGACCTGTTCGACGTGGGCGCCGACCTGTCCACGCCGGTGGAGCCGGAGCCGAAGTATCCGCCGCTGCGAGTGACCGAGGAGTACGTCGAGCGCCTCGAGGGCTGGTGCGACGAGTACAACGCACGCCTGAGCAAGCTCGACTCCTTCATCCTCCCCGGCGGCACCGCAGGCGCGGCGCTGCTGCACGTGGCGCGGACCATCGCCCGGCGTGCCGAACGAGCAGCGTGGGCGCTGGTCAGCCACGATCCGGAACGGACCAGCCCGCTCCCGGCAAAGTATCTCAACCGGCTCTCCGATCTGCTCTTTATCCTGTCAAGAACGGCAAATCCGGCGGGAGATGTGCTATGGGTGCCGGGCGGTAAGCGCTGAGCGTCGGCGGGCTGCACCACGTCGAGGTGTGGGTTCCCGATCTCGCGGCCGCCACGCGTAGCTGGGGCTGGCTCCTGGGCGAGCTGGGCTGGTCGCTGCACCAGGACTGGCCGGCCGGCCGCTCGTGGCGCCTCGGCCCCACCTACATCGTGCTGGAGCAGTCGTCAGCGCTCTCCGGGCCCCGGCACGATCGGCTGGCTCCGGGGCTGAACCACCTGGCCTTCCACGCCGGCCCGCCGGCCGCCGTGGACCGGCTCGTGACGACAGCCCCGGCGTACGGCTGGACGCTGCTCTTCCCGGACCGCCATCCGCACGCCGGCGGCCCCGACACCTACGCCGCCTACCTCACCGACAACCACGGCTACGAGGCAGAACTAGTCGCCACCAGTAACGGCAGTTGATAGATAGCGCGCCCGAACGACGCACAGTGCCCCGGCAGGGTATCCGGGGAGCCCGCCCGGCGGAGGGATCAAGCCTGACCGCCCGCAGCCGGGCGGGCTCCCCGGAAACCCCCAACGGTGAGAGGGAACTAGGCAGCGGGCCAATCTTGGGAGGCCATACGCGGCGAGACCGCCCCCGGAGGGGCGGCCTCGAGCCAGGAGAGGAAACCGGTCACTGTAGACCGCGCCATGGCGATCTCCACCGGTGCATGGTGACTGGTACAGCGGAGGATCACCCAGTCGGCCGGCATGGAGAGACGTTCCTGACCCTCCGGCAACCGGCGGCGCTCCACCGCGAGCCCCTTGCGGGAGAGCACCCGCTTGGGCCGCAGGGCGAAGCTGAACATCCGGTACCAGCGCAGCTCGTCACCGGCGAACCGGCCGAAGCCGGGCGACCATCCGCGGCCGTCGAGCATGGTGGAGACCCGGACGCTGAGCCGGATGATGCCACCGCTGCGGGTGACCAGGGCCCGCCGGACGAAGAGGATGAGGAGCGCACCGAGGATGACGGCGACGCCGATCCCGATTCCCTCGACGATCTCCATCCCCGGTACGGCTCAGTGGCTCTGCGCGGAGACCGGGGTCGCGCTCTCGGCCAGGACGATGACACCGTCGGCGCTCACCGAGAGGAAGCCGCCGGCCACGTCGTAGGAGACCTGCTCACCGCCAGCCAGCTTGATGCGCACCTGGCCGGGCTCGGCGAGCTGGCCGAGCAGCGGCGCGTGCCCCGGCAGGACACCGAGCTCACCCTCGGTCGTCCGGGCGACGACCATCTCGGCGTCACCGGACCAGACCTTCTCCTCGACGGCGACGAGCTCGACGTGAAGCTGCTGTGCCACGCTGTCTCCTTGCTGCGGCGGCGGATTGCCGAAAGTCTAGTCCTGACGCTGACCCGCCCCCAAGGCGGGTGGGGAGAGCTGCGCCACGGCTACTTGGTCTTGTTCTGGAATTCCGGGTGCTCCAGCAGGAACGGGTCCAGTTGTTCATTGTGCAGGGCGGTGAAGAAGTCCGACACGCCGGGCTTGAACTGCTCACCCTTGTACTTCTTACCGTCGAAGACCCCGCCACCCGGGAGCTTGATCATCTGAATGGTGTTCGGGCGGATGCTCTTCAGGGCGAGCCCGAAGTCGATCACGCTGTTGCCACGGCCGTTGAAGATCAGCGACTGGCCCGCGGCGCGGAGCACCTTGTCCAGCTTGATCGGGTTGGACACCACGTCGGCGCTGAACGCCTGACCGACCATGGCCTTGACGAACTGCTGCTGGTGACGCTGCCGGCCGTAGTCAGAGTCCGGGACACCGTTCTTCGGGTAGCGCTGCCGGACGTAGTCCAGCGCCTGCCACCCGCTGAGGTGCTGGTTGCCCTTCTCGTAGACCGCCTGCGGGCCGACGTAGCCCTCGCCGCGCGTGTTGCCCGGCCGCGGCTTGCCGTCCGGCTGCTTGTGCTCGGAGCGCACTTCCCGCTCGACGTACATGTCGACGCCGCCCATCGCGTCGACGATCTTCTGGAAGCCGGTGAAGTTGATGATCGCGCCCGCGTCGAACCGCTTGATGCCGGTCACGTTCTGCACAGTGGTGGCCAGCAGCTCGAAGCCCCGCGCCGCGTCGGGGTTCCCTCCCGGCACCCGGCTGCCGAACGACATGGCGGCGTTGATCTTCGTGGTCTCGCCGGCGAACTCGGCCTTCTTGAACGAGGGGATGTGCACGTAGAGGTCCCGCGGCAGCGAGAACAGATAGGCCCGGTCCATCGACGCGGGCACGTGCAACACCATGATCGAGTCGGCCAGTGGCGCCGCTGTCGGCGTACGCGGGTCGATGCCGACCAGCAGGATGTTGAGCGGGCCCTTGATGTCGGTCTTCTTCGCCTGGGCACCGGCCGCCTGGTCGCCGAAGAGGTCGGCCTTGCCGACCGCGCCCTCGTAGCGGGCCATCAGCACCTCGGTGCCGACCAGCACCGCCCCGCTGAGCATGGTCAGCACGGTGCCGAACACCGTGCAGACCCTGGCCCAGCGCGGCACGCCCCGCCAGATGGACGGCTTACGGCCACTCTTGACGGCCTTACCCACGAGCATCTCCGTTCGTTACGCCCACGAAGAGGAGACGGGCGCACGTAGCCGAAAGGTTGCAAAGATCAACGCTCGTTCACGTGAGCGCCGACCGACCGTATCTCGGGTGGTACGGAACCGACGACCACGAGTAACGGACCGCGGCGATGATAAGGCGTGAAAATGAACAAAAGACTGCCCCGGCATGGCCGGGGCAGTCTTTTTGTTACAGATCTGATCGGGCTGTCAGCCCTTCATCAGCTCCTCAGCCTTGCGCTCCAGGTCCTCGAGACCGCCGCACATGAAGAACGCCTGCTCGGGGAAGTGGTCGTACTCGCCCTCGCTGATCTTGCGGAACGCCTCGATGGTCTCCTTGATCGGGACCGTCGAGCCCGCCACGCCGGTGAACTGCTCCGCAGCGTAGGTGTTCTGCGACAGGAAGCGCTCGATCCGCCGGGCCCGGGCCACGGTGATCTTGTCTTCCTCGGAGAGCTCCTCGATGCCGAGGATGGCGATGATGTCCTGCAGGTCCTTGTAGCGCTGCAGGATCCGCTTCACCTCGGTGGCGACCTGGAAATGCTCGGCGCCGACGAACTCCGGGGCGAGGATCCGGGACGAGGACGCCAGCGGGTCCACGGCCGGGTAGATGCCCTTGTCGGAGATCGACCGCTCCAGGTTGGTGGTCGCGTCCAGGTGGGCGAACGTGGTGGCCGGGGCGGGGTCGGTGTAGTCGTCCGCCGGCACGTAGATCGCCTGCATGGAGGTGATGGCCTGGCCCCGGACGGAGGTGATCCGCTCCTGGAGCTCGCCCATCTCGTCGGCCAGGGTCGGCTGGTAGCCCACCGCGCTCGGCATACGGCCGAGCAGGGTGGAGACCTCCGAGCCGGCCTGGGTGAAGCGGAAGATGTTGTCGATGAAGAGCAGCACCTCCTGCTTCTTGACGTCGCGGAAGTACTCGGCCATGGTCAGCGCGGAGAGCGCCACCCGCAGCCGGGTGCCCGGCGGCTCGTCCATCTGGCCGTAGACCAGCGCGGTCTTCTCGATGACACCGGACTCGGTCATCTCGGCGATGAGGTCGTTGCCCTCACGGGTGCGCTCACCCACGCCGGCGAAGACCGAGGTACCACCGAAGTTGCGGGCCACACGGGTGATCATCTCCTGGATGAGCACCGTCTTGCCCACACCCGCGCCGCCGAACAGGCCGATCTTGCCGCCCTTGACGTACGGGGCGAGCAGGTCGATGACCTTGATGCCGGTCTCCAGCATCTCGGTCTTCGGCTCCAGGTCCGCGAAGGCCGGGGCCTTGCGGTGGATACCCCAGTGGTCGTCCGGGGTCAGGGTCTCGCCCTCGGTGAGGTTGAGCACCTCGCCGATCGCGTTGAACACGTGGCCCTTGACCGCGTCGCCCACCGGCACGGTGATCGGCTTGCCGCGGTCACGCACCTCCGCGCCGCGGACCAGGCCGTCCGTCGGCTGCATCGAGATGGCACGGACCAGGTTGTCACCCAGGTGCTGGGCGACCTCCAGGGTCAGCGTCTTCTCACCGCCGGACAGGTTCACGTCAACGTTCAGGGCGTTGAACAGGGCCGGCATGGCGTCGCGCGGGAACTCGGCGTCGACGACCGGGCCGATGACCCGGACCACGCGACCCGTGGCCGTCTTGGTCTCTACTGGTGCAGTCATCACACTTCACTTCCCGACGCGGCCAGCGCGTTGGCGCCGCCGACGATCTCGCTGATCTCCTGGGTGATCCCGGCCTGGCGAGCCGAGTTCATCTCACGCGTGTACTTCTCGATCATCTCTTCGGCGTTGTCGGTGGCGCTCTTCATCGCCCGCCGCCGTGCCGCCGACTCACTCGCCGCCGACTCGATCAACGCCGCGTAGATCCGCGTGTTGATGTACCTCGGCAGGAGCGCGTCGAGCAGCGCCTCCGCCTCCGGCTCGAACTCGTACGCCGGCAGCAGCCCCTCGGAGCGCGGCCGGTCCTCCACCTGCATCGGACCGATGATCTTGGCGACCGGAGTCTGCGTCATCAGCGAGTGGAACTCGGTGTAGACGATGTGCAGCTCGTCGACGCCGAGCACCCCGTCCGCACCGGCACCGCCGTCGACGTCGTCCGCACCGGCCGTGAACGCCTTGATCAGCGTCTCACCCACCGTGCGGGCGTCCTCGAACGACGGCTGCTCGCTGAACCCCGTCCAGTTCGCCTCGATCGGCCGGTTGCGGAACCGGTAGAACCCGACGCCCTTACGCCCGATGACGTAGAGCACCGGCTCCTTGCCGTCCGCCCGGAGCCGCGCGATGAGCGACTCCGCCGTCTTGATCGCGCTGGCGCTGTAGCCGCCGGCCAGGCCACGGTCGCTGGTGACCAGCAGGACGCCCGCCCGCCGCACCCGCTCGCGCGGGGTGAGCAGCGGGTGGTCGATCCGCGCGTTGGACGCCAGCGCCGTGAGCACGCCGGTGATGGCCTGGGCGTACGGCAGGGACGCCTGCACCCGGGCCTGGGCCTTGGCGATCCGGCTCGTCGCCACGAGCTCCATCGCCTTGGTGATCTTCTTCATCGACTTCGCCGAGCGGATCCGTTGACGAAGAACGCGTACCTGGGCCGCCATGGGATCAGCTCTCGGCCGGGCGGTCGGTCGCGCTGTCGCGGAAGCGGGTCACCGTCTCGCGGTTCTCGTCGCCCTCCAGCGGCGCGGCCGGCGCGTCGTTGACCCGACGCTCGTCGGCCTTGCCAAGGAAGACCTGCTTGAACTCGCTGATCGCGTTGTCCAGGGAGCCGATGATCTCGTCGCTCCACTGGTTGTCGGCGATCCCGGCCAGCACACCCGCGTGCTTGTGCCGCAGGTACTGCAGGAACTCGGACTCGAAGCGCCGGATCTCACCCACCGGGATGTCGTCCAGCTTGCCCTCTGTGCCGGCCCAGACCGTGACGACCTCTTCCTGCACCGGGTACGGCGAGTAGTTCGGCTGCTTGAGCAGCTCGACCAGCCGGACACCGCGGTCCAGCTGGGCCCGGGAGGCCTTGTCCAGGTCGGAGGCGAAGGCGGCGAACGCCTCCAGCTCGCGGTACTGGGCCAGGTTGAGGCGCAGCGAACCGGCAACCTTACGCATCGGCTTCACCTGCGCGGCGCCACCGACCCGGGAGACCGAGGTCCCGACGTTGATCGCCGGACGGACGCCCTGGTTGAACAGGTCGGTCTCCAGGAAGATCTGGCCGTCGGTGATCGAGATGACGTTGGTCGGGATGAAGGCCGAGATGTCGTTGGCCTTCGTCTCGATGATCGGCAGACCGGTCATCGAGCCGCCACCCAGCTCGTCGGAGAGCTTCGCGCAGCGCTCCAGCAGGCGGGAGTGCAGGTAGAAGACGTCACCCGGGTACGCCTCGCGGCCCGGCGGGCGGCGCAGCAGCAGCGACACGGCCCGGTACGCCTCGGCCTGCTTGCTCAGGTCGTCGAAGACGATCAGGACGTGCTTGCCGCCGTACATCCAGTGCTGCCCGATGGACGAGCCGGTGTACGGGGCGATGTACTTGAAGCCGGCCGGGTCGGACGCCGGGGAGGCGACGATGGTGGTGTACTCCATCGCGCCCGCCTCCTCCAGCTGGCCCTTGATGGAGGCGATCGTGGAGGCCTTCTGGCCGATGGCGACGTAGATGCAGCGGACCTGCTTCTTCGGGTCGCCGGTGCGCCAGTTGTCCCGCTGGTTGAGGATGGCGTCCAGGGCGACCGTGGTCTTGCCGGTCTTCCGGTCACCGATGATCAGCTGCCGCTGGCCCCGGCCGATCGGCGTCATCGCGTCGATCGCCTTGATGCCGGTCTGCAGCGGCTCGAACACCGACTGCCGGGACATCACGTTCGGAGCCTGCAGCTCCAGCTCGCGGTAGCCCTCGTCGGCGATGTCGCCGAGGCCGTCGATCGGCTGGCCGAGCGCGTTGACCACGCGGCCGAGGAAGGCGTCGCCGACCGGCACGGAGAGCACCCGGTCGGTGCGCTTGACGCGCTGCCCCTCCGCGAGCTTGGCGGCGTCACCGAGAACGACGACACCGATTTCCCGGACGTCGAGGTTCAGCGCCACGCCGAGCGTGCCGTCCTCGAACTCCAGCAGCTCGTTGGTCTTGGTCGAGGGCAGGCCCTCGACGTGGGCGATGCCGTCACCGGTGTCGGCGACGGTGCCGACCTCCTCGCGGGAGACGTCGGTCGAGTAGGAGGAGACGTAGCGCTCAAGGGCGCCGCGGATCTCCTCCGTCGAGATGGTCAGCTCGGCCATCCTCTGCTTCCTTAAAATTCAGGGGCCCGGGATACCTAGTACCGACCGGTCCGAATGGCGTCTGTCATTCCGGGCGCTGCGCGGCGAAGCCGCCGCAACGCTGGGCGGCGGAGCCGCTCAGCGCTTCGCGAGCGCGTTGCGGGTCTCGTTGAGGCGGCGCAGGATCGTGCCGTCGTACAGGTCGGAGCCGACCCGCACGCTCACGCCACCCAGGACGTCGGGGTCGACCGTCTGCTTGATGGAGACCTCTCGACCGTATATCGCGGTGAGGCTCGCACCCAGCCGCCGCTCGTCCTCGTCACTCAACGGGGCCGCGACGGTCACGTACGCCACCTGCCGGTCGCGTCGCTCGGCGGCGAGCTCCACCAGCCGGGTGAGCGCCCCGATGAAGGAGCGTCCACCGAACCCACTCAACGCCACCTCGACGAGGCGGACGGTGACCGGGCGCGCCTTGTCGGCGAGCAGATCACGGGCCAGGGCGACCCGCTTCTCGATTGGAGCGACCGGGTCGGCCAGCGCGTTGCTCAGCGCCGACTGACCCGTGACGACCTGGCCGAAGCGGAACAGCTCGTCCTCGACCTCGCCCAGGTCGCCGGCCTTGTCGGCGCTGGCCAGCAGCGCCTCCACGCCCAGCCGCTCGGTGCCGTCGAGCAACTCCGACGGTGCCGACCAGCGGCCGGAGACCAGCGACACGAGCAGGTCGAGCGCGTCTGCGCCGATCCGACCACCCAGCATGTTGCCGAGCAGAGCGCCCCGGTCCTCGCCGGAGCGGGCCGGCTCGGACAGCGCCCGGCGCAGCCGCGGCTCACGCCGCAGCAGGGCGGCGACGGAGAGGACGGCGTCAGCGGTGGAGGCCACCGCCGACGGCTCCGCGCCGCGGACGTACGCGTCGAGGCGCTCGGCCGCGACCTTGTACGACTCCCGGCTGGCGGCCTGCATCAGCGGGCCCCCGTGCTCTCGAGACCGCTCAGGAACCGGTCGACGGTGCCCTTGCGCCGCGCCTCGTCGGCCAGCGACTCACCGACGATCTTGCTGGCCAGGTCCACCGCGATCGTGCCGACCTCGGTGCGCAGCTCGCGCACGATGGTGGCCCGCTCGGCGGCGAGCTGGTCCTTGCCGGCCGCGATGATCCGGTCGGACTCTTCCCGCGCCTTGGCGAGGACGTCCTGCCGGATCCCCTCGGCGTCGGCCCGGGCGTCGTCGCGGATCTTCGCGGCGTCGGTGCGGGCCTCGGCGAGCTGGGCACGGTACTGCTCGAGCAGCTGGTTCGCCTCGGCCTGGGCGGCCTCGGCGCGCTTGATGCCGCCCTCGATCGCGTCGACCCGAGCCTGGAACGTCTGCTCCATGCGGGGGAAGACGAACTTCATCAGCACGAAGCAGAGCACGGCGAAGGCGACCGTGCCGACCACGATCTCCTGCCAAATCGGGATGATCGGGTTGTGGGTCGACTCACCACCCTCAGCGGCGAGGAAATACATGGTTACCTCCCGGTCTAAGGGCGGGATCAGTTGCCGGCCCAGATGAAGCCGAAGGCGATGCCGAACAGCGCCAGCGCCTCGATGACGGCGAAGCCGATCCAGACGTACGGCAGGGTCATGCGGGACGACTCGGGCTGCCGGGCGGTCGACTGGATGTAGGCGGCGAACACCAGGCCAACGCCGATGCCCGGGCCGATGGCCGCGAGGCCGTAGCCGATGGCGGCGGTGCTGCCCTCTACCGCGGCGATAACGTCCATTAGTGGTTCCTCCTGGTTATCACGCGTGACTCTCACGCGGGACGACAACGGTTGGTGCGTGGATCAGTGCGCTTCGGCGAGCGCGCCCTGGATGTAGCTGGCGCTCAGCACGGTGAAGACGTAGGCCTGCAGGACGATGACCAGCGCCTCGAGAAGGGTCAGCGCCACGGTCATCACCCAGGACACCACCGAGATCGGTGCCAGCCAGGCGTTGGCATTGAGCATCGCGAAGCCGCCGAGCGTGAAGACCAGCAGGAGCATGTGGCCGGCGAACATGTTCGCGAAGAGACGGACGGCCAACGAGAACGGCCGGATGATGAAGGTCGAGAACGCCTCGATCGGGATCAGCAGCGGCAGGATGTACCACGGTGCCGGCGGGATCAGGGCGTGCTTGAAGTATTTGACGAAGCCGTGGTGCCGGATGCCGATGTAGTTGAACAGCACGTAGCTGAGCACCGCGAGGATCGCCGGGAAGGCGATGTGCGAGTTCGGCGAGATCTGGAAGAACGGGATGATCGCGAACGCGTTCGCCAGCAGCACGAAGCAGAACAGCGTGGTGAAGTACGGCGCGAACCGCACGCCCTGGTGCCCGATCATGTCGACCGCAATGTTGTTCCGGACGAAGCCGTAGATCGACTCGGCGAACCACTGCTTCTTGGTCGGCACCAGCTGCGGCTTCCGGTAGGTCGCCAGGAAGAAGATGATCAGGACGCCGACCGCGATCCAGATCATCGCCGTGAACTTGGTGAACCAAGGAGCGTTTTCCACACCCCAGGGCACGATGGCGGGCAGGTAGAAGTCGTCCACACTGGGTGGGAATGCCGCCTGGCCTGCTGCCAGAACGTTCGCCTGTCCGAGCACCGTGTCCCTTCCTAAGTAGGCGTGCCGAGCCGGCGGACGACGAGGATGATCCCCCCGGTCACGCCGAGCACGACGCCGATCCCGGTGGCGACGCCACCGGTGTCGAGCCACTGGTCGACCAGCCAGCCGATGAAACCCCACACGAGCATGCCTCCGATGAGGTAGCTGAGCGCGGTCCAACCCTGACCGGCGCCGGACGGATAGTCGTCCGGTTCACCGGCGGGACGGGGGGTTTGGTCACCAGCCATGACGGGGCGAACGATATCAGCCGGGAAGACGAGGCTGTGCCTCACCCCCCGCACAACCGTCGTTGTGTGGGCATCTCGGGGGCCGCGTCGTCTGTGGGCACGCTACTCCCCTTCCGCCCGTCGGAAAATGACCGGAGGCCGACACATTGTGGCGCGTCCGCTGGGTGGGACGACCGGCCGACGGCCAGGTCAGCCCCGCGGCCGGCGGGCGTGCACCGTGGTCAGCCACCAGAGGTGCACCGCTGTCCACACTGCCACCCCGGCGACGATGCCGAAGCAGAGCGGGATCAACCCGGGCCAATCGGCCGACGCCACGGCCACCAGCACCACACCCAGCAGGGTGAACTTCAGCGCGTACAGGCCCAGCCCGAGGGGCAGCACCAGCTGCGGGTTGATCTCGTCGGCCCAGGCCAGCACCACGGTGGTGAGGGTGTAGCTGAGCACCGTGACACCGACCCCGGCCGCCGCGCCGAGCGCGGCCGTCATGCCGCCGGTCGCGCCAGCGACCACCGCGGCGACCGCGGCCAGCGCCACCGACGCGGCCAGGAGCACCGGCAGGTGCCGCAGCCGCCAGCGCCGGTTGGTGTCGGCCGCGACAACCTCGGGCTCAGCCACGGGGGTACGCCGGAAACGCGGCGACCAGCTCGGCCACTTCGGCACCGACCCGGGACAGCTCGTCTGTGCCGCCCGGTGCCCCGGGATCGGCGCGTACCGCCCGCGCGATCAGGGCGGCCACCTGGCGCAGCTCCCCCTCCCGCATACCCTGGGTGGTGACGCTGGGCGTGCCCACCCGGATGCCGGAGGCCACCATCGGCGGCTGCGGGTCGTACGGGATCGCGTTCTTGTTCAGGGTGATCGACGCGGCGTCGCAGCGCGCCTCGGCCTCGGTGCCGGTCACGCCCAGCTCCCGCAGGTCGATCAGGGCGAGGTGGGTGTCGGTGCCCCCGGACACCGGGCGCATGCCCTCGGCGGCCAGCCCGGCGGCGAGCGCCTGTGCGTTGCTGATCACCTGACCGGCGTACGTCTGGAATTCGGGCTGGGCGGCCTCGCGCAGCGCGACCGCCTTGGCCGCGACCGCGTGCATCAGCGGGCCGCCCTGGGTGAACGGGAAGACCGCCTTGTCGATCCGCTGCGCCAGCGACTCGCGGCAGAGGATCATGCCGCCGCGCGGGCCGCGCAGCACCTTGTGGGTGGTGGCGCAGACGACATCGGCGTACGGCACCGGGGACGGGATCGCCCGGCCGGCGACCAGGCCGATGAAGTGCGCCGCGTCCACCATCAGGTACGCGCCGACCTCGTCGGCGATCTCCCGGAACCGGACGAAGTCGATCAGCCGGGGGTACGCGGTGGCGCCGCAGATGATCATCTTGGGCCGGTGCGCCCGGGCCAGGTCCCGCACCTCGTCGTAGTCGATCAGCTCGGTGTCCGGACGGACGGTGTACCCCACCGTGGCGAACCACTTCCCGGAGAAGTTCACCCGGCTGCCGTGGGTCAGGTGCCCGCCGTGCGGCAGGTCCATCGCCAGCACCGTGTCCCCCGGCTGCACCAGCGCGGCGTACGCGGCCAGGTTGGCGCTCGCCCCGGAGTGCGGCTGGAGGTTGGCGTGCTCGGCCCCGAAGAGCTCCTTCGCCCGGGCGATGCCGATCTCCTCGGCCCGGTCCACCTCGGCGCAGCCGCCGTAGTAGCGCCGGCCCGGGTAGCCCTCGGCGTACTTGTTGGTCAGCGTCGAACCGAGCGCGGCCAGCACCGCCGGCGAGGTCAGGTTCTCGCTGGCGATGAGCTGCAGGCCGCCCCGCAACCGGTCCAGCTCGCCGAGGACCACCCCGGCGATCTCCGGATCGGTTGCCCTGAGCTGCGCGAAATCCGGCCCCCAGAAGGTGCTCGTCTCGGTCTCCACAGCGAACGAGTCTAGGGGGCCGCACACTGGAAGCCGTGCGATGCCTCGTCACCGGAGCCACCGGATACATCGGCGGGCGGCTGGTGCCCCTGCTGCTCAACGAAGGGCACACCGTGCGCTGCCTGGCCCGCAAGGCCGTGCGGCTGCGCGACGTGCCCTGGGCCTCGGCGGCCGAGATCGTCGAGGGAGACCTGAGCAGGCCGGAGACACTGCCCGCCGCGTTCGCCGACGTGGACGTCGCCTACTTCCTGGTGCACTCGCTGGGCCGAGCCGACTTCGAGGCGGCCGACCGGACGGCGGCGACGAACTTCGCGGAGGCGGCCCGCGCTGCCGGCGTACGCCGGATCGTCTACCTGGGCGGCCCGGAGCCGGCGCCCGACGAGGAGGTCCCCTCGCCGCACCTGCGGTCCCGGGCCGAGGTGGGCCGGATCCTGCTGGCCAGCGGCGTGCCCACGGCGGTGCTCCGCGCCGCGGTGATCATCGGCTCCGGCTCGGCGTCGTTCGAGATGCTGCGCTACCTGACCGAGCGGCTGCCCGCCATGGTCACCCCGCGCTGGGTGAGCAACCGGATCCAGCCGATCGCGGTCCGCGACGTGCTGCGCTACCTGGCCGGCTGCACCACGCTGCCGCCGGAGGTCAACCGCGGCTTCGACATCGGCGGGCCGGACGTGCTCAGCTTCCGCGACATGATGCAGCGCTACGCCCGGGTGGCCGGCCTGCGCCGGCGGGTCATCGTGCCGGTCCGCCCGCTGACCCCGTCGCTCTCGTCGCACTGGGTCGGCCTGGTCACCCCGGTGCCGAACGCCATCGCCCGCCCGCTGGTGGAGAGCCTGGTCCACGAGGCGATCGCGCACGAACACGACATCGCCCGATACGTCCCCGACCCCCCGGGCGGGTTGACCGGCTTCGACCAGGCGGTGGCGCTGGCGCTGGCCAGGGTGCGCGACGCCCAGGTGGAGACCCGCTGGTCGACCGCGAGCGGGCCGGACGCCCCGGCCGAGCCACTGCCCTCCGACCCGGACTGGTCCGGCGGCACCGCCTACACCGACCTCCGGGAACGGACGGTGGATGCGCCGCCGGCGGAGCTCTGGCGGGTCATCGAAGGTGTCGGCGGCGAGCACGGCTGGTACTCGTTCCCGCTCGCCTGGTCGATCCGCGGCTGGCTGGACCGACTGATCGGTGGCGTCGGGCTGCGCCGGGGCCGGCGCGACCCGCACCGCCTTCAGGTCGGTGAGGCCCTGGACTTCTGGCGGGTGGAGGAGATCGTCCCGGGCGAACTGCTGCGGCTGCGCGCCGAGATGCGGCTGCCCGGCCGGGCCTGGCTGGAGATGCGGGTGCTGCCCGCCGACAACGGCCGCAGCCGCTACCAGCAACGCGCGGTCTTCCTGCCGCGCGGGCTGGCCGGGCACGCCTACTGGGGGTCGGTGGCCCCGTTCCACGCGATGGTCTTCGGCGGGATGGCCCGCAACATCGCCCGCGGCGCCGAGCAGGCCCCCGACCGTCCCGCCCCGCACACCGGCTGACCCCGCCGACCGGAACCGCGCGACTCAGTTGCCCGTACGGGCGCCGGTGACCTGGAAGGCCACCCGCTCACTCGGCGGGACGAAATCCCGCACCGGCTGGTCGCGCAGGGCGAAGGTGAGCACCTTGCCGACCGCGTCCACCATCCGGGCCTGCACCGCCTCACCCACCGCGTCGCGGGGGTCGTCCGGGTTCGCCGCCATCGAGGCCACCGCGAGCTGCGGCGTGAACGCCACCACCGTCTCCGTCTCGTACCGCTCCGAGCTGCCGGTCTTGCCGGCGACCGGGCGGCCGAGGCCGGACCGCAGCCCGGGTGCCGTGGCGCCGTCGCAACGCCCGTACATCGACTGGTCGCCGACCGGGCAGCGGGCCGCGTCGGCGGCCGCCCGGGCCACATCGGGGTCGAGCACCTGCCGGCAGTCCGGTTTCGCGGCGTCGACCGGGTGGCCGGCCGAGTCGCTGATCGAGACCACCGGCAGCGGGGCGCACCAGGTCCCCTCGGCCGCCACCGTGGCGTACGCCGTGGCCAGGTCGAGCGGGGTCGTCGCGGCCACGCCCAGGGTGAACGGGCCCCAGTTCTTCGCCCCGTACCGGGCCAGCCGGGCGTCCGAGTCGGCGCGCAGCACGATGCCGAGCCGCTCGGCCATCTCCACCACCCGGTCGGCGCCGACCCGCTCGGTGAGCCAGGCGAAGTACGTGTTCACCGAACGCCCGAACGCGGTCCACATGGTGCGCGGGCCGTCCATCGACGAGGGGGTGGCGTTCACCGGACACCAGCGGCCGTCACAGCTCGCCTCCCCGGTCACCGGGAACTTCGTGACCAGCCGGGTCGGGGCGGTGAACTCGGTCGACAGCGGCAGCCCGGACTCCAGCGCGGCCAGCATGGTGAAGAGCTTGAACGTCGACCCGCCCTGGTACCCCTCGATCGCCCCGCCGCCGGCCACCAGCTGATTCACCGTGTTCGGGTGGTTCTTCTGCCCGGCCGGGTTGTCCGCCACGCTGTAGCTGCGGTTCACCGCCATCGCCAGCACCCGACCGGTGCCGGGTTGCACCACCGCGGTCGGCACCGCCCGGGCCTCGGTCGGCTGGTAGATCCGCAGCACCTGCTCGGTGGTGGCCCGCTGCACCGCCGGGTCGAGCGAGGAGACGATGGAGAACCCACCCCGGCGCAGTGTGCGCTGCCGCTCGTCGGCGGTCGACCCGAACGCCGACTGGTCGCTCCACCAGCGGGTGAACCAGTCGCAGAAGAATCCCCAGTCGTTGTGCCCGTCCGGCACGGCCGCGCAGTCGTTCGGGGTCTCGCTGGGCCGCAGGTCCAGCGGCTCGTCCCGCGCCGCCGCCGCCGCGTCCGCCGACACGTGGCTCGACTCCACCAACTGGTTCAGCACGTACGCCCGCCGGCGCAGGGCGCTGTCGGCGTCGCCGTTGATCGGGTCGTCGCTGTCCGGTGACTGGACCAGCCCGGCCAGCAGCGCGGCCTGCGCCACTGTCAGCTCGGCCGGGGACCGGGAGAAGTAGCGCTTGCTGGCCGCCGCGATGCCGTACGCCCCGGCGCCGAAATAGGCGATGTTGAGGTAGCGGGTGAGGATCTCGTCCTTGCTCAGCTCCCGCTCCAGCGCCAGCGCGTACCGCATTTCCTGGATCTTGCGGGCGGTGGTGACCTCGGTGGCCGCCCTGCGCTGGCTCTCGGTCAGCCGGGGATCGCTGCTGAGGACGTTGCGGACGTACTGCATGGTCAGCGTGGAGGCGCCCTGTCGGGTCTGACCGTCGCGCTTGTTCACGGTGAACGCGCGCACCACACCGCGCAGGTCCACCCCGCTGTGCTGGAAGAACCGGACGTCCTCGGCGGCCACGATGGCCTGGCGCATCACCGGCGCGACCTCCTGCAGCGGCACGTCCACCCGGTCCTCCTGGTAGAAGGAGGTGATCAGGGTGGTGCCGTCGTTGGCGTACAGGTTGGAGCGCTGGGCGGTGGGTGGCGTGCGCAGCGTGTTCGGCAGCTCCGAGTAGGGCGTGGACAGTGCGCTGAAGCCGATCCCGAAGACCAGGGCCACCGGCAGGGCGGCCGCTGCCAGCACCAGGCCGGCCAGCACACCGGCGATCACCACGGTCAGCAGTTTGTCGAGATGGGCCCGGATCATCAGCTCTCCCCGCAGGAGCCGGTCACGCTAGGACCCGTTCAGAATGACCCGGAACGCCCCTTTCGCCCCGGGTTTTCCCCAAACCCGGAGGAAACTCGCACGCCGCTCAGGGAAGCAGCGCGGCGGCCAGCGGGTGGACCGTCTCCTCGATCTCGTCGGCCACCCGGCTGAAGCACTGGTCGCCGCGACCCCACGGGTCGTCGAGATCGTCGCTCGGCAGCAGCGAGGCGCCCAACCGGGCGTCGTGAGCCGCCGCCACCAGAGCCACGCCCCGGGCGTACACCGCCTCCGGGGTCGCCTCGGCCGACGGCAGCGCGGCGGCGTCCACCGCGGCCAGCAGGCGGCCGAACTCACCCAGCACGAAGGTGCGGGCCGCCGCGTCCGGACGAAGCGCCACCACGTACTCCTGCTGATCCGCGGTCGCGGTCAGGACCAGGTCGGCGGCGTCGATGTGCTCCGAGCGCAGCTTGCGCGCCGCGAAACCCTCGACGTCCCCGCCCCGGCCGACGACCTGCCGGGCCGCCGGCGGGTTCATCTCCTCGCCGGCGTGCCAACCGCCCGTGCCGGCGCTGTGGCTGTGCAGCAGCTCCTCGGCCCGGGCCGGATCCTGCTCGCGCCGCGCCAACCGCTCCCGCACCGCCAGGGCCACCAGCCGCTCGGCCATCGGCGAGCGGCAGATGTTGCCCATGCAGACGTGCAGCACGGTGAACGGGGGCACTCAGACCCCCCGGCCGTCGACGAGATCCGGCACCACGTCGCGCAGCTTCTCCAGCGGGATCGCGCCGGCCCGCAGCAGCTGCGGCACCTCACCGGTCAGGTCCACGATCGTGCTGGGCACCGGGTCCGGGCAGGGCCCGGCCTCCAGGTACGCCCGCACGGAGTAGCTGAGCTGGTCGCGCGCCTCCTCCGCGGTGACCGCGGCCGGCTGGCCGGTCTTGTTCGCCGAGGAGACCGCCATCGGGCCGGTCTCGCGCAGCACCTCCAGCGCCACCGGGTGCAGCGGCATCCGCACCGCCACCGTGCCCGACTTGTCGCCGAGATCCCACTGCAGGCTCGGTGAGTGCTCGACAACGATCGTCAACGCACCCGGCCAGAACGCCTCCACCAGGTCCCGCGCGGCGCTGGGCAGCGAGAAGACCAACCCGTCCAGGGTCTGCCGCGAGCCGATCAGCACCGGTGGCGGCATCTGCCGCCCCCGGCCCTTCGCATCCAGCAGCGCCTTGACCGCGTACGGGGTGAACGCGTCCGCGCCGATGCCGTAGACGGTGTCCGTCGGCAGGACGACCAGCTCGCCGTTCTTGACCGCCTCGATGGCCGCAGCGATGCCGCGGTCCCGATCGGCGGGCGACCGGCAGTCGTAGAGCATCACGAGGAGTCAGTCTGCCACGCCGTCCCGCCCGGGGCGTGCCGGCCGTCCGCCCGTCGGGATGCGGTGGCGTAGCGAGGACGGCCGGTGAGGTCCGGATGCTCCGTGATCGCGGTAAACCGGCCGTCCGCGGCGAGCAGCTCGGGCACCGCCGAACCGTGCGTGTCGTCGTGCTCGACCCCGATCACGCCGCCCGCGCGCAGCAGCGCCGCCGCCCGGATGATCACCGGCCGGATCACCGCCAGACCGTCCACGCCGCCGAAGACCGCCTCCGCCGGGTCGTGCCCGGCCACCTCCGGCGGCACCACCACCTCGACCGGCACGTACGGGGGGTTGCAGAGCAGCACGTCCACCCGGCCGACCAGGTCGGCCAGCAGGTCCGGCGCGGTGACATCGGCCTCGACCACCTCGATCGGGCGGTCCCCCGCCTCGGCGCGCTCCGCCGCGTTGCGGCGCAGCCAGGCCAGCGCCGCCGGGGACCGCTCCACCGCCACCACCCGCGCCCCCGGCAGCTCCTGAGCGACCGCCAGCGCGATCGCACCGGAACCGCTGCACAGGTCCACCACCAGCGGGTCGGGCCGGCGCTGGCCCTGTTCGAGGCCCCAGCCGGCCAGCAGCTCGGTCTCCGGCCGGGGCACGAAGACGCCCGGGCCGACCGCCAGCTCCAGGTGCCGGAACCCGGCGCGACCGGTCAGGTGCTGCAACGGCTCCCGGGCGGCGCGGCGGCGCACCAACTCGTCGAGCCGGGCCCGATGCTCGTCGGTCAGGTCGTCGGCGAGCGCCAGCCGACCCCGGGGCACCCCCAGCACGTACGCCGCCAGCAGCTCGGCCTCCACCCGTGCCGGGCCCACCCCGGCGGCGGCGAGCAACCGGGCCGCCCGGGCCACCGCGGCGGACGGACGGAGCCGGCCTGTCCCTTCGGGGGGGTGTTGCGGCAGAGTAGTCACGCGATAATCATGAAGCGTCGCAGGCGACGCCACGAACGGGTGCGTCGAGGCGCACACGACGGGAGGTCGCGAGTGGGCTGGCTCGACCGGGTCGATGACCAGGTTGACGCCCTCAAGCACGCCCGGGCGTTGCAGGAGGCCAGTCGTTCCGCAGAGTCGTACGCGCTGCTGGAGCGGGTGATCCGCAGCACGACGGACCCGGCGGCGCGAGCGGACGCCATGGTGCAGCGACTCTCCGCGCTGATCAATCTCGGACGCACGGCGGAGTTCACCCGGGCCATCGAGGAGGCCTCGGCGGCGGTCCGCGACCTCGCCGAGCCCTATCTGCACGGGCACCTCAACGCGCTGGCCGCGCTCGCCGCGCACCACCAGGGCGCACTGGACCGCTGCGTCACCCACCTGGTCAAGGCCGCCCGGGCGCTGGGCGCCGTGGAGGACCCGGACCGGGACACCGCCTGGGGCTGGCACGACCTCGCGATGGCGTACAGCTACCTCAGCTTCCACGGGTACGCCCTCGGGGCGATCGAACGGGCCCGGCAGCTGGGGCTGACCGCCGGGATCCCGGAGGAGACGTTCGCCGCGCCCGGCATCCGGCTGCGCAACGCCGTGGCGCTGGACCACAACGGCGACAGCGACGGCTGCCTGCGCGTGCTGCGGGACGTCGCCGCCGACCTGGCCCGGTTCATGAACGCCGGGCGGGCCGGCCGGCTGCGTCCCAGCAGCCTCGCCGCGTACGGCTACGCGGCCGCCCGGCAGGCCGCGCTCGGCGACCGGGTGGAGTCCGGCGGAGACGGCGATCCGTCCCGGCTGCTCGGCCACGGCGGGGACAGCGCCCGGGCGCGCGACATGCGTCAACTCGGTCAGGTCTGCCTGGCCGTCGCCGCCGGGCGGCCGATCGAGGCGGTCACCCGGCTGGACTCCATCCGGGTGTCCACGGAGACGCTCGGCGCGGCCGAGCCGGCCCGGCTGCGCAGCATCGCGCTGGCCCGGGCCGGGGACCACGTGGCGGCGCACCGGGCTGACCGGCTCGCGTTCCGGCTCGCCGCGCAGCGCAACGACCGGTTGCGCGACGTCTACATCGACGGCATCGCCGCCCGGATCGACCACGAGGAGATGCGCCGCGAGGCGGCGCGGTTCGAGGGCGAGGCGCTGACCGACCCGCTCACCGGGCTGCCCAACCGGCGGCGGCTGGAGCGGTACATCACCGCCGTGGTCACCCGCGGCGAGCGGGTGGTGATCGGCGTCTGCGACCTGGACGGCTTCAAGGCGGTCAACACCCGGCACGGGCACCACTCCGGCGACCTGGTGCTGCAACGCATCGCCGGGGTGATCAACCGGGTGATGCGGCGGGGCGACTTCGTGGCCCGCTACGGCGGTGACGAGTTCGTGGTGGTGCTGCCGGACACCGGCATGACCGAGGCCGCCGAGGTGGCCCGCCGGATCGAAGCGGCGGTCCGCGCCGAGGACTGGGAGTCGCTGGTGCCGGGGACGCCGGTCGGGGTGAGCATCGGCTTCGCCGAGGTCTCCGTCGGAAGTGGGCTGCGGGACGCGCTCAGCGTCGCCTTCGAGGAGGCCGACCGGGAGATGCTGCGAGCCAAGAGCCGTCCGCGCGCGAGCTGACCGCCGGGTGCCCGCCGGGCGGCGCCCCCGCGCCCCCGCGGCGCCGCGGTCAGCGGCGGGTCAGCTCGGTGTCGCCGGCCAGCCGGGCGGCGCGGTCGGCCTCGGTCAGGGCGTCCAGCACCCCGTCCAGCTCGCCGGCCAGTGCCAGATCCAGGTTGTACGCCGTGTAGCCGATCCGGTGGTCGGTGATCCGGTTCTGCGGGAAGTTGTAGGTGCGGATCCGCTCCGAGCGGTCCACCGTGCGCACCTGCGCCTTGCGGGCGTCCGAGGCGGCCGCGTCGGCCTGCTCCTGAGCGGCGGCGAGCAGCCGGGCCCGCAGGATCCGCATGGCCTGCTCCCGGTTCTGCAACTGGGACTTCTCGTTCTGGCAGGAGACGACGATGCCGGTCGGCAGGTGGGTGATCCGCACCGCCGAGTCGGTGGTGTTCACCGACTGGCCGCCCGGGCCGGACGAGCGGAACACGTCGATCCGCAGGTCGTTCTGGTCGATGCTGACGTCGACGTCCTCGGCCTCCGGCAGCACCAGCACCCCGGCGGCGCTGGTGTGGATCCGACCCTGCGACTCGGTGACCGGAACGCGCTGCACCCGGTGCACGCCGCCCTCCCACTTGAGCCGCGACCAGACGCCGTTGCCGCCCTCGGGGACGCCCTTGGTCTTGATCGACAGCGAGACGTCCTTGACCCCGCCCAGGTCGGAGTCCTGTGCGTCGATCACCTCGGTGATCCAGCCGTGGCGCTCGGCGTACCGGGTGTACATCCGCAGCAGGTCACCGGCGAACAACGCCGACTCCTCGCCGCCCTCACCGGCCTTGATCTCGACGATCACGTCCTTGGCGTCGTGCGGGTCACGCGGGATGAGCAGCTCGGCGAGACGCTCCTCCAGGACCGGCAGGGACGCCGCGATCGCCTCGGTCTCGGCAGCGAAGGAGGGATCCTCGGCCGCCAGCTCGCGGGCCGCGACCAAGTCGGCGCGCGCCTGCTCCAGCTCGCCGGCAGCCTTGTGCAGTGGCACGAGCTCGGCGTACCGGCGGCCGACCCGCCGCGCGGTGGACTGGTCGGCGTGGATCGCCGGATCGGCCAGCCGCTTCTCCAGCTGCGCGTACTCGTCGAGGAGGCCGGCCAGACGCTCGCTGCTCATGCTGCGGATGCTCCTTCGAGGGTGCGGCGCCGGCCGGGCCGGACCGAGTGCCGGTCGCCGGCCGGAAAAAGGGCGGAACGCGGACGGCGCCCGCGTCCGGTGGAAAACCGGACGCGGGCGCCGAACGAGGAGCTACTTGGCCTTCTTGGCCTGAACCTTGGCGTACTTCTGCTGGAACTTCGCGACCCGGCCGGCGGTGTCGAGAACGCGCTGCTTACCGGTGTAGAACGGGTGGCAGGCGCTGCAGGTCTCGACGTGGATCGCCCCGCCCTTGGCGGTGCTGCGGGTCGTGAACGTGTTGCCACAGGAGCAGCTGACCTCGGTGGTCACGTACTCCGGGTGGATGTTTGCCTTCATCTCGCCTCGGTCCTCTCGTTGGTGGTCGCCGGGTCGCCGTCACCGCCCGTCGCGCCGTGCGCGACGGGCTCGGGCGTGAACCGGAACCGGTGGCCGATTGACCAGTGTGCCATGGGCCTGAGCCGACCCGGTAATCGGGCCGCACACCTCGTCCGGCATCGTCAACACGTGCCTTCCCGTCCGCATTCCCGCCGCCCGGCCGGGCATTCACCCACCCGGCGGGCCGCCGCCCGGCACCCCGTCGGGGGTACGCCCGCCGAGCCGGAGGGGAGCCGATGACCCGCCTGATCGCCACCCGGGGCCTGCCGGCATCCGGCAAGACCACCTTCGCCCGGACCCTCCAGCCGTCCGTGGTCCGGGTCAACCGTGACGACCTGCGCCGGATGCTGCACGGCGAGCGGCTCTTCACCCAGTGGGCGGAGGCGCAGGTGACGACCGTGCAGCGGGCCCAGGTCGAGGCGCTGCTGCGGACCCGGGCGGACGTGTGCGTGGACGACACCAACCTGCGCTCGCGGACCCTGCGGGACTGGGCCGAACTGGCCGCCCGGTACGGCGCGGAGTTCGAGGTGCACGACTTCACCGACGTGCCGCTGGCCGAGTGCCTGCGCCGCGACGCCGCCCGCCCGGAGTCCGACCGCGTCGGCGCGGACGTGATCTGCCGGCTGCACGAGCGCTACCTGGAGGGGCGGGCGCTGCCGTTGCCCGTGCCGCAGGCCCGCACCGGACGACCCGCCGCCGTGCACCCGCCGTCGACCGAGCCACCGGAGATCGTCCTGGTGGACATCGACGGCACGGTCGCGCTGGCCGTCTCGCGCAGCCCGTACGACATGACCCGGGTGAGCGAGGACCAGCCGAACCCGGCGGTGATCGCGGCGGTCCGGGCGATGCACGCCGCCGGGTACGGGGTCGTCTTCTGCTCCGGGCGGGACGCCTCGGCGCGGGCGGCCACCGAGGCGTGGCTGGCCCGGCACGTCCGGGTTCCCTACCTCGGCCTGCACCTGCGCGCCGTCGGCGACTCCCGCAAGGACGCGATCGTCAAGCGGGAGATCTACGACCGGGAGGTCCGGGACCGCTACCGGGTGGTCGGCGTCTTCGACGACCGCGTCCAGGTGGTCCGGATGTGGCGCTCCCTCGGCCTCACCGTCTTCCAGGTGGCCGACGGCGACTTCTGAGGGTGCGGAAGGGCCCCTCCGCGGAGGGGCCCTTCCGGGAGTCTCACCGCGTGACGGTGCTGGTGGCGTTGGCGACGAGGCCGTTGACGGTGACGCTGAGGCGGATGGGGGCGCCGGGGCGCAGCGCGGTCAGAGTGCCGGTGGCCGGGTCGAAGCGCGCGGTGTGCCACGGTCGCACCCCGGCCGCCGAGCCGATGTGCACCCCCGGCGAGGCGGACCAGTCCGCGCTGACCGGGGCGGCCACCGGGACGGCACGCCCACCCGGCTGGGTCAGCGTGGCGGTGACCTGCGCCGGGACGCCGACCGCGACGCTGGCCGGGGCGCTCACCGCGAGCCGGTCCACGTGTGCGTGGAACTCCGCGTCCACCCAGCGGGGCCCCTCGGCGAGCGGGTCGCGCCGGGCCCGGTCGGCCTCGGCCGGGCTGACCGGGTCCACGCCGAACTCCGTCCAGCCGGTGAAACCGCCCTGGTCCGCCGGGGTGGATGGCGTCTTGCCCGCGTTCCCGTTGATCACGTACGGCACTCCGTCCACCCGGTCGGCGTGGAACGTGCCGACGTGCCCGCCCACGAACAGCGCGCCCTTGCCGGTGCGGTGCTGGAAGTCGGCCAGCCACTGCTCCAGCAGCGCCGCCTCCTTGCGGTCACCGAGTTGGCTGGCCTGCGCCGGGCTGGGGTCGCGCGGCGGGTGGTGGTGCAGGACGACGACCGAGCCGACGCGCCGGTCGGCGGCTGCCGCGTCCAGCGTCTCGCGCAGCATCCGCACCTGGTCGAAGCCGCCGCCGCGCAGCGTCCCGGTGGACGAGTTCAGGGTGACGAACCGGGTGCCGGCATGGTCGAAGACCCGTGCGGTGGCGCCGAACGCGGCCTGGAAGTTGCTGATCGGGGCGCCCATGATCTCGTGGTTGCCGGGCACGTAGTACCAGGGCAGCGCGTCGCCCAACTCCTCGTCGAGGATCCGCTTGGCCAACGCGAAGTCGGCCGGGTAGGCGGTGTCCACGAAGTCTCCGTTGATCAGCAGGAAGTCCGGCCGGGCCGCCTTCACCTCGCGCAGCGTCCGTCGAGCCTGGGCGACCAGGTCGCTGTCCGGGTCGGCGGCGACGAACTGGGCGTCGGAGAGCACCGCGAACCGCCAGGGTGCGCCGTCCACGGTGCCGTCGCGGACCACCACCCGATCGGTACGCGGCGCCACCGGCGGCATGTCGACCGTGGGCGGCACCTTCGCCACCAGGTCGTCGATGATCACCTCGCTGCTGTACTGCGCGGCGGCGTTGGTCTCGGCCACGTAGAACCGACGGACGCGCACCGGATACTGCACCCCCGCCGGCACCGCGAACTCCACGTACCGCCAGCCGGTCCAGGTGATCAGCGGGCCACGCAGCACGTGCTGGGTGTCCTGTGCGTCGTGCAGGTGCAGGCTGGGCCACTCACCGGTGCCGTTGCCGTGGATCCACATGCCGAAGGCCTGCGGCTGGCCGGGCACCTCGATCCAGGCCGGCGGGTCGGCGTACGCGGCCCGGGTGCCGGTGGACTGGCTGAAGTCGTACGACATCCGCAGGCCGGTGCCGGTGTGCCCCGGCGCCGGGGCGACCGAGCCGCTGGCCCGGGCCTGGCTGAACCGCCAGGACGCGGCGTCGTCGAAGCCGGCCACCGGGACGTCGGTCAGTCCGACGGTGACCGGGAGAACGGTGCTGTGTCGTCCGACGTGGACGGTGACGAGCCCGGAGCCGGTCTCGCGCAGCGCGGTGACGGCGAGGTTGCCGTCGTGGGTGGAGGTGATCCGCAGCAGGTCCCGGTCGTAGTCGAGGGTCAGGTCGGCCGGCTCGATCGGTGCGGTGTTGCCCTCGGCGTCCTGGCCGACCACACCGACCAGGGCGTCGCCGTCCCGGCCGGTCAGCCCGACGCGTTCTACTGTGGAGCTGACCCGGGCCAGCGGGCCGAGCACCGTGAGGCCCAGCGAGCCGGTTGCCCCGCCGCGCGCCGCGGTGACCGTGCTGGCCCCCGGCACGCCGGCGTGGAACACCCCGTCGCGGTCGATTCGGCCGCGTACCGCCGGGGTCACGCGCCAGGTCGGCGCGCCGGCCGCCGGGCCGTACGTCTCGTCGTAGCCGGCCGCGGTGAGGGTGCGGGTGAGGCCGGGGAAGACGCGGTCGGGCCGGCCGCCGCGCACCGGTGAGATGCCGGGAGCGGCGGTGGGGTCACTGGCGGTCTCCACCCAGTAGCCGGTGAGCCGGCCGCTGCCCTTCGGCGCGTAGATGGCCAGGCCGTTGGGCACCGCCCGCTCGCTGCCGTCGGAAGGGGTGTTCTCGACCTGCACGGCCGGGGCGCCCGGCTCCCGGGCCAGCAGCGTGGACGAGCCGCCGCCGTCCAGGTTGAGCGCGTGGTGGGCACCCAGTTCGGCCATCATCCGGCCCATCTCGGTCTGGGTCACGCCGCGGCTGTCGACCTGCCGACCGTCCACCGTCAACATGATCATTTTCCGACCGTCGGCGGTGAAGCCGACCGCCGTGCGCGGCGCCAGCGACGGGTCGGCGATGCTCTGCACGACGCCGTCGCGGACCAGGACGCTGCCACCACCGACCGCCGCGTGCAGAGTGCTGCCGTCGGACGACTTCGGTTGCCAGGCGACCGTCACCGGGTCACCGGGGCGGAGCCCGGCCAGCGCGTCCGCGCCGGCGTCGCGGCCGAGCAGCACGGTGCTGCCGGCGACGATCGGGCCGCTGCCGGCCGCGGTGGTCACCGTGGCCACGCGGCCGCCGGCCACGACGACCTCGACGACCCGGGCCGCGCCCGCGACCGCCCGCTCCCGGGGGTACGTCCCCCACAGTTCGGTGAACGCGCCGATGCCGTCGGCCTGCACGATGTTGTTGAACTGCGTCAACGGCACCGGCCCGGTGGGCAGGGTGGCGGTGCCGTCGAAGTTCACCTCGATCACCCGGCCGAGCCCGTCCGCGGTGACCGCCACCGCGTTGCGGTGCCCGCTGACCGCCGACTGGATCAGCTCACCGTCGCGGATGCCGACGCCCTGGGCGGCGCCGGAGTTGTTGATGTCGAAGAAGTCACCGTTGACCGCGGCGACGGCACGCGAGCGGTCCACCGGTCCCCGCAGCGGCTCGGCCTGGCTGACGGCTCCGGAGTTGACGTAGTCGACGGTGGCCCCGCCGCCGAGGTCCGTGGTGAGGGCGTCGGCACGCAGCCAGCCCTCGGCGTCGTACCGGTCGAAGGAGGTGAGCTGCACGCCCGGCGCAACTGGCCGGGTGGCCTTGGTGGTCTCCAGGCCGCCGGCCGGCTCGACGCCGTCGACGGCGGCGGTCGGGGCGGTCGCGGTGGCCGGGTCGGCGGCCAGACTGACCCAGCCGGCCGACCGGGACGACGCGGGCGGCGCGTCCTCGGCGACGGTGGACGGAGCCACGGGGGCGGCGATGGGCGCGGCCGGCGGTGCGGCTGTCGCCGGCACCGGAGCAGCCAGGGTGAGCATCGGCGTCAGCAGCAGGACGCCGATGCGACGGGCGGATCGTCTGCGGGTACGCATGGACGACAGTCAACCCGATCCTGAATAGAAGTTTCAAGATGCATCGACTGAACCGAAGGAAAACTCCACCCTCGTCGGCTCTCCCCGCGTCGGGCCGTGCCGCCGGGCCGTGCCGCCGGGCCGGCCTTGCCTCCGCCCTTTGCTCTGCTTCAACGGACGCAACGCGGAGAGGCCCGAACTGTTGCGCGGGTGTAAGCAGAGCAAAGGGGTCGAATGGACATGACGAAGGGGCACGGCCGCTGTGGCCGTGCCCCTTCGTTTGGTCAACCGAGGGTGGTTACTCCCCCGGCGTCGACTTCGCGATCTGCATCAGGAACTCGATGTTGGTGCGGGACTTCTTGAGCCGGTCCAGCAGCAGGTCCATGGCGGCCTGCGAGTCCAGCGAGTGCAGCACCTTCCGGAGCTTGTGGATGATGGCCAGTTCCTCGGGCGCGAACAGGACCTCTTCCTTACGGGTACCGGACGGGTTGACGTCGATGGCCGGGAAGGTGCGCTTGTCAGCGATCTTCCGGTCCAGCTTCAGCTCCGCGTTGCCGGTGCCCTTGAACTCCTCGAAGATGACCGTGTCCGCCATGGACCCGGTCTCCACCAGCGCGGTGGCGATGATGGTCAGCGAGCCGCCGTTCTCGATGTTGCGAGCCGCGCCGAGGAAGCGCTTCGGCGGGTAGAGCGCGGTGGAGTCGATACCACCCGACATGATCCGGCCGCTGGCCGGCGCCGCCAGGTTGTACGACCGACCGAGCCGGGTCACCGAGTCGAGCAGCACGACAACGTCGTGCCCCAGCTCGACCAGACGCTTCGCCCGCTCGATCGCCAGCTCCGCCACCGTCGTGTGGTCCTGCGGCGGCCGGTCGAACGTGGCCGCGATGACCTCGCCCTTGATCGACCGCTGCATGTCGGTGACCTCTTCGGGCCGCTCGTCCACCAGCACCACCATCAGGTGGCACTCCGGGTTGTTCCGGGTGATCGCGTTCGCGATCGCCTGGAGCACCATCGTCTTACCCGCCTTGGGCGGAGACTGGATGAGCGCCCGCTGGCCCTTGCCGATCGGCATGACCAGGTCGATCACCCGGGTGGTGAGGATGTGCGGCTCGGTCTCCAGCCGCAGACGCTCCTGCGGGTAGAGCGGCGTGAGCTTGTAGAACTCCGGCCGGCGCCGCGCCTCCTCCGGCTCCATCCCGTTGATCGTGTCCAGCCGCATCAGCGGGTTGTACTTGTCCCGCCGCTGATCGCCGCTGTTGCCGCCCTCGCGGGCCGCACGCACCGCACCGGTGATCGCGTCACCGCGACGCAGGCCGTACTTCTTGATCTGGGACATCGACACGTACACGTCGTTCGGGCCGGCCAGGTAGCCGGTCGTCCGCACGAAGGCGTAGTTGTCGAGCACGTCGATGATGCCGGCCACCGGGACGAGCACGTCGTCCTCGCCGACCTGCGGCTCGCGCCCTCCGGTGTCGCCACCGGTCTCTGGGCGGTCGCCCCGGCCCCGCCGACGGTCCCGGAAGCGGCTACGCCGGCCGCGCCGGCCGCCACCCTCGTCGTCGCCGTCGCCGTCGTTGTCGCGCTCGGCGCGCTGACCACGGTCGTTGCGGTCGCCCCGATCGTTGCGGTCGTTGCGGTCACCACGCTCGTTGCGCTCGGCACGCTCGCCCCGGTCGGCACGCTCCGGCCGATCGTTACGCTC
Organism: Micromonospora sp. NPDC005087; assembly: GCF_042872965.1. Taxonomy (NCBI): domain Bacteria; kingdom Bacillati; phylum Actinomycetota; class Actinomycetes; order Micromonosporales; family Micromonosporaceae; genus Micromonospora; species Micromonospora sp. NPDC005087. The sequence goes on along the minus strand of NZ_JBIALB010000008.1, from coordinate 129,123 downwards.
GCCTCGCTCGGCACGCTCGCCCCGGTCGTTGCGCTCGCCCCGCTCGGCACGCTCGGCACGCTCGCCGCGCTCGGTGCGCTCACCCCGCTCGGCACGCTCGCCCCGCTCGGCACGCTCGCCCCGCTCGGCACGCTCGCCCCGCTCGGTGCGGTCGGCACGCTCAGTGCGCTCGGCCCGCTCGGCCCGCTCGGCCCGCTCGGTGCGCTCCGGGCGCTCGGCACGCTCGGTGCGCTCCGGGCGCTCGGCCCGCTCCGGGCGTTCGGCCCGGTCCCGGCGGTTCTCGGTCCGTTCGCCGGCCTCCGCCTCATCGGTGCGCGCCTCGGTGGTGCGCGCCTCAGTGGTACGCGCCTCCGCCGCGGCGGTCCGGCTCCGCCGGGTACGGCCCCGGCTCTCGGTCTCGGCGGCCGGCTCGGCCGGCGCCTGGTCGGTGCGTCCCTCCGCCGCCGGACGGTCCACGGTCTCCCGCACCTCCTCGCGGGTCGGAGCGGCCGCAGCCGCGACCTCGGCCCGCGGTCGAGGGGTACCGGCGGCGTTGCCGCCCTGCCGCTCGGAGATCGCGGCGATCAGCTCGCCCTTACGCATGCGAGCCGTGCCGGAGATGCCGAGCGACGCGGCCAGGCTCTGCAGCTCTGGCAGCAGCATCGCCGACAGACCGGTGCCGCTACGCCGACGACGGGCGGGAGCGGCGGTGGTGGCATCGCCAGCGACGTTGGAAACATCCGACGTCACGTCGGTGGTGTCGCTCAATGGATTCCTTCCCTCGGTAAAGGCCGTGACTGCCCGGAGTCGGACTCAGGTGGCCGGGCGGCCTCGGTGCACCCGCCTCGCAAGGACGCGTCGCGGGAGTCTGTGACACAGCAGCCGGTCGGTTTCCCGACTCACCAAACATCGGTGAGCAGGTCTCGCCGTCTGCGGCGACCTGTGGAAACTGCGGCGCGGCGTGGGCCTTGGCAGGGGTGACGGGCTGACCGCCGAGAGCTTCGGGGGTGCGCCGCCCCGCAGGAGATCGCGTGCTTCGCGGCTGTGCTAGGTCTAGAGCGTAATCAACTCTTCCGACCTGCGGCAACAGGGTCCCGCTCGGCGTGTCCAAGTCTACCCCGAGCAACCCGCGCACCGCTGACGTCTATCGGTAACTGCCAGATCTGCCAATCTGTTCCCACCGGGAGGCTTGGCGGCGGCTCGCTGAGCGCCAGCACAGTCGGCCCGGCCCCACTGACAACAGCCGCCACACCGGCCGCTCGCAACGCGTTGACCAGGGCCGATGTGCCCGGCATCCCCGGTGCGCGGTAGGCCTGGTGGAGCCGGTCGACGGTGGCGGGCAGCAGCAGCGACGGGTCCGCGGTCAGCGCGTGCACCAGCAGCGCCGCCCGCCCGGCGGTCAACGCGGCGTCGCCATGCGGCACGGTGGCCGGCAACGCGGCCCGCGCGGTCGCGGTCAGCCCCCGCTCCGAAGGCACGAAAATTGTCGGCCGCACCCCGTCGGCGACGGCCAGGGACACCGCGCGAGCGCCGGTCGGCTCGGACCAGGCCAGCGTGAAGCCGCCGAGCAGGCACGGCGCGACATTGTCGGGATGGCCCTCGATCTCGGCGGCCAGCCGGAGCACGGCCGCCGGGTCCAGCCGGTGCTCCCCGTCGGCGACCAGGGCGCGGGCCAACAACACCCCGGCGATGATCGCGGCGGACGAGGAGCCCAGCCCACGGGCCTGCGGGATCCGGTTGACGCACTCCACGATCAGCCCCGCGGGCTGCCCACCGAGCACGTCGAAGGCGGCCCGCATGGCCCGCACCACCAGATGCCGGTCGTCGTCGGGCAGCTCACCCGCACCCTGCCCGGTCACCGTCACCCGGACCCCACCCGGCGCGACCTCGGCCGCCAGGTCGTCGTAGAGCCCGAGGGCGAGGCCCAGCGCGTCGAAGCCCGGGCCCAGGTTGGCGCTGGTCGCGGGGACCCGAACCCGGACCGGCCCGGGGCTGAAGTTCATCGGCACGCGCTCATGCTAGGGGTCGGCACCGACGATCCGGTCCGACGCCCGCAGCGTGGGACCGGCGAGCTCAGCCGGCCGGGTTCGGAACCGGTTCGGCGACCGGGTCGGTGAGCGAGAGCCGGCGGGTGGCGATCCGCCAGCCGACCGCGTACACGAGGGTGACCAGCCCGCAGCCGGCCAGCACCACGCGCTCGTCCACCACGTCCACCACCAGGGCCACCGCCAGCTGGCTCACCGAGATGGCCAGCGTCGCGAGCATCATGTCGGTGGCGAAGACCCGACCGCGCAACCGGTCCGGCACCTCGCCTTGGAGGGCGAAGTTCGACATCACCCAGTTGCTGCCGCCCGCGAAGTGCGCCACGAAGACCAGCAGCAGCACCAGCGGAAACCAGCGGACCACCGACGCGCCCAGGTAGGACAGGCCGTAGAGCGACATGGACAGCGCCAGCCCCGGCAGCAGCCAGGACCGGTTGGTCAGCACCCGGCGCATCAGGATGGGCCCCACCAGGGCCCCCGCCCCGCGTACCGCGAAGAGCAGGCCGGCGCCCAGCGAGCCGACCCCGTACACGCTGGCGAGCAGCGGAAACACCGTCAGCACACCGTTGCCCAGGCCGACCGCCGACTTCACCGTGACCAGCGCCAGGACCCGCGGCCGGTGCCCGATGTAGACGAGCGCCTCGCGGACCGCCGGCCAGGTCCGCTGGGCCGGCTGGTCGACGTCCCGTGGCGCCTGCAACGGCCGCCGGATCCGCCCGGCGAGGCCCGCGGCCAGCGCCAGGCCCACCGCCGCCACCCAGAAGCAGGCGTACGGGCCGACGGCCGAGCTGAGCACGCCACCGAGCGAGGCGCCGACCACCGTCATGGTGCCCCAGGCCGAACCGGCAACGGCGTTGCCGGCGGCCAGCTCGTGCGGCTCCAGAACGTTGGGCAGCGCGGCCTGGGCGGCCGGCGAGTAGAACGCCTTGGCGACCGCGACCACGCCGATCGCCACCAGCGCCAGCCACGCGGTCCCGGCGCTCCGGACGCCGAGCAGCAGCAGCACGCCCGCCAGCGCCGCCACGTTCGCGGCGATCATGACCTTGCGTCGGTCGAACCGGTCGGCCACCGTGCCCGTGTACGGCAGCAGCAGTGCCACGATGCCGGTGTCCACCGCCAGCACCAGCGCGCCCCAGACCCCGCTGCCGGTCAACTGGGGCAGCAGCACCAGCAGCGGCACCATGACGAACCAGTCGGCGCCGAAGACGACCAGCTCGGCGAGGAAGAGATTGCGAAAGCTCCGGTTGCCGGTCAGGACGGAGAGGGTGGACGCCACGTAGCGCGACGCTACCCGGTCGATCGCACTCGATACCCTCCGCGAGCAGCACCGACCGGCCCCTCGGTTCCGCTCGGAACCGGTCGGCGCGCAGAGAGCCGGAACGCCCCCGGCAGGTGAACCCGCCGGGGGCGTTCCGAGGTGCCGGTCCGACTACTCGGTCGGCTCCGTGGGGGGCAGCGGCGAGGTGCGGCTGCGGGGCAGCCGTAGCACCTCGAACTGGTCCGTGCCGTCCACCAGCGCGCCCGACGGCGCGGGTCGCCCCGCCGCCGCCTGCGAGCCCTCGGCGTGCGTCGCCGCCGGCGCACCGGAGGGCACGGCCACCTTGTTCGGGCTGGCCGGCTCGGCGGTCTCCGGGTCGGTCGGCCCGGTCACCGCCGGGTCGCCGGAGCGCCGCCGGCGGCGCCGCTCCCGCAACGATTCCTTGGTGTGTTCCACCATCGTGTACAGCGTCGGCACCAGGATCAGCGTCAGCAGCGTGGAGCTGAGCAGGCCGCCGATCACCACGACAGCCAGCGGCTGGGAGATGAAGCCGCCCTCGCCGGTCAACCCGAGCGCCATCGGCAGCAGCGCGAAGATGGTCGCGACCGCCGTCATCAGGATCGGGCGCAGCCGGCGCCGTCCGCCCTCGACCACCGCGTCCCGGACCCCCATGCCCTGGGCCCGGTACTGGTTGATCAGGTCCAGCAGCACGATCGCGTTGGTGACCACGATGCCGACCAGCATCAGCACGCCGATCAACGCCGGCACGCCCAGCGGCGTCCCGGTGACCAGCAGCAGGCCGATCGCGCCGGTCGCCGCGAACGGGATGGAGATCAACAGGATGAGCGCCTGGGTGAGGCTGCGGAACGTGGCCACCATGATCAGGAACACGATCGCGATCGCGGCCAGCACCGCCAGGCCCAGGTCGCCGAAGGCGTCCGCCTGGTCCGCGCTGACCCCGCCGATGGTCAGGCTCGCCCCCGGCACGTCGATGGCGTCCAGCCGCTTCTGCAGCTCCTGGCTGGTCGCGCCCAGGTTCGAGCCGGTCGCCGTGCCGGTGACCGAAACGCTGCGCTCACCATCGATCCGGCTGACCTGCTGCGGCCCCTCGCCCTGGGTCACGGCCGCGATGTCGCCCAGCTTGACCGGACCCACCGGCAGCGCCCGCAGCTCCTGCACCGACACCGGCGGCTGCGCGCCCAGCCGCAGCACCACGTTCTGCTGCTGACCGTCGAGCGTGACCTGGCCCAACGGCGCCCCGCGGAACGTCTGCGAGACGAGCTGACCCACCGCGGCCTCGGTGAGGCCGACCCGGCCGGCAGCGACCCGGTCGACGGTCACGTCGACGCGCGGCACCCGGTCGGCCAGGCTGGTGGTGACGTCCTCGACGTCCGGGACCCCGGCCATCGCCGTCCGGGCCGCCTCGGCGGCCCTGGTCAACACCTCCGGGTCACTGGCCTGGACGATCACCTCCAGCTGGCTGGTCGAGGCGTCCTGCCCGCCGCCGAAGCTGATCTCGCCCAACCCGGTGCCGAGCGTGTCGAACTCCTTGCGCAGCACCTCACGCATCTGCTTCGCGTCGGTGTCCCCGTCGAGCGCCACGGACCAGCTCGCGACGTTGTTGCCACCGCCGCCGGCCCACGGGTTGTCCCCGCCGCCGGCGGTCACCTGGTACGTCTCGACCCCGTCGGTACGCCCGAGCACCGTCTCGACCTGCTTGGCCGCCGCGTCGGTGGCGGCCAGGCCGCTACCCGCCGGCAGTTCCTGCCGGAAGCTGAGCGTGTCCTGACCGGAGTCGTCCAGGAAGTTGGTCTCCAGCTTCTGGGCCAGGCCGAAGGTGCCGAAGAGCACCAGCAGGCCCAGCCCGACGGTGATCCAGCGGGTGGACCGCTTTCGGGTGGCGAACCCGATCACCGGGAGGTACGCCCGCTGCAACGGGCTGCGCAGCTCCTTCTCCTCCGCGCCGCGGCGCACCGCGTCGTCGTCCGGGGTGCCGCCGCGCGGCTTGAGGAACCAGTACGCCAGCACCGGGATCACGCTCAGTGACACCAGCAGCGACGCGAGCAGCGCCACCGTCACGGTGATCGCGAACGGCGCGAAGAGCTGCCCGACGAACCCGCCGACCAGCGCGATGGGCGCGAACACCGCGACCGTGGTGAGGGTGGACGCGGTCACCGCGCCAGCCACCTCGCGGACGCCGGTGATGATGGCGTGCCGCTTCTCCTCGCCGTACTCCAGGTGTCGTTTGATGTTCTCCAGAACCACGATCGAGTCGTCCACCACCCGGCCTACCGCGATGGTCAGCGCGCCGAGGGTGAGCAGGTTGAGCGAGTAGTCGCCGATCCACAGCGCGATCAGGGCGACCAGCACGGAGAGCGGGATGGAGACCGCGGTGACCACGGTCGACCGCACCGACAGCAGGAAGACCAGGATGACGATGACCGCCATCAGCAGGCCCAGCAGGCCCTCGGTGGTCAGCGACTCGATCGACTTCTCGACGAACGGCGCCTGGTCGAAGACCACGGTCAGCTCGGCGCCGGACGCGTCCTTCAGGTCGGCCAGCCGGTCCCGGATCTCGTGCGAGATCTCCACGGCGTTGCCGTCCGGCGACGCCGTGACCGCGATGCCGAGGCTGTCCTTGCCGTTGGTCCGGGTGATCGCGGTGGCCGGGGCGAGCTGCTGCTCGACGGTCGCCACGTCACCGAGACGCACCGGGGCGGCCCCGGGGGCGACCACGATGCCGCGCAGATCGGCCAGGGTGGCGACCGGCGTGCCGACCTGCACCGGGAGGGCCAGGCCACCGTCGGTCACCGCGCCGGCCGGCACCGACACGCCGTTGGTCTTCAGCGCGGCGCCGATCGCGGTCGGCTGGAGCTTCGCCGCGGCCAGCTTGGCCGGGTCCGGGGTGACCACCACGACGTCGTCGCGGGTGCCGGTCACCTCGACCGTACGGACCCCCTCGATGCCCTCCAGCTCCGGCACCACCGTCGCGCGCAGCTTCTCGGCGAGCGCCCGCTCGTCCGCCGCGCCGGTCGCCGCCAGCACCACCGCCGGCAGGTCGTCGGTGCTGCCCGCGATGACCTGCGGGTCGACGCTCTCCGGCAGCTGGGCGTCGATCCGGCTCAGCGCGGTCTGCATCTTGTTGACCACGTCGTCCAGGTCGGTGCCGAACTCGTACAGCACCTGGACGGTCGCCGCCCCCTCGCGGGAGGTCGACGTGACCTGGTCCAGCCCGGGAATGCCCTGGAGCGCGTTCTCGATCGGCTCGGTCACCTGCGACTCGACGATCTCGGGTCCGGCGCCGGGATAGGCGGCCACGATGAACGCGGCCGGGAATTCGAGCGACGGCAGCAGTTGCTGCTTCAGCGACGGCACGGCGAACGCTCCGAACGCCGTGGTCACCACCGCGATGAGGGCGACCAGCCCTCGGTTGGCGAGGCTGAATCTGGCGAGCAGCGACATCGGCCTGGCTCACTCCTGAACGAGAAGGCGGGCGGGGATACCCGAAAGTGTGCCTGACTCGATCACCCCGCCCCCCGCCGGACCCCTGCCGCCCCAACGCCGCCGCGTTCCACGGTCGGCCGGGCCCCGACGGTCGGGAGCGGTGGCCGCTCAGGCCAGATCGAGGGCGCGGGCCGCGGCCAGCGGATCGTTCGCGATGGTCATCGGGGCGGGCGCGGTGGAGATCGCCCATTCCGGGTCCTTCAGGCCGTGACCGGTCACCGTGCAGACCACCGTCGAACCGGCCGGGATCGCGCCCACCGCGGCCTGCTGGAGCAGACCGGCCACGCTGGCCGCGCTGCCCAGCTCGACGAAGACCCCCACCTCGCGGGCGAGCAGCCGGTACGCGGACAGGATCTCCCGGTCGGTCACCGCCGCGATCAGGCCACCCGAGGCGTCCCGGGCGTCCAGGGCCTTGGTCCAGCTCGCCGGGTTGCCGATCCGGATCGCGGTGGCGATGGTCGACGGCTCCGCCACCACCTGTCCGGTGACGATCGGCGCCGCCCCGGCGGCCTGGAAGCCGTACATCTTCGGCGCCCGGGTGGTGGCGCCGGCGGCGTGCTCCTCCGAGTACCCCATCCAGTAGGCCGAGATGTTGCCGGCGTTGCCGACCGGCAGGCAGTGGATGTCGGGCGCGTCACCGAGCGCCTCGACGATCTCGAAGGCGGCGGTCTTCTGCCCGTGCAGCCGGTCGATGTTGACCGAGTTGACCAGCGCGACCGGGTAGTCCTGTGCGAGCTTGGCGGCCGTCGCCAGGCAGTCGTCGAAGTTGCCGCTCACCTGGAGCAGCTTCGCGCCGTGCACCAGCGCCTGGGCCAGCTTGCCCAACGCGATCTTGCCCTGCGGGACCAGCACCGCGCAGGTCAGCCCGGCCCGTGCCGCGTACGCCGCGGCGGAGGCACTGGTGTTGCCGGTGGAGGCGCAGATGATGGCCTTGTTGCCGGCCTCGACCGCCTTGGAGACCGCGACGGTCATTCCGCGGTCCTTGAACGAGCCGGTCGGGTTGGCGCCCTCCACCTTGAGGTGCACGTCGCACCCGATCCGGGCGGAGAGCACCGGCGCGGGCAGCAGCGGGGTGTTCCCCTCGTGCAGCGTGACGACGGGCGTGGCCGCGGTGACCGGCAGCCGGTCCCGGTACGCCTCGATCAGACCCCGCCACATGTCGTTCTCCTCGCCTCTACCGTCGCGTCGACCTGAGGTTCAGGCCACCCTGGACCAGCCTGCCGGAGCGACCGGCGGCAGACCCCGGGTTACCCACCTGGCGGGACGAGCGTGCCCGTCCCACCACCGGGTCAACGACTCACACCCCGCCCTCGACCCGCAGCACGCTGGTCACCGACCGGACGATGTCCAGGCCGCGCAGCTCGCCCACGGTCGCGGCGAGCGCGGCGTCCGGCGCCACGTGGGTGACGATCACCAGCTCGGCGTCGCCGTCCCGGCCGGGCGAGCCGCCGGCCGAACCCTGCCGCACGGTCGCGATCGACACGTCGTGCCGGGCGAACACGCCGGCCACCGCGGCCAGCACACCCGGACGGTCGGCCACGTCCAGGCTGACGTGGTAGCGGGTCAGCGCCTCGCCCATCGGCCGGACCGCCAGGTCGGCGTACGCGCTCTCGCTGGCCGCGCGCACCCCGGCGAGCCGGTTGCGGGCCACCGCCACCACGTCGCCGAGCACCGCGCTGGCGGTCGGCGCGCCACCCGCGCCCCGGCCGTAGAACATCAGCTCCCCGGCCGCGTCCGCCTCCACGAAGACCGCGTTGAACGCGTCGCCGACGCTTGCCAGCGGGTGGCTGCGCGGGATCATCGCCGGGTGCACCCGGACGCTGACCGTGTCCCGGCCGGCCGGGTCGACACCCCGGGCCGCGATGCAGAGCAGCTTGATCGTGCAGCCCATCGCCTGCGCGCTGGCCACGTCCGCGGCGGTCACCTCGGTGATCCCCTCCCGGTGCACGTCGGCGGCGCCGACCCGGGTGTGGAACGCCAGTGAGGCGAGGATCGCCGCCTTGGCCGCCGCGTCGAAGCCCTCCACGTCGGCGGTGGGGTCGGCCTCCGCGTACCCCAGCTCGGTGGCTTCTTCGAGGGCCTCGGCGAAGCCGGCGCCGGTGGCGTCCATGGCGGAGAGGATGAAGTTGGTGGTGCCGTTGACGATGCCGGTGACCCGGTTGATCCGGTCGCCGTGCAGCGACTCGCGCAGCGGGCGCAGCAGCGGGATGGCCCCGGCCACGGACGCCTCGTAGTAGAGGTCGCCACCGCCCTCGGCCGCCGCGTCGTGCAGCGCCACGCCGTCCTCGGCGAGCAGCGCCTTGTTGGCGGTGACCACGCTCTTGCCGGCGCGCAGCGCCTCGACCAGCCAGCTCCGGGCCGGCTCGATACCGCCGACCACCTCGATCACGACGTCCACGTCGTCGCGCTTGATCAGGCCGAGCGCGTCGGTGGTGAACAGGGTCGGGTCGATCGGCAGGTCACCGCGGTCCCGGCCGAGCCGACGGACGGCGATGCCGGCGATCTCCAGCGGTGCGCCGATCCGGGCGGCCAGGTCGATGCCCTGCTCGTGCAGCAGCCGGACCACCTCCTGGCCGACCGTGCCACAGCCGAGCAGCGCCAAGCGCACAGGTGACGTCATCCAACATCCAATGCGAGCAGGTCCTCTTCGGTTTCCCGCCGGACGATCAGACGCGCCTGGCCGTCGCGTACCGCGACCACCGGTGGCCGCGGTACGTGGTTGTAGTTGCTGGCCATGCTGCGGCAGTAGGCGCCCGTGCCGGGCACCGCGACAAGATCGCCGGGCTGCACGTCGGCGGGCAGGAATTCATCCTTCACCACGATGTCCCCGGACTCACAGTGCTTTCCCACCACGCGGGCGAGCATCGGCTGCGCCGTCGACGCCCGAGAGGCCAACGTCGCCGAGTACGAGGCGTCGTAGAGCGCGGTCCGGATGTTGTCGCTCATCCCGCCGTCCACGCTGACGTACGTCCGGATGCCGTCGAGATCCTTGACCGTGCCGACCTCGTAGAGGGTGAACACGGACGGCCCGACGATGGCCCGCCCCGGCTCGATGGAGAGCCGCGGCACGGCGAGCCGCTCGGCGGCGCACTCCGAGTCGACGATCTTGCGGAGCCGCTTGGCCAGGTCCTGTGGAGTGGCCGGGTCGTCCTGGGTGGTGTACGCGATGCCGAAACCGCCGCCCAGGTCCAGCTCGGGCAGCTCCACCCCGCGCGCGTCGCGGATCTGGGCCTGCAGGGCGAGCACCCGACGGGCGGAGACCTCGAAACCGCTGGCGTCGAAGATCTGCGAGCCGATGTGCGAGTGCAGGCCGCGCAGCTCCAGCACGCCCTCGTCGAGGACCTTGAACGCGGCCGCCGCGGCCGCGCCACCGGCCAGGGAGAAGCCGAACTTCTGGTCCTCGTGGGCGGTGGCGATGAACTCGTGGGTGTGCGCCTCGACCCCGACGGTGACCCGGACCAGGACCCGGGGGCGGACGCCCCGCTCGCGGGCCAGAGCGGTGAGCCGGTCGATCTCGATGAACGAGTCGAGGATGATCCGCCCGACACCGGCGTCCAGCGCCCGGGCCAGCTCGGTCACCGACTTGTTGTTGCCGTGGAAGCCGATCCGCTCCGGCGGCATCCCGGCCGCGAGGGCGGTGGCCAGCTCACCGCCGGTGCAGACGTCGAGGTGCAACCCCTCCTCGGCGATCATCCGGACCACAGCCCGGCACAGGAACGCCTTGCCGGCGTAGTAGACGTCCTCGGTCGGGAAGGCGGACCGGAAGTCCCGGCAGCGCGACCGCACGTCGTCCTCGTCCAGCACGTACATCGGGGTGCCGAACTCGGCCGCGAGGTCGCGGACGCTCAGGCCCGCGACGGCGAGCGCGCCGTCGGCGCCGCGCGTCACGGTGCGCGGCCACAGCCCCGGCATCAGGGCGTTGACGTCGTCCGGGGTACGCAGCCAGGCCGGCCCTCGGCTGCCGATGTCGCCGTGCAGCGCACCAGCCTCGTGAGCACGCATCAGGTACTACATCCTCTCGGGAGCGGAGACGCCGAGCAGGTGCAGGCCGTTGGCGATCACCGTGCGGGTGGCGTTGTTGAGCCAGAGCCGTGCCCGGTGCAGGTCGGTGACCTCCTCGTCGCCCAACGGCAGCACCCGGCAGTTGTCGTAGAACCGGTGGAAGGAGGCGGCGACGCTCTCCTCCAGGTAGCGGGCCACCCGGTGCGGCTCCCGCAGCTCGGCGGCGGTGGCCACCACCGCCGGGAACTCGGCGAGCGCCTTGAGCAGCTCGTTCTCCTTCTCGTGCCCGAGCAGCTCGGGGCGGAACGCGTCGGCGTCGCCTTGGAGCAGCCCCACCTCGGCGGCGTTGCGGGCCACACCCGCCGTCCGGGCCGCCACGTACTGCACGTAGTAGACCGGGTTGTCGCGGGTCGCCCGGGTCCACAGCTCGATGTCGATGTCGATCGGCGAGTCGCTGGAGTAGCGAGCCAGCGCGTACCGGGAGGCGTCCACCCCGATCGCGTCGACCAGGTCCTCCAGGGTGATCACCGTGCCGGCCCGCTTGCTCATCCGCATCGGGGCGCCGTCGCGCAGCAGGCTGACCAGCTGGCCGATGAGGATCTCCAGGTTGCGCTCCGGGTCGTCCCCGAAGCACGCGGCCATCGCCTTCATCCGGCCGATGTAGCCGTGGTGGTCGGCGCCCAGCATGATCACGACCCGCTCGAAGCCGCGCTCCCGCTTGTCCAGGTAGTAGGCGCAGTCCGCGGCGAAGTACGTCCACTCGCCGTCGGACTTGCGCAGCACCCGGTCCTTGTCGTCACCGAAGTCGGTGGTGCGCAGCCAGGTGGCGCCGGCGGACTCGTAGACCTGACCCTGCTCGCGCAGCCGGGCCAGGGCGAGGTCCAGCTCACCCCGGTCGTGCAGGTCCTTCTCGTTGAAGTAGGTGTCGAACTCCACCCCGAAGTCGCGCAGCGAGGAGCGGATCTCGTCGAACATCAGCGCGACGCCCTCGACCCGGAACACCTCCTGGGCGGCGGTGTCGTCCATGGTCAGCACGTCGGGCCGGCGGGCCTGCACCTCAGCGGTGATCTCGGAGATGTACGCCCCGCCGTACCCGTCCTCCGGCGCGGGCTGGCCCTTCGCGGCGGCGAGCAGCGAACGGGCGAACCGGTCGATCTGCGAGCCGGCGTCGTTGAAGTAGTACTCCGTGCCCACCTCGGCGCCGGTGGCCCGCAGCAGCCGGCTGAGCGCGTCACCGACGGCCGCCCAGCGGACCCCACCGATGTGCACCGGGCCGGTCGGGTTGGCCGAGACGAACTCCAGGTTGATCTTCTCGCCGGCGAGCCGGTCGCTGCGGCCATACTCCGCGCCGGCCTCGACGATCACCCGGGCGAGCTGGCCGGCGGCGGCCGCGTCCAGCCGGATGTTCAGGAAGCCTGGCCCGGCGATCTCCACCGACTTGACCCCGGGCGCCCGGCCCAGCTCATCGGCCAGGGCGGCGGCCAGCTCGCGCGGCGGCACACCCACCTTCTTGCTCAGCTGCAGGGCGAGCGTGGAGGCGTAGTCGCCGTGCTCGGGGTTGCGGGGTCGCTCCACCGCCGTACGCTCCGGCAGCGCGGCGTGGTCGAGGCCACGCTCGGCGAAGACGGCGTGGGCAGCGGTGAGGACGACCGAGGCTAGTTCTGCAGGAGTCACCGAACCATGTTATCGGGGGTAGACTCGGGCACTCGGCGGCGACCCTGCGCGTCATCCGGCCCGCCACCTCCCCTGACCAACCGACCTGACGAGGCACGATGAGCATCAGCACCCCGGGTGGCCCTGAGCGCCGCCCGACCGTGGTCAGCACCGGCAAGAAGCCGGCCGCGGGCCGGCCGGCGTCCGGCGCCAAGGCCGGCTCCGGCAAGCCGGCGGGCACTCCGCGGGCAGGTGGCAAGGGTCCCCGCAAGCCGATCGCCCCGGTCAAGGTGAGCCAGGGCCGGGCCTGGGGCCCGATCGCTCTCTTCGTCGCCGTGGGCGTGCTCGCGGCCGGCATCATCGGCTACGGCGCCTGGGCGTCGTTCCAGGGCGCCAAGCCGTGGGACAAGCGGGCGAACGCCATCGACGGCATCGTCAACATCCGCAAGTCGGACCCGGAAAGCCTGAAGTACGAGTCGCACAAGTCCGGCCCGCTGACCTGGAAGGTCTCGCCGCCGGTGGGTGGGGTGCACAACGCCGCCTGGCAGAACTGCATGGGCGAGGTGTACGACGCCCCGATCGCCAACGAGCACGCGGTGCACAGCCTGGAGCACGGCGCGGTGTGGATCACCTACCGCCCGGACCTGCCGAAGGACCAGGTCGACAAGCTCGCCGGCAAGGTGCGTGGCGTCGAGAAGACGATGATGAGCCCGTACGAGGGCCTGGACAAGCCGATCTCGCTCCAGGCCTGGGGCTTCCAGCTCAAGGTCGACAACGCCGACGACAAGCGGATCGACGAGTTCATCAAGGACCTGCGCGTGAACGCCTCCGTCGAGGGCCCGACCGCACTCTGCAACCAGGGTGTCACCGCCACCGGCACCACGCCGCGTGACCTCGACGCCCAGATGCCCACCCAGTAAGGACGGCGATGACTGCTCCCGCCACGACCGACAGCGAGCACGACGAGGCTCCGGTCGCCCCGGATCGGGGCGACCGCCCCGCGGCGCGGCGCTACGGCGTACTGGCCCTGGCCGCCATGCTGGTGGTGGGCCTGCTCCTCGGGTACGCCGGCGGCCTGCTCACCCCGGGCCTCACCCGGCCCGGTGACACCTCGGTCGAGGCGGGCTTCGCTCGGGACATGACGACGCACCACACCCAGGCGGTGGAGATGAGCCTGACCGCCTACCGGTCGGCGACGCTGCCCGGGGTACGGCAGATGGCCGTGGACATCGCCACCGGGCAGCAGGGCGAGATCGGCGCCATGCAGACCTGGCTGCGGGAGTGGGAGCTGAGCCCGACCGGGTCGCAGCCTCCGATGTCGTGGATGTCCGACGGGGCGACCGTGAAGAACGGGCTGATGCCGGGGATGGCGACCCCGCAGGAGATGGCCGGGCTGCGCGACGCCCAGGGCGTCGAGGTCGACCGCCAGTTCCTGACCCTGATGATCAACCATCACCTCGGCGGCATCCACATGATCGACGCGGTGCTCGGCGAGACCGACAACGCCGAGGTGCTTCGGGTGGCGCGCACCATGAAGGCCACCCAACAGAACGAGCTGAACAACCTCCGGCAGCTCCAGGCGCAGGCCAAGGGCTGATCCACCGTACGGGCACACCGGGCCCGCGTCATCGCCGTGAAACCGGCGGGGCGCGGGCCCTACTGATGCCCCTTGCCCCCTGTCGTCCCTTTTGGGCGCTTTGGTCGGTCCAACCGATTACGTTGCTTAGAGAGTTTTCTCCACACATATCGTGACCAGTTGCGATTCGGGCTCGTTGCCCAAGACGTGGGGGTTGCACTCAGAGACGCACGGCGTTCGGTCACCAGCTGGTGCCGGCGCCACACCATCGGCGGTGACGGGGCGGTGGCAGCCGTCCGTCGCGGACAGCGGCAGGGCGAGCCGGGAATGCTCAGCCGCGAACAGGAACTCGAACTGATCGACGTGCTGCGGGGCGTCCACCCCGACGAGTTCGGCCTGGACGAGGAGCTGTGGACGCGGCAGAGCCTCACCGCGCTCATCCAGCGCCGGTTCGACCTGCCGCTGGACGCGGGCGCGGTCGGGGCGTACCTGCGGGCCTGGGGGTTGGGTCCGCGGGAGCCGCGCGAGCGCGCCTGCGGGCTCTGCGTCAGCGCGGTCGAACGCTGGGTACGCAGCGAGTACCCGACGATCACCCGGTCCGCCCAGGAGCACCTCGCCGAGGTCTACTGGATCGGCCGGGTGCGGCTGCGCGGCACCATGCCGGCGGCCGACGTGATCTCCGCCGTCTCGTCCCGCGGCCGGGTGCGCTTCATGATCACCACACCGACGGTCGACCCGCCACTCCCTCGCGACTTCGTGTTGCGACTCAGCGGCGAGGAGCAGCGCACCGTTCACCTGATCGTGGACGGCTCGTGGCCGCGCAACGAGTGGCCGCGCCGGCCTCCCCGGCGGATCGTGCTGCACCCGCTGCCCAGCTGTGGCCGGGCGGTCGCGGCCTGACCGTCCGTTTCGGGCGGCCGGGCGGCCCCGTTTCGGGCGGCCGGGCGGCCTGACCACCAGGGGCATCGGGCAATCGGCGACACGATCGGGGCACCGGATACCGATTCGGCGTTCGTGATGGAGGTTTGCTAGTCTTCTCCAGTCGCTGAGCCCCCGTAGCTCAGGGGATAGAGCACCGCCCTCCGGAGGCGGGGGCGCAGGTTCGAATCCTGCCGGGGGCACCAAAGAACACCGAAGCCCGGGCCGTCGGCCCGGGCTTCGCCGCTTCCCAGGCCCGCCAGACCGCACGCCGAGCCCAAGATCGCGCTCGATGCGGGAAGGGGTGGCCTCGCCGCGTCGATGATCCCACTGCTTCCTGGATCGAGCGCGATCCTCCCGGGCGGGGCGCGCTCGGCGCTGGGGGACGCCCTGGTATCTGTTAACAACCCTTGATATTAAGCTTCACGAACGTCAATATGTGGAGGTCGCGGGTCGTCGAAGCCTGGGGAGTGAGCCATGAGAAGCCGTCGAATTTTCGCAGTGGCAGCCGGAGCGGCGATGACCGTCGCGGCCGCCGTCGCCTTCGTCCCCACCAGCATGGCCGCCGTGTCGTCGGCGGACGCCGCCGTGCTGGTCGCCTGCACCGCGCCGGCCTGGGCCGAGGGCAACACCTACCCGGCGGGCGGGCAGGTCACCTACGGCGGTCGGCTCCACCAGGCTCTGGTCACCCACACCGCACACCCCGGCGCCGGCTGGAACCCGGCCGCGACCCCGTCGCTGTGGCGTGACCTGGGCGCGTGCTCGGGAGGCACCCCGCCACCGACCACACCTCCACCCACCACGCCGCCACCGACCACGCCGCCACCGACCACGCCGCCACCGACCACGCCGCCGCCGACCACCCCGCCACCGACCGGTGGGACCTGTGGGGTGAAGTCGCGGCCCGCCGGCAAGGTGCTGCAGGGCTACTGGGAGAACTGGGATGGCGCCTCCAACGGCGTGCACCCCGGCCTCGGGTGGATCCCGATCACCGACAGCCGGCTCAGCCAGCACGGCTCCAACGTGATCAACGCGGCTTTCCCGGTGATCCGCGCGGACGGCACGGTGCTCTGGGAGAACGGCATGGACGCTGGCGTGAAGGTGGCCACCCCGGCCGAGATGTGCCAGGCCAAGGCCGCTGGCGCCACCATCCTGATGTCGATCGGCGGGGCTGCGGCGGGCATCGACCTGAGCTCCAGCGCGGTCGCCGACCGCTTCATCGCGACGATCGTGCCGATCCTGACGGCCTACCACTTCGACGGCATCGACATCGACATCGAGACCGGCCTGACCGGTAGCGGCAACATCAACACCTTGTCCACGTCGCAGGCCAACCTGATCCGGATCATCGACGGAGTGCTGGCCCGGATGCCGTCGAACTTCGGCCTGACCATGGCGCCGGAGACGGCCTACGTCACCGGCGGCAGCGTGGTCTATGGCTCGATCTGGGGTTCGTACCTGCCGATCATCAAGAAGTACGTGGACAACGGCCGGCTCTGGTGGCTGAACATGCAGTACTACAACGGCAGCATGTACGGCTGCGCGGGCGACTCGTACCCCGCCGGCACCGTGCAGGGCTTCACGGTGCAGACGCAGTGCCTGAACAACGGCCTGACCATCCAGGGCACCACCATCCGCGTGCCGTACGACAAGCAGGTTCCGGGCCTGCCCGCGCAGACCGGTGCGGGCGGCGGCTACATGTCGACGTCGCTGGTCACGCAGGCGTGGAACTCCGTACCCGGCATCAAGGGTCTGATGACCTGGTCGGCGAACTGGGACGGGTCGAAGGGCTGGACGTTCGGCGACAACGTGAAGCGTCTGCAGGGACGCTGAAAGCGCATCACCCCAGCTGATGGCCTCCGCGGGAGCGCCCTCGCCCGCGGAGACCACGGCTCGTCGGGGCGTACCGTCAGCCGGCTTCGCGGCGGGCGCGGGCTCGGCGCTTCCCCTCGTGCATGGCCTGCACCCGGGCCACCGGGATGGTCCGCCCCTCGGCCACGAGGTCGGCGGGCAGCGGCTGCGGCGCCGGCATCGACGCGGCCCACGGGTCGGCCCCGGCCACCAGAGCCGGCACGGTCCGGATGGTGAAATCGGCCGGGGTCACCTCGGTCAGGTCGGCCCAGTCGACCGGAAAGGAGACCGGCATCCCGGGGCGCAGCCGCGGGCTGTACGCGGCCACCACGGTCGCCCCACCGGCCCGCGTGGCGTCCACGAAGACCCGGCCGCCCCGGTCCTCCCGGATGAACGCCGTGGTGGCCAGCGCCGGGTCCAGCCGCTCGGCCCGGGCGGCCACCGCCCGGGTGGCGGCGGCCAGCTCCTCGGCCGTGGGGCCGTCGGAGATCGGGACGAAGACGTGCACACCCTTGGCACCACTGGTCTTGACGGCCCCGGACAGGCCGGCGTCGGCGAGCGCCTGGCGAACCAGCAGCGCGGCGCCGACCGCCGCGGCGAACCCGTCCCCCTCCGGCGGGTCCAGGTCGAGCACCAGGTGGGTCGGGCGGTGCAGGTCCGCCGCGGTGGCCAGCGTCGGGTGGTACTCCACCGCCCGCTGGTTGGCGAACCAGAGCAGGGTGCGCCGGTCGTCGCAGAGGGCGTACGAGACCTCCCGGTGTGACGCCTCGGCCCAGACCGGCACCCGGCGGACCCAGTCCGGGGTGTAGCGGGGCAGATTCTTCTGCATGAACGGCGGCTGGCCGGGGCGGACCCGGATCACCGACAACGGCCGGTCCCGCAACTGCGGGAGGATCCGGTCCCAGACCGCGTCGAGGTAGTCGACCAGGTCGCGCTTGGTCGCGTCGTCGCGGTCGGACAGCGGCTGGTCGAGGTTGGTCAGGGCCACCCCGTCCCGGGTTTCGTCAGCCTCGCTCACCCGCTCACCCTCCCGGCCCCGACGCCGTCGGTCAACTGGACGCGGCGCTTCGCTGCCGCTCGATTCCGGCGCGCGGCGCGGCGCGCCGGGCACCCGGCAGCGTGGTCAGCGCGACCAGCAGCGCGGCGACCACCAGGGCGGCGGCGACGGTGAACGCGATCCGGTAGCCGCCGGCCAGTGCTGCCACCTCGGCCCAGCCGGCGGCCCGCAGACCCTCGGTGCGCGTGGCGGCCAGGGTCGCCAGCGCGGCCAGCCCGACCGCCCCGCCGACCTGCTGGGTGGTGTTGGCCAGCCCGGACGCCAGCCCGGCGTCCGCGTCGGTTGCGCCGGCCATGGCGAGCGTGGTGACCGCCGGCAGGGTCAGGCCACCGGCCACCCCGAAGATCAGCATCGCGGGAAGCACGTCGGCGAGGTAGCCGCCGTCGGCGGGCAGCCGACCGAGCAGCAGGAAACCGACGGTGGCCAGGCCGAGCCCGGCCAGCAGCACGGCCCGGGCGCCCCACCGGGCGATCAGCCGACCGGCCAGGCCCAGCGACACCACCGCGATCACCACCGGGGTGGGCAGGAAGGCCCAGCCGGTCGCCGCCGCGTCCAGCCCGAGAACCAGTTGCAGCTCCACGGCGAGCAGGAACTGGAAGCCGAAGTACCCGGAGATCATGAGGAACTGCACGGCGTTCGCCGCGACCAGGCCGGGGACGCGCAGCACGCGGGCCGGCAGAAGCGGGACGGGCGCCACCCGCTGGCGGACCGCGAACCCGCTGAGCAGCAACGCCGCGAGCGCCGCCGCGCCGAGGGTCCGCGGGCTGGTCCAGCCGTGCTCACCGGTCCCCACGATGCCCAGCACGGCGGCCATCAGTCCGGCGGTGGCGAGCAGCGCGCCGGGCAGGTCCAGGCCCGACCGCAGGCCGATGCCCCGCTCGGCGGGGAGCCGGCGGACGGCGGCCAGCACGATGGCCGCCCCGATCGGCAGGTTGACCAGGAAGATCGACCGCCAGCCGGCCAGCTCGGTGAGCACCCCACCGGCCACCGTGCCGACCGACGCCCCCGCCGCCCCGGTGAAACTGAAGACGGCGATCGCGCGGGCCCGCTCGGCCGGCTCGGGATAGAGCCGGACGATCATGCCGAGGCTGACCGCCATGGCCAGCGCGCCGCCGACACCCTGGCCGAAGCGGGCGCCGACCAGGACGGCCGGCCCGGTGGCCAGCGCGCAGGCCAGCGAGGCCAGGGTGAACAGCGCGATGCCGGCCAGGAAGATCCGCCGCCGGCCGAGCAGGTCGCCGAGGCGGCCGGAGAGCAGCAGCAGCCCGCCGAAAGCGACCAGGTAGGCGTTGACCACCCAGGCCAGGCCGGCGGCGGTGAAGCCCAGGTCGCGTTGCACGGCGGGCAGCGCCACCGCGACGACGCTGCCGTCCAGGATGATCATCAGGCTGCCGGCGCAGAGCACGAGCAGCGCCGGCCAGCGGGACGGGACCGAACGGTCCATCGGAACGCCTCCTTGGTGCATGGTTTGTTACCGACGCCATCGTCTGTGACCATGAGTGAGGGCGGAAGGAGGCACTGTGATGTCCCAGAGGAACAGCGATGTGTCCGCGCTGGTCGAGCTGACCTGCGCGCCGGGGAACGTGCCGTTCACCACAGGTCAGGCCCGGGCGTGCACCGTCCGCGAGGTGCTCGACCGGGTCGGCGGCAAGTGGAGCATCAGCATCCTGGTGTCCGCCTCGAATGGCCCGGTGCGCTTCACCGAACTGGAGCGGCACATCGAGGGGATCAGCCGCCGGATGCTCACGCTGACCCTGCGCAACCTGGAACGCGACGGCCTGCTGCACCGCACGGTCTATCCGACCGTCCCACCCAAGGTCGAGTACACGGCGACCCCGATGGCGTTGGAGCTCTACGAGTCGCTGGTGGCGCTGACCAGCTGGGCCGAGCGGCACCGCCGGGGCATCGCCGAGGCGCGGACCAGGTACGACGCGGAGCACGCCGGTTAAACCGGGCCGGGGTGTGGGGAACGCCACCGTGGCAATCTGACCGATCGGTCAGGGTCTGACCGATCGGTCAGGCATGCTGGTCTGCGGGAGGTGGACCGGTGATGGCCAGAGCGGTGTCCGAGACGCACGGCGAGATCCTCGCCGCGGCGGCGCGACGGTTCGCGGTGACCGGCTACCGGGGCACCTCGTTGCAGGACATCGCCCGCGAGGTCGGCTGCTCCAAGGCCACCGTGCTCTACCACTTCGCCAACAAGGAAGCCCTGCTCGCCGAGCTGATGGCCCCGGCCATCGCCGTCCTGCAGGAGCTCGACGACCGGCTCACCGGCCTGACCGGCGGGGCCGCCCAGCAGGTCGCCGCCGCGGGCTTCGTCGACCTCGCGGTGCGCTTCCGGCGGGAGATCGCGCTGCTCCGCGGCGAGTTCCCGGAGCTGCTGGCCCAGCCGGCCTTCGCGCACATCCAGCAGATCTCCGAGCGCCTGCGGGACGCCTTCGCCGGGCACTCCGACCGGCCAGGCGCCCGGATCGCCGCGCTGGTGCTGCTCGCCGGCATTTCCGAGGCGTGCGCCGAGTTCGTCGACGTTCCCGACGACGAGTTGCGCCCCGCCCTGCTCGCCCTCGTCCGGCGGGCCGTCGAGCCCGTCGAGTCCCCCCTGCCCCAACCACCCACGACCGAGGACAAGGAATCCTGATGGCCACCCTGCTCTACCGGCTCGGCCGGGGCGCGCTGCGTCGGCGACGGCTCGTCGTCGCGCTCTGGCTCGTCGTACTCGTCGTCGCCGGCCTGGCCGCGGCGACCCTGCGCGGCCCGACGGCGAGCAACTTCACCATGCCCGGCACCGAGAGCCAGCGGGCGCTCGACCTGCTCGCGCAGCAGTTCCCCGCAGCCAGTGGCGCCACCGGCACCATCGCGGTCAAGGCACCGGGTGACGGCCAGTTGGCCAGCCCGCAGGGCCAGGCCGTGGTGCAGGAGATCGTCCAGCAGGCATCGACACTGCCCGGCGTGGTCGGCGCCGTCGACCCGTTCCAGGTCGGCGCCGTCTCGCCCAACGGCCGGTACGCGCTGGTCCAGGTCCAGTTCGCCACCGGAGCGGACGAGGTGACCGACGAGCAGAAGACCGCGTACGAGCAGGTCGGCGCGGCGGCCGAGGCGCAGGGCTGGCAGGTCGCCCCGGGCGGCGAGGTGCTGGGCGGTGAGCCGGAGATCGGCTCCACCGAGGCGCTCGGTGTGCTGGTCGCCGCGATCGTACTGATCATCACGTTCGGCTCGCTGGTGGCCGCCGGCATGACGATGCTCAACGCCCTCATCGGCGTGGGCGTCGGCATGGCCGGCCTGTTCGCGCTGAGCAGCGTCGTGCAGTTGACCAGCACCGCGCCGATCCTGGCGCTGATGCTCGGCCTCGCGGTCGGCATCGACTACTCGCTGTTCATCACCTCCCGGCACCGGCAGAACCTGCTCGACGGCCTGTCCCCCGAGGAGGCGGTCGGCCGGGCCGTGGGTACGGCCGGCTCCGCCGTGGTCTTCGCGGGCGCCACCGTCGTCATCGCCCTGGCCGGGCTCGCCGTGGTGGACATTCCGTTCCTCACCGTGATGGGTCTCGCCGCCGCCGGCACGGTCACCGTCGCGGTGCTCGTCGCCATCACCCTCCAGCCCGCGCTGCTCGGCTTCGCCGGTCGCCGGGTGCTTCCCCGCCGGCTGCGCTCGGTCACCGCCGACAGCATCCCGGCCGACGACACGGACGCCGACCGCCCGGCTACCGCCACCGCGCGGTCCGAGGACCGGTCCGGCTTCGGCTTCCGCTGGGCGCGGCTGGTCACCCGGTTCCGCGTACCGGTCATCCTCGTCGGCCTGCTCGGCCTCGGAGTCCTCGCGCTGCCCACGCCGGACATGCGGCTGGCCCTGCCGGACGCCTCCACGGCGGCCGCCGGCTCGCCCGCCCGGGTGTCGAACGACCTGACCACCGAGGGCTTCGGTGCGGGCTTCACCGGCCGCCTCGCGGTGGTGGTCGCGGGCGACACGCCACAGGCCACCTCGGCCGCGGTGCCGCAGGTCACCGCGCTGCTCCAGCGCACCGACAACGTGCTCGCGGTGGCGCCGGCGCAGCTCAGCCCGGACGGCCGGACCGCCCTGCTCGGGGTGGTGCCGAAGACCGGCCCGACCGACGAGGCCACCGAAACCCTGGTGCACGACATCCGTGCCTCCGTGGGCGGGATCCGCGACGCGGACGTGCTGCTCACCGGCGTCACCGCGATCGGCATCGACGTCTCCGAGAAGCTCTCCGACGCGCTGCCGGTCTATCTGCTGCTGGTGGTCGGGCTCTCGGTGCTGCTGCTGATGCTGGTGTTCCGTTCGCTGCTGGTGCCGGTCAAGGCCGCGCTGGGCTTCCTGCTGACCGTCGCCGCCACGTTCGGCATCACGGTGGCGGTCTTCCAGCAGGGGCACCTCGCCGACCTCGTCGGCCTGGACACCCCGGGCCCGCTGATCAGCTTCCTGCCGATCCTGCTCATCGGGATCCTGTTCGGGCTCGCGATGGACTACGAGGTGTTCCTGGTGTCCCGCATGCGGGAGGACTTCGTGAACGGCGAGTCGGCCCGGCAGGCCACCATCAGCGGCATGGGGCACGGCGCCCGGGTGGTCACCGCCGCCGCACTCATCATGATCTCGGTCTTCGGAGGCTTCGCCTTCCTGGAGGATCCGGTGATCAAGTCGATGGGCTTCGCGCTCGCCGTGGGTGTGGCCATCGACGCCTTCGTGGTGCGGATGACCATCGTTCCCGCAATAATGTCGCTGCTCGGCGACCGCGCCTGGTGGCTCCCGCGCTGGCTCAACCGCGCCCTACCGAACGTCGACATCGAGGGTGAAGGCCTGCGCGCGAAGCTCACGGACCGCACCCCGGCCGGCGTCTGACCCTCCCGCTGCCCGGCCCGGTCAGACGCCGGCGGGGTAGGTCTCCATCTCGCCGGAGACGGCCGGGACGGGCAGCGGGTGCAGGGCGGTGGTCTCGTCGCACCAGATGAAGGCGTCGTAGCGTTCGCCGAGTCGGGTGGGCACGTAGTTGCCCCAGGACTCGAAGGACGGGTCGTAGACCACTCCGATCGCCCGGTGGTCCGCGGTGCCGGTGACCCAGCCCGGCTGGTCGTCGCCGCCGAAGACCAGCACCGCCCGCTCCGGCATCAGCTGGTGCAGCCGCCGCTCCACCGATCCCTCCCGGGCCGGCGGGACGACCATCGCCTCGGCCGGTGACCCCCATCGGGGGGCGGCGATCGCCGTACCCCGGTAGCTGCCGAAGCCGATCAGCGCCACGGCGTCGTCGCCGTGCCGCTCCCGGGCCAACTGGCCGATGTTGATCATCCCGTCGGTGACCATGTCGGTGGCCCGGGCGTCCCCGACGTGGGTGTTGTGCGCCCAGACGATCCCGCGGGCGTCCGGGCCGTACCGGTCCAGCAGCCGGTCCAGGGTGTCCTGCATGTGGATGTCGCGGATGTTCCACGAATCCGGTCCGCCGGTCACCATCGCCCGGTAGTAACGCTCCGCGCCGGCCACCACCTCCGCGTTCTGCCACGCCGAGAAGCGGTCCGGGCCGTCGGAGAGTGCCTGCTCCCGGGTCCTGGCCAGCAGTCGCACCACCTCCTCCTCGCACCGGGCGGAGACGAACCGGCTGGCCGCGCCGTACTCCTCGACCCGCTTGCCGTACGGCTCGAAGCACCGGTACGCGTCCTGCGCCGCCTCCAGCGAGGTCGGATCCTCCTCCCCCAGATAGTCGAAGATCGCCTGCATCGACTCCCAGAGGCTGTACACGTCGAGCCCGTGGAATCCAGCCCGTTGGCCCTCCGCGCGCTCCAGGTTCCACGCCCGCAGCCAGCGGCAGAACCGAGCCACCTCGGCGTTGGCCCACATCCAGGTCGGCCACCGCTCGAACCGCTCGAGCGCCGCCTGCGGGTCGAGAGCGCCGCCCGGCGCACCGGTGACCGAGCGGTGCACCCGGTCACAGTCCGGCCAGTCGCCTTCGACGGCCACGAACGAGAAGCCGCACTCCGCGATCAGCCGGCGGGTGAGCTGCTCGCGCAGCCGGTAGTAGTCGTAGCTGCCGTGGGTGGACTCGCCGATCATCACCACCCGGGCGTCCCGGACGCGCTCCAGCAACGGGTCGAAGTCGCTCGGCGCGCCGAGCCGCTGAACCAGCATGTCCGCGGCTACCCGGCGGCCGCTCCGACAAACCGTCGGCGCGCCGCCGGGCGACACGCCGTCCGCCGGCCGCCCGGCCGACCGGTGTACGCGTACGACGAGCGGGTAGCCGGCCGGCATGACCGTCACCGGGA
Organism: Micromonospora sp. NPDC005087; assembly: GCF_042872965.1. Taxonomy (NCBI): domain Bacteria; kingdom Bacillati; phylum Actinomycetota; class Actinomycetes; order Micromonosporales; family Micromonosporaceae; genus Micromonospora; species Micromonospora sp. NPDC005087. The sequence goes on along the minus strand of NZ_JBIALB010000008.1, from coordinate 105,017 downwards.
TTCAGTTGCAGGAGTACCTGGCCGGGCTCGACTACCCGGTCTCCCGCGAGGACCTGGTCCGCTGGGGCCAGGAGAACGGGGCCAGCACGGCGATGTTGCAGATGTTCCAGGCGTTGCCGATGGAGCAGTTCGAGTCCCCGGACGAGCTGAACGCGGCGCTGACAACCCTCTCCTGACCCCGCTGCGGTCAGCGGGCGTGCAGCAGTCGGAAGAGGACCAGCCACTGCTCCGGCCAGACGTACCCGACCGGGGTGTCCGGCGCCGTCCGGGTGGCGCGCAGCGCCGCGGCCACCCGGGCCGGCGGGTGGTGCCGGCGCAGGGTCGCCGCCAGCGAACCGCCGACGCCCTCGAAGCCCACCGCCACCAGCCTTCGGTACGCCGGCAGGGCGGCCCGGGGCAGCAGCGGCTCCGCCCGTCGGTCGATCCGCAGGATCCCGGCATCCACCGCAGGCACCGGCCGGAACGCGGTACGCGGCACCCGCCCGGCAAGCCGCCAGTCGACCTCCGGCCAGGTCGACACGGTGAGCCGGGTCCACCGGCCGTAGTCGCCACTGCGGCGACGGGCGTACTCCAGCTGGGTGAGCAGGGTGGCCGAGCGCAACCGGGGCGCGGCCAGGCACCACCACACCACCGCGGACGTCAGCGACCACGGGATGTTGCCGACCACCGCGAACGGCTCCGGTGGCGGCTCGGCGGCGAGGAAGTCGGCCTGCCGGTGCTCGACGTTGGGCAGGGCCGCGCAGACGGCAACCAGCTCCCGGCCGGCGGCCGGGTCCACCTCGTACGCCGTCAGTCGCCCGCAGCGGGCGGCGAGCGGTCGGGTCAGCTGGCCGCGACCGGCGCCGACCTCCAGCAGGAGCCCGTCCGGATCGGGGTCGGCCGCGCGGACGAGCCGTGCCACCGCGGCCCGGTCGACGAGAAAGTTCTGGCTGAGTACGCGACGGGACCGGTCGCGTTCGGTTGGTCGGAAGTTGCGGGGCGCCACGGGTCGTCGTCCTGTCTGTCGCCGTTCGGCGACGGGCTGGACAGGCAGCCGGGATTCCGGGCCTGTCCGAGTGGATCGGGACTCGGACGGCCCTGGACGATGACACGGGTACGCGAAGGTGCGGCGGCGACGGGGCGGCAGCCCCGTGCGGCGGCAGGAATGAGCCGATCAGCAGCGGCGGGGCTCAACCCCGGCGCACCGCGGAGATGGACCGATCAGCGGCGGGTCGCGTCCCGGCCGGCCAGGGCCGGACGCCGGACTCGCGGGCGGGACACCAGCATCGGGCCCCAGGCGGCCGGCGTACCGACCCCCTCGATCAGGGCATGCGTAAACATCCCGCCACCCTAACCAACCCCCCACGTCAACCCCACCGATTAACGCCCACCCGCCCCCGCCGCCCGGTGATCAAGAGGTTTGCGTCACGACACGCCGCGCCGGTTGACGCAAACCTCTTGATCAACAGGCGGCGGGGGCGGGGTGCGGATGGGGGGTTACGGGAGGGGGATGGTGCGGGATTCGGCGCGGGCGGTTTCGGCGGCGGCGAGAATGGCGACGACCTCACGGCCGAACCGGACGTCGCAGCGGTGGTCGCGGGTGCCCGCCCGCACCTGCTCCACGAGCTGGTCGATCGCCACACCGAACGCCGTGGCCGGGTCGTTGTCGCCGACCGGGACGGTCTCGATGCCGTTCTCGCCGTAGAACACGAACTCGCGGGTCATCGACTCGCTCGGGGCGTCCAGGGAGAGCGAGGCGCTGCTGGTGGCGCCACCGTCGTGGGTGAGCAGCAGGTGCACCATCCCGCTCGGTCCGTCCATCGCGGCCACCCGGGTCACCCGACCCAGCACCGGCAGGATGATGGAGAGCGCGTGCGGGGCGATGTCCCAGAGCGCGCCGTGCTCCCGGCGCCACAGCGAACCGCCGTACGGGCTGCCCTCCTGGAAGATCGAGGCGAACGCGACGGTCCGCCCGTGCTGCCAGCCCCCGGCGGCTGCGGTGGCGGCGAGGAACGCGGTCACGTTCGGCTGGAACCGCTGGGTGAAGAAGACGACCGAGGCGACCCCCGACGCCTCCGCCGCCGCGACCACCCGGTCGGCGTCCTCGACGGTCAGCGCCAGCGGCTTGTCCAGCAGCAGGTGCCGGCCGGCGGCGGCCGCCCGGGTCGCGATGTCGGCCTGGATGTTCGGCGGCAGCGCGACCGCGACCGCGTCGCACACCTCGAGCAACGCGTCGACGTCGGCGTACGCCGGCACCCCGTACCGCTCGGCCAGCGCGGCGGCCCGCTCCGGGTTGCGCCCCCAGACGCCGACCAACTCCGCGTCCGGGTGTGCGTGCAGCGCCTTCCCGTGCGTCTCGATCGCCCAGTGACCGGTGCCGAACAAGCCGAACCGCAGCACGTGTACCTCCGCCGTTTCCCCGCACCGCGACGACGCCACGGGCGTGATCCACGCTAGTCGCCCCACCAGCCGTGACGGCGGCGGGTCGACCAACCCCGAGCCCGCAGGTTCCGGTCTCCGCCCGGCCGGCCATGGCCCGGCCGCTCGACAGCGGTGGCGGAGGACAGCGAGGCAGGGTCGCCGACGTACTACGACGGTTAGTAGGCTGTGCCGGTGACCGAGGCAACGACCGGGTGGGGCCGATGACCAGTGCGGCAGCGGCCAACTCGCCGGTGGACGGGATTCTCGCGACGGCGTCGATCGTGCTGTCGTTGCTCGTCGCGGTGTGGGCACTGGTGGCGGCGGTACGCCACCGGCCACCGGACCGGGTGCAGTTCGCCGGCCTGGCCGTCCTGGAACTGGCACTGCTCGCGTTGAGCGTGCTGGCGCTGGTCGCGGTCGGCGGCGGGGATCGGCCCGGCGAGCCCGGCGCCTTCTTCGGCTACCTCGTCACGCTGGTCTGCCTGCCGCCGCTGGCCTGGGTGCTGGCCCGGATGGAGCCGACCCGCTGGGGTTCGGCGATCGTCTGCGCGGTCTGCCTGGTGGCCCCGGTGGTGGTCGTCCGATTGCAGCAGACCTGGGAGGTCATCGGTGGTTGAGACACGACCGGCCCGGCGCGCGACGAACACCGGTCCGGGCCGGCTGCTGATCGCGGTCTACCTGCTCTTCGCCATCGCGGCGACCAGCCGGGCAGGCCTGCAGATCGCCACGAGGTTCGACGAGGCGCCGGTGGCGTACCTGCTCTCCGCGCTGGCCGCGCTCATCTACATCGTCGCCGCGGTGGGGTTGGCCCGTGCCGGGCACACCGGCCGACGGGTCGCGCTGGCCTGCTGTTCACTGGAGCTGGTCGGGGTGGTCGCGGTCGGCATCCTGAGCCTGGCCGACAAGGAACTCTTCCCCGACGAGACGGTCTGGTCGCAGTTCGGCAGCGGGTACGGCTACATCCCGCTGGTGCTGCCGGTGCTCGGCCTGTTCTGGCTCTGGCGCACCCGCCGCGACCCCGCCTGAACGACCCGCGCACACGTCGAGGGCGCTCCCTCGTGCATGGAGCGCCCTCGACGGGTACGGGTCAGTTCCGCGGGCCGCCGGCCACGTAGATGACCTGGCCGGAGACGAATCCCGCCCCCTCGCTGGCCAGGAACGAGATGGTGTGCGCGACGTCCTCCGGCCGGCCCGGGCGACGTACCGGGATCTCGGCGGCGGCGTGCTTCTGGAGGTCCTCGAAGTCCACCTTCATCCGGGCGGCGGTGGCGGCGGTCATGTCGGTGACGATGAAGCCGGGCGCCACCGCGTTCACGGTCACCCCGAACGGTCCCAGCTCGATGGCGAGGGTCTTGGTGAAGCCCTGGAGACCGGCCTTGGCGGCGGCGTAGTTCGCCTGGCCCCGGTTGCCCAGCGCGGAGGTGCTGGACAGGTTGACGATCCGCCCCCACCTGCGGTCCACCATGTGCTTCTGGGCGGCCTGGCTGAACAGAAACGCGCCACGCAGGTGCACCCCCATGACCGTGTCCCAGTCGGCGTTGGTCATCTTGAACAGCAGGTTGTCGCGGAGCACCCCGGCGTTGTTGACCAGCACGGTGGGCGCGCCCAGCTCGGCGGCGATCCGCTCCACGGCGGCTTCGACCTGGGCCCGGTCGGAGACGTCGGCGCCGACGCCGAGGGCCCGGCCGCCGGCACCGGCGACGGCGTCCACGGTCTCCTTGGTGGCCGCCTCCTCGATGTCGACCACGGCGACGGCCATGCCGTCGGCGGCCAGCCGGCGGGCGGTGGCCGCACCGATACCGCGTGCGGCTCCGGTGACGATGGCGACGCGGGGCTCCTCCGACATGATTACCTCCGGGTAACTTGGCTCGGTCGGTGGAGCTTAACCCGTCCCCACCGAGCCCCGACAGAGCCGGATCCAGCGGTAGCCGTAGCCGGAGAGCTTGACCGCGCCGAGCTTGCCCAGCTCTCCGTAGCCGCGGTCGGCGAGCACGTCGTTCGGCAGGTCGGCCTCCGCCTCCAGGGTGCTCAGGTCCACCTCGACGTCGTCGGCGCCCAGGTTGTGCAGGAAGACCATCGTCCCGGTCGGCCCGTCCGCCCGGTGCGCCAGCACCCCGGCCGGCGCGGGCACGTCGATGTGGGTGGTCGAGCCGGAGCCGACCTCCGGTGCCTCACGCAGCGTCCGCATCATGCGTTCGAACCAGGCGAGCAGCGACTTCGAGTCACCGCGCTGGGCCGTGACGTTGACCCTCTGGTAGCCGAACTCACCCTTGTCGATCACCGGGCGGACCAGCTTCTCCGGGTCCGCTGTGGAGAAGCCGGCGTTCGGCTGGTACGACCACTGCATCGGGGTACGGATCGCCTCCCGGCCGGGCAGCGACAGGTCCTCCCCCATCCCGATTTCCTCGCCGTAGCGCAGCACCGGCGTGCCGCGCAGCGAGAACTGGAGGGCGTACGCCAGCTCGATGCGACGCCGGTCGTTGCCGAGCATCGGGGCAAGTCGGCGGCGGATGCCCCGGTCGTAGATGCGCATGTTCTCGTCCGGGCCGAACTGCGCGTACACCTGGTTGCGCTGTTCGGTGGTGAGCCGGGACAGGTCGATCTCGTCGTGGTTACGCAGGAAGGTGGCCCACTGCCCACCGACGGGCAGCGTCGGGGTGTCCCGCAGCGCCTCGATCAGCGACTCCGGATCCTGTCGGGCGAGGGCCAGCATGAGTCGACCGTTGAGCATGAAGTCGAAGAGCATGTGGATCCGGTTGCCGGAGCCGCCGGCGTCACCGAAGAACGTCGGCAGCTGGTCCGGCTCGACGTTCGCCTCGGCCAGCAGGACCGCGTCGCCGCGCCGCCACTGCACGTGCTGGCGCATCTCGGTGAGGAACTCGAAGTCCTTCGGCGAGTTCGGGTTGCCCGGCTCGGTCAGCTCGATGATGAACGGCACCGCGTCCATCCGGAAGCCGGAGACGCCGAGCTGGAGCCAGAACGACATGACCTTCTTGATCTCCGCCCGGACCTCCGGGTTGGCGAAGTTGAGGTCCGGCTGGAACTTGTAGAACCGGTGGTAGAACCACGCCTTGGCGGTGCGGTCGTAGCTCCAGGTCTCGTTCTGCTCACCGGGGAAGACCATGCCCTGGTGCCGGTCGGCCGGCTCGGTGTCGGACCAGACGAACCAGTCGCGGTACGGCGAGTCCGGCGACGAGCGGGCGGACTGGAACCACGGGTGCTCGTCGGAGGTGTGGTTGACGACCAGGTCGATGATCACGCGGATGCCACGGTTCTGCGCCTGGTGCAGCAGCTCCGCGAAGTCGCCGAGGGTGCCGAAGCGCGGGTCCACGTTGTAGAAGTCCGTGGCGTCGTAGCCGTCGTCGCGGTTGGGTGACGGGTGGATCGGGTGCAGCCACAGGCAGGTCACGCCCAGCCGGGCCAGGTAGTCCAGCCGGCCGATCAGCCCACGGATGTCACCAACCCCGTCGCCGTCGGAATCGGCGTACGTGTCGATGTCGAGGCAGTAGACGACGGCTTCGGAATACCAACGGTCACCCATGCCGGAGGAACTTCTCCCGTGGATCGGCGCGGCAAACCCGGCCGACGGGCGGCGGAGCCGGGACGGTCGCTTCCGGCCGGTACCGTGCCGGTCATGGAGATCGACCTCGTACCGCCGAGCGAACCGTTGGACTGGGCCCGGGGCGGCTGGCTGTATCCGCCGGTCCGCGCCGAGGAGAGCCCGGCCGGCGAGTTGGTCGTCGAACCGGCGGCGGAGAGCGACCTCTGGCGGCGGACCAGCTACGGGTTCGTGCACGACAACGGCCCCGCCCTGCTCGCCCCGCTGCCGGTCGGCAGCGCCATGGAGGTGAGCTTCCGGCTCGACCTCACCGGGCAGTTCGACCAGGCCGGTGCGCTGGTCCGGGTGGACGAGCGCAACTGGATCAAGGCCGGTGTCGAGGTGAGCGACGTCGAACTCCAGCTCGGCGCGGTGGTGACCCGGGAGTTCTCCGACTGGTCGGTGGCACCGGTGCCGGAGTGGGCGGGCCGGGAGGTGACGGTCCGGGTCAGCCGGGCCGGCGACGCGCTGACCGTCCGGGCGCGGATCGACGACGAACCGTGGCGGCTGGTCCGGCTCGCCCCGCTGGACCCGACGGCCGAGGCCACGGCCGGGCCGTTCTGCTGCGCGCCGGTCCGCGCCGGCCTCACCGTGGTGTTCACCGGCTGGCGGCAGGGGCCGGCCGACACCGCGCTGCACCCGGAGCACTGACCGGCACGGCGAGGTGGCCCGGCTCACCGGCAGGTGTGGCCGGGCACCGATCGGGTATGACCATCCGATCCCCCCGGCCGCCGACCCGGAAGGACCGACCATGGCGCTCGCCCAGAATGTCGACCCGACCAGGTTCACCGGGTTGACCGGCTGGGTGGCCACCGTGATCGAGGGGATGGGGCCGGTCGGTGTCGCGCTGCTGGTGGCGCTGGAGAGCATCGTCCCGCCCATTCCCAGCGAGATCGTGCTGGCGCTCGCCGGCTACCTGGCCAGCGAGGGCCGGTTCAACGTGGTGCTCGTGGTGGTGGCCGCGACGGTCGGCTCGCTGGCCGGCGCGCTGGTGCTCTACTGGCTCGGCGCGGCGCTGGGTGAGGAGCGGCTCAAGCGCTGGCTGGACCGCATCCCGCTGGTGGACGCCGACGACCTGGAGAGGGCCGACCGCTGGTTCGAGCGGCACGGCCGGTGGGCGGTGCTGATCGGCCGCGTCGTGCCGGTGGTCCGCAGCCTGGTCTCCGTCCCGGCCGGGGCGAACCGGATGCCGCTGGGCGAGTTCATCCTGCTCACCACGATCGGCAGCGGGGTGTGGAACGCCCTCATCGTCGGCGCCGGTTACGCGCTCGGCAGCCGCTGGCAGGACGTCGAGCGGTACAGCGACTGGTTCAACTACGCGATCGTCGCGGTCTTCGTCGTCATGGTGGTCGGCTGGGTGATCCGCAAGGTCCGCCGTCGCCGGACGCGCGACGACCGGCGGTCGGTGACCGCCGGTCGCTGATCCGCGTGCCCGCTCAGCCGAACTGGGCGTTCAGCGGCGGAAAGTGAACCAGTTGACGTTGACGAAGTCGTTGGGCTGCCCACTGGTGAAGGTGAGGTAGACGGTGTGCCGGCCGGTCACGCCGCTGACGTTGCCGGGCACCGAGCGCCAGCTCTGCCAGCCGCCGGTGTTGCCGATCGCGAAGCTGCCGATCAGCGCGGCGGTCGGGCTGTCCAACCGCACCTCGACCAGACCGCTCACCCCACCGCCGGCCCCGGAGGCCACCCGGGCCACGAAGTCCCGGGGCACTGCGGAGCCGAACTCGACGCCGTCGTAGCGCGCCCAGTCCCCGTTGCGGAGCGCGGCGATGTTCTGCCCGCCCTCGGCGCACGCCTCGACGAGCACCCCGTTCTGCCCGTTGAACGCCTCGGCCTGGATCTGCCCGTACGCGTCCCTGCTGCCGCCGGGCGGCGGGGTGGTGGGCGGCGGGGTGGTCCCGCCGCCGCGGCGGTACACCGCCACGTAGTCGACCAGCATCGGCCGACCGGGGACGGTCGCCGCGGTCGGCGTGCCGCTGCCCGCCACCCCGTTCGGGAACGTCCCGCCCATCGCCACGTTGAGCAGCAGGAAGTAGCCGGCGTGCGAGGTCATCTGCGACCAGGCCGGCTCGCCGACCCGGCTCTGCGTGACGGTGTGGTAGAGCTGCCCGTCGACGTACCAGCGCAGTTGCTGCGGGCTGATGGAGACGTCCCACTCGAACCGGTAGGTGTGGAACGCGGACTGGCAGCTCGCGCCCGGGCAGGCCCGGGAAGCGCCGATGCCGTTGAACTCGTCGCACGGTCCGCCCGGCGCGACGCCGCAGTGCAGCACTCCCCAGACCGAGTTGATGCCGTTGACGTTCTCCATCACGTCGAACTCGCCGATGCCCGGCCAATTCTGATAGTTGCCCCGGTAGGGTGCGCCGAGCGCCCAGAACGCCGGCCAGTAGCCGGCCGCCGCGGCGCCGGTGACGTTCGGCATCTGGATCCGGCCCTCGATGGCCAGCACACCGCCGGCCAGGGCCTTGAAGTCGCTGCGCACGGTCTCGATCCGGGCGGAGGTCCAGCCGCCCCCACCATCGCGCAGCGGCGTGATCCGCAGGTTGCCACCACCGTCGTGGCTGACGTTGGCGGTGCTGGCGGTGTAGTTCTGGATCTCTCCGGTGCCCCAGTTGGCCGGGCCGCCGGGGTAGTTGTGGCCGGTGTCGATGATCCAGTTGGCCGGCGACGGCAGGGTGCCGACGGCGCCGGTGAAGTCGTCGCTCCAGACGGTGCTCCAACCGGCGGCGGGGGGCGGCACGGCGGCCTGCGCGGTCACGGTGATCCCGGCCAGGGCGGTGGTGGTGGCGACGAGCAGGACGGACGCCAGCATCCGGCGTCGGACGGGCGGGGCGGCGATGGCCGCCGGAGGAGGTGACATGGATGTGCCTCTCTGCGGGGACGGGTCGAGAGAGCGCTCTCTCAGAGTTGTACGTCCCAACGAAACAGTTGTCAACGTCGATCTATATCGGCGCGCGCCGGAGTGGCCTGCGGCCGGCGGAGCACCACCTGCTCCAGTGCCGACCAGGCGGTCGTGGTCACCAGGTAGATGACCGCCGCGAGTGGCAGCACCAGCGCCACCAGCACCGTCGTGAACGGCAGCAGGGGCAGCAGCCGACCGAGCGTCGCCGCACCCGGGCCCTCGGTGGGCGTACCGGCCACCGTGCCGACCGCCGCCGACGCCCGGCGGGCCCGCCGCGACGACCACCAGGCCAACACCAGCAGCGCCGCCAGCAGTACGGCGAAGAGCGGACCGGCCGCCCCGGCCAGCCCGTCGCCGAGGTGGTGGCCCAGCGGCACCCCGGCCAGCCGCTCCTGGAGCAGCCCGGTGCCGCCCTCACTCGTGGTGAACAGCCGGTACAGCACCAGCAGGAACGGTGCCTGGAGCAGCAACGGCAGGCAGCCGGCGATCGGGTTGGCGCCGGCCGAGCGGTACAGCCCGAACAGTTCGCTCTGGAGCTTCGTCGGGTCGTCGGCGTACCGCCGCTGAAGATCACGGACCTGCGGGGCGAGCGCCGCGCGGCGCCGCTCCCCGCGGACCTGGGCGACGGTGAGCGGCGAGATCAGCAACCGCACGGCGATGGTGAGCAGCACGATGGCGGCGGCGGTCGCCATGCCGCCGGCCAACGGTTCGAGCAGATCGGTGAGCCAGGACAGCGCGGTGCCGGCGGCGCCGACCACGCCGGTCAGAGGTGCGAAGGCGAGCATGGGAAACCCCTCGGTCCGATTCCGGTGGGTCCTCCCCCGGCGGCGTCCGCCCGACGGGAGAACCGATGACGGCGGGATCGGCCGCGCGGCGGCGTCGCGCTACGCGGCCGAGGGGTGCCCGGGTGCGCGGGGGCGGGGCCGGCCGGCCGCGTCGGGGTCGACCTGCCGGGGCACCCGGCGACCACGGGAGCGGGCCCGCAGCCCGGTCCAGCGCCGGGCGACGCCCGGCACTCCCGAGCGACCGGGCACGCGCGCCGCGAGCAGCACGGCGAGCAGCACCAGGGCGGTCAACGCGACGCCGGCGAGCAGGTCAGCCGGGCGCAGCGCGAGCAGGGTGAGCTGCGCGAACGTGGAAATCCACGCAACCCCGAGAAGCCCCACCGGTACCGGCACGGGTTCAGCCTAGGGCCCGGTGTCACGCCAGCCGATCGAATCGCGGCCACCCGTCGGCACGTGGGGGGCGAACCCGGCGGCGGCCGACACGCGGTGCGCGACGCGCGGTGTCCGCCCGACACGCGGTCCGACGCGCCGTCACCACGTTTCCCGCCATCGCCACGGTGGGTAACCAAACGACCGACCGACGCGGACGGACCGCGACCGGCAGGAACGGACGGTGGTGGCGATGACCGGCCAGGTGGCGGAGGTGCCCAGCGGGACGACCGCGGGGACCGAATTGCTCACCGTGGGTGTCGAGGAGGAGTTCCTGCTCGTCGACCCGCACACCGGGGCCGCGGTACCCGCCGTCGACCTGGTCCTCGAACAGGTGCCGGCGGAGCTGCGCGGGCAGGTGGAGCGGGAGTTCCAAACCAGCCAGATCGAGATTGGCAGCCCGCCCGGCCTTGAGCTCTCCTCGATCCGGCACTCCCTGACCGTGCTGCGCGGGGCGCTCGCCGACGCCGCCGAGCGGGCCGGCGTACGGCTGCTGGCCATCGGCACCGGGCCGGTCGACGGTCCGGTGCCGCCGGTGGTCGACAAGCCCCGCTTCGACCGGATGATCGAACGGTTCCGGCTGCTCGTCCCGGGTCCCGGCAACAACGGCATGCACGTGCACGTGGGTGTCCCCGACCCGGAGACCGGCGTGCAGGTGCTCAATCACGTCCGGCCCTGGCTGCCGATGCTGCACGCCGTGACCACCAACTCCCCGTTCGCCCGCGGCGAGGACACCGGCTACGCCAGCTGGCGCTCGGTGGAGTGGGAACGCTGGCCGTCGGTGGCGCCGACGCCCTGGCTGGAGTCGCACGAGCACTACGAGCGGCTGATCCGCCAGTTGATCGCCAGCGGGGTGATGCTCGACGAGGGGATGCTCTACTGGTACGCCCGGCTGTCGGCGAAGTACCCGACCGTGGAGCTGCGGATCGGCGACGTCTGCCCGTCGGTGGACGACGCCGTGCTGGTCGCCGCGCTGGTCCGGGCCCTGGTGGCCACCGCCATGTCGGACGTCGAGGCCGACCGACCCGCGCTGCCCACCGACCACCACCTGCTGGTCGGCGCACACTGGCGGGCCGCCCACGACGGCCTGGAGGGCGACGCCGTCGACGTCACCACCGGCGAGCTGCGCCCGGCGTGGGAGCTGCTGGACCGGTTCGTGGAACGCATGCGACCGGCGTTGGAGCAGCACGGCGACTGGGCCGAGGTGACCGACCTGCTGAGCGTGCTGCGCCGGCACGGCAGCGGCGCGGGGCGGCAGCGGGCGGTGTTCGCCCGCACCGGACGGCTGATTGACGTGGTGCAGGACGTGGCGCGACAGACCCGCGGCTGATCACCGCGTGACAGGATGGTCCCGTGGCGCAACGACTGATCGTCATCGGCGGGGACGCCGCCGGCATGTCGGCGGCGTCCCAGGCCCGACGCCGCCGCGTCCGTGACGACCTGGAGATCGTGGTCTTCGAACGCGGCCACTTCACCTCCTACTCGGCGTGCGGCATCCCGTACTGGATCAGTGGCCTGGTGCCCGGCCCGGAGCATCTGATCGCCCGGTCCCCGGAGACGTTCCGCACCGAGTACGCCATCGACGTGCGGATACGCCACGAGGTGACCGCCATCGACCTGGAGCGCCGCGAGGTTGTCGCCCGGGACCTGGAACAGGGCGGCGAGGTCCGCGAGCGCTTCGACGAGCTGATGTACGCCGCCGGCGCGATGCCGGTGAAGCCGCCGTGGGCGGACACCGACGCGGGCGGCGTGTTCGGCATGCAGACCCTCGACGACGGGGCCGCGCTGCGCGACTGGCTGGACAGCGAGCCGCAGCCGCGCCGGGCGGTGGTGGTCGGTGGCGGGTACATCGGCGTCGAGATGGCCGAGGCCCTGATCCAGCGCGGCCTCTCCGTCACCCTGGTCGAGGCGGCCGACCAGCCCATGGCGACCGTGGACGGCGACATGGCCGAGCTGGTCGCCGACGCGATGCGCGGCCTGGGCCTCACGATCCGCACCGGCCTGCGGGTGACCGGCCTGGAGCAGCGCGACGGCCGGGTCTCCGCGGTGGTCACCGCGGAGGGGCCGATCCCGACCGACGTCGTGGTCCTGGGCCTGGGCGTACGCCCCAACGCCGCCCTCGCCGAGGCGGCCGGGCTGCCCATCGGGCCGACCGGCGCGATCCGGGTGGACCGCCGGATGCGGGTCCCCGGCATGCCCGGTATCTGGGCGGCCGGCGACTGCGTGGAGACGCTGCACCGGGTCAGCGGGATGCCGGTGCACATACCGCTGGGCACGCACGCCAACAAGCAGGGCCGGGTGGCCGGGATCAACATCGGCGGCGGGTACGCCACCTTCATGGGCGTGATCGGCACGGCCGTCACGAAGGTCTGCGACCTGGAGGTGGGCCGGACCGGCCTGCGCGAGCGGGACGCCACCGCGGCCGGCTTCGACTTCATCTCCGTGGTCGCCGACTCGACCAACCGGGCCGGCTACTACCCCGGCGCCCGGCGGATGACCGTCAAACTGATCGCCGAGCGACCCAGCGGTCGACTGCTCGGCGCGCAGATCGTCGGCTGGTCCGAGGCGGCCAAACGGATCGACACGCTGGCCGTGGCGCTGTGGAACGGCATGACGGTGGACGATATGACGGCGCTCGACCTGGGCTACGCTCCGCCGTACGCGCCGGTGTGGGACCCGGTGCTGATCGCCGCCCGAAAAGCCGTCGACGTGCTCGCCGCCGTCGACCGCTGACCCGCGCCGCCCGTGGAGGACCCCCCCGTGACGCAGACCCCGACCCGGCCGACCGCGCGCCGACGCCCGACCATGGTCGACGTGGCCCGGCACGCCGGGGTCAGCCTGAAGACCGTCTCCCGGGTGGTGAACGACGAGCCGGTGGGGCAGGAACTGGTCGGTCGGGTGCTGGCCGCCATCGCCGAGCTGGGCTTCCGGCGCAACGACATCGCCCGCAACCTGCGTTCCCGACAGCTCAACGCCACCGTCGGGCTGCTCATCGAGGAGATCGCCAACCCGTTCTACGCCACCATCGCCAGTGTGGCCGCCGAGATCGCCGCCGCGCACGGGACGATGCTGATCACCGCCTCCTCCGAGGAGGACCCGGAGCGGGAACGCGCCCTGCTCCAGGATTTCACCCAGCGCAGGGTCGACGGGCTGCTGGTGGTGCCGGCCGGCCCGGACCACTCGTTCCTGCGCCGCGAGGTCGAGCTGGGCATGCCGGTGGTCTTCCTGGACCGGCCGCCGCAGGGTCTGCTCGCGGACGCCGTGCTGCTGGACAACCAGGGCGGCAGCCGTGCCGGGGTCGGCGCCCTGCTCGACGAGGGGCACCGCCGGGTGGGTGTCCTGCTCGGCGCGCCGAGCGTGCCCACCATTCGTGAGCGGCTGGCCGGCGCCCGGGCGGCGCTGGCCGCCGCGGGGATCGAGCCCGACGAGTCGCTGGTCCGCGACCGGCTCATCGCGCCGGAGGAGGCCGGACGGGCCGTCGCCGCGCTGCTCGACCTGCCGGACCCGCCCACCGCGTTCTTCTGCGGCAACAACCGGATCACCGTCGGCGCCCTGCAGGAGCTGCACCGGCGGGGCAGCGACGCCGCGTTGGTCGGCTTCGACGACTTCGAGTTGGCCCACCTGATGCCCAGGCCGCTCACCGTCGTCGGGTACGACACCCGGGAGCTGGCCCGGATCGCCAGCGAACGGCTGTTCCAGCGGATCGCCGGTGACGACTCCCCACCGTCGACCACCGTGCTCCCCACCCGGCTGCTGCGTCGGGGCCTGACCCCGCCGGCCGCCTGACGGCCGATCGCGCCGACCCGAGACCCGAGCGAGGGTCGGGCCGGCGCGGTGCTCAGCTCACGGCACCGAGCAGGGCCTCCACCTCGGCCCGGCGGGGCGGGTCCGCGCCGCGACGGGCGCAGGTCAGCGCGGCCACCAGCGCGGCCTGCCGGAGCACCCGGGCCCACTGCGCCGGGGTCAGCGCGGCGAGCCGGTCGGCCGGCCGGTCACCGAGGGCGTCGAGGTCGGCCAGCGCGGCCAGCAGGCCGCCGGTGAACGCGTCACCGGCCCCGACGGTGTCGACCACGGTCGTGGGCACCGCCGGCTCCTCGTGCAGCGAGCCGTCCGGGGCGAGCAGCCAGGCGCCGTCGGCACCCCGGGTCACCACCGCGCAGCACACCCCGGCCTCGCGCCACTCGGCCATCACGTCGGACACCGTCCGATCCGGGTAGAGCCAGGCCAGGTCCTCGTCGCTGGCCTTGACCAGGTGGGCGAGGCTCACCTGACGCCGCACCCTCGCCTGCTCCGCCGCCCGGTCGGTGACGATGCTCGGACGCAGGTTGAGGTCGATCGACACGGTGAGCCCGTCCCGGCGGCGTTCGCGGGCAAGCAGGTCCTCCAGTACCTGCGCGCCCGGTGCCAGCGCCAGCGCGAGTGACCCGGTGTGCAGGGCGGTCGCCGGCGAACCCGCAAGTTCGGGCAACTCCTGCGGCGTCCACTGCCAGTCCGCCGTGCCGGCCAGCCGGAACTCGTAGCTGGCCTGCCCGGTGGCGTTCAGGGTGGCCACCGCCACCGAAGTCGGCTGCTCGGCGCGGATCGCCCAGTCCAGGTCCACCTGATTGGCGCTCAGGTGCTCGGCGAGCTGACGGCCGTACTCGTCGGCGCCGAGCCGGGCCAGCAGCCGCACCGGCTGGTCGAGCCGGGCCAGCGTGACCGCCACGTTCGCCGGCGATCCGCCCGGCACCGCCCGCTGCCCCTCGGCGGTGACCACCAGGTCGATGAGCGCCTCACCCGCCACCACGATCACGCGGGCACCTCGCCCGGGGCGAGCGGGCCGGGGCCGCCGAGCGCGTCGGCCGAGCGGGACAGCAGCACGGCCTGGTACGCGTGATAAACGTCCGGCCGGCCGTGCCAGACCGTGCCGGCGGGCTGGTTCCGCGGGTCCAGTTCGTGCCGCCACCCGGCGTCGTCGATCAGGTGGTGGCGCGCGTAGGTCCAGAACACCCGGTACCAGTCGGCGTAGACCGCGTCCCCGGTGCGCCGGTGCAGGGTGATCGCCGCCCCGATCGCCTCGGCCAGCACCCAGTGCATCCGGGAGCGGACGACGGGCCGGTCGTCCCAGTCGATGGTGTAGACGAAGCCGTCGGCGCCATCGACCGCCCAGCCCCGTCGTACGGCGGCGGCGAACAGGGCGCGGGCGTCGGCGAGCAGCCAGCTCGGCGGCTGCGGCAGAACCGCCTCCAGCTCCAGCAGCAGGCGGGCCCACTCCAGCCAGTGCCCGATCGTCGAGCCGTACGGCCGGAACGGGTCGGCGGGCCGGTCCCGGTTGTAGTCGGGCAGCGGTGCCCAGTCGGCGGTGAAGTGCTCGGGCAGCCGCCAGTCGTGCCGGGCGCCCTCGCCGTGCACCAGATGGGTGCCGATCCGCAGCGCCCGGTCGGTCCAGCTCGCGTCGCCGGTGGCGGCCGCGGCGGCGAGGAACGCCTCGACCATGTGCATGCTGCTGTTCGCGCCCCGGTAGTCCTCGGTGACCGTCCAGTCGCGGTTCCAGGACTCGCGGACCGCGCCAACCTCGGCGTCCCAGAACCGGTCCCGCACCACGGCCAGGGCGTCGTCGAGGAGCCGGTCCGCGCCGGGCCGCCCGGCGCGCGCCGCGCCGGACGCGGCGAGCAGCACGAACGCGTGGTCGTACCCGGCCTTGCGCTCGTTGGTGGGCGCGCCCTGCTGGTCGACGGCAGCGAACCAGCCGCCGTACCGGTCGTCGCGCAGCAGCGTGCTGAGCGCGGCGATTCCGTGGTCGACCAGAGCGGCCGCGTCCGGGTCGCCGTTGCGGTGGGCGAGGGCGGACACGTGGGTCATCCGGCAGGTGATCCAGGTGTGCAGCGGCTCGCCGCGGTCCGGGGTGCGGTCGTCGGTCAGCCACCAGAAGCCGCCCTCGGGCCGGACCGCCCGCCGCGCCGTGTCGAGCAGCGTGTGGGTCTGGCCGGCGAGGAACAGATCGAGGTCGGGCAGGTCGGGTGATCCTGCCGGAGCAGGGGTCTTTTCGGCGTCGGATCGGGGCACGTCGGTCATCTCAGCTGGTCACCGTCGGGTAGGGAAGGAACATACGGCCAGGATCGGCGGGCGGACCGGGTCCGCGCCGGGAAACCGCCAACGGGACGCCGCGAACCGGCTGGCCGCGCCGGATGCACAGCGGGGAGGATCATGACGCACGATTCCTCCCTTTTGCCCGTTGACATCGTTGTCACCGCTCAACCCTGCTCCGGCAGCCGGCCGACTGTCAATTCCGGTTCGTCACACCGCACCGGACCAGCCACAGCTGTGGTCAGTAATAGTTGTCGATCGGCTGGCGCGCCTCATCGAACAGCGCCGGCCCCTCGTACCGGACCGGGGGCAGCGGCGGGGTGGCCGGCTTGACCGTCTCGAACTGCTCGCTGGACAGGGCGTACACCACCCGTCCGAGGCCGGACCGGTTGATCGCGGTCGCGCACATCGGGCAGGGCTGGCAACTGGTGAACATGGTGGCGCCGGCGGCCACGTCGGGGGAGAGTTCCCGAGCGGCCCAGCGGGCCAGCTTCAGTTCCGGATGAGCGGTGATGTCCGAGTCGGAGACCACGGTGTTGTGGTCCTCGATCAGGACGACGCCGTCCGCACCGACCAGCAACGAGCCGAACGGTCGTTCGCCGGAAGCCCCTGCCTGCCTGGCGAGTTCCACGGCGCGGCGGAGAAACGTCTCGTCGTCGGGTGTCATCGACCCTCCTGGGATCTGTGGTGGGCGGCCACGGCCGCAAGGGTCCGCCAGGCGCGTTCGGGCTGGCGGATCTCGGTCAGGTCGCCGTTGAACGGGTCGAGCACCACCGTCTCCGCGCCGAGCAGACGGACCTGGTCGATGTCGGCGATGATCTGGTCGATGGCGCCGACCCCGGCGAGCCGGCCCGGGTCGGTGACCGGATCAGGGGTCTCCCGCAGCGCGATACGCGGCATCAACGCGGGCACCGGGCGACCCAGTTCGTCGGCGACGGCCTTCAGCTGTCCGGCTGCCTCGGCCAGCCATCCGGGCGTGACCCGCAGCGGGTGCCAGGCATCACCGAGCAGTGCCGCGCGACGCATGCCGGCTTCGCTGTTGCCGCCGACCCAGATCGGGATCGCACCCGTGTCGTAGTCGTCGGTGTTCTGCCAGGCGTCGCGCATGGCACGCAGGTAATCGTCGGTCAGCGCGCCGCGCCGCCGGAACGGCACGCCGAGCGCCTCGAACTCCTGCCGGGCCCAGCCGACGCCGACACCGAGGACGAGCCGGCCGCCGCTGAGCCGGTTGAGGTTCGCCGCCATCCGGGCGGTGAGCAGCGGGTGCCGGTACGGGACGATGAGCACCGTGGTGCCCAGCCGAATCCGGCGGGTCACCCCGGCCAGCCAGGACAGCGTGGTGAACGGCTCGTAGAACGGCGCCGGATACTGCTCGGCCACGTCCGGGGTCACCGCGATGTGATCGGAGACCATCAGCAGGTCGAAGCCGAGACCCTCGACCGTCTGCGCCCACTGTCGCAACATGTCAGGGTCGGTGCCCGGGGCGAAGTTCGGTACGTTCACGCCAATGTGCACGGGTCCCACGGTAGCCAGTGTGGACCGGCGTGTGAACATCGTGATCCCACAACAGCGCGGTGGATGCCCCAGGATGGCCGGATGGATCTACCCGAGGGACTTGACTGGGTACGTGCGTCACCGGCGGGCCGGGCCTGGCTCGCCACACTCCCGACATGGCTGACGGAGTGCACCGAGCGATGGTCGCTACGACTCGGCTCGCCCTTTCGGTACGCCTACGCCTCCCTGGCGCTCCCCGCCGACCTGCCCGACGGCACTCCGGCGGTTCTGAAGCTCCAGTACCCCGACGAGGACAGCCGGCACGAGGCCGACGCGCTGGCCCACTGGGACGGCGACGGGGCGATCCGGCCGCTCGCACACGACCCGGAACGACGCGCCCTTCTGGTGGAGCGCTGCCAACCCGGCACTCCGCTGCACGAGCTGCCCGTGGACCGGGCGCTGGACGCGGTGACCGGGCTGCTGCCCCGGCTCTGGCGGCCGGCCGGCGCGCCGTTCACCCCGTTGGCCGAGGAGGCCGCCGGCTGGATCGACCGGATGCCCCGCAAGTGGGAACGGGCCGGCCGGCCGTACGAGCGGCGGCTGCTCGACGCGGCGCTCGCCCTGCTCACCGATCTGGCGTCGAGCCAGGGCGAGCAGGTGCTGGTCAACCAGGACCTGCACGCCGGCAACGTGCTTGCCGCCGACCGGGAGCCGTGGCTGGTGATCGACCCGAAGCCGCTGACC
The DNA here is from genome assembly GCF_042872965.1 of Micromonospora sp. NPDC005087. Classification (NCBI taxonomy): domain Bacteria; kingdom Bacillati; phylum Actinomycetota; class Actinomycetes; order Micromonosporales; family Micromonosporaceae; genus Micromonospora; species Micromonospora sp. NPDC005087. The sequence continues at coordinate 86,599 of NZ_JBIALB010000008.1, read as the reverse complement.
GGCGAGCGGGATTTCTCGGTCGTGCCGATGGTGCGCGGTCGGGAGCTCGGCCACTCGCCGGCCGCCGTCCAGCACCGGCTGGACCGGCTCAGCACCGAGCTCGGGCTGGACCGGGAGCGGGTCCGGGGTTGGACGATCGGGCACACGCTGGCCTGGAGTCTCGACGGCGACGCGCTTCTCGCGCACAACGTCGAGGTGGTCCGGTGGCTGCTCGACGAGCAGTGACCGACCGGCCGATCAGGCGGGCTGGCAGGTACGGCACCAGTAGAGGTTGCGCCCGGCCAGCTCGCCGCGGCTGACCTCGGTGCCGCAGACGTGGCAGGGCGCGCCGGGGCGGCGGTAGACGTAGACCTCGCCACCGTGCCGGTCCACCCGGTCCGGCCGCCCCATCGCCTCCGGCAGGTGCGCGTCGCGCACGGTGTCGATCCGGCCGTGCTCGACCGCGAGCCGCATCAACCCGACCAGGTCGACCCAGAGCGCGTCCCAACCGGCACGGGTCAGCCCTCGACCGGGCATCGTCGGCGGCAGCCCGGCCCGGAACAGCGCCTCGGTCACGAAGATCAGCCCGGTACCGGCCACCACCGACTGGTCCAGCAGCAGCGCGGCCAGCGGCGTCGGGCTGCGGGAGATCCGGGCGTACGCCCGCTCGGGATCGGCATCGGCGCGCAGCGGATCCGGCCCGAGGCGGTCTCGCAGTGCGACCACCTCGGGCGGGGTGAGCAGCTCACAGGCGGTGGGCCCGCGCAGGTCCAGCCAGTGCCGGTCGCTGGCCAGCCGCAGCCGCACCTGGCCGACCGGCTCCGGCGGCTCCCCCGACCCGTCGGTGAACTTCCCGTACAGCCCGAGGTGCACGTGCAGCGTCAGCTCACCGGCGTAGTGGTGCAGCAGGTGCTTGCCGTACGCCTCGGTGCTCTCCAGGACGGTGCCGGAGAGCCGGGCGGCGCCCTCGGCGAAGCGGCCCTGCGGGCTGGCGGCGTGCAGCTTGTCCCCGGCGAACAACTCGGCGTGCCGGGCCGCCAGGCGGTGGATGGTGTGTCCCTCTGGCACGGGTGCCAAGGATAGCGAGTCGGCCGTACCCGGGATTGGTGTCAGGAAACGCCCAGGTGGGTATTTCAGGGCGGTACCGCGTGGGTGCCACCCGTTCCGTCGGCCACCACGCATTCATCAGGAGGTGTGTTGTGGTCAGGATTCCTTCGCTGTCCCGCCGGTCCGAGCCGGCACCGACGCGGGACGAGAACCTCGACGGCCGCATTGACGGCCGCGACACCCCGGTCGTCGAGGGCCGGGACGAATCGGCGGCCCGCGTGAGCCGACCCGACGACGAGACTGCGGGCCGCCCCGTGGTCACCGAGCGGGACGCCGACCAGACGACGTACCGCAGCCCCACGGCGACCGGTGACCAGGCCGGTGAGGCCGAGCGGCGGGCGAGCGAGCGGGCGGCGGTTGCACGAGCCGCCACCGGCCGACCGGCGGAGACCGATCCACGGCCCGCCACCGCCCGGCCCGTGGAGACCGAGCCCCGGCCCGGCACCGACCCGACCACCGAGCGCACCGCCGACCGGGACGCCGACCTCGCCAGCACGACCCGGCGACCCGACACGACGGACCGGGTCTCGACCGACCGCCCATTCGACCCGACCCCCGACCGGACCGCGCCCGAGCCGACGGTGACGCGCGGCCCGAGGCCACGGGCCAGCCTGCTCGCCACCCTCGGCCTGATCGTCTCCGTCGCCGGTGCGCTCTTCGTGCTGACCGGCACCCTGGCCGGGTACGGCATCGGGCTCGGCGCCCTCGGCGCGGTGCTCTCGGTGCTCGGCCTGATGGCCACCCGCCGCCGGCACGTCGCCGGCAAGACCGACGCGCTGTTCGGCGTACTGATCGGGCTGGCCGCGGTGGTGATCGGCGTGCTGGCGACGACCGGCCAGTTCGACTGGCCGACCACCGACGGCGACTGGGTGCAGCGCTTCCGCGAGTGGCTCGACTCACAGTTTGTCGACCGTTTCTAGCGGGCACTGTTCCGCTCGCCGGTGATGCACCGGCGAAAAGCCGGTGGTTCGCCGGCAGCCCGAACACCCCGGTGGTTCACCGGCCGGGCGACACCCTTTCAGGGGCGGCGGGTTCGCCGCCCCTGAAGTGTTTTCCGGCCCAGCTCGCCAGGCCCGTCACGAGGAGTCCCGCAGCGCGGAGGACCACGTGCACGGTGTCCTTTGCTCTGCTTCACCCCACGCAACACCGCACGTCCGGTAAACGGACGTCGCGTGTTGCGCCCGTTGAAGCAGAGCAAAGGCCGCACGAAGGCTCACCCGACCCGCTGGTCGACGCGCCAGACGACCTCGAGCACGGCGACAACCAGTGGCCGGAAACACGAATCCCGCCTCGCCAAGCTCTGACGCAACGAATCGCAGTCGCGGACCATCCATACGCAACGAATGTTCGGTCCGCGCAACTCTCAGTGGTGGATCCTGCCGCTGACGCCGCATAACGTTGAGCAACGGCGCCAGCCCGTTGGCCACGGTGGCCGGGCGCGCCCGACACCTGGGAGCACCACAATGACGATGGACGCCACCAGCCAGCGCCTGTTGATGTGCCGGCCGACGTACTTCGCCGTCGACTATGCGATCAACCCCTGGATGGACCCGAGCGCGCCGGTCGACGCCGACCTGGCCGTCCGGCAGTGGGAGCAGCTGCGCCAGACGTACCGCGACCTGGGCCACACCGTCGAGGAGATCACTCCGGTGCCCGGCCTGCCCGACATGGTCTTCGCCGCCAACGGCGGCACCGTGATCGACGGCAAGGCGATGGCCGTGCAGTTCCGCGACCCGCAGCGCGCCGACGAAGCCCCGGCCTACCGGGCCTGGTTCGAGGCCGCCGGCTTCGAGATGTACGACCCGAAGCACGTCAACGAGGGCGAGGGCGACGTCCTGCTGGCCGGCGACCACCTGCTGGCCGGCACCGGCTTCCGCACCGCGCACGCCTCGCACGCCCAGTTGCAGGAGGTCTTCGGCTACCCGGTGATCACCATGCAGCTGGTCGACCCGCGTTTCTACCACCTGGACACCGCGCTGACCGTGCTCGACGAGCGGACCGTGGCGTACCTGCCCGAGGCGTTCTCCCCCGGCAGCCAGGCCGTGCTGCGCCGGCTCTTCCCCGACGCCGTGCACGCCACCATGGCCGACGCCGAGGTGCTGGGGCTGAACGCGGTCAGCGACGGGCGGCACGTGGTGCTGCCCGCGCAGGCCACCGACCTGGCCGCCAAGCTGCGCGACCGGGGCTACGAGACCATCGGTGTCGACCTGTCCGAGCTGCGTAAGGCCGGCGGCGGACCGAAGTGTTGCACGCTGCGACTCCGTCAGGGAAAGGCAAGCAAGTGATCGTGGATGACATCCTGCGGACGCCGGGAGCGGTCCGGGACGCCGAGCGCTGGACGGCGCACAACTACCACCCCCTGCCGGTGGTGATCTCCTCCGCCGAGGGCGCCTGGCTCACCGACGTGGACGGCCGGCGCTACCTGGACTGCCTGGCCGGCTACTCGGCGCTCAACTTCGGCCACCGGCACCCGCAGCTGATCGCCGCCGCGCACGCGCAGCTCGACCGGCTGACGCTGACCAGCCGGGCCTTCATCCACGACCAGTTCGCCGACTTCTGCCGGGAGCTGGCCGAGCTGTGCGGCAAGGACCTGGTGCTGCCGATGAACACCGGCGCCGAGGCGGTGGAGACCGGGATCAAGGTGGCCCGCAAGTGGGGCTACCAGGTCAAGGGCGTGCCCGCCGGTCAGGCCAACATCGTGGTGGCCGAGGGCAACTTCCACGGCCGGACCACCACCATCGTGAGCTTCTCGACCGACGAGGACGCCCGCGCCGACTTCGGGCCGTACACCCCGGGCTTCACCGTGGTCCCGTACGGCGACCTGGACGCGCTGGCCGCCGCCATCGACGAGAACACCGTGGCCGTTCTGCTGGAGCCGATCCAGGGCGAGCAGGGCGTGGTGGTGCCGCCGGACGGCTACCTGCCGGGCGTACGCGAGGTGTGCACCGAGCGCAACGTGCTCTTCATCGCCGACGAGATCCAGTCCGGGCTGGGGCGTACCGGTGCGACCTTCGCCTGTGACCACGAGGGCGTCGTGCCCGACATGTACCTGCTGGGCAAGGCGCTCGGCGGCGGCATCGTGCCGGTCTCCGCGGTGGCCGCGAACGCCGACGTGCTCGGCGTGCTCAAGCCCGGCCAGCACGGCTCCACCTTCGGTGGCAACCCGCTGGCCTGCGCGGTGGCGATCGAGGTGGTCCGGCTGCTGGCCACCGGCGAGTTCCAGCGCCGCTCGGCCGAGCTGGGCGAGCGGCTGCGGGCTGGTCTGGAGGGGCTGGTCGGCAAGGGCCTGGTCGGGGTACGCGTCCGCGGTCTCTGGGCCGGTCTGGACATCGACCCCGCGCTGATGAGCGGGCGCGAGGCGTGTGAGCGGCTCGCCGAGCGCGGCGTGCTCGCCAAGGACACGCACGGCTCCACCATCCGGCTCGCCCCGCCGCTGGTGATCACCGAGGAGGAGATCGACCTCGCGGTCGCTCAGCTCGCGGCCGTGCTGGCCGGCTGACCCGGAACGTGATGAAAGGCGGGCGTCGGGACCGACGCCCGCCTTTCGCGTCAGGGGCGAGGTAGGCGCATCGCCATGGTGGGGGCCTCGGCCATCACCGAGGTGGGGGTGAACGGGGCGCCGGCGGGCAGTTCCTCGGCCCGGCCGATCTGCACCCCGGGGTAGAGCTCCACCATGTCGCCCTCACCCAGCACCCGGGACTGCTGTGGCGCCAGGGCGATGCGGTCCGCCTCGGCCATCGAGCCGGCCGGCCGGATGCCCGAGCCGTTGGTGCTGACGTCGGTCACCACGACCTCGCCGACCCGCAGCTCGAAGCGGACGTGGCCACGACTGATCCACCGTCGGGCCTCGTCGTTGAGCCACTGCCCGAGCATGATCCCGCCGTCCTGCTCCGGGGCCCGGCCGGCCAGCACCGGCTGCTCCTCGCTGAGCACGAACCGCCGCCGGACCAGGCCGCCGACGCGTACCGCGAGCACCTCCGTACGCGGCCGGGGCCCGCCGTCGCCGAGCCGTGCGCCGTGCCGGGGGCAGGTCGGTACGCCACCGCGCAGCGCGGGCGGCGGCTGCCCGGCCGGGCTGCGCTCCACCCGGGCGAGGTCGGCGAACGCGCCGCCTCCACCACCGCCACCGAACAGCGCGCAGCCCGGCTCGGGGCAGCGCCACTGGCGGGCCAGCAGCTTCGCCCCGGTTGGCGAGCGGGTGCCGGCAACCGGCGAGTGCCCGCCCCCGACGTGCGCGATGAACGCCGGTCCGCCGGCACCGGGCACCGGGGCGAGCAACCGACCGGGCTGCTCGACCAGCCACGGGAACCGCCCGCGCAGCCCGTCGAAGCGGACCCGGCTGAGCACCGGCAGCCCAAGCAGGTCGGCGACTTCCAGCATCCGGTCGCCCGGGTTGTCGAGCACCTCGACGAGCCCGTCGTCGGCCCAGCGCCGGACCACCATCCGCTCGTTGGAGGTGAGATCGGCGTCGGAGAGCAGTGCCCGGTGCACCACCGCGTAGACCTGGACGCTGTCCTCCTCCAGCTCACGGGAGAGCGCGTCGATGACCATGCCGAGCCGCAGCAGGCTGGCCGGCCGGCCGCCGTCGATGTCCTGGTAGCGAATCACCTCGGCCAGGTCGAGCACCGCCCGGACCAGCGACGGGTCGGTGCAGACGCGACCCTCGATGGCGTCCAGCACCTTGCTGATCTCGAACCTCATCGGGCGCTCCGGATGAACTCGTCGATCCGGCGGGCGAGGTCGATGTCGCGGTGGGTGACCCCGCCGAGGTCGTCTCGGACCGCTTCCGCGGTGAGCAGGTCTGCCATGCGCCGACCCTACCGGGGTCGGCGAGCGGCATCGACCAGCGGTGGCGGGGTGTCGGGCGGCTCAGCGGCCTCCGTGCTCAGCCGCGCAGCGGCTGGCCCACCTCGTGCAGGTGGCCGAGCGCCTGCCGGTACGACTCGACCAGCCCGGTCTCGGCGTACGAGATGCCCTGCTCGGCGCAGTAGGCGCGGACGATCGGCTGGGCCCGGCGCAGGTTGGCCCGGGGCATGTTCGGGAACAGGTGGTGCTCGATCTGGTAGTTGAGCCCACCGAGCGCGGTGTCCACGAACCGGCTGCCCCGCACGTTGCGGGAGGTCAGCACCTGCTTGCGCAGGAAGTCCAGCTCGTCCTCAGCGGTCGGCATCGGCATGCCCTTGTGGTTCGGCGCGAACGCGCAGCCCATGTAGAGGCCCCACAGCCCCTGGTGCACGGCGGCGAAGACCAGTGCCTTCCCGGGCGACATGACAGCCAGCAGCAGCGCCACGTAACCGGCGGTGTGCGCGAGGAGCAGGCCGGCCTCGACCGCCCGGTGCCGCATCGGCGTGGCGTACCGGCCGTCCGGGCCCCGGCCGACGATCGCCCGGATGCTCGCCACGTGCAGGTTCAGGCCCTCGAGGAACAGCATCGGGAAGAAGAAGTACGCCTGCCGCTTGGCCATCCAGCGACCGAAACCTCGGGTCTCCAGCGCCTGCTCCGGCGTCCAGACCAGGGCGCCCGCGCCGACGTCCGGGTCCTCGTCCTCGTGGTTCGGGTTCGCGTGGTGCCGGTTGTGCTTGTCGACCCACCAGCCGTAGCTCAGTCCCACCGCCGCGTTGCCGGCGAACAACCCCACCAGCTCGCTGGGACCCCGTCGACGGAACATCTGGCGGTGCCCGGCGTCGTGACCGAGGAACGCGACCTGGGTCGTGGCCACCGCCATCACGGCCGCGAGCGGCAGCTGCCACCAGGAGTCGCCGACGAGGAACACGGCGACCCAGCCGGCCACGAAGGCGCCGAGGGTGAGCAGGATGCGGGCGACGTACCAGCCGGGCCGCCGCTCCAGCAGGCCCGCCTGGCTGATCCGTCGGGACAACTGTGCATAGTCACTGCCTCGCCGTCGTACCGGCGGTTCCGCCACCGCTCCGAGCGCCATTGCTGCTCCCGTTCCCGCTCACGCCCGTACCGGGGTGGACCGGGCCGACTCAAGTCTCCCGGGATCAGTTGCTCTGAGTAACCCTGACAACCCCCGAATGGGGGGTAGGGCGAGCCCTACCCCCCATTCGCTCAGCCGAGCCGCGCCACCGCGTCGCGCAGCCGGGCCAGGTCGCGCCGCCGCCGCTCGTAGCTCGCGGCGAGCCCGATCAACGCCAGCCCGCCGGCACCCAGGTAGATCCACCGGGGCAGCAGGTCCCAGCCGCGGGCGAGCTCGTGCAGCGCCAGCACCGCCAGCACCCCGCCGCCGAGCAGCACCGGAGCCTGCCACCGGCGGGTGGCGCCGGCCAGCACCGCGCCCAGCGCTGCCGCGCCGAGCAGCAGCCGCCTCCACGGCTGCGGGTCCGGCCCGGCCAACACCGACACCAGGCTCGGCAGCAACGCCGCGACCAGCCCCGGGCCGAGCGCCGGCCAGCTGGTCAGATCGGGCCGGGTGCGCAGTGCCAGCAGGCCCGCGCCGAGGGCGAGCGCCGCAGCCGGCAGGGTGTACGCCTCCAGCACGGTCACCCCGCCGGCTGCCATCAGCACCCACGCCCCGAGCAGCTCGCTGCCGGCGGCGATGGCGGCGAACGACCACCGCCGTGCCGCCGGCTCGCCCGGGCGCAGCAGCCGCAGCGCGACGGCGACACCCCAGAGCACGCAGATGGTGGCGAGGTGCCGCGCCACCTCGACGGCGAACAGCACCGCCACCAGCGCCACGGCCTGCGCGGCGGCATCCAGCACCCGCCCGGCCCGGGCCCGCGCCGACGAATCTCCACGGGCCGCCCCCGGCGGGCTCGACGCGGCGGCGACCGCCAGGACCAGCGCGGCCACCGCCAGCAACGGGTACGCCGCTGCCCGGAGCGGCAGCCCACCGGCGAGCGGGGCGGTCACTGCCAGCGCCGACGCCGCCCCCACCGCGGCGAGGCAACCAACGAGGCGTACCTCGACGTTTCGCGCTCCGACGGCGACCACCACCGCAGCCACCAGCAGCGCACCCTCGGCGGCGAGGGTGCCGGCCCGGGTGACCAGCAGCCCCACCACGCCGGAGGCGGCCAGCACCATCCCCGCCGGCACGGCGATCGGCACGAGCGCCGGGCGGGGCACGGCCAGCGCGGCGAGCAGCAGCGCGGCCAACCCGGCGAGCAGGACTGCGGCCGGCAGCAGCGGCCAGGGCGCGCCGACCGCGACGAGCAGTACCGGCAGCGCGGCCGCGCCAAACGGCAGCGCGCGCAGCAGCGGCGGGTCGACCGCCCGAACCGTCAGCACGGCGGCCACCGCCAGCACGACCAGCGCCAGCGCGGCCGGTAGCGCCGTCGGGTCGGCGACGACCGCAGGGACTCCCGACCAGACCGGACCCCGGTTGCCGTACGGTGCCGTGAGCGCGGTCAGCAGCGCCGGCAGCGCGGCCAGCACCGCGACCGCCACCAGAACGACGCCGGCCACCGCCAGCAGGCCCGACCGGCCGTTCGCCGGCCGGTCCCAGCGGGCGACGAGCGCGACGCCCAACGCCGCCAGCGCGGCGTACGGCGCGAACGGCTCGTTTCCCGCCACGACGAGCGGCGCCAGCCCGGGCAGGCTCACCGCGACCACGGCACCGCTCACCGCGTACCCCGTCAGCTCCACCCGGTGCCGATGCGTCGCGAGCACCGCGACCAGCGGAAGCCCGGCGGCGACCAGCGCGACCCGTGCCTGCCACCAGGGCGGCGCGTCCGCGGCGAACAGCGCCAGCGCGGCGACCCCGGGCAGCGCGACCTGCGCGACCAGCAGGCCGGTGCCGGCCACCCGCCGGTACGGGCCGGCGGCCCGTCGCACGGCCAGCGCCAGGCCGAGCACGGTGATCGTCCCGAGTGCCACCAGGGCACCGGCCGGAGCGGCCAGGGCCACCAGCAGGCCGTGCCCGAGCAGGACGGCGCCGCCGAGCGCCCCGGTGAGCAGTGTGGTCGGCCGGAGCGCCGGTCGGGCCAGCACGGCGAGCAGCAGCACGGCCCCACCGACCAGGTCCACGGCCACCACGGCCGGCCAGGCGACCGCCCAGCCGACGGGCAGGGCGAGCAGCACGACCACCGCGCCGGCCGTGGCGACCACCACCCGCGCGCCGCGGGGCAGCAGCAGCGTCGACGCGCCGAGCGCCAGCGCCAGGGCGGGTGCCACCTGCCAGCCCCAGTCCAGCTCCGGCCCCGTCCCGGCACCGTGCCACGGCGGCAGCGACCGCCCGACGGCGGCGACCGCCAGCCCGCCGGTGATCAGCGCCGCGATCTGCACCGTGCCCGCCGCGACCAGAAGCGCCCCGGCCCGCGGGCCGGTCCGCCAGCCGGGCGGCAGCAGCCGTACCGCGCCGGCCAGCCCGAGAGCCACCGTGGCCGCCGCGATCAGCAGCGACGACGGCCGTAGTTCGGCCACCGGGCGCAGGAGCGCGGCAGCGAGCACCGGCACCAGCAGCCCGGCGGCCACCGCGCGCAGCACCCGTCCCCCGACCAGCCCGGCCGAGCCGAGCCCGGTCAGCGCCACCAGCAGCAGCGGCCCCCCGGCCAGCAGCGGCGCACCGGCCGCCCGGCCGAGCAGCAGCGGCACCAGGGCACACCCGGCGGCACCGACCAACGCGGCGACGTGCCCGACCCCGGACAGCACCCGGCCGGCCAGCCGCGCCCGCCCTCCCCCGTCGCGCAACCCGGCCAGCACGGCCAGGTTCAGCAGCGCCACCCCGAGCAGGACCAGCGCCCAACCGGCCGGGCCCGGCCGCGCCTCCACGGCGAGCAACGGCAGCACCGGCTGGGCGGCCAGCAGGGCGGCGAACCAGGGCCCGGTCAACCGGCTCCACCGGGCGTACGCCGCGGCGACCGCCGCGCTGGCCCCCCCGACCAGCGCGGCGTACCTGCTGCCCGGCCAGCCGGCCACCCCTGCCAGGTCCACCGACCAGGCCGCGTAGCCGTCCAGCACCACCAGCAGCAGCCCCACCGCGGCGAACGTCTCCGCCGTGCCGCGCAGCCCCCGACGGACCGCCACCAGCGGGACGGCCAGGGCGAGCGCCGTGACCGCCGCCAGGATCAGCGCCCGTCCACCGACCCCCACCGCCGCCCAGGCCACCGCGGTGAAGACCACCGCCGCCGTGCCCAGCAGGAGTCCACCGAGGACGAAGAGCAGGCCCTGGACCGTCCGGGTCGACGTCTCCGCCGCTCCCGGCGCCGGGGCCCCCGCGGCGGCCGAGGCCGCCACCCCCGGCCCGTTGGGCGTCTCCGCCCCCGTGGAGGACACCGGACGCGCCGGGACGGACGCGGCCACCCCGGCACGAACGATCGCGGCCAGCTCGTCCCGGCGCCGGGAACTGGCCGCCAGCCGCCCGGCCAGCTCGGCGTACGTCCGGCGGGCCCGCTCCACCTCGGGCCCGAGCCGCGCGACCTCCCGGCCCAGCCGGACCACCTCGGCGGCGGTCGGGTCAGGCGGGCGGCGACAGCCGCCGCAGCCGGCGCTCAGGTCGGCCGGGGCGCCGCAGGCGGGGCAGGGGTAGCCGGTGTCATCCACGCGGTCATTCTCGAAGCGCCACCGGGGGCGAGCCCAGAGTGCGCGTACTCAGGGGCGGGTGTGCTCGTGCACCCAGGTGGCGTAACCGGGGTCGCCACTCTCCACCCTGGACACCAGGATCTCCGGAACCTCGTATGGGTGGCTGGTCCGGATCTGGTCCACGAGCGCGGAGAGCCGGTCGGGCGCGGTCTTGAACTGCACCGACCACTCGGTACTGGTCTCCACCCCGGACCGCCACCAGTAGGTGCTGTCCACCTGGCCGCTGACCTGGGCGCAGGCGGCGAGCCGTCCTGCGACGGCTGCGGCCGCCAGCAGGTCGGCGACCGAACGGGCATCCACCACCGTCGTCACCACGCAGATCTGGTCCACGACCGCACCCTACGCGGCGCCGTCCCGGTTGGCCGCGATCCAGGTGTCGATCTTCGCCCACCAGTCGTAGAGCCAGTCGATGCGTTCCTGCCGTCCGGTCGGTACGTCCTCCGGCGGCACCGACCAGAACCGCATCACGATCCGCTTGTCCATCGGCAGTTCCCGCCACACGTCGGCGACGGTGAGCATCCGGTCCAGCCCGGTGTGGGCGACGAAGATGACCCCGGCGTCCGGGGCGGCGTCCAGCGCGGCGAGCATCCCGCCGGGCTGCGGGGCGAGCACGTGCCGCATCCGCTCCGCGCGCAACGCCATCCGCTCCAGCCCGAGGGAGCGCAGCCGGGCGATGGCACGCAGCCTCCGTTTGGGGGTGAAGTTGCCGCCCTCCGGGAAGATCACGAACGCGTCGTTGTCGTCCAGGCCGGTGGCCAGGTGCCCGACCTGGCGCACCGTCTCCTCGCCGCGCTCCGGTGTCGGCGCGATGAACCGGTTGGGCAGCCGGTTGAGCAGCACGTCGATCGCCGGGTCCCACTGGAGGCTGTCCTTGAGCACGATCCGGGGCTCCCGGTTGAACCAGTTGACCAGCCCGTGGATCAGGATGAACGAGTCGCCCGGCCCGGCGTGCCGGCAGAGCACCAACTCGGGCCGGCCCGGCAGCGCGGTGTCCGGGTCGGTGCCCACCACGTCGATACGCAGCCGCAGTGTCCAACGGGCCTGCCAGAACAGGGCCCGCAGGAACCAGCCGGCCAGCAGGTAGTGCGCGCGCTGGAAGGCCGGCGACCGGCTCCGCCAGCCGAAGCCGGAGGCGACCCAGAGCGCGAAGAGCGCGAGCAGCGCGGCGGCGTCCCAGACCAGATAGACGCAACCGATCCAGAACAGCCGCAGTGGGCGCAACCGGCCCGGGACCAGCGGGGAGGCGGCCGCGGCGAGCAGCGCCCAGACCGGCAGGGTGGTCACCACGGTGACCGCGAGCAGCACCACAACGGGGGCGAACAGCAACCGGCGCAGCCACCTGGGCGGCAGCGGCATCACCGCACCACGTGGGTCGCGAGGTAGCGTCGGGAGGCGGTGTACGCGCGGCTGATCCGCCGCCCCACCGCCGCCATGTCGCGGTACGCCCACGGGGTGTCGTCGCGCGGGTTCAGCCCACCGGTCGGCAGGACGTGCACCTCCACCCCCTCGGGCAGCGCCGCCAACTCACGGAAGAACCGGTGCCGGCGGGAGATCTCGAACGCCACCTGCGCGATCTCCCACGGCCGCCGGGGCGGCGTCAGCTCCCGTTCGATCCGGCCCACCTGAAGGACGAAGATCTGCTTCGCGCCGACGGCCACCGCCTCGCCGATCGGTATGGAGTTGACGATGCCACCGTCCACGTAGTGCGCACCGTCGATCTCGGTGGGTGGGAGCAGCCCCGGCACCGAGGCCGACGCGAGCACGGCCGGCACCACGGGGCCACTGTCGAACCAGTGCTCGGCGGCCCGCTCGATGTGCGCGGCACAGCAGCGGAACGGCACCCGCAGGTCGGCGAAGGTGGTGTCCACACCCAGCTCGGCTTCGAGCACGCGGCGCAGTGGCCGGGGCGAGTGCAGGTGGGTCCGGGCGGCGAAGCGGCGCAGCTGCCGGGCGACCGAGTCGCCGTACACCTCGCTGGCCTCCGGCGAGGCCCAGAGCCGGACCAGCCGGTCGGTCACCGCCTCCGACGGGTCGGCCGCGACCAGCGCGCCGTTGACCGCGCCGATCGAGGTGCCGAGCACCATGTCGGGTTGGATCCCGGCGCGGAACAGGGCACGCAACATGCCCACCTCGACCGCGCCGAGCACTCCCCCGCCCCCGAGTACGAACGCCACCGGTCCCCCCGCCATGCCACCCATCCTGGCACGGGCGTGCCGCCGACCGGTCGGCCACCGCCGCGCGGTGGCGGGCGCACCCGACCGGCGCGGATCGAGGGGCGGACAGTGACGACCGTTGACAGCCCGGACGCATTCGCGCAACCTGATACCGCTCCCACCCCGAGGCAGGTGCGATCCGTGAAGGCAGCACTGCACGCGGGCCGGTTGCTGGCCCGCAGGTACCGGCTTGTCGACCAGATCGGCGCCGGCGGCATGTCGGTCATCTGGCGCGCACGGGACGAGGTGCTGGACCGGGTCGTCGCGCTCAAGGTGCTCGCGCCGTCGCTGGCCGCCGACGCCCGGTTCCGGGACATGGTGCGCGAGGAGGCCCGGGCCGCCGCCCAGCTGGTGCACCCGCACGTGACCTCGGTGCACGACTACGGCGAGACCGTCGCCCCGGACGGCGCCATCACCTCCTTCGTGGTGATGGAGCTGCTCAGCGGTGAGGAGTTGAAGCTGCGGCTCACCGAGGGCCCGCTGCCGTGGGCCGAGGCGGTCCGGGTGGGCGCGCAGGTCGCGGACGCGCTGGCCGCCGCGCACCGGCTCGGCATCGTGCACCGGGACATCACCCCGGCCAACGTGATGATGACCGAGGTGGGCGTCAAGGTGCTCGACTTCGGCATCGCCACCCGGATCGGCGCTCCCGACGAGGACGAGGACGGCGGCACCTTCGGCACCCCGGCGTACGTGGCCCCGGAACGGCTCGACGGCGCGCCCGCCCAGCCGGCGACCGACGTGTACTCACTCGGCGTACTGCTGCACGAGGCGCTGACCGGCCGCGTCCCCTACCTGGCGGACACCTGGGAGCAGCTCAGCGACGCGCTGGCCAGCGGCCCGCCGCCGACGCTGGCCGGGCTGCCGGAGCTGCCCCCTGAGGTGGCCCGGGTCTGCCTGCGCAGCCTTGCCCGGGATCCGGCCGAGCGGTCGACCGCCCGGCAGGTCGCCACGGTGCTGCGTGAGCACCTGCTGCCGACCGACACCACCCCGGCACCCACGCCGCCCCGGCCGCCGGCAACCCCCGCCCCTGCGGCCGGCGGCTGACCGTCGCGGCCCTGCTGCCCGAGCAGCGGGCGACACCGCGGACGCAGCCCACCACCGGTCCGGTGCCGACCGCGTCGAGCGGCCCGCCGGTCACCGAGTCGTCCGCCCCGGCCGCGGCGCCGCCGGCACCACGGAGCACCGGCTCGCCCTCCGCCGGGCCGGGCAGCCTGGTGGAGGCCGCCAACCGGGTCGACGGGTTGATCGGCGCCGGGTTGACCGCCGGGGAGATCCGCGCCGACGTCGGCCTCGACCTGCGCAACGAGCTGCGTAACCTGACCGCCGCGGTCGGCTCCGGTCGCAACGACCTGGCCCCGCCGGTGGCCCGGCTGCGCGAGAAGGTCACGGTCCGGCTGGGCGAGGGCGGCATCAGTCCGGCGTACGCGGAGCGGCTGGACGCCGCCATCGCCGAGCTGGGTGCCGCCCGGGTCTGATCCGGGCTCCGACGGCAGCGGGGCGGGCCGGTCAGCGGGCCGCCACCCGGACCGACTCGCGGACGTCGTGCCGGCCGGCGAGTACGCGTCGGAAGACCTCCTCGTAGCCGTACGCCAACCGCTCGACCGAGAAGTTCTCCGCGACGTGCGCCACGCACGCCGCCGGGTCGAGCCCCTTCGCCGCGAGCAACGCCGCGGGTAGCTCCTCCGGTTGCTCGCAGACCAGACCGGTCACTCCGGGCAGGACCAGCTCCGGCACCGCACCCCGGTCGAAGGCGACCACCGGAGTCCCGGTGGCCATCGCCTCCAACATCACCATGCCGAACGGTTCCTCCCACTGGATCGGCATGATCAGACAGCGGGCGTCGACCAACATCCGCAGGGTCTCCGCGCGGTCGGCGTTCAACACGACGGTCACGTCGTCGCCGACCAGCGGCGCGACGACCTGCTCGTAGTACCGGCGTTCGGCCGGCTCGTTGCACTTGCCGGCCAGCAGCAGCGGCAGCCCGGCCGCCCGGCACGCCCGGATGGCGACGTCCGGGCCCTTGTCCGGGCTGAACCGGGCCAGCCACAGCACCGGCCCGGGACCGGGCGCGAACTTGCGCGGAAACCCGCGCAGGTCCAGCGCGTTGTGCACCGTGCCGGCCCAGGGCAGGACCGGGTTGAGCCGGCGCTGGGCGTGCGAGATGGCCACCAGGGCGACGCCCCGGTCCACCTCACCGAGCACGTCGCCGTACTCCCCCACCGGGTTGCCGTGCACCGTCGCCACCGTCGGCACCGCCCGGCGACCGGCCACGAGCGGGCCGATGGTGGTGTGGTCGTGGATCACGTCGAAATCGCCGGCCGTGATCATCCGATTCACCCGGGCCAGGTGGGCCAGTTCGGGCAACGACTCGCCGAGTCGCGGGTACTGGACCTCCGGAACGGTGGAGACGAAGTCACCGGCGGCGGTGCCGTGGTGTACACCGGCACCGAACAGCGTCACCGCGTGCCCGTGCCCGGTCAGCGCGTCCACCAGCCCGGCGACCACCTGCTCGAGGCCGCCGTAGCCGGGCGGCGGCACGGACAGCCACGGCGGCACCACCATCGCGATGCGCAACGGCCGCTCCGAGGCACGGGCGGGCGGGTGGTTCACGGCCACGAGTCCTCCCCGTCGCTCCCCGGCCCGGTGTCGCCGCCGGTCGGAATGGTCCGCGGCGGTTTCCCCATGTCGTCGCCGGTAAACCGGACAAGACGGACGATCACCCGCCGACCAGGAGCTGGTCGTGCACGACCCGCACCCCGGGCGCGGACCAGGCCACCCGCTCGACCTGGTCGCGTTCCCACCACGAGCGGACCACCCCGGCGAGGACCAGCGTGTCGCCGTCCACCTCGACCGTCACCCGGTCGCCGCCGAGCGTCCGCAGCAGCGCGCGCTGGACGTCCCGGCGCAGCCGGTCACCGGCCGGTGGCGCCGGCGGACGCACCTCGACCAGGTTGGTGATCCCCCGTACGCCGTCCAACCGGCGCAGCTCCCCCTCCGCGGTGCGGCGCTGCCAGCCGAACTCGACCTCGCCGCGGAGCATCAGCCAGCCGTTGGCCACGGTCACGTCCAGCCGTTCGGCCGGCACGAAGCTGTCCCACTCCAGCGCCCGGCTGGCGGCGATGGCGATCTCGGCGTCGGTACGCCCCGGTGTGCCCGGCAGCCGCACCTCGATCTCGTCGGCGACCACCCGCACCCCGCGGACCCGCTGCGCGCAGCGGATCGCCGCCCAGCCGCGGGCGGCCCCGTCCACGAATCCGGTCAGGGTGACCACACCCTGGTCGACGGTCACGCCGATCTCGTTCGGTTGCAGCCGCGCGTCCCAGGCCAGCTCGGCCAGGACGTCGCGCTGGATCCGCTGGTCGTCGCGGACATCCGTCGCCGTGCTCATGGCATCCACCCCCGTACGTCGCCGGATCGCCTGCCGACCGTGCCCGGCGTACGGGTGACGGCGGTTCACCCGGATCGGGTGAACCGCCGTCAGGGCGGAAAAGAGCGGCGGGTGACGGAGCCAACCCCCTTGGCCCCGCCACCCGCCGCCGGAGGGAGGAGGCAGGTTCAGATATCGGTCAGGACGTCTCGGCGAGCGTCACGGTCACGGTCTTCTCGGTGCCGTTGCGCTTGAACTGCACCTGGACGCGGTCGCCGACCTTGCCGGCCTGCACCGCGCCGACCAGGTCGTCGGAGTCGTTGACGGCCTTGTCGCCGAACCGGGAGATCACGTCGCCCCGCTGGAAGCCGGCCTTGTCGGCAGCGCTGCCCGGGGTGACCGACGCGACCAGGGCACCGCCGCCCTCGGCCTGGTTGACGCCGACCCCGAGCGACGGGTGGCTGACCTTCTCGCCGCGCTGGAGCTTGCCCGCGACGTCCTTGGCCTTGTTGCTGGGGATCGCGAACCCGACGCCGATGTTGCCGGTGCTCTGCCCGGAGGTGGCGATGGCGGTGTTGACGCCGATCACCTCGCCACGGGTGTTGACCAGGGCGCCACCGGAGTTGCCGGGGTTGATCGGGGCATCGGTCTGGAGCAGGCCGGAGATCGAGCTGACCGCCTGGCCCTGCTGGTTCGGGTCCTGGGGCTGGCCCTCACCGGCCCGGATGGTGCGGTCCCGGGCGCTGAGGATGCCCGCGGTCACCGACCCCTGCAGGCCGAGCGGGCTGCCCAGGGCGAGCACCTGGTCGCCAACCTGCATGCCGTCGCTGTCGCCGAAGGTGGCCGGCTTGAGGTTGCTCACCCCGTCGGCCTTCACCACGGCCAGGTCGGTCTTCGGGTCGGTACCGACGATCTTCGCTTGCGCGTTCTTGCCGTCGGCGAAGACCACCTGCACGGTGTCACCGGCGGCGGAGGCGACCACGTGGTTGTTGGTGAGCACGTAGCCGTCGGCGCTGAGCACCACGCCGGAGCCCTCGCCGCTGGTGGTGGCGATGGAGACGACGCTGTCCTGCACGGCGGCGGCGATCTTCGGCAGGTCGGCGCTGTTGAGCACCGGGGCCGCGGAGTAGGTGCGGGTGACGCCACCACCGTCGCCGTCGAGGGCGAGCGCGAGCGCGCCACCGGCCACGCCGGAGCCGAGCATGAGGGCGAACACGGCGACGCCCGCGCCGGCGAACTTGGCGATCCGGCCGGGCCGGGGCCCGGTGCCGGGCGGCGTGGCCTGCGGGCCCCAGGGCGGCACAGGCTGCCCCGGGTGCTGCTGGTACTGCTGGTGCTGCCCCGGGTGCTGCTGGTGCTGCTGGTGCTGCTGCTGGTACGCCATGCCCGGCTGGCCCCCGCCGGCCCAGCCGGACTGCTGGCCGGGGTACCACGGGGCGCCGGGGTACCGGGCGGCGGTCGGCTGCGGGTAGCCCGGCTGGCCGGAGACCGGGTACGGCGGCGCGGAGTGGGTGCCGGCGGGAGGCTCGTACCCGGTCGGCTGCCCGGCGGCCGGCGGTGCGCTGGCCTGCTGGCCGGCGTATCCCGCGGGCGCTGCGGGCTCGGCCGGCACGGGCGGGTTCGCGGCGGTCACCGTGTCGCCGGTGGTCGGGACGACCGGAACAGGGGTGGTCGGGGAGTCGGACTGCGCGCGCTCGTCGCGCGGCAGCTCGGCGGTGGGGTCGGCGTCGGTGGGGGCCGGCCGGCGCTGCGGGTCGGACTCGAACTCGGTCATGGAACTACCTTCTCCCCGGCCACTGCGACCAACCTGGAACCGTCCTGAAAGTTGCCTGAAAAGTCATTCGCCGGCACCGCCGTCGTCCTGTGGCACCTGCGGCAGCCGGACCCGGAAGGTGGCGCCGCCGCCCGGGGTCTCCACCACCTCGACCGCGCCGTGGTGGGCGGCGACCAACGCCGCCACGATGGCCAGGCCCAGGCCGGTGCCGGTGTTGCCGTCGGCCCGCCGGGTCCGCGCCGCGTCGGCCCGGTAGAACCGCTCGAAGACCCGTTCCGCCTGCTCCGGGGAGAGCCCGGGGCCGGTGTCGGCCACCTCCACGACGGCGAGGTTCCCCGGCTCGGCGCGCAGCCGCAGGCTGACCTTGGCGTCCGCTGGGGTGTGGGTCAGCGCGTTGGTGACCAAGTTGCCGATCACCTGACGCAGCCGCGCGTCGTCGGCGAAGACGACCAGGGGGCCCGAGCCGGGCTCGATCTCCAGCTCGATCCGCCGGTCCGGGGCCATCGCGCGGGCGGCCTGCACCGCGTCGGACGCCAGCACCGGCAGCTCCACCGGGGCGAGCGAGAGCGGCCGTTCCCGGTCCAGCCGTGCGAGCAGCAGCAGGTCCTCCACCAGCAGCCCCATCCGGGCCGCCTCGTCCTCGATCCGGCGCAGCAGGCCGGCGGTCTGCTCGGGTGCCCGGGCCGCGCCCTGCCGGTACAGCTCGGCGAAGCCCCGGATGGTGGTCAGCGGGGTCCGCAACTCGTGTGAGGCGTCCGCGACGAACTGCCGCATCCGCTCCTCGGACCGCCGGGCCCGCGCCTCGGACGCCTGCGCGGCGACCGCCGCGTCCCGGGCGGCGCTCTCGGCCGAGCGCGCGGCGGTCTCCGAAGCGGCCCGGGCGGTGAACGCCGCCTCGATCTGGGTGAGCATCGCGTTCAGCGCCCGGGAGAGCCGGCCCAGCTCGGAGGTGGGATGCTCCTGTCCCTGCTCCGGGTCGGGCACCCGGCGGGTCAGGTCACCGCCGGCGATGGCGGCGGCGGTCCGTTCGATCTCCACCAGCGGCTTGAGGCTGGTCCGCACGATCGCCGCGCCCACCGAGGCCAGCATGATCAGCACCGACCCGCCGACCAGCAGGTCGATCCAGGCCAACCGCTTGACGGCGAGGTCGACGTCGGTCAGGTGCTCGCCGATCGCCGCCCTCTGGCCGTTGGGCAGCTCGGTGTAGAGCATCCGCCAGCGCACCGAGCTGTCCCGGGCGCGGACGGTGCGCGGGCTGTCCTTCTGTGCCGCCTCCTGCGCTTCGAACCCGGCCGCGTCGCTCGGCCACGGCGGTAGATCCGCCAGCGTGAAGCGGGACGTGTCGTACGCGTAGTCCTGCACCTTGCCAGTGGTCGGGCTGGTCACCACGACAACGTAGTCGCTGGGCAGGTAGACCTCCTTCGACGACGGCAACTGGATCCGGTCCGCCGAGTTGCGCAGTTCGAGGTCGATCTGGTCGACCAGGTAGTTGTGCAGGAAGTACGCGGTCGAGACGCTGATCACCACCAGGGCGCCGGCGACCAACGCCAGCACCGAGGCGACCAGTTTGATCCGCAGTGGTACGGCCCGCAGCCGCCCCTTCGCCTGCTGGACCCCGTTCACGCCGCCGGCTTGCGCAGCACGTACCCGACGCCGCGCAGGGTGTGGATGAGCCGGGGCTGGGTGGTGTCGACCTTGCGCCGCAGGTAGGAGATGTAGGACTCGACGATGTTGTCGTCGCCGCGGAAGTCGTAGTTCCAGACGTGGTCGAGGATCTGCGCCTTGGACAGCACCCGGTTGGCGTTGAGCATCAGGTAGCGCAGCAGTTTGAACTCGGTCGGCGACAGCTGCACCCGCTGCCCGGCCCGGTGCACCTCGTGGGTCTCCTCGTCCAGCTCCAGATCGGCGAAGGTGAGCCGGGACGGGGCCTGCTCGCCGGTGGTGGTGCGGCGCAGCACGGCGCGGATCCGGGCGGTCAGCTCCTCCAGGCTGAACGGCTTGGTGACGTAGTCGTCGCCGCCCAGGGTCAGCCCGCGGATCTTGTCGTCGGTGGCGTCCCGGGCGGTCAGGAAGACCACCGGGGTACGCGTACCGCCCTCGCGGAGCATCCGGATGACCTCGAAGCCGTCGAGGTCCGGCAGCATCACGTCGAGCACGACCAGGTCGGGTCGGTGGTCCTTGGCGGCGTTCAGGGCCGCGCTGCCGCTGGTCGCGGTGGCCACGTCGAAGCCCGCGAAGCGCAGGCTCGCGGAGAGCAGTTCGAGGATGTTCGGGTCGTCCTCGACGACGAGCAGTCGCGCCTCGGTCTGGGTAGCGGGCATGTGCCCATCATCGGTGACCTCACTGCACCGGCGCTGGATGCTTCCTGCAAAAATCCTGTGAGTCGTCGGCCGCTCCCGACCTGGCCGGCACCGCCGGTCAGCGCAGCAGCCGACGCAGCCCGTCCAGCGCGCCGTCGAGCAGCCGGATCGCGGTACGCAGCTGGGTGTCGCTGAACTGCCGGGCCCGCGCCAGCCGGCCGACCTCGACGGTGAACGCGGCCAGCCGCTGGTCGAGCTCGTCGAGCAGTCCCGCGCGGGGGCCGTTCGCCGCCGCCGGACCGGGCGGCGGGGCCGGAGGCTCCCAACGGGTACGGCGGGTCTGCCGGGCTGCCGCGCTCAGCTCCCGCTTGAGGTCGCGCACCGAGCCGCTCACCTCGCTGCGGATCTCGCCGGCCAGGGTGGAGAGGTCCGCCACCGAGGCGGCGATGTCCGCCTCCAGGGTGCTCAGCTCGCCGGCCCGTTGGCGCAGCTCGTCGCGGCCGGCGTCGGTGATGCCGTACGTCTTGCGGCCTCCGGCGGCGGTGTGCGTGACCAGCCCTTCGGCCTCCAGCCGTTGCAGGCGGGGGTAGATGGTGCCGGCGCTGGGCGCGTAGAGCCCGAGGAACCGGTCCTCCAGCAGGCGGATCAGCTCGTAGCCGTGCTTCGGACCGTCGTCGAGGAGTTTGAGCAGGTAGAGCCGGAGCCGGCCGTGGCTGAACACGGCGGTCACGGCAACTCCTCCTGGTCGTCGTCCACCGGCCGGGCAAGTAGGGCGATGCTCCCCGAGGTCGCGGACGCCCAGAGCTTACCCTCGCCGGCGCCGAGCACCCCCACACTGTTGGCCAGCGGGAACGTCGATGTGCGGACCTGGGGGAACCCGCTGGTGATCCGGCCCGAGGTGGTGTGCAGGCGTACGTCGAGGTCGCTGTCCTCCCGGATCCGGACGGTGATGCTGCCCGAGATGGTGGTGAGTCGGATCTCGCTGCGGCGGGGGTTGTCCAGGTCGCAGGTGATGGCTCCCGAAACGGTCTGCGCCCGCACCCGGTCAGCGGCGCTGTCGGCGAGGATCACCTCACCGGAGACCGTCTCCAGACTGAGGTCGCCGCCCACGCCGAGCGCCTCCACCGGCCCGGAGGTGATCTTCGCGAAGGTGCTGCCCCGCAACCCCATCAGGGTGATCTGCCCGGCGGTCACGTCGACCGTGGTTTCCCGGCGCAGCCCGGAGGCGACCAGCGAGCCTGCGACCAGCCCCAGGTCGGCGACGACGTCGGCGGGCACCGCCACGGAGACGTCCACTCGCGGGTACCGCGTGATCGACCGGATCCACCGCAGGGCGTCCGCCCAGCCCCGGCCGCGCTCCTGGCGGATGGTGAGCCGACCGTCGGAGTGGGTGACCAGGACGGGTCGGCGGCCGACCCGGGTGACGTCGACCCGGGCCGGGCCGTCGGTGGCGACCACGTTGAGCCGCCCGCTCACCAGGCGGACGTCCAGCCGGCTGACCGGGCCGTCCACGGTGAGCCGCTGTGGGCTGTCGACCGTCCATCCGGTCATGGCGTCCTCCTCCCCCTCGACGACGCGCCGATGCGCGTCCGCCGAGAGAAACAGTAACGCGATACATCGCGACAGCACAAGACTGTCGCGAGTTGCCGGGCCGTCCGGCCCGGGCATGCGCCGACCGGGCGGCCGCTCCCCTCAGGCCGCCAGGTCCAGCTCCCGGCCGGCGGCTGGCGACAGCACGGGAGCCGCCGGGCTCGTGGTTCTCCGGGCCCGCGCCCCGGCACCCGGCGGGGGCCGCAGGTGTACGGCCGACTCGGCGGCCCGGGCCAGCAACCGCCGATCCGCGTCGCGGGCCGGATGCAGCGCGGCACCGACCGTCACCGTCACCACCAGTTCCCGCGCCGCGACCACCCGGGCCACCGAGCGCAGCAGGGTGTCCGCGCCGAGGAAGGCGCCGGCCGTGGTGGCCGTCCCGGTGGCCTCGCACCGGTGCACGAGCCGCAGCGGCACCACCGGGCTGCCGGTGTCGATGGCCGCCTGGAACGTCGCGGGCCGGAACCCGCCGCCGGGACGGCAGTCGACCGCGCGGTCCCCGGCGCACCAGGTCGTACCCTCCGGAAAGACCGCTACCGAGCGGCCGGCGCGTAGCGCGTCGCCGACCCGGCGCACGGTGGCCGGCAGCGCCCGCGGCCGGGACCGGTCCACGAAGACCGTGCCCGCCGCCGCCGCGAGCAGGCCCACCACCGGCCAGGAGCGGATCTCCCGCTTCGCCACCATCCGGGTCGGCGCGACCGCCAGCACCGCGAGGATGTCCAGCCACGAGACGTGGTTGGCGACCAGCAGCGCACGCCGCCGGGGCGGTCGGCCCCGGATCACCAGTCGGACGCCGAAGGCGCGCGCGGTGCCCCGGGCCCAGCCACGGACCGCCGCCTGCCGCTCCGGTGCCGGCAGCAGGGGCAGCAGCACCACCAGGCCCACCCCGGCCAGCAGCATGCCGGCCGCCGCGACCAACCGGAGCACCCGGCGGGCCACCGGCACCGTGGGCACCTCGCCGGCCGCCGGCAGGCACCCCTCGTCACAGCCGGACGAGGGCCGCCAGAGGTCGTGCGGCGCGGCGGTCACCGCTCCTCCCCGCCCAGGAAGTGCCGCAGGTAGCGCGGGTTCATCCGGTCCAGCGAGAACAACACGTAGAAGTCCGCGACCCCGAAGTCGGGGTCGTACGACGGCTCGCCGCAGATCCACGCGCCGAGCCGCAGGTAGCCACGCAGCAGCGGCGGCACCGCCGCGCGGCCGACCGGATCGGCGGCGGCCACCGGGCCAGCGCCGGCGGCCGGCTCGGCGAACCAGGGCCGGAGCGGGCGGACCCGCAGCGGAGGCGGCGCCAGGTGCCGGGCCTGGGCCTGCGCCCACACCTCGGCCACCGCCCGACCGCCGTCGGCCACCGGCACCGAGGCGCAGCCGCCGAGCCAGCGTGAGCCGCGCAGGTGCAGGTACCGGGTGATGCCGGCCCACATCAGGTTGATCACCGCGCCCGAGCGGTGGTCCGGGTGCACGCAGGACCGCCCAGCCTCGACCAGGTCGTCGCGCAGCGGGTCGAGCGCGGCGAGGTCGAACTCGCCCTCGGCGTACCGACGGTTGGTGCGACCGGGCGGCAGCAGCCGGTACGTACCGACCACCTCGCCGGTGCTCTCCTGGCGGACGATCAGGTGGTCGCAGTGGGCGTCGAAGGGGTCCACGTCCATCCCGGCCTCACCCGGGCGGAGGGTGGCGCCGAGCTCGGTGGCGAACACCTCGTGACGCAGGCGTTGCGCGGCCGCGACCTGGGTTGGGTCGTCGGCGATCAGCAGGGTGTATCCGCTGGTCGTCAGGGGTGCGCCAGCGGCATGCAGAACAGCCATGGGATCTGTGTAGGTGCCCCGGGTTGCCATCCAAGGTGACCACCGGTGTCGCTCGGGTGAACGCCGGCCGGCGGATGCGCCCGACGGCGGCCGTGCGAGGCTGCCGGACGGACCCGGCGACGGCGCCGGCACGCCCCGACACCGGAGGTCGACGATGCGCATCGAGTCCCGCTACAACGGGCCGTCCGGCTCCGGCAACGGCGGCTGGAGCGCCGGAGTCTTCGCCGCCGAGGCCGGCGGCCCCGGCCCCGTCGAGGTGACGCTGCGCCGGCCACCACCGTTGGAGACGGCGCTGAGGATGGTCGACGGCGAGGTCCGTGACCCGGCCGGCGAGCTGGTGGCCGAGGTACGCCCGGACGGGGCGGTGGACGCCGTCGTACCGCCGGTCGACCGGGACACCGCGATCGACGCCGCGAGCCGCTACCCCGGGCTGGTCGAGCACCCGTTCCCCGACTGCTACGTCTGCGGTCCGCACCGGGCCGACGGGCTGCGGATCTTCCCTGGCCGCCTGCCGGACGGTCGGACCGCCGCGCCGTTCCGGGCGCCCGAGAGGGTCAGCGACGCCACGGTCTGGGCGGCGCTGGACTGTCCGGGTGGGTGGACGGTGCTCGCGCCGGGCCGTCCGTACCTGCTGGGCCGGATCGCCGCCGTGGTCACCGCGCTGCCGGAGCCGGGCGACGAGTGCGTGGTGACCGGTGCGCTGATCCGCGCCGATGGGCGCAAGGCCCTCGTGCACACCAGCCTGTACGGACCGGACGGCGCGCTGCTCGGCCTGGCCCGTGCCACCTGGATCTCCCGCTGAACCGCTCCGTCGTCCGCAGGGAGGACCCGCCTCCACCCCGAGGCGGACCACGCCGTACGGACCGCGCCTGATTGACCTTGTTGCCCGGGGCCGTCACGCTGTGCCACGGCGTACCTCGACGCCACACACGGGAGGAGAACGATGACTGACGGGCAGCGAAGCCCCACCAGCGACGGTCAGATCGTGGTGTCCGGTCTGTCGAAGCAGTACAAGAACGTCCGGGCGGTGAACAACCTGTCCTTCACCGTCGCGCCGGGACGGGTGACCGGCTTCCTCGGCCCGAACGGCGCCGGCAAGACCACCACGCTGCGCATGTTGCTGAACCTGGTCACGCCGACCGCCGGTACGGCCACCATCAGCGGCCACCGGTACGCCGACCTCTCCGACCCGCTGCGGCACGTCGGCGCGATCCTGGAGGCGTCCAGCGCGCACAAGGGCCGCACCGGCATCAACCACCTGCGGGTGATCTGCGCGGCGGCCGGGCTGCCCAGGCAGCGGGCCGACGAGGCGCTGGCCCTGGTCGGGTTGACCCCGGCGGCGAAGCGCAAGTTCAAGGGCTACTCGCTCGGCATGAAGCAGCGGCTCGGCATCGCCGCCGCCATGCTCGGTGACCCCCGGGTGCTGATCCTGGACGAGCCGGCGAACGGGCTCGACCCGGAGGGCATCCGGTGGATGCGCGGGTTCCTCAAGAACCTCGCCCACGAGGGTCGCACCGTGCTGGTCTCCAGCCACCTGCTGTCGGAGATGCAGTTGCTCGCCGACGACGTGGTGATCATCGCGGCCGGGCAGCTGGTCCGCCAGGGCCCGGTCGACCAGGTCCTCGGGTCGATGGCGCAGGGCGCTCGGGTCCGCGTCCGCACCCCGCACACCGAGGCGCTGATCACCGCGCTGAAGGCGCAGTCGGCCACCGTCGACACCGACGAGCAGGGTGTCCTGCTGGTCGGCGGGGTGGACGCCCCGACGATCGGCCGCGCCGCCCTGGCCGCCGGGGTCGAGCTGCACGAACTGACCACCGAACGGCCCGACCTGGAACGGGTCTTCCTGGAGCTGACGGCCGGAAAGGCGGGCATCCGATGAACCTGATCCGAGCCGAACTGCTCAAGATCCGTACCACCAACACCTGGTGGATCTTCGCGCTCATCAGCCTGCCGCTCTGGGCGCTCACCCTGCTCATCAACTGGTTGCAGGCCGATGCCCTGACGAGCGGGAACCTCGGCGACGTGCCACCCGACCAGGTCGACACCCTGGCGGCCGCGGCCAGCCCGGACGCCCTCTCGTCGAACCTGTTCACCACCGGGCAGTTCTTCGGTCTGCTGATCGTGATGCTGCTCGGCATCATCGTGGTGACCAGTGAGTTCTTCCACCAGACGGTGACCACCACGTTCCTCACCACGCCGCACCGCACCGCCGTGATGAGCGCCAAGCTCGCCGCGGCGGGTGTGCTGGCGCTGCTGTTCTGGCTGGTCACCACGGCGCTCAACCTGCTCGCCGGTGCGGCGGTGCTGAACGCCGTGGGGGTGGGCTCGCAACTGGGCAACGACGCGGCCTGGCGCGCGATCGGGTTGAACCTGCTCGCGTACCTGCTCTGGGCGGTGTTCGGCGTCGGCATCGGGGTGCTGATCCGCAGCCAGATCGGCGCGACCGTGACCGGCATCCTGCTCTACCTGGGTGGCTCGATCGGCGCGATCGTGGTGATCAGCATCCTGGCCGCCCGCTGGGGCGATTGGATCAACAACCTGCAACTGCTGGTGCCGTCGCTCGCCTCGTCGCTGATGGTCACCGGGGCGGACATCCCCGGCAACCCGCCGCGCTGGGCCGGCGCCCTCGTGCTGATCGGGTACGCGGTGATCACCGGCCTGGTCGGCACCCTGCTGATGCGCCGGCGCGACATCTCCTGACCCGGATCGTCCCGGGGTGGCGGCGGCTCGGTCGCCACCCCGGGGCGTCCCGGACCCCCGACCCCGCCGGCCCCGGCTCCGTCGACTCACCCGCCCGGGCAGCCCCGGCCACCGCTGATCGGGACGCAGTGGCCGACCGGCGGGTCCGGCTCCTGGTCGGCCGGGGTGTGGCCGACCAGGGTGCTGGTGGCCATGCTGCCGGCGAGCGCGACCGCCACGTAGAGCAGCGCCATCCCACCGAACGCCCAGCCGAAGTGCCGCCGCCAGCCCTGCTCCCCCGCCCACCCGGCGAGCAGCAGGCCGGCCAGCGGCAGCGCCGCGTTCAGCAGGAGCCCGGCGGTCAGCAGGGCGTCGGTCGTCGCGCCGAACGCCCGCGCCACGTCCTGGGTCGGCGTGTACGGCGTGGACGTCCGCCGGATCAGGGCCACCACGAGCAGGAACGGCACCCCGTAGAGCCAGGCGAAGAAGAGCCCGCCGAGCCCGAGCCGCTTCACGACCGGCCCAGGTACGCGGCGGCCACGACGGCGCAGACCGCGAGGCTGACCGCCACGGACAGAGTGCCGGCCAGCACCGGCGAGGTGATCCGGCGGACCAACAGCGCGTTGATCACCGCCGTGACGATCAGCAACCCGACGAGCACCGGCCCGCCCCAGACCAGCCCGGCCAGCGCCAGTGACTCCATCGGGGAGAGGCAACTGAACATCGCCGAACAGTCCCGCCGCGGGGCGCTCGGCACGCTGTTCACACCCACCACCACCGCCGCGATCGCGGTGGCGTACCAACCGAACGCGACCGCCATGCTCGGGCCGTACCGCTTCCGTTCCCCCGTGTCATCCATGCGGCCGATCCTGCCGAGGAGCGCCCGTGCGGACATCCGTACCGGTACTCAGGCGCCGGCGCCGGCCGACCTATCAGCCCTCGGGCCGACCCGCAGCACTTGCTGAACTTCTGGCATCTTCTGTGAATCGGACCACGCGGCCGAGGCGGAAATGCCTGCGGGATCCGTACGGCGTAGCCTGGGAGCCGTCCTGTCCGTGCTCCGAACC
Source organism: Micromonospora sp. NPDC005087 (assembly GCF_042872965.1). Classification (NCBI taxonomy): domain Bacteria; kingdom Bacillati; phylum Actinomycetota; class Actinomycetes; order Micromonosporales; family Micromonosporaceae; genus Micromonospora; species Micromonospora sp. NPDC005087. Next base: position 59,181 of record NZ_JBIALB010000008.1, on the reverse strand, counting down.
GGGCGCGACGGACACCGCGTGACACATAAACCCGCGTGAAAGAGGCGATTACCGGCCGTGTCGACCCAGCAGACTTCGCAGGATAACCCACTGGCGGGTTTCGGCCCGAACGAGTGGATCGTCGAGGACATGTACCAGCGCTACCTCGCCGACCCAACGAGCGTCGATTCGGCCTGGCACGACTTCTTCGCCGACTACCGACCCGCGCCGGGTGCCGCCACCCCGCGCGGCGGTGAGTCGACGGGCACGCCGGCCGCGGCGCCGGAGCCGGACGGCCAGCCCGAGGCGGCCGCCTCGGTCAGCCAGCCCAGCGCCGCGGCGAAGCCGGCGGCCGCCAGCAAGCCGGCCGCCGCGCAGCCGGCACCGGCCAAGGCCGCACCCGCTCCGGCGAAGGCCGCCGCCCCGGCGAAGGCCGCCCCGGCCAAGCCGGCCGAGAAGGCCGCCGCGCCGAGCGCCGACGGCCCCCAGACCACGCCGCTGCGCGGGGTCGCCGCGAAGATCGTCCAGAACATGGACGCCTCGCTGAGCGTGCCCACCGCGACCAGCGTGCGCGCCGTCCCGGCCAAGCTGCTGGTGGACAACCGCATCGTGATCAACAACCACCTCGCCCGCGGGCGCGGTGGCAAGGTCAGCTTCACCCACCTGGTCGGCTACGCGATGGTCCGGGCGCTGGTCCAGCACCCGGAGATGAACAACTCCTTCGCCGAGGCCAACGGCAAGCCGGCGGTGGTCCGCCCGGCACACGTCAACCTCGGCATCGCCATCGACCTGGCCAAGCCGGACGGCACCCGCAACCTGGTGGTCCCCTCCATCAAGGGCTGCGAGCAGATGGACTTCCGGCAGTTCTGGCAGGCGTACGAGGACGTGGTCCGGCGGGCGCGGCGCAATGAGCTGACCATGGAGGACTACTCCGGCACCACGATCTCGCTGACCAACCCCGGCGGTATCGGCACCGTGCACTCGATGCCGCGGCTGATGCAGGGGCAGAGCGCGATCATCGGCGTCGGCGCGATGGAGTACCCGGCCCCCTACCAGGGCATGTCCGAGGCCACCCTGGCCGAGCTGGCGGTCAGCAAGATCATCACGCTGACCAGCACGTACGACCACCGGATCATCCAGGGCGCGCAGTCCGGCGAGTTCCTCAAGGTGATGCACGAGCTGATCCTGGGCGAGCACGGTTTCTACGACGAGATCTTCACCTCGCTGCGGATCCCGTACGAGCCGGTCCGCTGGGTACGCGACGTCGCGGTCAACTCCGAGGGCCAGATCAACAAGACCGCGCGGGTGCACGAGCTGATCCACGCCTACCGGGTGCGCGGGCACCTGATGGCCGACACCGACCCGCTCGAGTTCAAGATCCGCAAGCACCCGGATCTCGACGTACTCCAACACGGGCTGACCCTGTGGGACCTCGACCGCGAGTTCCCGGTGAACGGTTTCGCCGGTCGGCAGCGGATGAAGCTGCGCGAGATCCTCGGCGTGCTGCGCGACTCGTACTGCCGCCGGGTCGGCATCGAGTACATGCACATCCAGGACCCGGAGGAGCGGCGCTGGATCCAGGAGCGGATCGAGCGCAAGTACGAGAAGCCCTCCCCGGACGAGCAGAAGCACGTGCTCAACCGGCTCAACGCCGCCGAGGCGTTCGAGACCTTCCTGCAGACCAAGTACGTCGGCCAGAAGCGCTTCTCGCTGGAGGGCGGCGAGTCGCTGATCCCGCTGCTCGGCGAGGTGCTGGAGTCCTCCGCCGAGAGCGGGCTGGACGAGGTCGTCATCGGCATGGCCCACCGGGGTCGGCTCAACGTGCTGGCCAACATCGTCGGCAAGCCGTACGAGAAGATCTTCTCCGAGTTCGAGGGACACCTGGACCCGCGCTCGACGCAGGGCTCCGGCGACGTGAAGTACCACCTGGGCCAGAACGGCAAGTTCACCACCCCCGACGGCGAGCACGCGGTCAAGGTGTCGGTGGTGGCCAACCCGTCGCACCTGGAGGCCGTCGACCCGGTGCTGGAGGGCATCGTCCGGGCCAAGCAGGACCGGATCGACCTCAAGCTGGAGGGCTACACCGTGCTGCCGCTGGCGGTGCACGGTGACGCCGCGTTCGCCGGGCAGGGTGTGGTCGCCGAGACCCTCAACCTCTCGCAGCTGCGCGGCTACCGCACCGGCGGCACCGTGCACGTGGTGGTCAACAACCAGGTCGGTTTCACCACCGCCCCGGAGTACAGCCGGTCCAGCCTCTACAGCACCGACGTGGCCCGGATGATCCAGGCGCCGATCTTCCACGTCAACGGCGACGACCCGGAGGCCGTGGTCCGGGTGGCCCGGCTGGCCTTCGAGTACCGGCAGGCGTTCAACAAGGACGTCGTGATCGACATGGTCTGCTACCGCCGGCGCGGGCACAACGAGGGCGACGACCCGTCGATGTCCAACCCGCAGATGTACAAGATCATTGATTCGAAGCGCTCGGTCCGCAAGCTCTACACCGAGGAGCTGATCGGTCGCGGCGACATCACCGTGGAGGACGCGGAGGAGCTGCTGCGCGACTACCAGGCGCAACTGGAGCGGGTCTTCAAGGCCACCCGGGACGCCGCCTCGGCGCCGCGCCAGCTCAACCGGCCGCGCCGTGAGGAGGAGCCGGAGCCGCAGGTCGACACCGCCACCGACGCCGCCGTGGTGAAGGCGATCGGCGAGGCGCACATCAACCTGCCGGAGGGCTTCACCCCGCACAAGCGGATCCAGCAGTTGCTCGACCGGCGGGCGAAGATGTCCGTGGAGGGCAACATCGACTGGGGCTTCGGCGAGATCATCGCGCTCGGGGCGCTGCTGCACGACGGGATCACCGTCCGGCTCGCCGGTCAGGATTCACGCCGCGGCACCTTCGTCCAGCGGCACGCCTCGGTGGTGGACGCCCGCACCGGCGACGACTACCTGCCGCTGAAGTCGCTCACCGGTGACGGCGAGCGCTCCCGGTTCTTCGTGCACGACTCGCTGCTCAGCGAGTACGCCGCGATGGGCTTCGAGTACGGCTACTCGGTGGAGAACATCAACGCGCTGGTCGCCTGGGAGGCCCAGTTCGGCGACTTCGTCAACGGTGCCCAGTCGGTGATCGACGAGTTCATCTCCTCCGGTGAGGTGAAGTGGGGTCAGCGCTCCGCGGTCACCCTGCTGCTGCCGCACGGCCACGAGGGTCAGGGGCCGGACCACACCTCCGGCCGCCCCGAGCGGTTCCTGCAGATGTGCGCCGAGGACAACATGCGGGTCTCCATCCCGACCACCCCGGCGAACTACTTCCACCTGCTGCGCCGTCAGGCTCTGTCGCCGAAGCGCAAGCCGCTGGTGGTCTTCACGCCGAAGTCGCTGCTGCGGCACAAGCTCTGCGTCTCGTCGGTGGAGGACTTCACCACCGGCACCTTCCAGCCGGTGCTGCGCGACACGGCCGCCCCGGCACCGGAGGCGGTGAAGCGGGTGCTGCTCTGCTCCGGCAAGATCTACTACGACCTGTTCCAGGCCCGGCAGCAGCGCGAGGTCACCGACACCGCGATCCTCCGGATCGAGCAGCTGTACCCACTGCCGGTGGAGGAGATCCGGGCCGCCCTGGCGCAGTACCCGAACGCGGAGGACTTCGCCTGGGTGCAGGAGGAGCCGGCCAACCAGGGGGCCTGGTCGTTCGTCGCGCTCAACCTGCTGGAGCACCTCACGGACGTCCGGCTGCGGCGGATCTCCCGCCCGGCCGCAGCCGCCCCGGCAGTCGGCTCCGCCAAGACCCACGAGGTCGAGCAGAACGCCCTGATCGAGGCAGCCCTCCCCCGCCCGTGATCTGACCGCACCGCGCGAGCCGGGGCAGGACCGTTCACAACGGCCCTGCCCCGGCTCCGTCGGTCCACCCGCCCGGCCGAGCCGGGACGAGCAAGAGGACGTACCCATGTACTTCACCGACCGCGGCATTGAGGAGCTGGTCGAGCGCCGGGGCGACGAGCAGGTCACCCTGGAGTGGCTCGGCGAACGCCTGCGCGACTTCGTGGACCTCAACCCCGACTTCGAGACCCCCATCGAGCGCCTGGCCACCTACCTGGCCCGACTGGACGACCCCGACGACGACGACGCCTAGACCCCGGCGGCTGCCGGTGATCGAGCTTGGAGGGGCCGGAGGACCCGGGCGGGAGGTCTTGCGATCTTCTAGGGTTGGGGCGTGGCCCGGAGCGTGTATCTGACGAGTGTGGGATCGGGCGGAGGTAAGTCGACCGTCGCCCTCGGGCTGGCCGAGTTGCTGTCCCGCCAGGTCGGGCGGATCGGCGCGTTCCGGCCGCTGGTCGCCGGCTCCGGCCCGGACCCGATCCTCGCCCTGCTCAGCGAGCGCTACCGGATCGAGCAACCGCTGACCGAACTAAGTGGGATGAGCTACGCCGAGGCCACCGCACTGGTCGCCGACGGCCGGCGGGAGGAGCTGATCTCCGCCGTCGTCGAGCGCTACCGGGCCGTGGAGCGGCAGTGCCCGGCGGTGGTTGTGGTGGGCAGCGACTTCGACGACCCGGGCGACCCGGCCCGTCCCCGGGAACTGGCCTTCAACGCCCGGCTGGCCACCGAGTTCGGCAGTGTGGTGGTGCCGGTGGTGGACGGCTTCGGGCAGGAGCCGGCGGCCATCGCGGCAGCCGTGCGGGGGGCGTACCACGATCTGGCCGACCTGGGCGCGACCGTGCTCGCGGTGATCGCCAACCGGGTGCCCGGGCCGATGACCCTGCCCGAGCTGCCGGTGCCGGCGTACGCCATCCCGGAGGTGCCGAGCGTGTCGGCGCCGACGGTGGCCGAGGTGGCCGCGGCGCTCGACGCCACCCTGCTCGCCGGGGACGACGCCGCGCTCGGGCGGGACGTGCTGGACTTCGTGGTCGGTGCCGCACACGTGCCCACGCTGCTGGACCACCTCACCGAGGGCGCCCTGGTGATCACCCCCGGGGACCGCGCCGACCTGCTCGTCGCCGCCAGCGCCGCGCACGTGGCCGGGCAGGTGTCGGTGGCCGGGCTGGTGCTGACCCTCGGCGAGCAGCCCGACCCGCGGGCGATGCGGTTGGTGGAGGGGCTGAACACCGGCTTGGCGGTACTCTCCGTGCGCAGCGACAGCTACCACACGGTGGCCGCGTCCAGCCGGATCGAGGGCCGACCCAGCGCGGCGAACCCGCGCAAGGTGGAGGCCGCGCTCGGCGCGTTCGAGCGCTGCGTGGACACCGACGACCTGGCCCGCCGGCTGCGCGTCAGCCGGTCGACCCGGGTCACCCCCCTGATGTTCGAGAACGAGCTGATCGACCGGGCCCGGTCACAGCGCCGGCACCTCGTGCTGCCGGAGGCCGCCGACGAGCGGATCCTGCGCGCGGCGGAGATCCTGCTCCGCCGCGGGGTGGTCGAGCTGACCCTGCTCGGCCGGCCGGACGACATCTCCCGGCGTACGCGTGAGCTGGGCGTCGACCTCGGCGACGCGCACGTGGTCGACCCGGTGACCAGCGGGTGGCGGGACGATTTCGCGGTCGAGTACGCCCAGCTCCGCGCCCACCGGGGGGTCACCGCCGAGTTGGCGCACGACATCGTCGCCCAGCCGAACTACTTCGGCACCCTGATGGTGGCCACCGGACGGGCCGACGGCATGGTCTCCGGCGCGACGCACACCACCGCCGCCACCATCCGGCCGGCGTTCGAGATCATCCGAACCGTGCCGGAGGTCTCGGTGGCCTCCAGCGTCTTCTTCATGCTGCTCGCCGACCGGGTGCTGGTCTACGGCGACTGCGCGGTCAACCGCGACCCGGATGCCGCCCAGCTCGCCGACATCGCGATCTCGTCCGCGGACACCGCCGCCCGGTTCGGCATCGAGCCCCGGGTGGCGATGCTGTCGTACTCCACCGGCAGCTCGGGGGCCGGCGCGGACGTGGAGAAGGTCGCCACGGCCACGGCGCTGGTCCGGAAGCGCCGGCCCGACCTGCTGGTCGAGGGGCCGATCCAGTACGACGCGGCGATCGACCCGGCGGTGGCGGCGACCAAGCTGCCGGGCAGCGCGGTCGCCGGCCGGGCCACGGTCTTCATCTTCCCCGACCTGAACACGGGCAACAACACGTACAAGGCGGTGCAGCGCTCCGCCGGGGCGGTCGCCGTCGGCCCGGTGATGCAGGGCCTGCGCCGGCCGGTGAACGACCTGTCCCGGGGCGCGACCGTGCCGGACATCGTCAACACGGTGGCGATCACCGCCATCCAGGCGGCCACCGAGGAGGCGTCGTGAGTCGGGTGCTGGTGCTCAACTGCGGGTCGTCATCGGTCAAGTGGCGCCGCTACGACGGTGACCGGGTGCTCGACCAGGGCACCGTCGAGCGGGTCGGTGAACCCGGTGGCGGCCCGGCGGACCACACCAGCGCCGTCCGGGAGATCCTGGCCGGGCAGGACCTGAGTGGGCTGGCGGCGGTCGGGCACCGGGTGGTGCACGGCGGCCGGATGTTCACCGCGCCGGTCCTGGTCGACGACGCGGTGCTGGCCGCGATCCGGGACCTGGTACCGCTCGCCCCGCTGCACAACCCGGCCAACCTGGCCGGCATCGAGATGGCCCGTGAGACGCTGCCGGACGTTCCGCAGGTCGCCGTCTTCGACACCGCGTTCCACCACACCCTGCCGGAGGCCGCGGCCACCTACGCGATCGACCGGGACACCGCCGAGCGGTACGCCATCCGCCGGTACGGCTTCCACGGCACCTCACACGCGTACGTCTCCCGGCGCACCGCGGAACTGCTGGGGCGCCCGTACGGGCAGCTCAACACGATCACCCTGCACCTCGGCAACGGTGCCAGCGCCTGCGCGGTGGCGGATGGCCGCAGCGTCGCCACCTCGATGGGCATGTCCCCGCTTCAGGGGCTGGTGATGGGCACCCGCAGCGGCGACCTGGACCCGGCCGTGATCTTCCACCTGCGGCGGGAGGCTGGGCTGTCGGTGGACGAGATCGACGACCTGCTCAACCACCGCAGCGGCCTGCTCGGGCTGACCGGCGTCAACGACATGCGCGAGGTGCTCCAGCGCAGGGCGGCCGGAGACCAGGCGGCGGAGCTGGCCTTCGACGTGTACTGCCGGCGGATCACCGGCTATGTGGGCGCGTACTACGCGCTGCTCGGTCGGGTCGACGCGATCACCTTCACCGCCGGGGTGGGCGAGCACGCGGCGCCGGTGCGGGCCGCCGCGCTGGCCGGGCTGGACCGGCTCGGCATCGTCGTGGACCCGACCCGCAACGCCGGGAACGGTGACCGGGTGATCTCGCCCGAGGGCACCGAGGTGACCGTCTGCGTCATTCGCACCGACGAGGAACGGGAGATCGCCCGGCAGGCCCGGGCCGTGGTCGAGGCCGGCTGACGCCATTCCGTGGGGCTCAGCACGCGGGCATCTCACCGCCGGTCAAACCCGGCCGGGCCGGCAGGCTCAGCGCAGCGCCAACCAGGCGACGAGGGCAACCACCAGCACGACGACCACCGCCGCACCGATGATCAGCGGCAGGCGGGACGGGGACTCCGCCGGCGCGATGGCCTCCGGCGTCTGGGTGAACGCGCGGAACGCCTCGGTGTTGCCGCTGGGGTCGGTGTAGTTCTCAGGCATGCCGGTGACCCTAGCGAAGCCGGTCGCGGCGCACCGCCCCCGCCCACGGCACCCGGTGGTGTCGACCCGGCCGGCGGAGCTGACCCGACCCGGCCGGCGGGTGCGGCCGGACCGGACGGCGGGGTCGCTACCCACACCCGGGCACCTACCGTGGAACGATGGGGGCGGGGCGGCTGATCGCCGTACTGGTGACAGCGCTGCTGGCCGGTTGCGCGCCGGCCACCGCCGTGGCGGACGGGTCCACCGCCGCCCCGGTCGTGCCGTCGGCGCGCCGGGCGCCCGAGGGGTCGTACGTCGTCGGCGTGCGTACGCTCACCCTCGATCCCCGCTCGGCGCGCCCCCTGCCGGTGACCATCTGGTACCCGGCGTCACCCGACGGGGTGGCCGCCGGGCGGTTCCCGGTGGTCATCTACAGCCACGGCCTGGACAGCCGGCCCGGGCTGCACGCAGGGCTGACCACGCGCTGGGCGGCGGCCGGCTTCGTGGTGGCCGCTCCCGCGTTCCCGCACACCCGGCGCGGTGCCGCCCGGTTCACCCGAGCCGACGTCCGCAACCAGCCGGCCGACTGCTGGCGGCTCATCCGGCACCTGAGCCGTCTCGACACCGACCCGGATGATCCGCTCGCCGGTCACCTGGCCCTGGCATCGATCGCCGCCGCCGGCCACTCGGCCGGCGGCTTCACCACGGCCGGCATGTTCGCCGAGGGGCACCAGGCCCGGCTGCGCGCCGGGATCGTGATCGCCGGGGGCGGACTGCCCGGCAGTTTCGCCGGGCCGGCCGCGCCCCTGCTCTTCGTGCACGGCACGGCCGACCCGGTGGTGCCGGTCGCGGTCGGCCGGGCCGCGTACGGGCGTACCCCCGGCCCGGCCGCCTTTCTCAGCCTGCTCGGCCAGGACCACGGCGCGTACCTCACCCCGGACAGTCCGGGGTTCGCCCCCGTCCTCGCCACCACCACCGACTTTCTCCGCTGGACCCTCTACGACGACAGCGCGGCCGGCGCCCGCCTCCCCGCCGACGCCCGCACCCCCACCCTGACCCGCTACGAGTCCCGCCCGGCCCGCTGACGACCCCGGCCGCCCCGCTACCGGCCGGGATGCTGGACGCGCCAGCGGGCCGGATCGGCACGCTCACCGTGCCGACGATCTCGGTGTCAGCCCAGATCGAGTTCAAGCAGATGTACCCGATCTGGATGCCGGAGCGCCCGCGCCGACCAAAGGACGCCGACGACCTGGCCCGGCTGCGCGCCGCCGTCCCGCCGGCCGGAGAAGACTGAGCGCTGGGTGAGCGGGTGGCCACGCCACACCGAACGCGACCGAGCGGGTCAGCCGGGCAGGGCACAATTGAGTTCATGTCCCGTCGCGTCACCCCCGCGCTGCTGGCCAGCGCCCTGCTCACGGCCGGCCTGGTCGGCTGCACCGCGGACGCCCGGCAGGCCGAGAGCGGGCCGGCACCGGTCGAGCCCTCCTCCGTCGCCTCGGCGACGCCGCGGGTACCCGCCGGGACCGCGCCACAGCGAGCCTTCGCCGTCGGCGTACGCCAGCTCAAGCTGAACCGGGACGGCCGGGCGCTGCCGGTGACGCTCTGGTACCCGGCGGCCGGGGAGGCCGGCGGGGCGGTCAAGCGGTCGGCGGCGGCAGCGGCCGGCCGGTTTCCCGTGGTGATGTTCAGTCACGGCCTGGGCGGGCGGCCGGACGACTACGCCACGCTGCTGACCCGGTGGGCGGCGGCGGGCTTCGTGGTGGCCGCGCCGGCCTTCCCGCACACCTCCCGGGGCGGCGACGGCAACGTCCTCGACGTGCTCAACCAGCCGGCCGACGTGTCCTACACGCTGACCGAGGTGCTGGCGCTCGACGGCAAGGCGGGCGACCCGCTTCGCGGCCGGCTGGACGCCGAGCGGGTGGCCGCGGCCGGGCACTCGGCCGGCGGGGTGACCACCATCGGCCTGTTCACCGCCAGCCGGGACGAACGGCTGGACGCCGGCGTGGTGTTCGCCGGCACGGCGCTCGGCGTGGGTACGGCGTTCGCCGGCGCGGCCGCGCCCCAGCTGTTCGTGCACGGCGAGCTGGACGAGGTGGTCGACTACGCGGCGGGCCGGGCCGCGTACGACAAGGTGCCCTGGCCGAAGGCGATGCTGAGCCTGCCGAAGGGCGACCACGGGCGGGCGCTGCTCAGCGACGGCGCGGCGCTGCGGGTGGTCTCGGACACCTCCGTCGAGTTCCTCCGCTGGACGCTGTACGGCGACCCGGCGGCCAAGAAGCGCATCTCCACCGACGCGAAGCGCGGCGACATCGCCACCTTCGACGACCACCTGTAGGTAGCCGGCCGGGCGAAGGCGCGGATCATGAAAGCAACGCCGCGGACGCGTCAGGCGGTGTGGTCGACGACGACCTTGCCGAAGGCGTCACCGGAGTGCAGCCGGGCGAAGGCGTCCTCGACCCGGCTGAACGGGACGACGCTGTCCACCACCGGGCGCACGTCGCTGTCCGCGCAGAACGCCAGCAGCTCGTACAGCTCGCCGGGCGTGCCCATCGAGGTGCCCAGGATCTCCAGCTGCATGGCGAAGACCCGGCGGAGGTTGACCGCCGGCTCGTGACCGGCGGTGGCGCCGGAGACCACGATCCGGGCCATCGGCGCTGCCGACTTCATCGAGTGGTCGAAGGTGGCCGCGCCGACCGTCTCGATCACCACGTCGACCCGTTCCGGCAGCCGGGCACCCGGTTCCACGGCGGTGGCGCCGAGCGCGGTGATCCGCTCCCGCTTGGTGGCGTCGCGGCTGGTCGCGTACACCCGCTTACCCATCGCGACGGCGAGCGCGACGGCCGCGGTGGCCACGCCGCCGCCCGCGCCCTGCACCAGCACGCTGTCGGCGTCCTCGACACGGCCCTTGGTGGTCAACATCCGCCACGCGGTCAGCCAGGCCGTGGGCAGGCAGGCCGCGTCGGTCGCCGCCATCCCGTCGGGCAGCGGGACCAGGTTCGACCGGGGTACGGCGACCCGCTCGGCGAGGGTGCCGGGGAAGTACTCGGAGAGGATGGAGACCCCGCGCGGGTCACCCCGGGTGACCACCACCGGGTAGACGACCACCTGGTTGCCCTCCGGGTCCACGCCGACCGCGTCGCAGCCGAGGATCATCGGCAGCTGGGCCTCGGTGAGCCCCACCCCCCGCAGCGACCAGAGGTCGTGGTGGTTGAGCGAGGTGGCGCGCAGCTGCACGGTCACCCAGTCGTCCGCCGGGTGGGTCGGCTCGGGCCGCTCACCGACAGTGAGCGCGGCGAGCGGGTCGGCGTCGTCGAAGCGGGAGGCGAAGGCAGCACGCATGATCGGCACGGTAACAAGCCGAACGCCGGTTAAGAAGGGGCCCTTCCACACACCCGGCGTTAGGAAGGGACCCTTCCTATGCACCAGGCGTTAAGAAGGTGCCCTTCCTTACCGGCGGGCGACGCCGTCGCGGCGGGCCGCCTCGGCGACCGCCTCGGCCACCGCCGGGGCGACCCGGGGGTCCAGCGGCGACGGGACGATCGCCTCGGCGGTCAGCGACTCGGCCACCACTCCGGCGATGGCGTCCGCGGCGGCGACCTTCATGCCCTCGGTGATCCGGGTGGCCCGCGCGTCCAGCGCGCCCCGGAACACCCCGGGGAAGGCGAGCACGTTGTTGATCTGGTTGGGGTAGTCGCTGCGCCCGGTGGCGACCACCGCGACGTGCCGGGCGGCCACCTCGGGGTGCACCTCCGGGGTCGGGTTGGCCAGCGCGAACACGATCCCGCCGGGTGCCATGCCGGCGACCGCGGCCTCCGGGATCTGCCCGCCGGAGACGCCGATCAGCACGTCCGCGCCGCGCAGCGCCTCGGTGATGTCACCCTGCCGACCGTCGGCGTTGGTGGTCGCGGCCAGCTCGGCCTTGGTGCCGGTCAGCTCGGTACGGTGCCGGCCGATGATGCCCTTGGAGTCGCAGACCACCACCTGGTCGGGGTTGACGCCCCCGGCGACCAGCATCTTCGTCACGGCCACACCGGCCGCGCCGGCGCCGCTCACCGCGACCCGCAGGTCACCGAGCTTGCGGTTGAGCAGGGTGGCGGCGTTGCGCAGCGCGGCGAGCACCACGATCGCGGTGCCGTGCTGGTCGTCGTGGAAGACCGGGATGTCCAGCGCCTCGTCGAGCCGGCGCTCCACCTCGAAGCAGCGCGGCGCGCTGATGTCCTCCAGGTTGATCCCGCCGAACGAGGGGGCCAGCGCCCGCACCACGGCGACGATCTCGTCCACGTCCTGGGTGTCCAGACAGATTGGCACCGCGTCGACCCCGGCGAACTGCTTGAACAGCACCGCCTTGCCCTCCATCACCGGCAGCGCGGCACGCGGGCCGATGTTGCCGAGCCCGAGCACCGCCGAGCCGTCGGTGACCACCGCGACGGCGTGCGACACCCAGGTGTAGTCGTCGACCAGGTCGGGGTCGGCGGCGATCGCCTCACACACCCGGGCCACCCCCGGGGTGTACGCGAGGGAGAGGTCCTCCCGGCTGGTGAGCGGCACCGTCGAGGTGACGGCCATCTTGCCGCCCCGGTGCAGCTGGAAGACGGGATCAGCGGGGTCCACGGTGGACGAAGGCATGGCGGTGACTCCAGGATCTGTCGAGCAGACGGGGCGGCCGGCCCGGCCGCGAGGTGGGCGGCGAGCGGTGGCACGCGGTGCGGGGGGTCACCCGGGCACTTTCCGAGCATAGTGTCGACACTGCCACTCGGATGTGAGCAGGGTCATAACGGTCGACGCGGGACCCGTCCGGGGCGCGGCCAGTAGCGGGCCACCACCCGCCCCCGCACGTCGGCCACCCCGTACGCGCGGGAGTCGTCGGTGACCAGGTCGTTGTCCCCGCGCAGCCACCAGCCGCCGTCCTGTGCCCGGACCGCCCGTTTCACCACCAGCAGCTCGGGACGGGTACGGAAGACCGCGACCACCACGTCACCGGGGCGGATCGGACGACCGTGCGGGCGGACCAGCACCGCGTCGCCGTGCCGCAGCGTCGGCGCCATGGACGGGCCGGTCACCAGGATGGCGGTCAGCGGCCCGCGCAGCCGGGGAGCCCCCGCCGGGTGATCGGCCCGCACTGGTTTCACCTCCACCCGCTTCGGGGAGCATTCCCAGGAGTAATGTCGCCTTTGATCATCGCAAACTTCCCATGGAGGATCCCGATGCGACTTCCACGCATCCTTGCGCCCCGCGTCTCCGCGAGCGCTCACTGCGACCTGCCGTGCGGCGTCTACGACCCGGCCCAGGCCCGGATCGAGGCCGAGTCGGTCAAAATGATCTGCGAGAAGTACCAGGCGAACACCGACCCGGAGTTCCGCACCCGGGCGGTCATCATCAAGGAGCAGCGCGCCGAGCTGGTCAAGCACCACCTGTGGGTGCTCTGGACCGACTACTTCAAGGCCCCGCACTTCGAGAAGTACCCGAACCTGCACACCCTGTTCAACGAGGCCACCAAGCTCGCCGGCGCCGGTGGCGTCAAGGGCAGCCTCGACCCGGCCACCGCCGACAAGCTGCTCGCGAAGATCGATGAGATCTCGAAGATCTTCTGGGAGACCAAGAAGGCGTGACCGCACCCGTCACCCCGACGATCCGGCCGGCACGTCCCGAGGATGTGCCGGCCGTCGTCGCCATGGTTCACGAGCTGGCGGAGTACGAACGCGCCCCGGACCAGTGCCACCTCACCACCGAACAGTTGACCTCGGCCCTGTTCACGACTACTCCAGGTCGCGGCGTGGCGTCAGACGCGCCGAGCTGGAGTGGTGGTGCGACCGCACCGGCGCTCTTCGGCCACGTCGCGGTCGACGAGCACGACCAGCCGATCGGCTTCGCGCTGTGGTTCCTCAACTTCTCCACCTGGGCCGGCGTGCACGGCGTCTACCTGGAGGACCTCTACGTCCGACCGGCCGCCCGGGGCACCGGTGCGGGCCGGCTGCTGCTCGCCACCCTGGCCGACATCTGCGTACGACGCGGCTACCGGCGGCTGGAGTGGTGGATGATCAACTGGAACCCGGCCGCCGGGTTCTACGCCTCCATCGGCGCGGAGCAGATGAGCGAGTGGGTCCCCTACCGGCTCAGCGGCGACGCACTGCGTGACCTCGCCAGCCAGGCCACCGCCGCTGGCACGCGCCCGGGCGACTGACCGGGTAGAGTCCCCGACCGGGGGGATGAGGCGTGACTCAACTGACCGGCCAGCCAGCGACCGACGACGACGTGGTGCACCTCACGGTGCCCGCCGACGGCGGCTACCTCGGCGTGCTCCGTACCGCCACCGCCGGTCTCGCGGCCCGGTTGCAGTTCGCGCTCGACGAGATCGAGGATCTGCGGATCGCGGTCGACGAGGCGTGCGCCATGCTGCTCGCCATCGCCACCCGCGACGCCGAGCTGGAGTGCCGGTTCTCGGTCACCGAGGACGCGCTGACCGTCGAGGTCACCGTGCCGACCGTGCGCGGCGCCACCCTGCCCGCCGAGTCGTCCTTCGCCTGGAAGGTGCTCACCGCGCTGACCACGTCGGCGTCCACCACGGCCGCCGACGGCCGGGCGACGATCTCGCTGTTGACCCGCCGCTCCGGCGGCTATTGACCCACCCGTTCACCCCGTCGGGCGCGGAGCCCGGTCACTCGAAACCGAGCGCCCGGGTCGTCGGGGGGCTCACCAACAGCCAGCTGACGCCCAGGCCCAGTGCCATCAGCGGCACGCCGAGCCAGCCCAGCCCGGCCTGGATCATGAACCACCCGATCGGCAGCAGCATCAGCTGAAGCACGATCGCGGGGGCGCGCGCGCCGGCCTGACGGCGCAGCAGCGCGCGGCCCAGTGCCCAGAGCACGACCGCCGCCCCGACGGCGAACGCGGTCACCAGCAGGGCTGACAGCAGATCGCGGGTGGCGGCGGTGAGATCGGCCCAGACCAGCCAGGCGGCGATCAGCCCGACGGCGACCGCCTCCGCCCACAGCAGCCGCACCGCCCAGCGGAGCGTGACGGGAATCGGGGCCGAGTCGATGGTCACGCGCGCCACGATACCCGGGCTACCGGAAGGTACAGTGCCGCCCATGCGGGCCGTCCTGGTGGTCAATCCGAAGGCCACCACCACCAGCGAACGCAGCCGGGACGTGCTTGTCCGGGCGCTGCGCAGCGAAGTCGACCTCAGCGTGCGCTACACCCGCCGGCGTGGGCACGCCATGGCGCTGGCCCGGGAGGCCGCCGCGGAGGGGGTCGACCTGGTCGTCACCCTGGGTGGCGACGGCACCGTCAACGAGGTGGTGAACGGCCTGATGACGGCCGAGCCGCCCGCCGGCGCCGATGGCGCCACGCTGGCCGAGCGGCTGCCCGCGCTGGCGACCGTTCCGGGTGGCTCGACCAACGTGTTCGCCCGCGCGCTGGGCCTTCCCCGGGAGTGGCCGGAGGGGACCAGCATGATCCTCGAAGGGCTGCGTCTCGGTCGACACCGGACGATCGGGCTGGGGCGCGCGGACGATCGCTACTTCACCTTCTGCGCCGGGTTCGGCCTGGACGCCGCCGTGATCCACCGGGTGGAGCAGGCACGTCGTCGGGGGCGCGTCTCCACTCCGGGTCTCTACCTGCGCTCGATCATGAACCAGTACTTCCTCGCCTCGGACCGACGGCACCCGGCGATCAGGTTGGAGCGTCCCGGTGAGCCCGCGGAAGGCGAGCTGGCGACCGTCATCATCCAGAACACCGCGCCGTGGACGTACCTGGGCGATCGGGAGATCAACCCGAACCCGGAGGCGTCGTTCGACCTCGGGCTGGACGTGCTGGCGTTGCGTCAGCTCCGGGTGGCCAGCACAACACGGACGGTGACGCAGTTCCTGTCCCGGCGGCCGGATCCACGCGGCCGGCAGGTGTTACGACTCCATGACACGGCGGAGTTCACGCTGGTCTCCAACCGCCCACAGGCGTTCCAGCTGGACGGCGACTACCTCGGCGAGCGGGAGAAAGTCAGATTCACATCCGTTCCCGCCGCACTGAGAGTAATCTGCTAGGTCTCGGGTACTGCCCTAGGTCGACGCGGCCGCCACAACTGCATCGACACGGTCGCCGCCACACCGAGGGGCAGGTGCCGGAAATGTCAGCAATGTCACGTGGACTGTACTATATTGATCCTCGGCTGTGGCACGGCGGGTAACCAGGAAGGCACTGGAACCCGGACAAATGGGTTGTGGGCTTGCTCACCGCCCGGAGTTTTTCCGAGCGTCACCCTTGACATCGCGAATGTTCGTGAAAGTATTCACAAGCGAACTTGAGTTACCGGGACATTGCCTGGATATGCTCGTCAGGTTGAGCTGTTCCAGCAGGTCCCCCGGGGCTAACCGCCTGCTCACGCACTGCCGAATGGACCGACGCGAACTGTCACCATCGGCTTTGCGGATGCATATAGGAAAAGCACTACAAGCAATAATTGCCACCCCATCCAGAATGAGGAGTGTTGCCGCCATGGACTGGCGTCACCATGCTGTCTGCCGCGACGAGGACCCGGAGCTGTTCTTCCCTATCGGGACGTCCGGACCGGCTCTCCTGCAGGTCGAGCAGGCCAAGGCCGTCTGCAGGCGCTGCTCCGTGACCGACCAGTGCCTGCAGTGGGCGCTCGAGTCGGGTCAGGACGCCGGCGTCTGGGGCGGAATGAGCGAGGAGGAGCGGCGCGCTGTCAAACGTCGCGGCGGCCTCCGGGTCCTGCGCGCTCACTCCGCCTGATCCCACGACACAGCTGTACGCCCCGGCGGGTCCGCCCGCCGGGGCGTTCCGCTTTCCTACCCCGCTGATCATTCGCAAGCCGGCGACCTCGGTCACACCGCCGGCGCCAGGACTCGACCGGACCACTCGTCGACCCGCCGCAGCACCAGCTCGACCAGCTCCGGGGCGTCGGTCAACGGGTCGGCCACCGCCACCGCGCCGGCCGCCCGGGCCGCCTCGGCCACCGCGTCGTGAAAGAGGCCCGGCGCCAGGAAGTACCCGGCGACCGCCACCCGGCGAGCGCCGGCCGCCCGTAGCCGGGCCACCGCGACACCGGTCTCCGGCGGAGCCGCCGAGGCGTACGACACCCGGCAGGGCACCCCGAACTCCGCGCCGAGCGCGTCCGCCACCAGGCCCACCGAGCCACGCGCCCGCGTGTCCCGGGTGCCCGCCGCTGCCAGCACCAGCGCGTCGAAGCGGCCCGTCCACGACTCGCCGAGCCGGCGTCGCAGCCCGGCCAGCAGAGCCCGGTCCACCGTGCCGTCCGCCGGACCGAGCACGTCGGTCACCCGTACCTCCAGGGGAGGCCCGGCCCGCGCCGCGGCGGCGACGGCCGCCGGGATGTCGACCCGACGGTGGTACGCGGCGGTCAGCAGCAGCGGCACCAGCACCGCCCGGCGGTGGCCGGCCGCCGCCAACCCGCGCAGCACCTCGGTCGGCCCCGGCTCGGTGTGGTCCAGCCAGCTCGTCCACACCGGGGTGTCCGGACGGGCGGCCGACACCGCCCGGCCCAGCGCCCGGGTGGCCTCGGCCGCTCGGGGATCACGGCTGCCGTGCGCGACCAGCACCACCGGATCCGCCCCGCCGGCCACACGCAGGCCGGTCGGGGTCGTCGACGGGGAGGTCAGACGTGCAGTCCGCACTCGGACTTCTCGAACATGGCCCACCGGCCGGCCCGCGCGTCCTCGCCGGCCTTGGTCCGACGGGTGCACGGCCAGCAGCCGATCGAGCCGTAGCCCTGCTTGAACAGCTCGTTGACCGGCACGTTCCAGCGGGCGATGTAGGCGTCCACGTCGCCCTGCGACCAGGCCGCGATCGGGTTGACCTTGACCTTGCCCCGCCGCCCGTCGAAGGTCACCACCGGCGTGTTGGCCCGGGTCGGCGACTCGTCCCGGCGCAGGCCCGCGGCCCAGGCGTCGTACCCGGTCAGCGCCCGCTCCAGCGGCTCCACCTTGCGCAGCTGGCAGCAGTCGTCCGGTGACTTGTTGAACAGCCGGGGACCGTACTGGCCGTCCTGCTGACCGACGGTGAGCCGAGGGCGGATCGACCGGACGTTCACCGGCAGCGTCCGCGCCACCTCGTCCCGCACCCGGAGGGTCTCCGGGAAATGGAGGCCGGTGTCGAGGAAGACCACGTCCACCCCCGGGGCGACCCGGGACACCAGGTGGGCCAGCACGGCGTCGGCCATCGAGCTGGTGACGCAGAACCGGTCGCCGAAGGTCTGCGCCGCCCAACGGGCGATCTCCAGCGCCGGGGCGCCCTCCAGCTCCCGACCCGCCTGCTCGGCCAGCGCCCGCAGCTCGTCAGGGCTGCGCCGGGTCGGATCGGCCGGGGTCGGACCGCCCGGACCGACCAGGCCGAGGCCGGCGGCGGAGACGAGGCTCACCGGTTCACCGCCCGGGAGAGCAGCCCGGTGAACTTCACCGAGAAGACCCGGGCGCAGGCGTGGCACTCCCAGGCGCCGTGCCCCGCCTCGTGCGGCCGTAGATCCTCCTCGCCGCAGTACGGGCAGTACAGGGGTGCCGCTCGGTTCTCGCTGCTCATCGCAGTTCCTCCTCGTCGACTCTGATCACCCAGTTGGCGAACGTCTCGCCCTCGCTCCGGCCGGCCAGGTAGCGCAGGGCCAGTCGTTCCACGTACTCCGGAAGCTCCTCGGCGGTGGTCTTCAGGCCGCGCAGCTTGCGCCCGAAACCGGCGGTCTGCCCCTGCGCCATGCCCAGGCCGCCACCCAGGTGCACCTGGAAGCCCTCGACGTGCCGACCGTCCGGGCCGACCACCAGCTGGCCCTTGAGTCCGATGTCGGCCACCTGGGTGCGCGCGCAAGCGTTCGGGCAGCCGTTGATGTGGATCGAGATGTCGGCATCGAAGTCGCGCAGCCGCTGCTCCAGCCGGGCCACCAGCTCCTCGCCGCGGGCCTTCGTCTCGACGATGGCGAGCTTGCAGTACTCGATGCCGGTGCACGCCATGGTGCCGCGCCGCCAGGCCGACGGCCGGGCCTCCAGGCCGATCGCGCGCAGCGCGTCGACCAACGACTCGGTCCGCTCCGACGGCACGTCGAGCACCAGCAGCTTCTGGTACGGGGTGAGCCGCACCCGGTCACTGCCGTGCGCCTCGACCACGTCGGCCAGCTGGGCGAGCTGCGCGCCGGAGACCCGCCCGACGACCGGGGCGGCGCCGACGTAGTGCCGCCCGTCGGCCTGCTCGTGCACCCCAACGTGGTCGATCGGCTTCGCCGGCAGGTCCGGCGCCGGGCCGTCGAGCAGCGTCCGGCCGAGGTAGTCCTGCTCCAGGACCTCGCGGAAACGCTCGATGCCCCAGTCGGCCACCAGGAACTTCAACCGGGCGCGGTTACGCAGCCGCCGGTAGCCGTAGTCGCGGAAGATCCCGACCACGCCGGCCCACACGTCGGGGATCTCGGCCATCGGCACCCAGACGCCGAGTCGCTGGGCCAGCATCGGGTTAGTGGAGAGGCCGCCACCGACCCAGACGTCGAAGCCGGGGCCGTGTTCGGGGTGGTCGACGCCGAGGAAGGCGATGTCGTTCGACTCGTACGGGGTGTCCACCAGCCAGGAGATCGACGTCTTGAACTTGCGGGGCAGGTTGGAGAACTGCTTGTCCCCGACGTACCGGGCGACGATCTCGTCGAGCGCCGGCGTGGGGTCGAGCAGCTCGTCGCGGGCCACCCCGGCGACCGGGCTGCCCAGCACGATCCGGGGGCAGTCGCCGCACGCCTCGGTGGTCTGCAGGCCGACCGACTCCAGTCGGCGCCAGATCTCCGGCATGTCCTCGACCCGGATCCAGTGGTACTGGATGTTCTGCCGGTCGGTGATGTCGGCGGTGTCCCGGGCGAACTCCCGGGAGATGTCCGCGATGACCCGCAGCTGGGCCAGGCTGAGCTGGCCGCCGTCGATGCGGACCCGGAGCATGAAGAACTCGTCCTCCAGCTCGTGCGGCTCCAGCACCGCGGTGCGCCCACCGTCGATGCCGGCCCTGCGCTGGGTGTAGAGGCCCCACCAGCGGAACCGGCCGCGCAGGTCCTGCGGGTCGATGGAGGCGAAGCCGCCGTGCGCGTAGATGGTCTCGATCCGGGCCCGGACGTTGAGCGGGTCGTCGTCCTTCTTGATCCGCTCGTTGGGGTTGAGCGGCTCGCGGTGGCCGAGCGCCCACTGACCCTCACCCCGCGGCCGGCGCGTCACCGTCCGGGCAGGGCGGGCCGTCGGGTCCTCGGAACGGGCCGGGATGCTGCTGACCGCCATCGCGGCGTCCTCCGTTGTCTGCTGTGCCTCGGGGCGGGCGCGGGGCGCGGCGGCCGGCCCGTCGAGAGCGGGCGGGACAACGGTGTCTGAGACAGCCGGCGCGGAGCGCGCCCGAGACAGATGGGTCGGGCGTCGTCAGTTGGCCGGACAGATCGCGCTGCGCACGCGGCCGTAATCAACGTGGCGACGAGCCACGAAGCGGCGGACGACAGCGGCGGTCATGGGCTCATGCTGCCACACCGCATGGGGGCCGGCCAATGAGCGCGTGCCGGATCCCACATCACGGGCCGGGCCAGCCGTGACAGGCTCGGACGGTGGGCATATTGTCCGAAAAGTCGCCCGAGGCGGTGCGAGGTCGGCTGCACCGCGTCCCGGTCTGGCTTCCTCCGGCGGTGCTGACCCTGGCGGTCACCGGCGCTGGGCTGGGCTCGGCCCAGCTCTGGCGCGACGAGCTGGCCACCTGGAGCGCCGCCACCCGGTCGCCCGGCGACCTGGTCCGGCTGGCCGGCACCATCGACGCCGCCACCGGCCCGTACTACCTGTTGCTGCACGGCTGGCTCGCGATCGTCGGCGACTCCACGGTGGCCCTGCGCGCGCCGGCCGCGCTGGCGATGACCGTCGCCGCCGGGCTGCTCGCCGTGCTCGGCGCGCAGCTTGCCGACCGGCGTACCGGTCTGTTCGCCGGGCTGCTCTTCGCGCTGCTCCCCGGCACCTCCCGCTACGGGCAGGAGGCCCGCCCGTACGCCCTGGCCACCGCGCTCGCGGTCCTTGCCACCCTGCTGCTGGTGAGTGCGTTGCGTCGGCCCGGCTGGGCCCGCTGGGGCGGTTACGCCGCCGCGGTGGCCGCGCTCGGGCTCACCCATCTGATCGCCCTCACCCTGCTCGCCGCACACGCGCTGGTCGTGCTGGTCACCTGGTGGCGGGGCTCCGCCGTAGCCGGGGTGGCCGAGTCGGACGGGACCGGCGAGGTGGGGCGGCCGGATCGGCGGGTGTGGCGGTGGGTGGTCGCGGTGGTGCCGGCCGCGCTGCTGGTGAGCCCGCTGCTGCTGAAGGCCGGCACACAGCGTTCCCGACAGTTGGACTGGGTTGCGTCGGCCCGCCTGGACGACCTGAGCGCGCTGCCCGGTGGCGTGGCCCAGAGCTCCGTGGTGGGCGGGCTGCTGGTGGGGATCGCCGCGCTTGGTGCGGCCCGCCTCGGCCGACGGGCCCTGCTGCCGGTGAGCGCGGTGCTGCTGCCCGTCCTGCTGCTCTTCGCCGCCGGGACGGTCGTGCCGCTGTGGGTACCCCGGTATCTGGTCTTCGTGGTGCCGTTCGCCTGCCTGCTGGCCGGCGCGGCGCTGGCCGGGGTGAGCGCGCCGGCCGCGCTGGCCGTGGTGGTCCTCGCCGGGCTGCTCGGCCTGCCCGACCAGGCGGCGCTGCGGCGGACCCACGAGTGGCCGCGCAGCGCGCCGGTGGACTACGCGGGTGCCGCCCGGGTGATCGCCGACGGGCAGCGGCCCGGGGACGCGGTGGTCTATTCGCCCCGGGACAGTTGGCTCTTCCTGGATCTGGGCGTCGAGTACCACCTGGGGAACCCGCCGCGGGACGTGCTGGTCGCCGAGGACGAGGTTCGTCGGGGCGATCTGTGGGCCGCGGAGTGCCCGCGACCGGCGCGGTGCCTGGCCGGCACGCCACGGGTCTGGCTGGTCGTCGCCGGGCGGCATGCCGAACCGTTGGCCACCGTGCCGGGCGCCAAGGGTGACGCGTTGCGCGCGGACTTCACCATCGCGCGTGTCTGGCAGCGCCCCGGCCTGACCGTCGCCCTGCTGACCAGCCGCCCCGGCCGCTGACCTGTCCGGCAGACGGGGCGGACCCGCCCGGGTGCGGAAAACCCAAGGCCGGCGGGGGTCGGGTCGGCAGGTGGGTCAGGGTTGCGAGCGGCCGTCGGGCGCGCTGCGGGCCAGCGGTACGACGAGCACCGCCTCGGTGCCGCCGTTGGCGCCGGCGCGCAGCGCGATGGTGCCGCGCAGCTCCCCGGTGACCAGGGCCCGGACGATCTGGAGGCCCAGCCGGCTGCCGCTCTCGGCATCGAAGTCGGGTGGCAGCCCGCGTCCGTTGTCCGCCACGGAGACGTGCAGCATCTTGCGGAACCGGTGCGCCGAGACGACAACCTCGGGCCGCCCGGCCGGGTCGGTCCCGGGTACGACGGCGGGCACCACGTCGGCCGGCGCGGACGGGACGAGAGCGTCGTCCGCTTCGTCAGCGGGCGGGAAGCCGTGCTCGACGGCGTTGAGCAGCAACTCGTTGAGGACCATCACCAGCGAGGTGGCGATCTCCGCGGGCAGCACGCCGAAGCTGCCCCGCCGGCGCATGCCGACGCTCACCTCGGTCGCCGCGACCTCGGTCGCCGCGCTCGCCACCCGGTCGACGATGCCGTCGAACTCGACCGCCTCGTCGCTGGACATGGAGAGCGTCTCGTGCACCAGGGCGATCGAGGCGACCCGGCGAACCGACTCCTCCAGGGCGACCCGGGCCTCCGGCATGGCGACCCGGCGGGCCTGCAACCGCAGCAGCGCGGCCACCGTCTGGAGGTTGTTCTTCACCCGGTGGTGGATCTCCCGGATGGTGGCGTCCTTGGTGATCAGTGCCCGGTCCCGGCGGCGGACCTCGGTGATGTCCCGGACCAGGACCAGCGCGCCGATCGGCACCCCGGCGGGCATCAGTGGCAGCGCCCGGGTGAGCATCGTGGCGCCCCGCGCGTCGATCTCCCGGCGGGGCGGCGCCTCGCCGCGCAGCGCGGCCAGGATCCCGTTCGCCGCCTCGGTGCCGTCCAGCGGATCGCCGGCCAGCCGGCGGTGCAGCGCGGCCAGATCCTCCCCCACCAGGTGGGAGGCGTAGCCCAACCGGCGGTACGCGGACTGCGCGTTCGGGCTGGCGTAGGTGACCTTGCCGCCGGCGTCGAGCCGCACCAGGCCGTCCCCGACCCGCGGGGCGGAAGTGGTCTCGCCCGGGTGCCGGGGCGGCGGGAAGGTGCCGTCCGCGATCATCTGGGCCAGGTCGTCGGCCGTGGTCAGGTAGTTGAGCTCCAGCTGGCTGGGGGTACGCGCGGTGGAGAGGTTGGTGTCCCGGCCCACCACCGCGATCACCTCGCCGGCCTCCCCCTCGGCGGTGCGCAGCCGGACCGGGATCGCCTCGTGCCGGGCCGGTACGTCGCCGTACCAGACCGGGTCGCCCTCCCTCCAGATCCGGCCCTGGGAGTAGGCCACGCCCAGGTGGGCCACCTCCGGCCCGCCGACGATCCGCCCCACCTGGTCATCCTGGTACGCGGTGGGCGCGGTCGTCGGGCGGACCTGGGCGACGCAGAGGAAGGTGCCGTCCGTGTCGACCGGCACCCAGAGCAGCAGATCGGCGAAGGACAGGTCGGAGAGCAGTTGCCAGTCGCCGGCGATCCGGTGCAGGTGGTCGATGTCGGCCGGACGGAGACGGGTGTGCTCCTCGGCGAGGTCGCGCAGCGTGGACACGATGACCAGCGTGCCACGCCGCGACTCACATCGTCGCGGTGACCTTCTTCAGCCCGCGCGGCGCGTCCGGATCCTCGCCCCGGGTCAGCGCCAACGCCATCGCCAGGCGCTGCAACGGCAGGATGTCCAGCAGCGGGGCGTACCGCTCGTCGACATCGGGGACGGCGAGCCGCGTGGCGCCCGGCACGTCGGCGGAGCCGACCACCACCACGTCGGCGCGGCGCTCGCCGAGGCGGGGCAGCACCTCGCCCATCGACCGTCCGCCCGGGCCCGAGCCGACCACGGCGAGCACCGGAACCTCCGGGTCGGTCATCGCGAGCGGACCGTGCAGCAGGTCGGCGCCGGAGAAGGCGAGAGCCGGCAGGTACGAGGTCTCCATCAGCTTGAGGGCGGCCTCCCGCGCGGTCGGGTAGGCGTACCCGCGCCCGGTGGTGACCAGCTGGCGGGCGAAGCGGTAGCGCGGAGCGAGCTGCGCCGGGGTGTCGTCGGCGAGGGTGCGGGCGGCCAGCTCGGGCAGCGCGTCGAGCGCCTCCCGCTCGGCCGCCGGGAGCACGCCGTCGCCGGCACGGATCCCCTCGATGAGCATCAACAGGGCGAGCAGCTCGGCGGTGTACGTCTTGGTGGCGGCCACCGCCCGCTCGTGCCCGGCCGCGATGTCGACGCTCAGCTCGGCCACCTCCACCAGCGGGGAGTCCGGGGCGTTGGTCACCGCGAGGGTCAGCGCGCCGGAGGCCCGCGCGGCGCGCAGCACCTCGGCCAGGTCGGGCGAGCCGCCGCTCTGGCTGACCCCGACGACCAGCGCGTCGGACAGGTCGGGGCGGGCGCCGAACAGGGTGACCGCGCTGGGCGAGGCGAGCCCGGCGGGCAGCCCGAGCCGGATCTCGGCCAGGTACGCCCCGTAGAGGGCCGCGTGGTCGGAGGTGCCCCGGGCGGTGAAGACCACGTGCCGTGGCCGACGCTCGGCGACGGCAGCCGCCACCCGGGCGATCTCCCCGGCGTTGGCGGTGGAGAGCAGGCGCGCGTAGCCGGCCGGCTGCTCCTCGATGTCGGCGGCCATCCCGGCCCCTGCACGCGTCACGGACGCTCCCCTCTTGCGCGGTTCCCGCGCGTTTCCTGCTCAGTCTTGCACCTTTCAAACTATCCGAGCAATCGAACGAGCAGCACTGCGCAGTTGATCACCGAATGATCTCAATATCAACTAGGCTTGTCCCGCTCCAACCGGTGTCGCTGCGACGAGAGGACGATGTGCCCGAGGGAAGGGACGACCCCGCGCTCTCCGCGACGGAGGAGCTGGCCCTGGCCCGGCTGGCACTGGACGAGGGCGACCTCCACCACGCCGCCGGCCACCTCGCCGGCGCGCTGGCCCGGGCGCCGACCCTGCCGGAGGTGCACGAGACGTTGGCCCGGCTGGCCGCGGTCAGCGGGGGCGGGCTCGACCTCTTCCCGATCAACCACCACACCTTCGTCGGCGCGGTCGTCGCCCGCGCCCACCTGCTGGCCGCCGCCGGCCGACCGGCCGAGGGGCTGGACCTGCTGGCTGCGGCCACCGGGTACGCGCCCGGCACGGAGTGGGCCGGCGTGCCATGGGTGATCGCACCCGAACTGGCCGAGCGACTGGACCCGGAGCACATCGCCCGGATCCTCATGCAGGTCTGTGCCGCGTTGCCCGACCCGGTGCCGCGCGTCGGCCGGGGCGCGCTCGCGCCGTACCTCGCGCTGGCCCGCAACGCGGTCACCGTCCGCCCCGAGCACGGGCTGCTGCTGGGCGCGGGGTCCGCGCTGGCCAGGCGGCTCGGCGAGGTCACGCTGGCGATCCGCTGGGCCACCCGCGGCGTACGGTCCCAGCCCTCGAAGATGGGCGAGGTCTGGCTCGGGTACGCGTACCGCAGCGGCGGCCGCACCCGTGAGGCCCTCGCGGCGCTCGGCCGGGCCGTCGCGCTGGACCCCGACGACCTGGCCATCTACGCCGACATCGCCGGCACCCTGGCCGAGACCGGCCGGCTGGACGAGGCGCTGGAGTGGACCGAGCGGGCGCTCGCTCGGGACCCGTCGTTCGACTGCGCAGTGCACACCGCCCACCGCCTGCGGCACCTGCGCGACGGCGACCTCGCCCACCTGGTCGCGCTCGCCGACTTCGTCCGTGACCACCCGGACGACAGCCACGAGCACGGCGATCTGGCCCAGTGCTGCCGGGGTCGGCCGTGGCTCGGCCAGTTGACGCCGGCCGGCGGCCCGCTGGTCGACGCTCTGCGCCAGGCGGTGGCCGACGACGACAATGGTCTCGGGACTGCCGTACGCCTGCCGGCGGCGGCCCCGCCGAGCGCCGTGCGGACGGCCACGGCGGCGGCACCCGGGCTGCGGATCGAGGTCGCCGGCGCGGTGGAGCCGGACCCACGAGAACCGCGACGGGCCACCACCCGACGCCTGTGGCACTACGCGGACACCCTCCCGACGCCCGCGCTGCCGGCGCCCTCGGCGGCGGCGGTCGAGCGGATCGGGCAGGTCGCCCATCCGGCGTGGCCGCACCCGCCGGCGGCCTACGACGCGGCGGTGGGCCTGGCCGGCCTGGACCTGGCCGACCTGCTCGGGCTGCTGGTGCATCCGCCGGCGGCGCCGGCCAACGCGCTGGGCCGGCTCCTGGCCGCCCAGGACCCGTCGGTCTGGGTGCGCGGCGTGCAGGTGTGGGCCTGCCTGGGGCTGCTGCACCACCGCACCGACGAGCCGTGGGACGACTCGACCCGGCGCCGGGTACTGCTGGACCTGGTCTGGGGCGTGGAGGACTGGATCACCGAGGCGGCACTGTTCGCCCTGGTCACCGCTGCCTGGGTGGACCCGGGGGTGCGATCGGACGTGGCCCAGGTGGTGGCCGAGCGGCTGGCCGACGCGGCAGCGGTGGCCCGGGCCCGGCCGGTCCCGATCGCCGTCTCACTGGCCCACCTGGCGCTGGCCGCTCCGGCACTGGACCCGGCCACCGCCGCGCTCGCCATCGAGTTGCTCGGCGACCCGCCGCCGCCCCGACTTCCGCGCCCCCGCAATCCACTTCGCCGCCTCTGGCGACGCCTCACCACACCCCGACGTCGTCGCTGACCCTGGAGAAACGGCCGCGCCGCGCCGTCCCCGGTGGGGCCAGCGCGGCGCGGGAGTTCCGGGTCAGGCGACCGGGGCCTTGCCGAGAGCGATCTCGGCCTCCTCCTCCGGGGTGGCCTGCGCCGGCGCCTCGTTCGCGGTGCGCAGCGGGATCTCCTTGATGAACCAGGCGAGCACCGGGATCACGACGGTGAACAGCACCGCCCAGAGGAAGACGTGCGAGATCGCGTCGGCGAGACCGCCGAGCACCAGTTCGCGCGCCTGGGCGGGCAGTTCCTTGAGCTTCGCCAGGTCCATCCCGCCGCCCTCGCCACCGAAGGCGCCGCCCGCGCTGGAGCCGGCCAGCCGGCTGGCGAAGATCGCGCCGAACAGGGAGATGCCGAACGAGCCGCCGATCGACCGGAAGAAGGTGGCCGCGCCGCTGGCCGCGCCGAGGTCCTTCTGCTCCACGCTGTTCTGCGCGATCAGCATGGACGTCTGCATGAGGAAGCCCATGCCAGCGCCCAGCACGACCATGTACAGCGAGGACTGCAGCTTGCTCGTGTCGGTGTCGAGCATGGTCAGCAGCGCCATACCCGTGGCCATCACCACGCCACCGACGATCGGGTACACCCGGTACCTGCCGGTCTTCGTGATCGCCCGCCCGATGACCAGCGAGACGACCAGCATGCCGAACATCAGCGGCAGCAGCAGCAGGCCGCTGTTGGTGGCCGAGGCGCCCTGCACGGTCTGCTGGTAGAGCGGCAGGAAGTTCATCGCGCCGAACATCGCGAAACCGAGCAGGAAGCCGATCAGCGAGATCAGTGCGAAGTTGCGGTTGGCAAAGAGGGACAGCGGGAGGATCGGCTCGGCGACACGGCGCTCGACCAAGCCGAACGCCACCAGCGCGAGCACGGACAGTACGGCCAGGCCGAGGATCTGCGGGGACGACCAGTCGTACTCGTTGCCGCCCCAGGTGGTGATCAGCACGATCGCGGTGATGCCGACGGAGAGCAGCCCGGCGCCGAGCCAGTCGATCCGGTGCTCGGTGCGGTACTTCGGCAGGTGCATGGTGGTGATCAGCAGCAGCAGCGCGACGCCGCCCAGCGGCAGGTTCACGTAGAACGCCCAGCGCCACGAGAGGTGGTCGGTGATGAAGCCGCCGACCAGCGGGCCGGCCACCATGGCGATGGCCATGATCCCGGCGATCATGCCCTGGTAGCGCCCGCGCTCGCGGGGCGGGACCAGGTCACCGATGATCGCCATCACGCCGACCATGAGGCCGCCGGCGCCCAGACCCTGCACGGCCCGG
Source organism: Micromonospora sp. NPDC005087 (assembly GCF_042872965.1). Classification (NCBI taxonomy): domain Bacteria; kingdom Bacillati; phylum Actinomycetota; class Actinomycetes; order Micromonosporales; family Micromonosporaceae; genus Micromonospora; species Micromonospora sp. NPDC005087. Next base: position 31,453 of record NZ_JBIALB010000008.1, on the reverse strand, counting down.
AAGGCGATGAGCTGCACCATGCCGTCCTGGGGACCGCCCAGCATTCCGGAGCCGGCCATGCCGCAGAGCGCGGAGCCGAGCAGGAAGATGCCGACCGAGGTCAGGAAGACGGACTTGCGCCCGTAGAGGTCACCGAGCTTGCCCCAGATGGGGGTGGAGACGGTGGTGCCGAGGACGTACGCGGTGACCACCCACGTGAAGTGGTTGAGGCCGCCGAACTCGCCCACGATGCGCGGCAGCGCGGTGCTGACGATCATGTTGTCGAGCATTGCGAGCATCATCGCGATCATCAGCCCGAACAGCACGACCCGTACGTTGGGTCGCGCGCCGGCCTGGGTTGCCTGAGTCATGGGTAAGCTCCCCCCGAGGATTGCGTACTTACTTGCCGCCCGGCTAGTCACCTTACTAGCCGCACGGTAAGTTGGGCGGCAAGTGACGGTCAAGCCAATTGGAGGGCGTGGGTGAGGGAGAGCACAGGCGGCACCCGCGAGCGGATCAAGGCCGTCGCGCTGGAGCTCTTCACCGAGCAGGGGTACGAGAAGACCTCGCTACGCGAGATCGCCGAGCGCCTCAACGTCACCAAGGCGGCGCTCTACTACCACTTCAAGAGCAAGGACGACATCGTCGCCAGCTTCGTCGAGGACCGGCTGGAGCGGATGGACGAGCTGACCGCCTGGGCCGAGTCGCAGCCGGCGACCCTGGCCACCCGGCGCGCGCTGATCTCCCGGTACGCCGACACAATGTTCGCCGGCGACCAGCCCTCGGTGATGCGCTTCTTCGAGCAGAACCAGACCGTGCTCAAGAGCCTCGCCTCCGGCCAGCAGATGCGCGGCCGGATGATGCAGTTGGCCAACGCGCTCTGCCGGGGCGACGACTCCCCCGTCGCCCAGCTGCGCGCCGTGCTGTCGCTGTTCGCCGTGCACAGCAGCTGGTTCGCCGTCCGGGCGCCGCACATCACCGACGACGAGCGCCGCCGGATCGCCCTGGAGGTGGCCGACGAGCTGCTGGCCGCCATCGGCGCGCAGCCCGACGAGAGTGGGACCCCGGCCGCCTCGGGCAGCTCGCAGGACTGACCGGCCGGCGGCTCAGCCCCGGGGCAGCTCCAGCCGCAGGCCGAGCAGGTCCACGCCCGGCGCCGGCGCCCAGTCCTTCTCCGGGCAGCGAACGAAGCCGAGCCGCTCGTACAGCCGGTGCGCCGAGACGGCCATCCCCGCACGGACGCAGATCACCACGGCCGCGCAGCCCAGCTCGGCCGCGCGGTCGACGCACGCCTGGGCCAGCGCCGCGCCAACGCCCCGGCCCTGCGCGGCCGGGTCGACCGCGAGCATCCGGAACTCCGCCTCACCCGGGCCGGACAGCTCGGCGAACGGGGTGCCCGACAGCACGAAGGTGACCGAGCCGAGCACCGCCCCGGTCGCCTCGTCCACCGCCACCAGCACCTCACCGCTGGTGGCCCGGGTCGACACGTCGGCCAGCACCGCGCCGTACCCGTGCTCGCCCTTGAGCTGGCCGTCCGCCTCGTACGCGGCCACGGTCAGCTGAGCCACCGCCGGAAAGTCGCCCGGGTCGGCGCGCCGGACCAGCAGGCCGCTCAATCGATCACCGCGATGAGGTCGCCGTCCTGCACGACATCGCCCTCGTTGACGGCGAGCTGCTTGACCACACCGTCGGACTCGGCGATGACCGGGATCTCCATCTTCATCGACTCCAGGATCACCAGGGTGTCGCCCTCGGACACGGTGTCGCCGGTCGACGCGACGACCTTCCAGACGTTCGCCACCATCTCGGCGCGGATCTCCTCGGCCATGTCCAGGCCCTCCCTTTTCCCGATGTGCCTGCCGACGTATCCAATCATGCGGCGACCGACGGTGGGCCCGGAGCGGCGGCCCGGGTGCCGCGACCGCCCCGCCGGAAGGCGTCGGGTGCCGGCCGCACTACCATCAGCGGGTCGGACCCGACGCCGGGCGGCCGGTGGGTACACCGGCGCCGAGGCCGCGCGCAGGGCGGATCCGACCCATCACGAGGAGGTCAGCATGGCGAAGAAGTCCCGGAAGAAGAAGGCACGGAAGAAGAACGCCGCAAACCACGGCAAGCGTCCCAACTCCTGAACGCGCCGACGGGCCGACGGCCCGTCACCGGTCAGACCAACCCGGCGGACGCCGGGTACGCCGGTGGCCCGGGTCGAGATCGACCCGGGCCACCGGTTTCGTTCGTCGGGCCGACGCTCAGTCGGCGAGTTCGCGGGAGTCGCTGGTCTCGAAGACCACCAGCTCGGTGAGCTTGACCCGGAGCCGCTCGCGCAGCTCGTCCGGCGCGGTCTCGTTGCCGCAGCAACGCGCCACCAGCGCCCGCACCTCCTGCTCGAGCCCGTACTCGCGCAGGCACGGCCCGCACTCGTCCAGGTGGTGCCGGATCAGCGTGCGCCGCTCGTCGGCGCACTCCAGATCCAGGTAGAGGTAGACCTCCGCGAGCACCTCACGGCAGTCCGTCTCGTGCGGCTCCCCACAGCTCACGTCACACCTCCCGGCCGGCAGCGGCAGCGGTCGAACCCTTCGAGGAACGGGCCGCGCTGAAGCCTCGCTCCCCGGCGTACTGCTCGAGCAGCTTGCGCAGATTACGACGGCCCCGGTGCAGGCGCGACATCACCGTGCCGATCGGCGTACCCATGATGTCGGCGACCTCCTTGTAGGAGAAGCCCTCGACGTCGGTGAGGTAGACGGCGAGCCGGAACTCCTCCGGCAACTGCTGGAGGGCCTCCTTGACGTCGCTGTCCGGCAGCCGGTCCAGGGCCTCGGTCTCCGCCGAGCGCAGCCCACTGGAGGTGTGCGACTCGGCCTCGGCCAGCTGCCAGTCGGTGATCTCCTCGGTGGGCGCCTGGATCGGCTGGCGCTGCCGCTTGCGGTAGGAGTTGATGTAGGTGTTGGTCAGGATCCGGTAGAGCCAGGCCTTCAGGTTGGTGCCCTGCTCGAACTGGTGGAAGGCGGCGTACGCCTTCAGGTAGGTCTCCTGGACCAGATCCTCGGCATCCGCCGGGTTACGCGTCATCCGTAGCCCAGCAGCGTAGAGCTGATCGACGAATGGCATCGCGTCCCGCTCGAAACGGGCCCTGCGCTCGTCCGTCTTCTCGGTGGTCAACCGCACATCCCCTCGCGTCGGATGCTTTCCCGCCGAGGATACGCGCACGGACCTGCCCACAGATTCACTTCCGGCCGGTGTGCCCGTGCTCACCGCACCCGCCCCGCCCGGTCCCGCCGTCGCGGGCCAGTCCGGGCCATCCAGCAGCTGCTTCAGCTGCCGGGCGTCCCGCTCGTCCCGTTCCCGGCTCCGTGTTTCGGTCGGCACCGGCCACCCCCTCGCAGAAAAGTCGTCCGCGGGTAGTAACGCGAGAAGACGGGTGGGGCATTCCGGCCGGCCCTCCCGTTCCTGGCCCCGGCCCCGGCGACGGCCGGCGCTGGGACCAGGAAGGGCCTGGGAGGATTTGGCCCCGCCCGCCCGAATCCGGTAGGCGGCGCCACCGGATGCAACGACCCGCGCCCGGCACCGGACACGGTTCGCCCGGCCGACCGGGTCAGCCGGCCGCCCAGCCCTGGGCGCGGAGCCAGTCCCGCACCGCGGCCGCCGTACCGGCCGGATCCTTGCGCAGGTCGTGCGTCTCCCCCGGCCGGGTCACCACCTGCACGGCCGGCCCCGGCTCCGGCACCCCGAACGGATCCCGGTCGCCGTTGACCACCAGCGTCGGCAGCCCGGTGGCCAGCTCGGCGGCCCGGGAGCGCTCCGGTCGCCCGGGCGGGTGCAGCGGAAAGGCCAGCGCGACGACGCCGGCCGCACCCACCGCGCGGGCCGTCCGACAGGCCACCCGAGCGCCGCTGGAGCGACCGCCGACGAGCAGCGTCGGGACGTTGGGCTGCCGGTCGCGCAACGCGGCGAGCACCGCCGTCCAGGCGTCGTCGAGGTGCCCGGCGGGAGCCGGCGCGCGGCGGCCGGCGACCCGGTAGGGCTGGGTCACCCGCACCACCGCCAGACCGAGCTCGACGGCCGCGTCACGCACCGCGAGCAGGTCGGGGGCGTCCACGCTGCCGCCCGCACCGTGCCCGAGCACCAGCAGGGCGGCGGCCGGCCCGATCGGCAGGTCGGTGTCGATCCGCGCCGGACCGCGCGTGGTCCCGATCTCGTCGCTGGGCAGCACGGACCCATTCTGCGCCGCCCCGTCCGGCGCCCGGGACGGGACCGGTGGTCAGCTCAGCGGGACCAGGGTGAGCAGACGGTCCCGCACCGGCGGGCCCGCCTCGTCCACGGCGTCCGGATCCGGTTCGACCTGGCCACGCCAGGCCACCAGCATCGCCCGCCGCTCGCGGGGCGTCGTGGCGCCCCACACGCCGTGACAGTCACCCACCTCCAGCGCCCAGGCCAGACAGGACCCCTGGACGTCGCAACTGCGGCACAGCGCGACGGCGGCGTCCGCCGGCTCGTTCGGCGCCGGAAAGAACGTTTCCGGATCGACGCTCTGGCATGTCCCTCTGGTGCGCCAGGCGTCATCCTGTCGGCGTTCCCGCAAGGCCCGCAGCAGTCGCGGATCTCGCCGCGCCGCGGCCACCTCGTGCGGACGGGGCATACGCGCCCGTGTCATTCACCCACCTCCCCCGTGGGACCGGCAAGATCGGTGGATGTCGTCCGCCCCGTGCGAATCGACACCCACTACCGGCGCTGTGTTCTATCGCACTTACGGACGCCGAGACAAGGGCCTGCCGGGAAGATGACTGAACGGCCAGGCGACGAATCACGCGCAACCCCAGCAAATCGGCGCCCGACGATGCGCACGAGCCTCAGAACAGGGTCAGCTCCTGCGCAGCCGTCGTCGGTGCCAGCGGCACCCGGGCGATCAACTGCGGCCCGTCGTTGCGGACGTCACCCACTGCCGGCCCGACCGGACGGATCTCCAACCGGGCCAGCTGGTCGGTCGCCGGCGGGGCGAGCAACCCGTCCGGCTCCCCGGTCGGCGCCAGCCACGACGACCACCGCTCGGGCGGCAGCAGCACCGGCATCCGGTCGTGCACCTCGGCCAGCTCACCGAGCGCCGCGGTGGTCAGCACGCTGAAGGTGAGCCGGGATTCGGCCCCGGACTCCCAGATCGACCAGATCCCGGCCAGGGCGAGCACCGAGCCGTCGGTGGGGGTCATGTAATACGCCTGCCGCCCCCCGTCGGGTTGGCGGACCCACTCGTACCAGCCGTCGGCCGGGACCAGGCAGCGGCGACGGGCGAACGCCCCGGCGTACGCCCGGCTGGTGGCGACCGTCTCCGCCCGCGCGTTGATCATGCGGGCCGCGCCGGCGGCCGATCGCGACCAGTGCGGCAGGAGGCCCCAGCGGCCGACGCAGAGACTGCGGTGCCCCTCGGGGGTGACCCGGACCAGCGGCACCGGGTCGGTCGGCGCGACGTTGTGGTCCGGCCGGATCCGGCCGTCGGTGTCGTCGGACGACTCGAACAGCGCGCTCAGCTCGCCGGAGCTCCGGGTCGTCGCGTACCTGCCGCACATGGGCACACGCTAACCCGTCGACGGCCCGCCGGCTGTCCCGCCAACCGGGAGCAGGACCGCCGGTCACCGCCGCCCACCGGCCGACACGGCAGAATGTAACCGTGGGGAACCTGACAGCAACCCGGCCGCCGCAGCCGTGGACCGCACCGACCGCCTCCGATCCGGTGGCGGCCACGCTGCGCCTGCCCGGGTCCAAGTCGATGACCGCGCGCGCCCTGGTGCTCAGCGCGCTGGCCGCCGGCCCGTCGACACTGGCCGGGCCGCTTCGCGCCCGGGACACCGAGCTGATGGCGGCCGGCCTACGGGCGATGGGCGCGCACGTGTCGATCAGCGACGACGAGCGCTGGCTGGTCCGGCCGCACCCGCTGGTCGGCCCGGCCCACGTGGACGTGGGGCTGGCCGGCACGGTGATGCGGTTCGTGCCGCCGGTGGCGGGGCTGGCCGACGGCCGGATCACCTTCGACGGTGACCCGCAGGCCCGCATCCGGCCACTCGGCCCGCTGATCGGCGCGCTGCGCTCGCTGGGTGTCCGGATCGACATCACCGGTGCGGGCAGCCTGCCGCTGACCGTGCTCGGCGCCGGCCGGATCACCGGCGGCGAGGTGGTGATCGACGCCTCCGCCTCCAGCCAACTGGTCTCCGGGCTGCTGCTGGCCGCCCCGCGCTTCGACCGGGGTGTCGTGGTGCGGCACGTCGGCCCGCCGGTGCCGTCCGCCCCGCACCTGCGGATGACGGTGCAGATGCTGCGCGCCGCCGGCGCGGCCGTCGACGACACCACCCCCGACGTGTGGACCGTTGAGCCCGGCCCGCTCGCCGGTCGCGGCTGGGAGATCGAGCCGGACCTCTCCGGCGCGGTGCCGTTCTTCGCCGCCGCGCTGGTCACCGGCGGCGAGGTCACCCTCCAGGGCTGGCCGCGTAGCAGCGCGCAGCCGGTCGAGCAGCTACGCTCGCTGCTGCACCGGATGGGCGGCGAGGTGACCCTCTCCACCACCGGGCTGACCGTCCGGGGCTCCGGCGTGGTGCACGGCCTCACCGCCGACCTCTCCGACGTGAGCGAGCTGACCCCGGCGCTGACCGCGCTGGCCATGCTGGCCGACTCGCCGTCGTCCTTCACCGGCATCGGGCACATCCGCGGCCACGAGACCGACCGGCTGACCGCGCTGGCCCGGGAGTTCGCCGCACTCGGCGCCGACGTCACCGAGGCGCCCGACGGGCTGGAGATCCGGCCCCGGCCGCTGCGCGGCGGCGTGTTCCACACCTACCACGACCACCGGATGGCACACGCCGCCGCGGTGGCCGGGCTCGCCGTGCCGGGCATCGAGGTGGACGACGTCGGGTGTACCTCCAAGACCATGCCCGAGTTCCCGGCACTATGGTCAGCGATGGTGACCGGCAAGAGCTGACGCGAGAAGAGGACAGGTCCTGGCGACCAGACGGCGGGAGTACGACGAGGACGACGTACGGGTCCGGCCCGGGAAGTCGTCGCGCCCGCGTACGCGCACCCGACCCCGGCACGCCGACGCGGTGGACGGCTTCGTCATCGCCGTCGACCGGGGGCGCTACACCTGCGTGCTGTCCGGGGCCGAGCGCGGCGTGGTCGGTGCCGAACTGCCCACGGTCACCGCGATGCGGGCCCGTGAGCTGGGCCGCAAGTCGGTGGTGGTGGGCGACCGGGTCGGACTCGTCGGGGACACCTCCGGCGCGGAGGGCGCTCTCGCCCGCATCGTCCGGATCGCCGAACGCCGCTCGGTGCTGCGCCGCACCGCCGACGACGACGAGACCACCGCCGAGGGCCGGCTGGAGCGGGTGGTGGTGGCCAACGCCGACCAGTTGGTGATCGTCAGCGCGCTGGCCGACCCGCCGCCGCGCACCGGGTTCATCGACCGCTGCCTGGTGGCCGCGTACGACGCGGACGTCGAGCCCCTTCTCTGCCTCACCAAGGCCGACCTGGCCGGCCCGGAGGAGGTGCTGGGCTACTACACCGAGCTGGAGCTGCCGTACGTGCTCAACCGCCCCGACTCCGACCTGGACGCCCTGCGCGCGCTGCTCGCCGGCCGGGTGTCGGTGCTGGTCGGGCACTCCGGGGTGGGCAAGTCGACGCTGGTCAACCGCCTCGTCCCGGAGGCAGCCCGGGCGGTCGGCGTGGTCAGCGCGATCGGTCGTGGCCGGCACACCTCCACCAGCGCGGTGGCGCTGCGACTGCCGCCGGTGCCCGGCGTCGACACCGACGCGGGGTGGATCATCGACACCCCGGGGATCCGCAGCTTCGGGCTCGCCCACGTCTCCGCCGACAGCCTGCTGCACGGCTTTCCCGACCTGGTCGAGGGCACCGTCGACTGCCCGCCCAACTGTCCGCACACGGCTGACGAGGCCGACTGCGGACTGGACGCCTGGGTGGCCGCCGGCAAGGCCGATCCGCGCCGGCTGGCCTCGTACCGCCGGTTGCTCGCCTCCCGGGCCGGCGAGGGCGACCAGCGCGGCGAGACCGACCAGCGCGGCCCCGGCGAGGGTGATCGGCGCGGCCCGGACGAGTGACCCGTCGGGTGTCGGCTAGGTTGCCGGCATGACCGGGTACGCCGACGACCTCGCCCTCGCCCACCTGCTCGCCGACCGGGCCGACGCCATCTCCACGGCCCGGTTCCGCGCGCTCGACCTGCGGGTCGAGGCGAAGCCCGATCTGACCCCGGTCTCCGACGCGGACACCGCCGTGGAGCGGGAGATCCGGGCGCTGCTGGCCGAGCACCGGCCGGCCGACGGGCTGCTCGGCGAGGAGTACGGCGACCAGCCGGCCACCGCTCCGGACGGCCGGCGGTGGATCATCGACCCGATCGACGGCACCAAGAACTTCGTCCGCGGCGTGCCGGTCTGGGCCACCCTGATCGCGCTCTTCGACGCGGACCGGCCGGTGGTCGGCGTGGTGTCCGCTCCGGCGCTGGGACGACGCTGGTGGGCGAGCCTCGGCGCGGGCGCGTACGCCGGGCCGGGCCCCGCCGCCGCCGGCGAGCGGATCGGAGTCTCCGCCGTTCGGAGGCTCGCCGACGCCAGCTTCTGCTACTCGTCGCTCACCGGCTGGGAGCGCGCCGGCCGGCTCGACGCGATGCTCGACCTGATGCGGTCCAGTTGGCGCAGCCGGGCGTACGGCGACTTCTACGGCTACATGCTGTTGGCCGAGGGCGCACTGGACGTGATGGTCGAGCCGGAACTGTCGCTGTGGGACATGGCGGCGCTGGTCCCCATCGTCACCGAGGCGGGTGGCACGGTCACGGATCTGGCCGGTCGACCGGCTCCGACTGGCGAGCCGGGCACCGAGAGCAGCCTGGTGGCCACCAACGGTGTGCTGCACGCCGACATCCTCGCCCGGCTCGATCGACCAGCCGCGCGCTGACCCCCGGCAGCCTCTATCCTCGCCAGGTGGTCTCCTCCGGCTGGTGCTTCCTCGCGGCAATGATCGTCGCGTACGGCGTCGCCAACCTGCTTCAGTCGGTGGCCGCGGCCCGCACCACGGTGCACCACACCTTCGATCCGGGCCTGCTGCTGCGGCTGGCCGGGCACCGGACGTATCTGGTCGGGCTGAGCTGCCAGATCGGCGGGTTCGTGCTCGCGTTCCTGGCCCGGCGTGACCTGCCGCTGTTCCTGGTCCAGGCGAGCGTGGCCGCCGGGCTCGGGGTGACCGCCATCCTCGGCGTGGTGGTGTTGAAGTGGCGGTTACCGGTGGCCGAGGTGGCGCTGCTGGCCCTGCTCTTCGCCGGGATCACCGCGCTGGTGCTGGCCGCCCGGCCGGCGCCGTCCCGGCAGCTCGGCACCGCCGGCTCGGTCGCCCTGCTGGTGGCGCTCGGCGTGATCGCGGTGCTCGGCTTCTTCGCCGTCCGGCTGCACGGGGCGCCCGGTTCGGTGGCCCTCGGCTCGCTGGCCGGGCTGGCGTTCTCCTCGGCCGCGGTGGCCGCCCGACCACTGGCCTCCGCGCCGTCCGCCGAGGCGTTCCTCGCCGACCCGCTGCTCTACCTGCTCATCGTCCACTCGATCGTCGGTCAGCTGCTGCTCGGCCTGGCCATGCAGCGCGGCTCCACCACCGCCGCGGTCGCCGCGATGGACGCCGCGGGGGCGGTGCCGGCGGCGATCGTCGGCCTCCTGCTGCTCAACGACAAGATCTGGCCGGGTCGGGAGTGGCTGGCCGCGGTCGGCTTCCTGGTCACCCTCGCCTCGGTGATCGGGCTGACGCGGTACGCGGAGCCGCAGCACCACCACGCGAAGGCGCGCCGCCGCGACCGCGCCATGGTGGGCGTCGGCCAGCCCGGCTGACCAGCACACACCCCACGTCCGGCGCCGCGCTCAGGCTTCGACCGGTTTGCGGCGGCTCACCACCCGCTCGTAGAGGCGTTCCAGCGCACCGGCGGTCCGTTCCCACGTGTAGCTGCTCCGGACCCGGTCCACCGCGGCGTGGCCGTACGCGAACCGCCCGGCGTTGTCGGCGAGCAGCCGGCGCAGGGAGACCCCGAGGGTCCGTACGTCGCCGGGCGGCACCAGCCGGCCGGTGACCTCGTCGACGACCGCGTCCGCCAGCCCGCCCATCGCGTAGCCGACCACCGGCACGCCGCAGGCCATCGCCTCGAGCGAGACCCGCCCGGCCGACGAGTAGTGCGGCGTGCAGGCCACCACGTCCGCCGACCGGTACCAGGTCGCCATCTGGTCGTGCGGCACCGCGCCGACGAGCCGTACCTGGTCGGCCACCCCGACCTGTTCGGCCAGCTCGCGCAGCCGGCGTGCCTCGGTGTGGTTGGCCAACTGGTCGGCCATCGGCCCGCCGGCGATCACCAGCTCGGCGTCGCCGACCAGTCGCATCGCCCGGATCAGGTCCTCCTGGCCGTGGCCCGGGGAGAGCCCGCCGACGGAGAGGATCCGCGACCGCTGCTCGCGGGGCGCCGCCTCACCGTCGGGGTGGAACTGCTCGGTGTCCACCCCGGCCGGCACCATCGCCACCGAGCTGCGTTGCAGGCCCATCCGGGTCAGCTCGTCCACCTCGTCGTTGCACTGGGCGACCGCGATGTCCACCGCTCGGGTCAGCGCGCGTTCCAGCGGGATCCGCTCTCCCGGCCCGTCGTATCGGCCGCCCAGGTGGCGCAGCTGCTCGACGCCGAGCGAGTGGAAGGTCTGCACCACCGGGAGGTCGGTCTCCCGGACCGCGTGCGCGGCGGCCAGGCCGCCGATCCAGTAGTGCCCGTGCACCACCTCGGGCCGCCAGGCGCCGGCCCACTCGTCGGTCAGCCAACGGCCGAACTCCGTCACGTGGGGGATCAGCTCGGCGGTGGGCAGCGGGGCGGGTGGGCCGGCTGAAACCCGATGCACCTGGTAGCCGTCGACGTCCGTCGTCACCGGCAGCTTCGGGTCGTCCCGACGCTCGTAGAGCCGGACGTCGTGACCTCGGCCGGCCAGCTCGGCGGCGACCCGCGCGATGTGCTGTTGGGTGCCGACCGGCGGGCCGTCGGCGTGCCGGTACGAGCTGGTGTGCGCGCAGACGAGGCCGACGCGCATGGGTCACCTCCCTGCGATCTTTCCTCGGCAGTGGTCCTCCCGGTCAGAGCGTCCCATTAACCGGGTGACCGGGAGCCGAAACCTGGCAGATCGGAACAGTCCCCACAGGTGCCACCGACACTTGCGCCACGACAATCACGACAGCCCCCGGCGCGGCTCCGCCGGGAGGCTCTCCCGCGTTGATCGACCAACGGCCGGTGGTATGACCCGGCCCTACCGGGGGTACGGCTCAGGAATGCCGCTGACCCGCAGCCTCGACGATTCGACCGTGGTGATCACCGGCGCCTCCAGCGGGATCGGCACGGCCACCGCGTACGCGCTGGCCCGCCGGGGCGCCGCCGTCGTGCTGGCCGCCCGCAGTGAGCCGGCGCTGCGGCAGGTCGCCCAACACTGCCGGCAACTGGGCGGCCGGGCGCTGGCCGTACCGACCGACGTGACCGACCTGGAGTCGGTGCAGCGGCTGGCTGATCGGGCGGCGGCCGAGTTCGGGCGGATCGACGCGTGGGTGAACAACGCCGCGGTCGGGGTCGTGGGGCTGTTCGACGAGATCCCGGTCGCCGAGTTCCGACGGGTGGTGGAGGTGAACCTGCTCGGCGCGGTGCACGGCATCAAGGCCGCGCTGCCGCACCTCGGCGCGGCCGGCGGAGGCGTGCTGGTCAACAACGCCTCGGTGCTGGCCGAGGTGGCGATGCCGTACCAGTCGGCGTACAACGCCACCAAGCACGGCATCCGCGGGCTGGCCGACACCGTCCGGCAGGAACTGCGGGTCACCGGCCGGGGGCAGATCTCCGTCTGCACCGTGCTCCCGGCGACCATCGACACCCCGTTCTTCCGGCACGCGGCCAACCACAGCGGCCGCGAGCTGCTGCCGCCACCGCCGGTGTACCCGCCGGAGGTGGTCGCCGAGACCATCGTCCGGCTGCTGCGCCGCCCCCGCCGCGAGGCGTACGCCGGCGGCGCCGCCCGGCTGCTCGGCCTGCAGTGGCGGCTCGCACCGGCGCTCATGGAGCGCGCCCTCGGCTGGTACGCCCACCGGACCCAGTTCGGCCCCGGCGCGCGGATGGACAGCAGCGGCAACGTGTTCCACGCCGATGCCCAGGGCCGCCGGAACGGTGGCTGGCACGGCCGGCGGCGCCAGCTGGTACGAATGACCGCCGCGTTCGGGCTCGCCGCCGCCGGCACCGCGGTCGGCACGATGGCGGCGATCACCCGCCGGTCCCGGTTGACCCGCTGATGACGGGTATCGGGCGGCCGGATGCGACCTCCGTCGTACGGGCGCACAATGGGGCGATCATGCCGACCGACGTGCGTTGTCTGGTGGAGATCGACGAGTCGTCCGGGGTGGTCCGGCTGACCGGAGTGCTCGACGCGGCCGGCGCCGACACCGTCCGGGCCGCGCTGCTGGCCCGCCTCTGCGACCGACCTGGCACAGTGGTGGCCGACGTGACCGGGTTGCGGGTCGCCGACCAGGTCGGGCGGGGCGTCTTCGCCGAGATCCGCCGGGAGGTCGCCGACTAGCCCGCCGCGGACCTGCTGCTCTGCGACCCGGCGATCTCCGGGTCCGGCGGTGCCGACGCCGCACTGACCGGCGTCCCGGCCTGGCCCACCCTGGACGGCGCGCTGGCGGCGGCGCCACTGGCGGCGGTCCTCACCGCTGAGCTCGCCCCGACCGTCGGCGCCGCCCGGCAGGCCCGCGAGCTGGTCGCCACCGGCTGCCAGCACTGGGACGTGCGGACCCTGGCCGAACCGGCGAGCCTCGCGATCACCGAGATGGTCAACAACGTGGTGGCGCACGCCCGGACCCCGATGACCGTCCGGCTCGCTCCCCAGGCGGGCACCCTGCGTGTGGCGGTTCGCGACCACTCCCCCCTCCGACCCGCGTTCGCCGGGCCGGCCCCACCGACCCGGGCCGGCGGGCGGGGCCTGGTGATGATCGACACGGTGGCCCGTCGGTGGGGCAGCAGCCCGGTACCGGACGGGAAGGTCGTCTGGTGCGTGCTGCACCCCGATGACGAACCCGGCCCCGCCGGCTGACGGGTTGTTCCCGCCCTGGTGTCCGGGTCGCCACCACACGGCCGGCAGCCCCCGGTTACGGCGGCAGGGCAGCGGGTAGTGATCAGACATGCGCGACAACGAGTACCCGACCCCCGTGTCCGACACCGAGGCGGACGGCCTGCCCGGCACCGCCGACGACGACTCGACGGCCAACGACGATGTGCTCACCGGGCGCGAGGCGGACGGCCCGGACCCGGCCCAGCTGCCCGGCGACCGGACGCCGGTGGCGGTGGACCGGTTCGGGACCACCGCCGAGGAACAGCTCGACGGTGAGTCGTTGGACTACAAGCTCGACCGAGAGGTCTACGAGCGCCCGGTGGACGACCCGTTGGCCGGCACGATCGACCCGAAGATCGCCTTCGAGGCCGACAACCTGGAAGCCGCGGCCGAGGCCCAGTTGGATGCCGACGTGATGGACCCCGGTCCGACCTCGGACCCGAACTCGCCGGTCTCCCTCTACGACCACGGCCAGCTCGGCACGGTGGCCGACGCCACGGTGGGCCGGCTGGTGGAACCGGACGAGGGGGCGCACACCGACCAGGAAACCGACTCCGTGGCGTACGACGCTGGTTCGGCGGGCGGCGGGGCGAGCGCCGAGGAGCTGGCCATCCACGAGACGGAGCCGCCGCGCTCGGTCTGAGCGGGTTCAGTCGTCCAGGCCCCGCTCGATGGCGTACCGGGTCAGCTCGACCCGGTTGTGCAGTTGCAGCTTGCCCAGCGTGTTCTGCACGTGGTTCTGCACGGTGCGGTGCGACAGCCCGAGCCGCTGCGCGATCTGCTTGTACGACACCCCCTTGGCCACCAGGCGCAGCACCTCCGTCTCCCGGTCGGTGAGGCGCGGTGCCCCGGGCTCCGCGCCGCCGGCCGCCCCGGCGTCCGACCCCGGCCCGGCGGCCAACCGGCGGTACTCGCCGAGGACCAGCCCGGCCAGGCCGGGCGTGAACACCGGATCGCCGGCAGCCGTGCGGCGCACCGCGTCGAGGAACTCGGCCGGCGCCGTCGACTTCACCAGGTAGCCGGTGGCCCCCGCCTTGACCGCGTCCAGCACGCTCTGCTGCTCGCCGCTGGCGCTGAGCATCAGCACCCGGACCTCCGGCAGCACCACGCGCAGCCCGCGGACCACCTCGACGCCGGAGACATCCGGCAGTTGCAGGTCGAGGACGACCACGTCCGGTCGGGCGGCGGGGGCCACCCGGATCGCCTGCCGCCCCTCGCCGCTGGTGGCCACCACCAGGAAACCGGCCTCGGTCAGGTCACGGGCCACTCCCTCGCGCCACATCGGGTGGTCGTCGACCACCATCACCCGTACCGGGGTCACGGCTCCGCCCTCGGCACGGTCAGCTCGATCTCGGTGCCGGCCTCGGGGGCCGACACGATCCGGACCGTTCCGCCCAGGTCCGCCATCCGGCCCCGGATCGACTGGGTCACGCCGAGCCGCCCCTGGGCGGCCGCCTCTGCCAGCCGGCCATCCGGGATGCCCGGCCCCTCGTCACGGATCGACACGGTCACGGTCGCCCCCTCGTCCTCGATCAGCACCCAGGCCCGCCCGTCGGCGTGCCGCCCCACGTTGTCCAGCGCCGCGCCGGTCGCGGCGGCCAACTCCCCGGCCACCTGCCGGGGCAGCGACACCGGGGTGGCCGGCGCGGAGAGCGACACCGCCGGTGAGGCGTACCGGCCGAGCAGCGTCCGAAGATCCACCGTGCCGGCCGCGTCCGGGGCGGTGGCGTCGGCCGGGGCGGCGCCGGCGATCAGCGCGCGCAGGGCGGCTTCCTGCTCACCGGCCAGGCGGGCCAGCTCGCCGGCCTCGCCGGGCAGGTCGGCGCCGCGCCGCTGCACCAGGGCCAGCACCTGGAGAACCGAGTCATGGATGCCCCGGGCCAGCCGCTCCCGCTCCCGGGTGGCCGCCTCCAGCTCCACCGCGCGTTGCAGCCGCTCCTCGGCGGTCGCCGCGAGCCGGGCCACATGCCCGACCACCACTCCGGCGAGCAGCATCAGGATCACCCCGGTGAACGAGGACTGGCCGATCCGTTCCCGGGTGGCCAGGTCCGCGCCGGCGACCAGCAGCGCGGCCACGGTGCCCCGCCGGCGGCCACCGGAGACGGCCCAGGCCAGGACCGGGCCCGCCATCCAGGCCACCCCCAGGGTGGGCACGCCGGTGGCGAGCGCCGCCCGGCCGACGACCCACGGGGTCGCCAGCACGATGGCCATCACCACCCCGAGGTCGGCCAGCAGCAGCGGCCAGCGCCGCCAGGCCGGGCGGGCGTAGCCAATCGCGGTCGCCACCGTCCAGGCGATCATCACCAGGACCAGGGCCGCGACGACGAACGGGTGGGCGTACCGGTCGGCGTCGCGTACCGCGAGCACGCCGACGTACGCCAGGGACGCGAACCGGAACACCGCGAGCGCCCGCCAGAGCGGCACCTCGAATCCACCCGATGGCGACGGCATGGCGGTCAGGATGCCACAGTCCGACCAGCCGGGCGGCCGGCAGCGAGTGCGGTTCGGGAAACCCTGACGTACGGTGGAAAAGCCGCGAAATTCTCCGAGATCCGCCGGTCGGGACGGGGCCATGACGAACGCAGATCCGCACGCACCGCGTACGGTTGTGCCCATCGAACCTGCCCTCCTGATCGCCGATGCCTTCGACCAGGCCCAGGTGACCGAGATCCGCCACTCGGTCACCTCCTGCGCGCACGCCTGCGGGCTGATCGGCCAGCGGCTCGACGACTTCGTGCTGGCGGTCAACGAGCTGATCACCAACGCCGTGCGGCACGGCGGCGGGCGAGGGTGGTTGCGGCTCTGGCAGGAGCCGGGGACGCTGGTCTGCGAGGTTGCCGACCACGGGCACGGGATCAGCGCACAGCGCCTGGGCGACCGCCGGCGGCCGGCCCCGGACACCGCGGGCGGCTGGGGCCTCTGGCTGGCCCGCGAGCTGACCGACGCCATGGAGGTGGCCACCGGCGCCGCCGGCACCACCGTCCGCATCACCTCAGCCCTCACCATCCGTAACCGCACCGCGCTCTGACCCCCGCCCACCACCGTCGCGGGGCTCAGGCGAAGAGCGCGGAGACGGATTCGCCGTTGTGGATCCGGCGCATCGCCTCGGCCAGGGCGGGGGCCACCGAGAGGACCTGGAGTTTGGGGACCCGCTTGTCGGTCGGGATGGGCACCGTGTTGGTGCAGACGATCTCCAGTACGCCGGGCTGATCGCTGAGTCGCCGCAGCGCGTCGCCGGAGAAGAGGCCGTGCGTGCAGGCCAGCCGGATCGAGCGGACCTTCAGGCCACGCAGGTGCTCCATCAGCTCGACGACCGTGCTGCCCTTGGCGATCTCGTCGTCCAGCACGATGACGTCCTTGTCGGTCACCTCACCGATCACCGCGCTGATCTTGACCAGGTCGTCGCTGAACCGTTGCTTCGCCCCCGCCGCGACCGGCGTGCCGAGCAGCCGGGCGAAGGCCGCGGCCTCCTTGGCGTTACCCAGGTCGGGCGAGACGACGACGGTGTTGCTGAGGTCGTAGCGCCGGAAGTGGGCGGCGAGCTCGCGCAGCGCGTGCAGGTGATCCACGGGGACGCTGAAGAAGCCGTGCACCTGGGGCGAGTGCAGGGTCATCGCGAGCACCCGGTCGGCGCCGGCCGAGGTGAGCAGGTCGGCGACGAGCCGGGCGCCGATCGAGATCCGCGGCGCGTCCTTCTTGTCGGAGCGGGCGTACGCGTAGTGCGGCAGCACCACCGTGATCCGGCCGGCGGACGCCCCTCGGGCGGCGTCGATCATCAGCAGCAGCTCGACCAGGTGCTCCTGCACGGGCGGCACCAGCGGCTGGATCAGGAAGACGTCCCGCTCCCGGCAGTTGGCCTGCAGTTGCACTTCCAGGCAGTCGTTGGCGAACCGGGAGACCCGCACGGGATGCAGCGGCACCCCCAGGTGGGCGCAGATCTCGGCGGCGAGGTCGGGATGGGCGGTTCCACTGAAAACGGCGATGTCGCGCACGTTCGCACATCGTAGGCGAAGCGGTCGGCGCAGGACGGCGGCGGGCCGCAACCGACCGTGACGCCGGTCGCACCGCGCGGTGGGTCCGGGTACGGTGCTGCGGTGACCCCCCAGTACGTCGCCGCCATCGATCAGGGCACCACCTCCTCGCGGTGCATCGTCTTCGACCGGGCCGGGGAGATCGTCGCCGTGGCCCAGCGCGAGCACCGGCAGATCTTTCCCCGACCCGGCTGGGTGGAACACGACGCCGAGGAGATCTGGGACAACGTCCAGCAGGTCGTCCAGGAGGCGTTGCGGTCGGCCGGCACCGACACGGCCGGGCTGGCCGCGGTCGGCATCACCAACCAGCGGGAGACGACCGTGGTCTGGGACCGGGCCACCGGACGGCCGGTGGCCAACGCGGTGGTCTGGCAGGACACCCGGACCGGGCCGCTGCTGCGCGAGCTGGAGGCGGCGTACGGCGAGGAGCTGTTCCGGACCCGCACCGGCCTCCCGCTGGCCACCTACTTCGCCGGGCCGAAGCTGCGCTGGCTGCTGGACGAGGTGGACGGCCTACGCGAGCGCGCCGAGCGCGGCGAGGTGCTCTTCGGCACCATGGACAGCTGGCTGATCTGGAAGCTGACCGGCGAGCACGTCACCGACGTGACCAACGCCAGCCGGACCATGCTGATGGACCTCGCCACCCTGGCCTGGGCCCCGGAACTGCTGGACGCGATGGGCGTGCCGGCGGCCATGCTGCCGGAGATCCGCAGCTCCGCCGAGGTGTACGGCACCGCCACCGGGGTGCTGGCCGGAGTGCCGGTGGCAAGCGCGCTCGGCGACCAGCAGGCCGCCCTGTTCGGCCAGACCTGTTTCCAGCCTGGCGAGGCGAAGTGCACCTACGGCACCGGCAGCTTCCTGCTGCTCAACACCGGGGCCAGCCCGGTCCCGTCGACGCACGGCCTGCTCACCACGGTCGCCTACCGGATCGACGGCCAGCCGGCGGCGTACGCGCTGGAGGGCGCGATCGCGGTCACCGGTTCGCTGGTGCAGTGGCTCCGGGACAGCCTCGGTCTGATCTCGACCGCCGGGGAGGTGGAGGAACTCGCTCGCACCGTGGACGACAACGGCGGCTGCTACGTGGTGCCGGCGTTCTCCGGGCTCTTCGCCCCGCACTGGCGCAGCGACGCGCGTGGCGTGATCGCCGGGCTGACCGGCTACATCACCAAGGGGCACCTGGCGCGGGCGGTGCTGGAGGCGTCGGCGTGGCAGACCCGCGAGGTGGTGGACGCGATGAACGCCGACTCCGACGTGGCGCTGCGCCGGCTCCGGGTGGATGGCGGGATGACCGCGAACCAGCTGCTCATGCAGTTCCTCGCGGACGTGCTCGACGTGCCGGTGGTCCGCTCCCGGATCACCGAGACCACCTGCCTTGGCGCTGCGTACGCGGCCGGCCTCGCGGTCGGCTTCTGGCCGGACCTGGCCACCCTGCGCGAGCAGTGGCGCTCGGACGCGCAGTGGGAGCCGGCCATGGCCCCCGAGTTGCGAGACCGGGAGCTGCACAACTGGCGCAAGGCCGTGCGGCGCACCCTCGACTGGGTGGAGTGAGCCTCGTTCGCGGGCCCTCGGTGCGCGGGGTTCCCGGTGCGCGACAGTGACCCGGGGCGTCGAAGACAGCGTCGTACCACGCCCCGCCCGGCTCAGCTCCAGCGGTTACCGGTGAGCTTCTCGTAGACCTCGACGTAGCGGGCCCGGGTCGCCTCGACCACCTCGGCCGGCATGTCCGGCGCCGGACCCTGCTTGTCCCAGCCGCTGCCGGTGGCCCAGTCCCGCACGTACTGCTTGTCGTACGAGAACTGCACCCGCCCGGGCTGGTACGACTCGGCCGGCCAGAACCGGGACGAGTCGGAGGTGAGCAGCTCGTCGGCGAGGACCAGGGTGCCGTCCGGCGCCCAGCCCAGCTCGATCTTGGTGTCGGCGACCAGGATGCCCCGGTCGGCGGCCAGTTCCGCCCCGTGCCGGTAGATGTCGATGGTGATCTGCCGCAGCCGCTCGGCGGTGGCCTGGCCCACCTTGTCCACCACGTCGGCGAACGTGATCGGCTCGTCGTGCTCGCCCACCGGGGCCTTGCTCGACGGCGTGAAGATCGGCTCGGGCAGGATCGACGCCTCGCCGAGCCCCCGGGGCAGCGGCACGCCGGAGACCGCGCCGGTGCGCTCGTACTCCCGCAGGCCACCGCCGGTGAGGTAACCCCGGGCCACGCACTCGACCGGGACCATGTCCAGCCGCTGGCAGCGGATCGCCCGCCCGGCGAACTCCGCCGGCACGTCGGCGGCCGAGATGACGTGGTTCGGCACCAGGTCGGCGAGCTGCTCGAACCACCACAGCGAGAGGGCGGTGAGCAGGCGACCCTTGTCCGGAATCGGCGTCGGCAGCGCCACGTCGTAGATCGAGATGCGGTCCGAGGCGACCAGGATCAGGTCGTCGCCGTCGGCGTAGACGTCCCGGACCTTGCCCGAGTGCAGAAGTTCCACGCGCCCTAGTACACCACGCGGCACCGGGACGCCCGCTTCGACCACCCGCGCTCGCCGTTGCGGGCAGCGGTGCCCGGACGCACGTTGACACCTTCCCGCGCCGCCTGCGTGAATGGTCCGACCGCCGCCACCCGCAGGTGCCAGGAGATCCCGTGCCCGCTGTTCGACCCCCGATCGACCGCCTCGACGCCGACCCGGGCCGGCGCCGAGTGCTGGGCGCGCTGCTCGGTGCTCCCCTGCTGGCCGCCGGCGGGCTGACCGGATGCAGCGACGGCCCCGCCACATCCACCGACGCGGGGCCGGTCGAGCTGTCGGTCTTCTGGTGGGGTGGGACGAAGCGGGCCGAGCTGACCGAGAAGGTGCTGCGGCTCTACTCGGAGCGCAACCCCCGGGTCACCTTCCGCGTCACCTGGCAGGGCGCCGACGGCTACTACGACCGGCTGGCCACCCAGGCGGCCGGCGGCAACGTGCCGGACCTGATCCAGCTCGACGACGCCGTGCTGACCGAGTACACCCAGCGCCAGATCGTCCTCGACCTCACCGAGCGGGTCGCCGACCACCGGTTGGACCTGCGCGGCCTGCCGGAGAGCCTGATCCGCTACGGCACGGTGGACGGGCGGACGATGGCGGTGGCCGGTGGGCAGACCCTCGCGGCGGTGGTGTTCAACCGGGACCTGCTGCGGGAGCTGAGGGTGCCGGAGCCACGCGGCGGGATGCCCTGGGCGGACTACATCGCCTGGGCGGAACAGGTCACCGAGGCCAGCGACGGCCAGGTGGCCGGCACCATGGACGCGTCCGGCGACTACCGCGCGCTCTGGCTCTGGCTGCGCGCCCAGGGCGGCGAGTTCTACCGGGGACGCCAGCTCGGCTTCGGCGCGGACGAGCTGATCGGCTGGTTCGAGCTGTGGCAGCGCGCCCGGGCCGGGCGGGCCACGCCGGGCGCGGCACTGGTCGAGCAGGCCGACAGCGGGGAGCCGGCACGGCAACTGGTGGTCAGCGGGTTGACCGCCGCGTCCTTCGCCTGGTCCCACGAGCTGCCGGAGCTGCAACGGCTCACGGAGGCCGAGCTGGGCGTGGTCGGCTTCCCCGGCCCGCCGGGTGCGCAGTGGGCGCGGGCGTCGATGTACTGGGCGGCGTTCCGCGGCACCCGCCACCCGGACACTGTCATCGACGTGATCAACTTTCTGACCACGAACGGCGAGGCCGGCACCGTCCTCGGCCACGAACGCGGCCTCAACGCCAGCATCGCCGTCCGCCGCTACACCGAGGGCAGCATCACCGACCCGGCGCAGCAGCGGGCCGCCGCGTTCAACGCCAGCATCGCCGAACAGCTCGGGCCGGCACCGGCGCCACCACCAAAGGGGCACGCCAAGGTGCGTACCCTGCTCGTCACCGCCGCGGAGAGCATCCGCTCCGGACGCGCCGGCACCCGCGCGGCCACCTCTCGTTTCATCGCCCAGGCCAACGCCGCCCTGGCGGCGTGACCACCGGCGGCGGCCGGTCGGCCGCCGGCGGTGATGACGAGCCGCCGACCGGCCGGGCACGGCGGCAACGCCCGGGTCAGCGCGGCGGACCGCCCCGGCGGTTGCGCGTCAGCCGCAGCACCAGGAACACGATGATCGCCACCACCACCAGGCAGCAGAGCAGGCCGAGGAATCCGAAGCCACCGCCGCGGGACCGCCGCCGGGCGGCCTCCACCACCAGCTCGCCGGTGCCCGTGGACGCCCAGGCCGCGACGGGCACGAACACCGCCAGCACGACCGCACCGAGGACCGCGCTGAGCCGGCCCCACCACTTGCCGAATGAAGACATGTCCCCATCCTCGCCGAAGGACGCAACCTCGGCACGATTGTCCACACCCAGTCATGCGGCCTACGTCGCCGCCGCCCACACCAGACCGCGCCTGTGCGGGATCCCAAAAAAAACCCGACCCCCACGATCTGGGGGCCGGGCTTTGACGTGCACCTTCAGTGGTAGCGGGGACAGGATTTGAACCTGCGACCTCTGGGTTATGAGCCCAGCGAGCTACCGAGCTGCTCCACCCCGCGTCGACTGGTTAACCCTAACCCATCCGTTCCGGTGATGATCGGCGGGGTCGCCACTCGAGGCCTGGCACGACCACCGGTCCGCCGCCCACACGTACCCGACAACGTCGACAGCCCGCCTCCGGCGAACCGGAAACGGGCTGTCGATCTGTGTCTCTCGTAGCGGGGACAGGATTTGAACCTGCGACCTCTGGGTTATGAGCCCAGCGAGCTACCGAGCTGCTCCACCCCGCGTCGGCTCGATAACCGTAGCGCACCGACCCGGGGCACCGCAAAGCGACCCACATCCCGCCACCCACCCGCTCACCGGGGCCGCCGTCAGCCGAGCCAGTCCTCGATCGCCGCGACCGCCCGCCGGCTGTCGGCATCGAACGGGGCACGTTCGGCGGAGGTGCCCTCCCAGCCCTGTTCCCAAAGCACCGTCACCACGTCGTCGATGCGGACCGCCCGGACCAACCGGACCTCCTCGCCGTCCGCTTCGCCGTTGGCGTCCAGGAACGGTGCCCGCATCTCGAACAGCACCGACTCGTCCCCATACCTGCCCGGGTCGAGCAGCCGCTGCCGCCAGGTCCGCGCGCCGTCGTCGGGCAGCTCCTGCTCGGGGCAGTCGCGAACGGCCCGCCGCAGCTCCCGTATTGCGTCGTCGGCACGGCCCGGGCGGTAGATGGTGATGGTGTGCCGGTAGCTGCCGTCCGGCAAGTACCCCTGCGGGGTTTCCGGCCGCTTGTAGGCCAGGTACCGGCCGCGGCGCTGCGCCACGGCGGACTCGCTGGGATAACCGGCCGTGCAGAGCACCGGCAGCGCCGCGCCGTCGATCCGCGATTTCAGGCCGGTCTGGTTCGCGGCCGCCAGGACGAAGAAGGCACGGTCCGGAATCGAGGTTGGTGGCCGGGGAGTGCCCGCACCTGTTGTGGGCGCCGACGGCGTACCACTCGGCGTGCCGCCCGGCGGCGACGACGGTGGCGACGGGGACAGGGACGGGGGTGGCGTCGATCCGGTCGGCACCGGGCCCGGAGTGTCGGCGGGCGGCGGCAACGGTGTTGCGTCGTCCGCCGACAACACCAGCCGGCCGCCGACCGCCACCCCGCCGAGCAGCACCGCCACCGCGAGCGCGGTGCTGGCGACCCGGACGCGGGCCCGCCGGTCGGCGCGCCGCCGAACCAGCCCGGGGTGCGCGAACTCCTGGTCGTCGACAGCGGCGCCGAGCGACCGGTAGAGGTCGGAGAGTTCAGCTGACATCGTTCGCCTCCAGCTTCACGGTGGAGAGGTCGGGCAGCAGCGCGGCCAGCCGGAACCGGCCGCGGGACAGCCAGGACTTCACGGTGCCGACCGGCACGTCGGCCTCCCGGGCGATGTCCTCCACCGACATGTCGAAGAGATAGTGCAGGGCCAGCGCCTGCCGCTGGCCGGTCGGCAACTCGCGGAGGGCACGAACCAGCAGAACGCCGTCCTCACTGGGCGCCGGAGCGTCCGGCGGTGGTCCGGTGCGACTCAGCGCCGACCGCCAGCGGTGCAGGCGCCGCCAACGGTCCGTCGCGAGCCGGGCCACCACCAGCCGCAGCCACGCCTCCGGGGCCGGATGCGTCGACAGCCGTCCCCACTGCCGCCAGGCACGGGCGAACGCCTCCTGCACCAGATCCTGCGCCTCGGTGTGGTCGCCCGTGACGGCATAGCCGTACCGCAACAGCCGCCGCGCCGTGCCGCGGTACAACTCGTCGAAACTCTGCGCGTCCCTCATCGGCTGGTCCCCCTCGTCCGCACCCCGTTGCAGAGAGGACGACGGACCGGTACCGCAGGTTGCGGGCCGGCCGGCCGCGGTGTGTCCGGGAGGCGACACGCGGACACGGCGAAGCCCTCGCCGTCACGACCAGGTGCGGTCCGACGACGAGGGCTCCGAAAGGTTCTTCCCGAGGGGCGAGGTCAGCCGCCCGGGCTGGGGGTCGGCGGCGGAGCGCTGCCACTCGGCGACGGGCTGCCACTGGGCGAAGCGGGCGGGTTGGCCGCCTGCTGCGCCTGCTGGAAGGCGGTGAGCGCCTCGTCCAGCGCCTTGAGCGCCCGACCGTACCGCTCGAAGTCCCCGGACGTCTGCGCGGCCCGGACCTCGGTGATGGCGGTCTGCACCCGGTTCGCCGCGTCGGCCAGTTCGCCGGTCATCGGCGGCGTGCCGGTGCCGGGGCCGGGGCTCGGCGGCGGCGTGGTCGGGTTACCCCCGGTGGTCGGGGGCGGCGGCGGCGGTGCGCCCTGCCCGGCCCGCTTGCCCTGCTCGACCAGCTGTTTGATGCCGTCGTTGATGTTGTCGGCGAGCGCCACGAAGGAGCCGCCGTCACCGTACGAGAGCAGCACCTTCTGCAGCAGCGGGTACGCGTCCTGCTGGTTGCTCTTCACGTAGACCGGCTCGACGTAGAGCATGCCGTCGGCGAACGGCAGCGAGAGCAGGTTGCCGTACTGCACCTGCGCCTGGTTGCTGGAGAGCAGGTTGAGCTGCTGGCGGATGTTGGCGTTGTTGGTCATCTGCTGGTGCACCTGCACCGGGCCGGAGACCCGGGTCTGGTCCGGCAGCTCCAGCACCTCCAGCCGGGGCTGCCCCTCGACGTACGACCCCGAGATCAGCGCGGCGAGGTTCTGCCGGCCGTTCGGGGTGACCGCGGAGGTGAGCTGGAAGCGCGGGGACTCCTGCCCGGGGAACTGGGTGAACAGGTAGTACGGGGGCTGCTTCTGGCCGCTGTCCGGCGCGTCCGGCACGTTGGGCACCTGCCAGAAGTCCTGCGCCGAGTAGAAGTCACCCGGGTTGGTCACGTGGAACTTGGTGAGCAGGTTCCGCTGCACCTTGAACATGTCCGCCGGGTAGCGCAGGTGCTCGGTCAGCTCGACCGGAATCTCCGTCTTCGGCAGCACCAGGTCACCGCCGAACGCCTTGTTCCACGCCTTGAGCACCGGGTCGGTGTCGTCGTACTCGTAGAGCTTCACGGTGCCGTCGTACGCGTCGACGGTGGCCTTCACCGAGTTGCGCATGTAGTTGACGTTCTCCCGGGCCAACTGGAAGGTGCCCCGGTTGGTCAGCTCGTCGGTGGTCTCGGTCTGGAGGTTGACCCGCTCGGCGTACGGGTAGGTCGCCGCCGTCGTGTAGCCGTCGACGATCCACTGCACCCGGCCGTCCACCACCGCCGGGTACGGGTCGCCGTCCAGGGTGAGGAACGGCGCGACCTTCTCCACCCGGTCCCGCGGGTTGCGCACGTAGAGCAGCCTGGAGTCCTTGTTGACCGCCTCGGAGAGCAGGAAGTTCGACTCCTGCTCCTTGATGGCGTACAGCAGCCGCCGCGTGAAGGAGCCGATCTCCACGCCGCCCTCGCCGGTGTAGGTGTAGGACTCGCCGCCACCCTCACCCACCGGCCGGTCGAACTCGGCCTTCTTGTTCGGGTCGGACTGCCCGACGATCGCGTAGTCGTCGGCGGCCATCCGCTCGCCGTAGTAGATGCGCGGCTGCTTCGCCGGGATCTGCTCGGTCTGCGAGGAGCACGCCTCCTGGGTCCGCTCGCCGAGGAAGCCGGAGACGAAGAACGGCTGCCCGCCGCAGACCACCTGGTTCGCCGGGGCGGCCACCAGCCCGTACCCGTGGGTGTAGACGGTGTGTCGGTTGATCCAGGTGTTCTGCTGGTCGGTCAGCTCGCCGTAGTTGATCTCCCGGACGCCGACCACGTAGTCGGAGGTCTTGCCGTTCACCCCGTACCGGTCGATGTCCAGCTTCGGGCCGAAGTCGTAGAAGCCGCGCACCTGCTGGAGCTGGGTGTAGGTCTCGCTGACCAACTGCGGGTCGAGCAGCCGCACGTTCGACACCACCGAGGTGTCGGTGGCCAGGTTGGCCGGCGGGGTGAGGTTGCTCGCCGCGAACGGGGTCGTCTCGGTGACCGCCAACCCGAACGCCGCCCGGGTCGCGTCGATGCTGCGTTGGATGTACGGCGCCTCCTTGTCCTTGGCGCTCGGCTTGACCTCGAAGGTCTGCACCGCCCAGGGGTAGATGCCGCCGATGGCCACCGCGGACACGCCGAGCAGGGCGAGCGAGATGCCCGGCCAGACCAGGTTCCGCATCCAGGCGTTGGAGAACACGATGATCGCGATCGCCACCACGATCGAGATGTAGGCCAGGATCTCCTTCGCCGGCAGCAGCGCGTTGACGTCCGCGTAGCCGGCGCCGTACAGCTTGGCGCCCTCGTTGTACTCCAGCAGCATCGCCCGCCGGTCCAGCACGTACGCGACGGACTTGAGCAGCACGAAGACCGCGACGAGGCTGCTCAGGTGGGCGCGGGCGGCGTTGCTCATCCGGTCCCCGACGCCCTGGAGGCGGACCCCGCCGAAGAGGTAGTGCACCGCCAGCGCGCCGATCACGGCCAGCACCACCGCGGTGAACGCGACCCCGAGCAGGTAGCGCCAGAACGGCAGCTGGAAGACGTAGAAGCCGATGTCGACCCCGAACTCCGGGTCCTTGATTCCAAAGTCGCCGCCGTTGCGGAAGAGCAGCCACTGGTTCCACCGGCTCTGCGCGGAGAGACCGGCGAAGAGCCCGACCACGGCGGCGGTCAGCGCGATCCAGGTGCCGAGGCGCGGGCTGAGCGCCATCCGGTAGCGCTCCAGGGTCGCCTGCTCGACCGAGTGCGGACGCAGCCGCGGGCGCAGCCGGTGGGCCAGCCACAGGTTGCCGCCGACGATGACCGCCATGCCGAGGCCGACGGCGAGGAAGAGCAGCAGCCGGGTGACCAGCACGCCGGTGAAGACCTCGGTGTAGCGGACCTCGTCGAACCAGAGCCAGTCCGTCCACGCCTGCACACCCCAGCCGAGCAGGGTGAAGAGCACGAACACCCCGACCAGGACAGCGATGGTGACGCGTCCGCGCCGGCTCATCCTCGGAAGGGGGCTGCTGCTACGCATGACCACTGTTGGCTCCGCACGCTCGAGTGTGATCGGCTCCGACCAGGCACCCAGAGTACGGGGTGTTCCTGAACGCGGCGGGGCACGGTCACACGCGTCAGCAGCGGGTCGGCTGTCCCCCCGCCCGCAGCGTCTCCAGCGCGGTCAGCCCTTGGCTCAACGAGCCCACCCGCAGCAGCGGCAGATCGGGTTGCGGATTGCGGACCGCCTCGGCGCAGTTGTCCGCCGGCACGAGGAAGACCTTGGCCCCGGCGCGCTTCGCACCGACCAGTTTCTGGGCGATCCCGCCGATCGGGCCGACGTTGCCCTCGTCGTCGATGGTGCCGGTGCCGGCGATGACCTGCCCACCGGTGAGGTCGGCTGGGGTCAGCTTGTCCACGATGCCCAGGGCGAACATCAGGCCGGCACTCGGCCCGCCGATGTCCTCCAGGTCGATGCCGAGCGTGAACGGGTGCGGCTGCTGCTGGTCGATCTCGACGCCGATCCGCGGCCGGCCGTCCTGCTCCTGACTGGTCACCGTCGCGGTGGCCGACGCGCCGTCGCGGGTGTAGCCGATGGTCAGGGCCGTGCCGGCCGGCTTGGCCCGGACCAGCTCGGTGACCTTCGAGGCCACCGGCACCGGCTTACCGTCGACCGAGGTGACCACGTCACCGACCTTGAGCACTGCGGCGGACGGGCCGTCCGCGGCCACCGTCTTGATCACCACCTGCACCGGGAAGCCCAGTTCGCGGAGCGCGGCGGTCTCGGCGCTGGTCTGCGACACCTTGAAGTCCTCGGCGTTGCGCTGCTCGACCTGCTCCGTCGACTCCCCCGGCGGGTACACCAGCTCGCGCGGCACCACCGCCTCGTCGTCGGAGAACCAGCCGGCGATCGCCCCGCGGAGCCGCACCGTGGGCTGCACCCCCACCGTGGTCAACCGGAGCTGGCCGGCGGAGGTGGACGTCTCCCGCCCGGAGACCTGGATGACCTCCTTGCCGTCGGCGGTGCCGAGGGTGTTGACCGTCGGGCCCGGGCCGAGCACCACGTACGGGATCGGCACCCGGAGCACCCCGATGCTCAGCAGGGCGGTGAACAGGGCACCGAGCAGGACCGTCAGGCCACGACGTCTCATGCGGCAGAGCGTACCGACCGCTCGGGGCCCGGTTGCCGGATGCGCCGCGCGACTTCGCCCTCAGCGCAACGCCAGCGGCGGCGAGCTGGGGCGCGGCGCGCGTACCGTAGACGTCGTGCCTGATATTCCGTTCGGTTTCGCGCTACCGGGTGGGCAACCACCAGACCCCAACGATCCCGCGCAGATGCAGCAGTTCATGTCGCAGTTGCAGCACCTGCTCTCCGCGCCGGGCAGCGGGCCGGTCAACTGGGACCTGGCCCGGCAGGTGGCGGCCAGCCAGCTGGCGGCCGCCGGCGACCCGGCGGTGTCGCCCTACGAGCGCAACGCGGTGGAAGAGGCGTTGCGCCTGGCCGACCTGTGGCTGGAGCCCGCCTCGGCCTGGCCGTCCGGCATCCAGTCCCCGGTGGCCTGGAACCGCAATGAGTGGATCTTCAAGACGCTGGACGTGTGGCGCAAGCTCTGCGACCCGGTGGCGAGCCGGATGGTCGGCGCGATGGGCGACCTGGTGCCGCCGGAGGCGCGCGCCCAGCTCGGCCCGATGCAGTCGATGGTGGCCACCCTCGGCGGCGCGCTCTTCGGCGGGCAGTTGGGGCAGGCCCTCGGCTCCCTCGCCGCGGAGGTGCTCTCCGCCGGCGACATCGGGCTGCCGCTCGGTCCGGCCGGCACGGCCGCGCTGATCCCGGCCAACATCCGGGCGTACGGCGAGGGCCTGGAGCTGCCCGAGGACGAGGTGCGCCTCTACGTGGCGCTGCGCGAGGCCGCCCACCAGCGGCTGTTCCAGCACGTCCCGTGGCTGCGCGGGCACGTGCTCAGCGCGGTGGAGATGTACGCCTCGGGCATCCGGGTCAACCGGGAGGCGATCGAGGAGGCGATGGGGCGGGTCGACCCGACCGACCCGGAGTCGATGCAGGCGATCGCCCTGGAGGGCATCTTCACGCCGGAGGACAGCCCGGCGCAGAAGGCCTCCCTGGCCCGACTGGAGACCGCGCTGGCCCTGGTCGAGGGCTGGGTGTGCCACGTGGTGGACAGCGCCGCCAGCGACCGGCTGCCCAACGTCGTCCGGCTGGGCGAGGCGTTCCGCCGCCGCCGGGCCGCCGGCGGTCCGGCCGAGCAGACCTTCGCCGCGCTGGTCGGTCTGGAACTGCGCCCGCGCCGGCTGCGCGAGGCGGCGGCGCTGTGGGCCGCGCTCACCGAGCATCGCGGCATCGCCGGCCGGGACGCGGTCTGGGGCCACCCGGACCTTCTCCCGTCGGACGACGACTTCGCCGACCCGGTCGCCTTCGCCATGAACGAGTGGGACCTGAGCGAGCTGGACAACTTCGACTTCACCGCGCCGGGTGGGGCCGAGGAGAAGGCTCCCGGCCAGCAGGACGACAGCGACACCGACGGCGACGCCAAGCCCTGACGACAGAGCCGGGGTGCCCGCACCGATCGACGGCGGGCACCCGGCCGGTCGGCCAGCGGGTCACGCACGCCCCGCCGGCCATATTGGCCAGCGGGTCAGGCCGGTCGGCCGGAGCCGGAGAGCAGGGCGCGGGTGGCCTCCCAACCCTCGAAGGCCGGGTCCAGGGTGGCCAGGTCGGCAGGCCCGCGTAGCCGACGCCACCCGGCCGTGACGGCAACGTCGCCGGGTCGGGGGGCACCGGCCCGCGCGTCGGCCGGTGTCGCCACGTCCAGGTCCAGCTTCGGTAGCCAACCCGCCACGGGCAGTCGCACGGCCACCCCGAGCAGGCCCGGGCCGCCGCCCTCCACCGGGGCGACCGCGACCGGCCGGGTGGTGAGCGGGCGCAGCAGTTTGCCGACGGTCAGCGCGGGCAGGTCGGGCACGTCACCGGCGAGCACCGCCGCCTGCTCGTAGCCGTCCAGCGCGGCGAACACCGCGGTCGGCGTCGGCTCGGCCACCTCGTACACGGTGGTGCCGGGCCAGACCACGGCGTCCGCCAACGACCGGTCGGCCGGGGTCACCGCGACGGCGACCTCCACCTCGTTGAGCGTGGCGAGCAGGTCGACGACGTCCTCGGCGAGCGCTGCCCGCCAGTCCGCCAGGTCGATGCCGGGCGGCGACCAGTGCACCGGCCCGAGCAACGCCACCACCACCCGTCGTGCCACATCCCGACCCTAGCGCCCCCGGCCCGACCACCTGGCCCGGCCTACGCCGCCCCGGCCGCCCGGGCTGGGCTGGGCTGGGCTGGGCTGATGATCCACCCGGTTTCAAGGATGTCGCGCTGTCCGAGGGCCCGGGACACCGCGACATCAAGGAAACCGAGTCGATCACGGAGGCCCGACCCCGCGTCAGGTGGCGACGGGGGCGCAGGAGGCGGCGGCCACGCCTTCGAGGTAGCCGCGGGCTCGTTCCGCCTTGGGATAGCGGCCGACCAGGCCCCAGAACCGGGCGTTGTGGCTGGGCACGATGAGGTGGGCCAGCTCGTGCAGCAGCACGTAGTCGATGACCCACTCCGGCATGTCCTGCACGCGGTGCGAGATCCGGATGCTGCGATCGGCGGGCGTGCAGGAGCCCCACCGGCCGTTCTGGTTGGTGACCCACCGGACGCTGGCGGGCACCGCCTTGGCGCCGTACCCGGTGAGGTAGAGGTCGATCAGCCGGGTGGCCCGGGCCAGCAGCTCCGCGTCCGAGCGGGCGAGCCGGCCCTCCCGGGCGGCGAGCCGGGCGAGCATCCGGTCGACCCACTCGCTCTCCTCGGCCCGGGAGAACTGGTCCGGGATGAGGACGACGACCCGCTCACCATCGCGGTACGCAGACACCGTGCGTCGTCGGCGCTGGCTGCGCCGCACCTCGACGACCGGCTTGCGCGTCCCCGCCATCACTGGCCCGCGCAGCCTCGGCTACGTGTCACGAAGGAAAGCTAATGCGTACTGACCAGGGGTCCGCAAGGGTCAACCGCGCGACACGCGCCCAGAAAATGGTGATTGGTCGTTGGGCGTCCCGAAAATTTCTTGGCCGGGTCGCCGCTGCGCCATCTCGTCACCCTTCGTGAACACCGATGGCGGCCCTCTCCGGGGACCCCTCCACCGTAGGTGATCACCGTGCTCGGTGCCGCTGCGGGGGCACCCGCACGGGTGGCTGAGAGGGTTTGGTCGGCGTGTCCCCGCCAAACTGACTTATCCGACCTAATTCGCCATGCACACTCTCGACGTCGACTTGCTCACAGTGTCGATGCACAGCTGACATGGAACTGCCCAGACCTGGGTAGGGTCCGCGAACCAGCGGTCACGAAGGTGGCCGCGGAGTGAGACCCAGCGCCGGCGCCCCGTGTGGCCCGCCGCCGGGCACCCCGCCGGGACGGCATTGACCGGCGGACGAGACGAGGAGGGCACCGTGGCCGACCAGGCCCAGACCTACAACGGTTACTGCGTGAAGTGCAAGGAGAAGCGGGACTTCGAGGGGCACGTTGAGGTCTCGAAGACCGGAATGAACATGGCCAAGGGCAAGTGTCCGGTTTGCGGGACAACAGTGAACCGCATCCTCGGCAAGGCCAAGGTCTGACGCGTACGGGTAATCGGGGGCGGGGGGGGGGGGGGGGCCCCCCCCCCCCCCCCCCCCGCCCCGGGGGCCCCCCCCGCCCGCGGGGCCGCCCCCCCCGGACCCCGCCGGGTCGCCCGCCCCCCCCCCCGCGGGCGCCCCCCCCCCCCCCCCCGGGGGGGGGGGCCCCCCCCCGCCGCGCCGGCGCCCCCCCGGCCGGTCGGCCAGCGGGTCACGCACGCCCCGCCGGCCATATTGGCCAGCGGGTCAGGC